>NZ_JBIWFO010000013.1:67646-187891 GCF_044763125.1 Streptomyces sp. NPDC096310 | reverse complement strand
CCACGAGCGGGAAATCCATGAGCGACACCGAGACCGACAGCAGTACCGGGACCGAGACCGGGAGCGGTACCGACGCAGGTACGGACAGCGGTACCAGCACCCGTACCGCTACCGACCCTGACAGCGCGGCCTCCGCCGACGCCCGCGAGCTCGGCGCCGCCGGCTCCCAGCTCTCCACCGCCCCCCGCGAGGAGCGCTACGACACCCTCGTCGGGGGTCCCACCCTCGGGATCATCGGCTGGGCCCGCTGGTTCTGGCGCCAGCTCACCTCCATGCGCGTCGCCCTCATCCTGCTCTTCCTGCTCTCCCTCGGCGCCATCCCCGGCTCCCTGATCCCGCAGAACAGCGTCGACGAGCTGAAGGTCCAGGACTTCAAGGACCGCCACGAGACGCTCGCGCCGGTCTTCGACAAGCTCCAGCTCTTCCACGTCTACAGCTCGGTGTGGTTCTCCGCGATCTACATCCTGCTGTTCATCTCGCTGATCGGCTGCATCGTCCCGCGCACCTGGCAGTTCGTCGGCCAGTTGCGGGGCCGCCCGCCGGGCGCGCCGCGGCGGCTCGACCGGCTGCCCGCGTACACGACCTGGCGCACCACCGCCGAGCCCGGGGACGTCCGCACCGCCGCGCTCGCCATCCTGAAGAAGCGCCGCTTCCGCGCCGAGGCCGCCGGTGACGCCGTCGCCGCCGAGAAGGGGTATCTCCGCGAGGCCGGCAACCTGGCCTTCCACATCGCGCTGATCGTGATGCTCCTCGCCTTCGCCGCCGGACAGCTCTACAAGTCCGAGGGCGGCAAGCTCGTCGTCGAGGGCGACGGCTTCGCCAACACCCTCACCCAGTACGACGACTTCAGGTCCGGCTCGCTCTTCGACACGAACGACCTGGCGCCGTTCAGCTTCCGGCTCGACAAGTTCGTCGGTACGTACGAGCGCAGCGGACCGCAGGTCGGCACGCCCCGTACGTACCAGGCGAACATCCACTACACCGACGGTGCCGACGGCGAGGAGCGCGAGTCGGTCATCAAGGTCAACGAGCCGCTGGTGGTCGACGGCTCGAAGGTCTATCTGATCGGTCACGGGTACGCGCCCGTCGTCACCGTCAGGGACGGCCGCGGCGAGGTCGTCTTCAACGGCGCCGTCCCGCTGCTGCCCATCGACAGCAACGCCTCGTCCACGGGCGCCATCAAGGTGATGGACGGCTACCGGGACACGAACGGCAAGAAGGACCAGCTCGGCTTCGCCGCGTTCTTCGTACCGACGTACGGCGGCGGCGAGGGCGGCGCGACCAAGATGTTCTCGCGGTTCCCCGCGCTCGACTTCCCGGTGCTCAACGTGGGCGCGTACCACGGCAGTCTCGGTGTGGACGCCGGAGTGCCGCAGAACGTGTACCAGCTCGACACCCGGAAGATGAAGGCGTTCGAGGACGCCAAGGGCGAGCTGCTGAAGAAGACCCTGCTGCCGGGTGAGAAGCTCACCCTGCCGGACGGCGCCGGCTCGATCACCTTCGAGAAGGACGTCAAGGAGTGGGCGACGTTCCAGATCTCGCACCAGCCCGGCGACGGCTGGGCACTCGCCGGGGCGATCGCGGCCATCGCAGGACTGGCCGGTTCGCTCTTCATCCAGCGGCGCCGGGTCTGGGTCCGGGCCGTACGGGGCGCCGACGGCGTCACCGTGGTCGAGATGGCGGGCCTCGGCCGCAGCGAGTCCGCCAAGCTCCCCGAGGAGCTGGCCGAACTGGCCAACACCCTCCATTCAGAGGCGCCCAGCGCGCCTGCACCCGCACGTGAGACTGCCGAAGTCGAAGGGGCTGAGAAGTGACTCTCGCCGCCGCAGCAACCAACGAAAGCCTGGCGCAGACCAGTAACGTCCTGATCTATTCGGCCATGGCCGTCTACATGCTCGCCTTCTTCGCTCATATCGCCGAGTGGCTGTTCGGCAGCCGCAGCAAGGTCGCCCGTACGGCCGCCGCGCTGACCGGCGGCGCCAAGGGCACCGCGGCCGCCTCCGCACCGGTCGAGGTGAAGCAGCGGGGCGGCGCGACCGCCGTCCTGGAGCGGCCGAGGATCATCACCCGCTCGGCCTCCGGGGTCCGCGACATCCCGGACGGCCCCGGCGCCGCCGGCGGCGATGTGCAGGGCGACCTGTACGGCCGGATCGCCATCTCCCTCACCGTCCTCGCCTGGGCGGTCGAGGCGGCGGGGGTGGTCACCCGCGCGCTGTCCGTGCAGCGGGCGCCGTGGGGCAACATGTACGAGTTCAACATCACCTTCTCCACAGTGGCCGTCGGGGTGTACCTCGGCTTCCTCCTGCTGAAGAAGAACGTCCGCTGGCTCGGTCTGCCGCTCATCACCACGGTCCTGCTCGACCTCGGCCTCGCGGTCACGGTCCTCTACACCGCCAGCGACCAGCTCGTACCGGCCCTGCACTCGTACTGGCTGTGGATCCACGTCTCCACCGCGATCTTCTGCGGCGCGGTCTTCTACGTCGGCGGGGTCGCCACGCTGCTCTACCTCTTCCGGGAGCGGTACGAGTCGAAGCTGGCCGCCGGGCTCAAGCCGGGCGCCTTCGCCACCTCCGTCATGGAGCGGCTGCCCGCCTCGGCGACGCTCGACAAGTTCGCGTACCGCGTGAACGCCGCCGTCTTCCCGCTCTGGACCTTCACCATCATCGCGGGCGCGATCTGGGCGGGCGACGCGTGGGGCCGCTACTGGGGCTGGGACCCCAAGGAGGTCTGGTCCTTCATCACCTGGGTCGCGTTCGCCGCCTACCTGCACGCGCGCGCCACGGCCGGCTGGAAGGGGCGCAAGGCCGCCTATCTGGCCCTGATCGCCTTCGGCTGCTGGCTCTTCAACTACTACGGCGTCAACATCTTCGTCTCCGGGAAGCACTCGTACGCGGGCGTCTGACCCGAGCGGCCGCGTAGCGGCAAACAGAGCCACGTAGCAACAGAGCCACATGCGGAGGCGCCCCGCGCGGATCATGCCGCGCGGGGCGCCTCTTCGTCCGTCCACCGGGGGGTGATTCTCACTCCTCGCCGATGTCCTCGTGCCACAGCTCCGGGCTGCGCCCGATGAACTCCCGCATCAGTGCCACGCATTCCGCCGCGTCGAGCAGCACAATCTCCACGCCGTGCTCCGCGAGCCAGTCATGGCCGCCGTGGAAGGTCTCCGCCTCCCCGATCACCACCCGCGAGATCCCGAACTGCCGTACCAGCCCGCTGCAGTACCAGCACGGCGAGAGCGTCGTCACCATCGTCGTGCCCCGGTACGAGCGCTGCCGCCCCGCGGCCCGGAAGGCGGCCGTCTCGGCGTGCAGGGACGGATCCCCCTCCTGTACGCGCCGGTTGCGGCCCCGGCCGAGCAGCGCCCCGTCCGCGCCGTACAGCGCCGCGCCGATCGGGATGCCGCCCTCGGCCAGCCCGGCCCGCGCCTCCTCGACGGCGGTCGCCAGCCACGCCCGCGCCCGTGCCTCGTCGGCGCCGTCGGCCCCGTACACGGCCGTCAGGGCTTCGGCGGGGTGTCGTCCGCGCTGCCGCCGCCCTTCTCACGCCGCTCGATCTCCTCCTCGCGGCGGCGCAGATCGGCCTCCCACCGCTGGAGATGCGTGGAGTCGTCGCCCTCGGCGGTCCCGGCGGCCTCGGCCTTTTCCTGGGAGGGCGCGTCGTTCCCGTCGTCGTCCTTGCGGTCCTTGAGGGACTTCAGGAAGTCGGGGTTGTCGTCCGGGGCCACCCAGCCGCCGCGCCGCGGCGCCGCTTTGCGCTCCCGGCCCACGATGAGCCAGGCCACCGAGCCGACCAGCGGGAAGAGCAGCACCAGGATCGCCCAGATGGGCTTCGGGAGGTACTTGACCTCCTGCTCCTCGGTGGTGATGCAGTCGATGAACGCGTAGATGCTGAGAGCCAGCGGCACCAGAATCATCAGCACCCGAAGCATGGCGCTCCCCCTGGTCGTGGAGTTCGAGACCGGATCGCGGCCCCCGTGACAGGTCCAGCGTACCGAGTAGCCGATACTGGATCCCATGGCTTACGACGATCTTCGCTCGCTCCTCCGGGCGCTGGAGCGCGACGGCGACCTCAAGCGCATCAAGGCCGAAGTCGACCCGTATCTGGAAGTCGGGGAGATCGTGGACCGGGTGAACAAGGCCGGCGGGCCCGCGCTGCTCTTCGAGAACGTGCGCGGCTCCTCGATGCCGCTGGCGATGAACGTGTACGGGACGGACCGCAGGCTCCTCAAGGCGCTCGGGCTGAACGCCTACAGCGACATCAGCGACAAGATCGGCGGCCTGCTCAAGCCCGAGCTGCCGCAGGGCTTCATCGGGGTGCGCGAGGCGTTCGGGAAGCTCGGCGCGATGACCCATGTACCGCCGAAGAAGATCAAGGAAGCGCCGGTCCAGGAAACCGTCCTCATGGGTGACGACGTCGATCTCGACCAGTTGCCCGCGCTCTTCACCTGGCCCCAGGACGGCGGCTCCTTCTTCAACCTCGGGCTGACGCACACCAAGCACCCGGAGACCGGCGTCCGCAATCTCGGGCTCTACCGGCTCCAGCGCCACGACCGGCGCACCATCGGGATGCACTGGCAGATCCACAAGGACAGCCGCAACCACTACCAGGTGGCGGCCAAGCGCGGGGAGCGGCTGCCGGTCGCCATCGCGTTCGGGTGCCCGCCCGCCGTCACGTACGCCTCCACCGCGCCGCTGCCCGGCGACATCGACGAGTACCTGTTCGCGGGGTTCGTGCAGGGGCGGCGGATCGAGATGGTCGACTGCAAGACCGTGCCGCTCCAGGTCCCGGCCCACGCCGAGGTCGTCATCGAGGGGTGGCTGGAGCCGGGGAAGACGCTGCCGGAGGGCCCGTTCGGGGACCACACCGGCTTCTACACCCCGCAGGAGGAGTTCCCCGCGCTCACCATCGACTGTGTGACGATGCGGAAGAGGCCGCTGCTCCAGTCGATCGTGGTCGGCCGGCCGCCGACGGAGGACGGGCCGCTGGGGCGCGCGACGGAACGGTTCTTCCTGCCGCTGCTGAAGATCATCGTGCCGGACATCGTGGACTATCACCTCCCGGAGTCGGGCGGTTTCCACAACTGTGCGATCGTTTCGATCGACAAGAAGTACCCCAAACACGCGCAGAAGGTGATGCACGCCATCTGGGGCGCGCACATGATGTCGCTGACCAAGCTGATCGTGGTCGTGGACGCGGACTGCGATGTGCACGATCTGCACGAGGTGTCCTGGCGGGCGCTGGGCAACACCGACTACGCGCGCGACCTCACCGTCGTCGAGGGCCCGGTCGACCATCTCGACCACGCGTCGTACCAGCAGTTCTGGGGCGGCAAGGCGGGGATCGACGCGACGCGCAAGCTCCCCGAGGAGGGGTACACGCGGGACGGGGGCTGGCCCGAGATGGTCGAGTCCGACCCGCAGACGGCGGCGAAAGTCGACCGCCGGTGGAGGGAGTACGGGCTGTGACCAGCGCAGCGGCGGCAGTACCGCAGCCGGGCCGGACAAAGGCCTTCCTGCGCCTCGTGATGATCGAGCACTCGGTCTTCGCGCTGCCTTTCGCCTACATCGCCGCACTGACCGCGATGTTCCAGCTCGACAGGAACGTGCACTGGGGCCGGCTGCTGCTGGTCACGGTCGCGATGGTCGGGCTCCGTACGTTCGCGATGGCGTGCAACCGGATCATCGACCGCGAGATCGACGCCCGCAATCCGCGCACGGCGGGGCGCGAACTGGTGACGGGCGCGGTCTCCGTACGGTCCGCGTGGACGGGCGCGCTGATCGCCGTCGTCGTCTTCCTCGGGGCGGCGGCGGCGCTCAATCCGCTCTGTCTCGCGCTCGCGCCGATCGCCGTGATCCCGATGGTGGTCTATCCGTACGGGAAGCGGTTCACGCACTACCCGCACGCCATCCTCGGTCTCGCCCAGGCCATCGGCCCGGTCGGCGCCTGGCTCGCCGTCACCGGGTCCTGGTCGTGGGACGCGGTCATCCTGGGTCTGGCGGTGGGGATCTGGATCGGCGGCTTCGACCTGATCTTCGCCTGCCAGGACGTCCAGGCGGACCGGGCGCACGGGGTGCTCTCCGTACCGGCGCGCTTCGGGGTCCCGGGGGCGCTGTACGGGGCGCGCGCGTGCCATGCCGTGACGACGGTGCTGCTGGTCTGGTATGCGCTGGCCACCGGCGCCGGGGTGTTCTTCTGGACCGGGCTGGTGATCGTCGCGGGCGCCTTCCTCTACGAGCACACCATCGTGCGGCCCCACGACCTGTCGCGCCTGAACCGGGCGTTCTTCTCGGTGAACGGGTTCATCGGGATCGCCCTGTTCGTCTGCGCGCTGCTGGATCTGCTGGTGCGGGGCCTCACGCTGTGAGGTGAGCGGGGCGCGCGGCCCGCGGGTGCGCGGGCCTCAGCCTATGAGTTCGTTCACGGGCGGCTTCCTGCGGAACATGAAGGCGGCCATGACCCCGCCGATCAGCCCGAAGAGATGGCCCTGCCAGCTCACCGCCGGGTTGGTCGGCAGGACGCCCCAGAGCGCCGAGCCGTACACCGCGAGCACCAGCAGGCCGGTCACCATGTCCACCGCGCTGCGGTCCACGAAGCCGCGCACCAGCAGATAGCCGAGCAGCCCGAAGACGACGCCCGAGGCGCCCGCCGTGACCGAGTGGTCGGCGGCGGTGAGCCAGACGCCCAGACCCCCGACGACCATGATCGTCAGGATGACGGCGGCGAACCTCCGCAGCCCGTTGAGCGCGGCGAGGAAGCCGAGGATCAGCAGGGGCACGGTGTTGGACGCGAGATGGTCGAAGCCGTGGTGCAGGAACGCCATCGGGATGACGTCGCGCAGCTCACCGAAGTCGCGCGGGCTCAGCCCGTACGTGCTCAGCGAGCCCGTCGCGGTGTTCACCGCCTCCAGGATCCAGAGCAGCGCGACCCACCCGGCCATCAGCGCGGCGGCGCCCTTCACACGGTCGGCGCGGGTACGCGGGGTCGAGGCGGTCGAGGTGGTCGGTCCGACGGGTGAGTACGGCATCGCAGGCCCCCTGTGGTCCACGGTGATCCATGTGGCTCCCTTCTGCGGAGAACGTCCGGGACCCGGCCGTCGGTTCCTGACCGGGGCCGCCGGATAGGCTCGGAACCGTGAAGCCCGGATCGAACGCAGACCACCACAGTCCGCCCCGGCCGAGGCGCCCCTGGGTCGTCGGGGTCTCCGGCGCGTCGGGGACGCCGTACGCCGCGGCCGTGCTGCGCGGGCTGCTGGCGGCCGGCGAGAGCGTCGACCTCGTCGTCAGCAGGGCGTCCCGGCTGACGCTGCTCGACGAGACGGGCATCGCCTTCCGGGACGCGCACTGGCGGGAGGACCTGGCCGCCTGGCTGGCGCGCGGCGCCGACGGCAAGCCGGGGACCTTCACGGGCGGGCCGGCGTCCGATCTCTCGGACGTACGGCACTGGGCCGCCGGGGACCTGGCGGCCGGGCCGTCCTCCGGTTCGTACCCCTCGAAGGGGATGCTGATCGTGCCCGCCTCGACGGCGTGCGTGGCCGGGGTGGCGCTCGGGCTCTCGAAGGACCTGCTCCAGCGGACGGCGAGCGTCACGCTGAAGGAGCGCAGGAAGCTGGTCGTCGCCGTACGGGAGACGCCGCTGAACGGGCAGACGCTGGAGCACCTGGTGACGCTGGACCGGGCGGGAGCCGTGGTGCTGCCCGCCTCACCGGCGTTCTACGCGGGGGCGACGCACATCCAGGACCTGGTCGACTTCGTCGCCGGGCGGGTGCTGGACGCGGCCGGGGTGGAGCACGGGCTGTACCGCCGTTGGGAGGGGGAGCTGGGGGGCTCCCGTGCGCGGGGCGACGGGCTGAGCCACGGCTGATCATTCGTTTGATCATTTGGTAAATTCGCAGGACTTCGCCTCTTCATGCCTTAGATTCTCTCTATATCTTTGCGGGATCACTGAATAATGGAAGGTTTCAGGCATATGGACGCCGTGGACAGGCAGCTCATCCAGGCCCTCAGGGAGAACGGCAGAGCCTCGTACGCGGAGCTGGGCCGGCTCGTCGGGCTCTCCGGGCCCAGCGTCACCGACCGCATCAACCGTCTCGAAGCGGCGGGCGTCATCACCGGCTACCGCGCCACCGTCGACTCCGCCTCGCTCGGCCTCGGCGTCACCGCGCTGATCGGGATCTCGCTCTCCGACGCCGCCGACCACGAGGACGTGGCGCGCCGGATGCGCGACCTCGGGGAGATCGAGGACTGCTGGTTCATCGCGGGCGACGACTCGTACATGCTCAAGGTGCGCGCGAGCGACGTCGACGGTCTGGAGAAGACGATCGGGCGGCTGAGCGGTACGAAGGGCGTCTCCCGGACCCGTACGACCATCGTGCTCTCCACGAAGTGGGAGAACAGGGTGGGCGAACTGCCCGAGGACTGACCGAGGACCGACCGAGGACTGCCCGAGGGCCGCCTCGGGTTCTGTCGGTCGGAGGGCGTAGGCTCGACTGGCCCGATTGGTAGACGTATGGGAGGCGGCCTGATGACTGCATCTGTCCTGGATGTGGGTCTCAAGCGCGAGCTGGAAGCCAAGGTCCTGGCCGGTGAGCGGCTGACGCGCGAAGACGGCATCGCCCTCTACGAGTCGGACGACCTCGCCTGGCTCGGCGGACTCGCCCACGAGGTGCGGACCCGTAAGAACGGCGACGTGGTCCACTTCAACGTCAACCGCCACCTCAACATGACGAACGTGTGCACCGCGTCGTGCGCGTACTGCTCGTTCCAGCGCAAGCCGGGCGAGAAGGACGCGTACACGATGCGCATCGAGGAGGCCGTCCGCCTCGCCAAGGCGATGGAGGGCGAGAGCCTCACCGAGCTGCACATCGTCAACGGCCTCCACCCGACGCTCCCGTGGCGGTACTACCCGCGCTCGCTCAGCGCGCTCAAGGAGGCCCTGCCCGAGGTCTCCCTCAAGGCGTTCACCGCCACCGAGATCCATCACTTCGAGACGATCTCGGGGCTCTCCGCCTCCGAGATCCTCGACGAGCTGATCGAGGCCGGCCTGGAGTCGCTGACCGGCGGCGGCGCCGAGATCTTCGACTGGGAGGTCCGGCAGCACATCGTGGACCACGCCACCCACTGGGAGGACTGGTCGCGCATCCACCGCCTCGCACACGAGAAGGGGCTCAAGACCCCGTGCACGATGCTGTACGGGCACATCGAGGAGCCCCGGCACCGGGTGGACCACGTCCTGCGGCTGCGTGAACTCCAGGACGAGACCGGCGGCTTCCAGGTCTTCATCCCGCTGCGCTACCAGCACGACTTCGTGGACATGAAGGACGGCAAGATCCGCAACCGCCTCCAGGCGCGTACGTCGATGGCGACCGGCGCCGAGGCGCTGAAGACCTTCGCGGTCTCCCGGCTGCTCTTCGACAACGTCCCCCATGTCAAGGTCTTCTGGGTGATGCACGGCGTGCAGACGGCGCAGCTCGCCCTCCAGCACGGCGCGGACGACATGGACGGCTCGGTCGTCGAGTACAAGATCACGCACGACGCGGACAACTACGGCACGCCCAACAAGCTCGGCCGTGAGGATCTGCTCGACCTCATCCGCGACGCGGGCTTCCGCCCCGTCGAGCGGAACACCCGCTACGAGATCATCCGCGAGTACCCGGGCCCGGACCCGGACCGCCGCGAGACCCCGCAGGCGATGCGGGTCTGAGACGGGGCTTCCGATGGCGCTCATATTCGAGCTGGACCCGGCGGTGGACCGCGCCCTGAGCGACGGGGTCCTCGCCCTGTGGACGGATGTCTCCAACGCCGGTGGCGCGGTGGGGTTCGTACCGCCGGTGACGGCCGAGGACATCCGGCCCGAGCTGGTCAGACACTTCGCGACGATGGCAGAAGGCCGCACCCGGCTGCTGGTCGGGTACGACGAGGAGGGCGCCGTCGCCGCGGTGGCCTTCCTCACCCTCAACACCCACCGGCTGATGCGCCACTGGCTCTGGCTCTACACGGTGATGGTCCACCCCCGGTACCAGGGCCGGGGGTACGGCCGCGACCTCATGGCCGCCGCGGCCGACGCGGCACGCTCCGTCGAGGGCATCGAGGCGATACGGCTCACCTGCCGGGGCGGCACCGGCGCCGACGCGTTCTACGCGGCCTGCGGCTACAAGGAGGTCGGCCGGGTGCCGGACGCGATCAGGGTCGCCCCGGGCGACAACCGCGACGACATCACGATGCTGCTCCCGCTGGACCGGCGCTGAACGGTGCGTGCTTCACTGGTGGTACGCCTTTCGCCCATACGGAAGAAGAGAGAAGGCCCGCTGTGACCGCTGTGAAGACAGGCGCCACCCTCCGGTACACCGCGATGCGCCTGGGAATCTTCGTCGCCAGCTTCGTCGTCGTCGCCGGACTGGTCCAGGTCGGCGTACTGCCCAAGGGGCTCGGCGACTCGAACTTCATCTGGGTGCTGCTGCTCGCCATCGTCATCTCGGCGCCGCTCAGCTTCGTTCTGCTGCGCAAGCAGCGCGACGCCATGTCCCAGCAGATCGTCGGCAAGGTCGACACCGCGAAGGCCCGGCTGGAGGCCAACCGGGCGCAGGAGGACGGCGCCGTTCAGTGACGCCCGTCGTTCCGTCGACACCGTCCCGTTGACGTCGCCCCGTAGCGCCTTCCAGGGGCGGGCTCAGCGGCTCCGCCGGCTCAGGTCGCCGGGGGCGACGAGCCCCGTCTCGTAGGCGACACCGCCACCGACGGCCTGCCCGCGGGCGCGCTGGCCGGCACGCAGTCCTACGTCACCCTCAAGCAGGCATTCTCCGCGCAGGCCGACGCGCGCCTCACCATCGCGGAGGTGCTGCACAACGAGTAGCGGGGGCGCGGCTGTTGCCGGGCCGTAGGCTGGTCAGGACAGGGTCAGGGGCCCGGCAGGGGGAGCGGGCGTGGGGGCGGGGGCCACGGGGGCCACGCGAGTCCGCCGCCCTGCTCGCCGCCGTCTCGGCGGGACCGGCTGGGGAAGTCCGAGTTTTTCGGTGAGGAATCGGCCGGGTGCTGTGCCGGAGAAGTGCAGATGGCGGCCGGCCGTTGTCCTGAATCCCTGCGCGGTCGTAGCGTGACCATCAGTAAGGCTACTGAAGGGGCGGGAGCTGCGGGATCATCGAACGCTTCGGGCTGTGCGGGGACTCGGCTCGAACGCGCCTGACCCGCGCATCATGGCTACAGCCAGTACAGCAAGGCCGAACGAGGAGCACCCCCGTGTCCGACGCCCCGCCCGCCGACGCTCTGCCCGCCACCGCCGTACCCGTACCGCTGCCGGTGCCGGTGTCCGTACCGCCGCTGGTCGAGCCCGCGAAGGTCTGGCAGGACGGGGTGGTCAGAGAGGTGTCCGTACCGCCGCTCGCGCAACCCGTACGGCGCGGCTCGCTCGCGGGCATCCCCTTCGACAACGCCCGTGAGGCGCCGGACGCGGTCGTCATCAGCCGCAAGCGGACCGGGGCCGCGCCGGCGGCCAGGACCAGGCCGGGGCGCGGCAGGAGCGGCAGCGGCAGGAGCGGCAGCGGCGCGCAGTGGCAGGACATCACCGCCGCCGCCTTCGCCGCCGAGGTGCTGGCCGTCGCCAAAGGGCTGATCGCGCAGGGGCTGCGCCCCGGCGACCGGCTCGCGATCATGTCCCGTACGACCTACGAGTGGACGCTGCTGGACTTCGCCGCCTGGGCCGCCGGCCTGGTCACCGTCCCCATCTACCCGACCTCCTCGGCCTTCCAGGTCCGCTGGATCCTCCAGGACTCGGGCGCCGTCGCCTGCGTCGTCGAGGACGGGATCCAGGCGCGGCTGATCCGCCAGGAACGGGACCGGCTGCCCGGGCTCACCCGGCTGTGGACGGTGGAGAAGGGCGCCGTGGACACCCTGTGCGCGGCGGGGCGGGACATCCCGGACGAGGACGTCACCGTACGGCGGGCGGCCCTCGGCCCCGACTCCGTCGCGACTGTCAGCTACACCTCGGGGACCACGGGGCGCCCCAAGGGCTGCGTCCTCACGCACGGCAACTTCTTCGCCGAGGTGGACAACGCGATCGAACTGCTGCACCCGGTCTTCAAGGCGCCGGGCCAGGAGCGGTACGCCCCGGCCGCCCCGTCGGACGGATCCGCCGTGTCGGACGGGCCCGTTCCGTCCGACGCGTCCGGCACGCTGTCCACGCTTCTCTTCCTGCCGCTCTCCCATGTCTTCGGCCGGATGGTCGCGATCGGCTGTCTGCGCGCGCGGGTCCGGCTGGGCCACGCGCCCTCCATCAGGACCGAGGACCTGCTCGCGGACCTGGCCGGGTTCCGGCCGACGTTCCTGCTGGCCATCCCGTACGTCCTGGAGAAGGTCTACAACACGGGCCGCGCCACGGCGGAGCGGATGGGCCGGGGCGCCTCCTTCGACCGCGCCGCGCGGATCGCCCAGGCGTACGGCGCGGCGGTCGAGGCGGCCGTACACGGCGAGGGGCCCGGCCCGTCGTTCGGGCTGCGGGCCCTGCGGGCGCTCTACGAACCACTGGTCTACCGGCGGATCCGGGCCGCCCTGGGCGGCCGGGTGAAGTATGTGATCTGCGGCGGCTCCCCGCTCGGGCGCAGGCTGGCCGCGTTCTACTCGGGCGCCGGGGTGGTGACCTTCGAGGGGTACGGGCTGACCGAGACCACGGCGGCGTCGACCGTCACCCCGCCGCTCAAACCCCGGCTGGGCACGGTCGGCTGGCCGATGCCCGGTACCTCCGTACGGATCGCGGACGACGGGGAGGTGCTGCTGCGCGGCGCCCATGTCTTCGCGGGCTACTGGGACGCGGAGCGCGGCGAGGCCGTACGGACTCTGGAGCCGGACCCGGAGGCGGGCGCGGAGGTGGGGGCCGGTACGTGGGCGGCGGACGGCTGGTTGGCCACCGGGGATCTGGGGGCGCTGGACGCGGGCGGCTATCTGACGATCACCGGGCGCAAGAAGGACGTCATCATCACGTCCAGCGGCAAGAACATCGTCCCGGCGCCGCTGGAGGACTGGCTGCGCGCCCACCCGCTGGTCAGCCAGTGTCTGGTGGTCGGCGACAACCGTCCCTACGCGGGCGCCCTGATCACGCTGGAGCCGGAGGGCCTGGCGCACTGGCGGCTGATGCGGGGGAAGCAGGGCGCGCCGCTCGCCGCCCTCGTCCACGACAAGGAGTTGCGCGCCGCGCTCCAGCGGGCGATCGACGAGGCGAACCGGCTGGTCTCCCGCGCGGAGTCCATCCGCCGCTTCCACATCCTCGACGTGGACTTCACGGAGGCGGCGGGCCATCTCACGCCCACCCTGAAGCTGCGGCGTGCGGCGATCGCCGAGGACTTCGCGGCGGAGATAGCCGGCCTGTACACGTAAAGGGTCGTATACGGTGAACAGTCGTTCTCCTCGAATCCTCGGGGAATTCCAGGAGGCGGGCGGGGTAGGCGCGGGATAAAGGCAGGAGCCCCGCCTTCCCCACCCGAGTGGGAGAAGCAGGGCTCCTTGGGTACTGCGTGTAAGACGTCCGCGATCGCCGGACCTGGCAACTAGGCCGGGGTGACGTTCTCCGCCTGCGGGCCCTTCGGACCCTGAGTGACGTCGAAGGTCACTACCTGGTTCTCCTCAAGGGCACGGAAGCCGCTTGCGTTGATCGCGGAATAGTGGACGAAGACATCCGGGCCGCCGCCGTCCTGGGCGATGAAGCCGAAGCCCTTTTCAGCGTTGAACCACTTGACGGTTCCGGTAGCCATAAGCCCTCCTTGGGCCAAAGGGTTGCCCTGCTCCAGAACCTGCAAAGAAGTCTGAAAACTACAAAAGCCTGCGGGTCACATGCTCCGCAGGCTCTGTACTGCAAGGGAAACCAAACTGCAACTTGCGGCGAGCCTAGCACGCACCCTGTGCGCAGCGGTAGAGGGAAAGATCACTTCACCCGGACGTTTGTATAAGGGCCCGACGTGCTGACGAAACGGGGTCGCCAAGGGGGTGCCACGGGGTGGCCGGCCGGGCGACACAGGCCCGGCTCCGCGCCCCCGGAGCACTTCCCCGTACGGCACGGGTCTAGCCTCACGCTGTGGACAGTCCAGAGGAAAAGTCAGCGGCAGAAGCGACAGCGGAGACCCGGGCGGCGGCAGCGGCGGCGGGTGCGCCCGGCCCCGCCGGGGGCGACGGCGAGGACCACGGCGAGGCCGGCGGCAGCGGCGGCCGCGGCACCCGCCCGCGCGTCGGCCATATCCAGTTCCTGAACTGCCTGCCCCTCTATTGGGGGCTCGCCAGGACCGGATCCCTTCTTGATCTGGAACTGACGAAGGACACTCCGGAGAAGCTCAGTGAACGACTCGTGCGCGGCGAGCTGGATATCGCCCCCGTCACCCTCGTCGAATTCCTCCGCAACGCCGACGATCTCGTCGCCTTCCCCGATCTCGCGGTCGGCTGCGACGGCTCCGTCATGTCGTGCGTGATCGTCTCGCAGGTCCCGCTGGACCAGCTCGACGGCGCCCGTGTCGCCCTGGGCTCCACGTCCCGTACCTCGGTACGGCTGGCCCAGCTCCTGCTGAGCGAGCAGTACGGCGTAAGCCCCGACTACTACACCTGCCCGCCGGACCTCGGCCTGATGATGCGGGAGGCCGAGGCGGCCGTCCTCATCGGCGACGCAGCCCTGCGCGCCTCGCTCCACGACGCGCCCCGGCTCGGGCTCCAGGTCCATGACCTGGGGCAGATGTGGAAGGACTGGACCGGGCTGCCGTTCGTCTTCGCGGTCTGGGCGGCGCGCAAGGAGTACCTGGCGCGCGAGCCGGAGCTGGTCCGGGAGGTCCACCGGACGTTCCTCGCCTCCCGGGACCTCTCCCTGGTCGAGGTGGCGACGGTCGCCAAGCACGCCGCGCGCTGGGAGACCTTCGACGCGGAACTGCTGGAGCGGTACTTCACGACGCTCGACTTCCGCTTCGGCCCCGACCAGCTCGCCGGGGTGGCGGAGTTCGCGCGCCGGACGGGACCGACGACCGGATTCCCCGCCGATGTCCCGGTGGAACTGCTGACCGTCTGACTCCTAAGGTGCTTCCCACAGGGACGAAGGGCACGCCGTGAGGCACGCCTTCGACAGGGGGGACCGGCATGCAGCCGCTCGACAGAGGCGATCCGCCGGCCATCGGCCCGTACCGGCTGCTCGGGCGGCTGGGCGCCGGTGGGATGGGCCGTGTCTATCTCGGGCGCTCGGCGGGCGGCCGTACGGTCGCGGTCAAGGCCGTCCATCCGCGCTACGCGGCGGACGAGGAGTTCCGGGCCCGCTTCCGGCGCGAGGTGGACGCGGCCCGGCGGGTCGGCACCGGTCCCGGCGGGCCGCGCTGGTCGGCGCCCGTGCTGGACGCGGACCCGGAGGCGGACATTCCGTGGGTGGTCACGGGCTATGTGGCGGGCCCCTCGCTGACCCAGGCCGTCGCGAGCCACGGGCCGCTGCCCGAGACCTCCGTACGCGCGCTGGGCGCCGGTCTCGCGGAGGCGCTGGCGGCCGTCCACGCCCTGGGGCTGATCCACCGGGACGTCAAGCCGTCGAACGTACTGCTCGCCCTGGACGGCCCCCGGCTGATCGACTTCGGTATCGCCCGCGCCACCGACGGCAGTACCGCCTCGCTCACCTCGACGGGCGTCTCGGTCGGCTCACCGGGGTACATGGCGCCCGAGCAGATACTCGGCCGGGCCGTCACCGGCGCGGCCGACGTGTTCTCGATGGGCGCGGTCCTCACGTACGCCACGACCGGGCGGAGCCCCTTCCCCGGTGACATTTCGGCCGCCGCACTGCTCTACAAGGTGGTGCACGAGGAGCCCGATCTCGGCACGCTGCGGGGCGAGTTGCGGGATGTCGTCGCGCGCTGCCTGGCCAAGGACGCGGCGGCGCGGCCCGCTCCAGCCGAGGTCGGCCGGCTCCTCGCCGCCGACGGGGCGGGGGCGCTGGTGGCGGGCGGCTGGCTGCCGGGACCGCTGGTCGAGGAGGTCAGCCGGGCGGTGGTGCGGCTGCTGGACCTGGAGACGGCGGGGCACGGCCCCGACGCGCCGCCCGGACACCCCGGGCCGGAACAGACGGCCGGGCCCGGCCAGGCGACCGAGGACGGTTTCGGCCCCGGCCCCGCTCCTGTGCGGACCGGCCCCGGTCCCGAGCCCGAGCAGACCGGCCCCGTGCCCTTCAGCAGCGCCTCCGTCGGCGGCCCGCCCCTCACCGCCCCCTCCGCCAGCTCCTCCCTCGGCTCCTTCGGCCCGCCCGTACCCCTGCCCGTGCCGCACACGCCGCCGCCCACCGCGCCGCCCACGGTGGGCACCCCGGCGGACCAGGACGCCCGGCGGACCTTCTCGGTCTCCGCCGATCTGCGTACGCGTCCCGCCCCGGGCCACGGGGACGGTTCCGGTACGGCCGCCACCCATGTGCCCGGCGCCGCGCCCCGCCGCCCCGTGCGCCGGGTGAGCTGCACCGTCGCCCTCGCCGTGGCGGGCGTCCTCGCCGCGGTGACGGTCGGCGGCACCCTCCTCCTCAACCAGATGCGCGGCACCACGTCCGGCGACGAGAACGGCGACGCCGCGAGCCGCCCGTCCCAGACCATCCCCGCCACCCGCGAACCCTCCGACGGCGTCCCCTCGGGCCGTACCTCGGAGGCCGCCCCCGCCGGGGTGCCCGCGTCCTTCGTCGGCACCTGGAGCGGGCCGGTCACCGAGCGCAGCGGACTGCCGCACGGCACGCTCACCGCCGTGTTCGTCAAGGGCGCGCAGGGCGAGGACATCGTCCGTACGACGACCCGGATCACCGTGCTCGGCAAGACCGTGGAGTGCTTCGGCGTCGGCAAGCTGGTCTCCGCCACCGCCGATGTGCTGCGCGTCGAGGAGCGTACGGACGCGTCGAAGCGCGGTACGCAGTCCCTGTGCACCACGGGCGGTTCCGCCGAGTTGACGTTCACGCGCACCTCCGGCACCACCCTGCGCTACGTGTCCGCCGAGGAGGGCGCGGGCACCCCGGAGGGAACCCTCACCAAGGAGTGAGCGGTACACGCGGACACCCGCCCGCCATGGC
Source organism: Streptomyces sp. NPDC096310 (assembly GCF_044763125.1). Lineage (NCBI taxonomy): Bacteria > Bacillati > Actinomycetota > Actinomycetes > Kitasatosporales > Streptomycetaceae > Streptomyces > Streptomyces sp. NPDC096310. The sequence continues at coordinate 170,854 of NZ_JBIWFO010000013.1, read as the reverse complement.
GCCCGCCGACCACCGCGGAGCCTGGCGTAGGCTGAATCGGTCGTGACAACCCCTTGGGAAGGACCCGCCCCGGTGACCGAGAAGGCCGACCTCACGTCCGTTCTGGCCCGTGCAGCCGCGGGTGGGCGCATCACCCCCGAGGAGGCCCTCGACCTCTACCGCTCGGCGCCGCTGCACGCGCTGGGCGCCGCGGCCGACGGCGCCCGCCGCCGCCGGTACGCCGGTACGGAGCACATCGCGACGTACATCATCGAGCGGAACATCAACTACACCAACGTCTGTGTGACGGCCTGCAAGTTCTGCGCCTTCTACGCAGCGCCCAAGGACACCGCCAAGGGGTGGACCCGCGACCTCGACGACATCCTGCGCCGCTGCGCGGAGACCGTCGAACTGGGCGGTACGCAGATCATGTTCCAGGGCGGGCACCACCCGGACTTCGGCGTCGAGTACTACGAGAAGCACTTCGCGGCGATCAAGCAGGCGTACCCGCAGCTCGTCATCCACTCCCTCGGCGCCTCCGAGATCGAGCACATGGCCCGGATCTCCCAGGTCTCCGTCGAGGAGGCCATCCAGCGCATTCACACCGCCGGTCTCGACTCCTTCGCGGGCGCGGGCGCCGAGCTCCTGCCCGCCCGGCCCCGCAAGGCGATCGCGCCGCTCAAGGAGTCCGGCGAACGCTGGCTGGAGATCATGGAGGCCGCGCACGGGCTGGGCGTCGAGTCCACGTCCACGATGCTGATGGGAACGGGCGAGACCAACGCCGAACGCATCGAGCACCTGCGGATGATCCGCGACGTACAGGACCGGACGGGCGGCTTCCGCGCGTTCATCCCGTACACCTACCAGCCCGAGAACAACCACCTCAAGGGCCGCACGCAGGCCACGCTCTTCGAGTACCTGCGGATGATCGCGATCGCCCGGCTCTTCCTCGACAACGTCGCCCACATCCAGGGCTCGTGGCTGACCACCGGCAAGGAGGTCGGCCAGCTCTCGCTGCACTACGGGGCGGACGACCTCGGGTCGATCATGCTGGAGGAGAACGTCGTCTCCTCGGCCGGCGCCAGGCACCGCTCCAACCGGCTGGAGATCATCGACCTGATCCGCAAGGCGGGCCGCGTCCCGGCGCAGCGCGCCACGACGTACGAGCACCTGGTGGTCCACGACGACCCGGCGAACGACCCGGTCGACGAGCGGGTCGCGTCGCACATCTCGTCGACGGCGATCGAGGGCGGCACGGCCCACCCCGAGCTGAAGCTCATCGCCACCAACTGACCTGCCGTCGGACCGGGTTCTGTGAGGCGCTGAGGTGGAGACCCTGCACGTGGCCGACGTGCTCCGGTACACGTGGGACGACGACGGCGGCGGCGACGGTGCGCCGGTCACGGACGGCGCCGTGGTGGTCGGCCGGGACCGGATCGTCGCGGTCGGTACGTACGAGGAGCTGCGGGTACGGTTCCCCGCCGCGCGGGTACGGAAGTGGGCCGGTGCGCTCGGCCCCGGGCGCGTCCACGAGGGGCCGCTGCCCGACGCCCCGAGTCCGCGCGAGCGGATCCACGCCGTCCTGAAGCGGGGCGCGGTCGCGGTGCTCGACGCGTATGTCGCACAGGACCCGGCGCTGCGCGCGGCCGCCGCGCGGGTGGGCGTTCTCGTCCTGCCGGCCGCCGGGCGACCCGCGATCACCGGCCCCGGGGCCCGTGCGGACCTCGCCGTGTTCGACGCGGACGGGCGCTGTCTCGCCACGGTGTGCGCGGGACGCCTGGTGCACCGCCGCGCCTGACACACCCGTCGCGTCCGGCCCGTCGCACGCCCCCTTGACATGCACCTGTTTGAAACTGTCAGAATCCGTGCGCTGAACCCAACAGGCCGATCAAAGGGGATCGCATGGGCGTCACTCGCAGGTCGTTACTGATCGCCGGAGCGGTCGCCCCCGTGGCGGGAGCGCTCGCCACGGCCACCCCCGCGCGGGGCGCCACCGCGCGCTCCGCCACCGCGCCCCTCGGCGCGCCCGGGCGGCGGAGCATCCCGCTCACCGACGGCTGGCGCTTCGCCCAGGTCAACCCCGGCGGGATCACCGACCCGACCGGTGCGTACGCGGACGCCCAGGACCCGGGCCACGACGACTCCGGCTGGCGTACCGTCACGGTGCCGCACGACTGGAGCATCGAGCTGACCCCGACGACCGGATCGGGCACCAGGAGCCACACCGGGTTCCTCCCCGGCGGCCTCGGCTGGTACCGCCGGTCCTTCACCCTGCCGCGCGAGTCGGCCGGCCGGCGGATCTCCGTCGAGTTCGACGGCGTCTACATGGACGCGAACATCTACTGCAACGGGCGGCTCGTCGGCAATCACCCGTACGGCTACACCGGCTTCGCCCTCGACCTCACCGACCTCGTCCACACCGACGGCGCCACCCGCAACGTACTCGCCGTCGAGGTACGCAACCGCCTGCCCAGCAGCCGCTGGTACTCGGGCAGCGGGATCTACCGCCACGCCCGGCTGGTCGTCACCGAGCCCGTGCACGTGGCGCGCTGGGGGACCCGGGTGACCACCCCGGAGCTGGCCGCCACCCTGCGCACCGGGCACGCGACCGTACGGGCGGTGACGGACGTCGTCAACGCGTCGGAGAGCGGGGCGCGCGTCACCGTCGTCTCCACGGTCAAGGACCCCGAGGGCCGCACCGTGGCCAGGACGAGTTCCCCCGTCACCGTCGCAGCCGCCGCCACGGAGTCCGCCACACAGGAACTGGACGTCACCCGGCCCCAGCTGTGGTCGTTCGAGAACCCGCGGCTGTACGCCCTGGAGACGGAGGTACGGGTCGACGGGCGGACCACCGACACCTACCGCACCCCCTTCGGCTTCCGGCACTTCGGCATCGACCCCGACCACGGGTTCTCGCTCAACGGCACCTACGCCAAGATCCAGGGCGTCGACCTCCACCACGACCTCGGCGCGCTCGGCGCCGCCGTCAGCACCGACGCCCTGCTGCGCCAGATGACGATCATGAAGTCCATGGGCGTCAACGCCTTCCGCACCTCGCACAACCCGCCCTCTCCGGAGATGATCGCGGTCTGCGAGCGACTGGGCATCATCATGCTGGTGGAGGCGTTCGACTGCTGGCGCAGAGGCAAGAACACCTACGACTACGGCCGCTTCTTCGACGAGCACTGCGAGACGGACATCGCCGAGATGGTCGACGCGGCCCGCAACTCCCCGGCCGTCGTCATGTGGTCCATCGGCAACGAGATCACCGACTCGACCACCACCGAGGGACTGGCCATGGCCCAGCGCCTCATCGACGCCGTCAGGGCACACGACGACACCCGGCCCGTCGTCATCGGCTCCGACAAGTACCGCGACCTCCCCGCCGCCGGCTCCCCCGCCGACCTCATGCTCGCCAAGATCGACGGCCTCGGCCTCAACTACAACACCGCCGCCTCGGTGGACGCCCTCCACGCCCGCTACCCGCACCTGTTCCTCTTCGAGTCCGAGTCCTCCTCCGAGACCTCCACCCGCGGCAGCTACCAGGACCCGGAGCACCTCAACACCGGCGAGAACCACACCCCGGGCAAGCGCGAGCCGTCCTCGTACGACAACAACCTCGCCGCGTGGACGATGAGCGGCGAGTACGGCCTGAAGAAGGACCGGGACCGGAAGTTCTTCGCCGGGCAGTTCCTCTGGTCGGGCATCGACTACATCGGCGAGCCCACGCCGTACGACGTCTTCCCGGTCAAGGCGTCGTTCTTCGGCGCGGTGGACACGGCGGGCTTCCCCAAGGACATGTACCACCTCTTCCGCAGCCAGTGGACCGCCGAACCGATGGTCCATCTGCTGCCCATGGACTGGACCGGCCACCGGCCGGGCGAGACCGTCGAGGTGTGGGCGTACTCCAACGTCGCGACCGTGGAGCTGTTCCTCGACGGGAGATCGCTCGGCGTACGCCGCTTCGACACCAAGACGACCGGCGACGGCCGCGCGTATCTGGAGACCACCGAGGCCACCGGCGACGACAAGACCGTCACCTCCGGCCCGTATCCCGGCAGTTACACCAGCCCGGGCGGCAGCGCCGGGAAACTCCACCTCACCTGGAAGGTGCCGTTCGCGCCCGGCGAGCTGAGGGCGGTGGCCCGGCAGGACGGCCGGGTGGTCGCCACCGATGTGCTGCGCACCGCGGGCCCCGCCCACTCCGTACGGCTCACCCCGGACCGTACGACCCTGAAGGCCGGCGGCACGTCGCTCTGCTTCGTGACGGCGGAGATCACCGACCGGCACGGCGTCCTGGTACCCGACGCCGACCACCTGATCTCCTTCCAGGTCACCGGCGGCCGGCTGGCCGGTGTCGACAACGGACGCCAGGAGAGCGCCGAGCGCTACCAGGCGAGCACCCGCACCGCCTTCCACGGCAAGGCCCTGGCCATCGTCCGCTCCGGCACCGCGGCGGGGCCCCTCACCGTCACCGCCCGCTCGGCGGGGCTGCGCAAGGCGACCGTCACCGTACGGACCACCGGGGGCACCGGCTCCACCGGAAAGCCGGTCCCGCCCGCCCCGCCCTTCGGACCCGACCCCGGGCCCGGCGCCCCGGCGTACCCGCTCGCGGACGCCAGTTACTCGGGGGCGCCGGGGACGCTGCCCTCGGCGATGCTGGACGGCGATCCGGCCACCGGCTGGTCCAACGCCTTCCAGAAGCCGGCCACCCGGCTGCTGCCCGCCTTCAACGGGGCCAGAGCGGCCGACCGGGTCACGGTGACCTGGGCCCGCAAGCGCCGGTTCCGCCGCGTGGAGGTCTCCTTCACCACCGACGCGACACACACCCTGCCCGCCACCGTCGAAGTCTCCTGCTGGGACGGGCGCCGCTACGTCCCGGTGCGCGGGGCGACGGTCACCTGGGCCACCGCCTCGGACGCGCCCACCGTCATCACCTTCGACCCGGTACGCGGCTCCCGGCTGCGCCTGGACCTGACGAGCCGCCACCCGGGCGCGGCCGACGGAGCCCAGCGGATCAGCGCCTTCGCCGCCCCGGACGCCTGAGACACGGGGGCGCTCCGGCGGAGGGATACGGTACGGGGCCGGGCCGGCGCCGGGTGGGCACCGGTCCGGTCAGTCCGACGCCAGCGCCTCGGCGAACGCCCCCGCCGTCTGCTCGACACCGCTGCACGTGTCGGACGCCGTGGCCGTCGACACCCCGTCCGCGCATGCCCGGTCCCGGAACGTCGCCCACATCGAGAGCGCCCCCACCCCCTCCTCCCGGGCGAAACGGCGCAGCCGTGCGGCGTCCGCGAGGGTGAAGGTCTCGCCCGTGACATCGTTGACGCCCGCCATCGCCGTGACGTGGAGCGCCCGCCACGCCCGCGCCGACGACAGCCCCAGCGTGGACGCGATCTGGTCATGGGCCACACGCGCCGCCCGCTCCGCGTACACGGCCATGTTCCCGGTGTACGAGGACCCGTAGTTCATCGCCATGACGTTGACGGCGGAGAGCCGCACACCGCGCTCCGCCGCGTCGGAGAGCAGCGCCGTACCGCTCTTCTCCAGACCGTCGGGCATCACCGGCAGGGTGTACGTGACATCCAGCCCCCGCTCCTCCTGGAGCCGGACGATCGCCTTGTTCCGCAGGGCGACGGAGGCGCTGTCGGTCAGCGCGTCCCCCTCGATGTCGAAATCGGCCCTGGTCGCGCCGACCGCGTCAAACGGGAGATAGCCCAGACCCAACAACGGGGTGCGGCAGGCCGCGTACGACCTCGTCGTGATGATGGACGGCGACACCGTCTTCGAGCCCGACACCGTACGGGAGTTGGTGCAGCCGTTCGGGGACGGGCGGGTCGGCGCCGTCGCGGGATACGCCAAGGTCGGCAACCGCGACACCGTCATCGGGGCCTGGCAGCACATCGAGTACGTGATGGGCTTCAACCTCGACCGCCGTATGTACGACGTCCTCGGCTGCATGCCCACCATCCCCGGCGCGATCGGCGCCTTCCGCCGCCGGGCCGTGCTCGAAGCCGGCGGCATGAGCGAGGACACCCTGGCCGAGGACACCGACATCACCATCGCCCTGCACCGGGCCGGCCGGCGGGTCGTGTACGCGGAGCACGCGCGCGCCTGGACCGAGGCCCCGGCGAGCGTCGGGCAGCTCTGGCGCCAGCGCTACCGCTGGAGTTACGGCACGATGCAGGCGCTGTGGAAGCACCGCGGCTCCGTCCTGGACAGGGGGCCCTCGGGCCGGTTCGGCCGGGTCGGTATGCCGCTGGTGGTGCTCTTCCAGATCGTCACGCCCGTCTTCGCGCCGCTCATCGACGTGTTCACCGTCTACGCGATGATCTTCGTGGACTTCCGGGCGTCCCTGCTGGCCTGGCTGGCGGTCCTCCTCGTCCAACTGCTCTGCACGGCCTACGCGTTCCGGCTCGACAAGGAGAAGTACCGCTATCTGCTGATGATGCCGTTGCAGCAGATCGCCTACCGGCAGTTGATGTATCTGGTACTGATCCACTCCAGCGTCACGGCGCTCACGGGCGGCCGGCTGCGCTGGCAGAAGCTCAAGCGCACCGGCGGTCGGCGCGCCCGGCCCCGGCACGGGACCCGCCTGACGGCGGGCGCACACCGCAGGGGAGCGCTGCCGCCGGAGACGGTACGGAGCAGACTGCGGCGGCTGCTGGTGCCGATGTGGGTGTTCGGCGCCGTTCTCGTCGTGGCCATGGCCCGCCACGGATGGCTGCCGGGCGCCGACGCCCTCTACTGGGTGCTGCCGGTCGGGGACCCGCCCGGCGACGCCTGGGGCGAGCAGGCGTGGGCGGTGCTCTGGTACCTGCGGACGTATCTGTGGTTCGTCCTGCTCTCGCCCGTGCTGCTGAGGCTCTTCCGGCGAGCGCCGCTCCCCGCCCTGCTGCTGTCGCTCGTCCCGGTCGTGGTCTTCGAGACGCTGTGGACCCTGCCGGACGGCCGGCTCGGCGCCGCGCTCGGCGACCTCTCCGTCTTCCTCTTCAGCTGGCTGCTCGGTTTCGCGCACCGCGACGGGCTGCTCGACCGGCTGCGCTCGGGGCGCGTGCTCCCGGCGGCGCTCGCGCTGATGGCGGTCGGCGGATGGCGGGCGTTCCACCACCAGGTGGACGGCAGCTACGACCTGGACGACATCCCGCTCGCGCAGGCGCTGTGGTCCGCGGGGTTCGTGGTGCTGCTGTTGCGGTTCCGGCCGGACTTCGGGTGGCTCGCGCGGCGTCCGGTGGCCGACCGGGTCGTCCGGGTCTTCAACGCCCGTGCGGTGACCATCTACCTCTGGCACGAGGTCGCGCTGATGGTGAGCGTGCCGGTGATCGACGCGATGTGGAACATCCCCGCCTTCGAGCGCGACCTGCCGCTCGACAGCCCGTGGTTCCAGTTCGGGATCGCCTGGGTGCTGATCGCGGCGGCCGTGGCGCTCTTCGGCTGGGTGGAGGACGTGGCGGCGCAACGGCGGCCGAGGCTGCTGCCCTGACACGGGGCGGCGGAGCATGCCCTGCAACAGGAGACCGAGCATGCCTTGCCACGGGCGAGCGGGCGTGCCCTGCCCCAGGCGACCGGGCACGCCCTGCCACAATGGAGGGCGTGACCCGAGCCTCCCTGGACAAGCAGCCGCACGAAGTCGCCTCGATGTTCGACGGCGTGGCGGAGAACTACGACCTCACCAACGACGTCCTCTCGCTCGGCCAGGACCGGCGCTGGCGCAAGGAGGTCGCCGAGGCGGTGCACGCGCGCCCCGCCGAGAAGGTCCTCGACCTGGCGGCCGGCACGGCCACCTCCTCGCAGGCGTTCGTCGCGACCGGCGCGTACGTCGTGCCGTGCGACTTCTCGCTGGGCATGCTGCGGGAGGGCAAGAAGCGGCACGCCTGGATGCCGTTCACGGCGGGCGACGCGATGAGGCTGCCCTTCGCCGACGAGGTCTTCGACGCGGTGACGATCTCCTTCGGCCTCCGCAACGTCCACGACACCGACGCGGCGCTGCGCGAGCTGTACCGGGTGACGAAGCCGGGCGGCCGGGTCGTGATCTGCGAGTTCTCGCACCCGACCTGGGCGCCGTTCCGTACCGTCTACACGGAGTACCTGATGCGGGCGCTCCCGCCGGTCGCGCGCGCCGTGGCGTCCAACCCGGACGCGTACGTCTACCTCGCCGAGTCCATCCGCGACTGGCCCGACCAGCCCGCACTGGCGGCCCGGCTCCAGGGGGCGGGCTGGTCGAAGGTGGCGTGGCGGAACCTGACGGGCGGGATCGTGGCGCTGCACCGGGGCGTACGGGCCTGACGCGCCCCCGGGCGGCCGGCCCGTACGCCCCCGCGCCGGCTCACTCACCGGGTGCGCGCCGGCTGGGCGGCGGCCGCGCGGCGTCACAACTCCAGCCGGAAGCAGTACGCCTCCTTCCGGGACACCGGACCCACGTACGTCTCCGCCAGCTCCATCCCCAGCCGCCGCGTCACCGCGACCGAGCGCGCGTTACGGGAGTCCACCATCGCCACGACCCGGCCGACGCCCGCCGCCCGTACCCGCTCCAGCGTGGTCCGCGCGGCGGCGGTCACGTACCCCCGGCCCCAGTGCGCCCGGCCCAGCCGCCAGCCGATCTCGATCTCGCCCACCGGCCCGAACGACGCGTGCGGCCAGGGCTGGGCGCCGGTGAACCCGATCACCTCACCGGATTCGTCCAGCATCGTCCAGAAGCAGAAGCCGCGCTCGGCGTCGTGGCGGCGCTGCCGGGCGGTCAGCTCCTCGTACACGGACATCTCGGCCGACGTACCGCCGTGGAACTCCATCACCTCGGGGTGGTCGAAGAGGCGGTGCCAGGCGAAGGCGTCCTCCTCGGTGGGGACGCGGAGCTGCACCAGGGGGAGCGGTTCGGTCACAGGGGTCATGGCGGCAGCCCTTCACTGGGGGATCAGTACGCACCCATAGACTGCACAGGACCAGTGCCCTCCGGTACACGATTTCGAGTCTTCGGGAGAACCCGCTGTGACCGAGCCCCAGCCCCTCTCCGAGAACAGCGCGGACGTCATCGTCGTCGGCGCCGGTCCGGCCGGCTCCACGACCGCGTACTACCTCGCCAAGGCGGGCCTGGACGTGCTGTTGCTGGAGAAGACCGCGTTCCCGCGCGAGAAGGTGTGCGGTGACGGGCTCACCCCGCGCGCCACCAAGCAGCTCGTGTCGATGGGCATCGACATCTCCGAAGAGGCCGGCTGGCTGCGCAACAAGGGGCTGCGGATCATCGGCGGCGGCCAGCGGCTCCAGCTCGACTGGCCGGACCTGGCGGCGTACCCGGACTACGGCCTGGTCCGCAAGCGCGACGACTTCGACGAGCAGCTCGCCCGGCAGGCGCAGAAGGCCGGCGCCCGGCTGCACGAGCGCTGCAACGTCGGCGCCCCGATCACCGACGCCCGCACGGGCCGGATCACCGGCGTCCACGCCAAGCTGGGCGAGGAGAAGAGCCCGGTCACCTTCCACGCCCCGCTCGTCGTCGCCGCCGACGGCAACTCGACGCGGCTGTCGCTGGCGATGGGGCTGCACCGCCGCGAGGACCGCCCGATGGGCGTGGCCGTGCGGACGTACTTCACCTCGCCCCGCCACGACGACGACTACCTGGAGTCCTGGCTGGAGCTGTGGGACCGGCGCGGCCCGGGCCCCGACAAGCTGCTGCCCGGCTACGGCTGGGTCTTCGGCATGGGCGACGGCACGTCCAACGTCGGCCTCGGCATCCTCAACTCCTCCTCCGCGTACAAGGAGCTGGACTGGCGCGAGGTGCTGAAGGCGTGGTGCGCGTCGATGCCGGAGGAATGGGGCTACACCCCGGACAACATGACGATGCCGATCCGCGGCGCGGCGCTCCCGATGGCGTTCAACCGCCAGCCGCACTACACCAAGGGCCTGCTGCTCGTCGGCGACGCGGGCGGCATGGTCAACCCGTTCAACGGCGAGGGCATCGCGTACGCCATGGAGTCGGGCCAGATCGCGGCGGACGTCATCGTCCAGGCCCACGCCCGCGCGACCCCGGCACAGCGCGAACTCGCCCTGCTGCACTACCCGAAGGTGCTCAAGGAGACCTACGGCGGCTATTACACGATGGGCCGCGCCTTCGTGAAGCTCATCGGCAACCCGAAGGTCATGAAACTCGCGACGGAACGCGGCCTGACGCATCCGCTGCTGATGAAGTTCACACTGAAGATGCTGGCGAACCTGACGGACCCGACGGGCGGCGACGCGATGGACCGCGTCATCAACGGGCTTTCGAAGGTGGCGCCGAAGGCGTGACGCCGAGCGAGGCGCGACAGGGCGCCGTCGCGGCGCAGGGGGCAACGGACGGCGCTCGGGGTTCGGCGTACGGGGCAGGACGTACGGGGTTCGGCGTACGGGGCAGGACGTACGGGGTTCGGCGTACGGGGCAAGAGCGTACGGAGTTCGGCGTACGGGGCGGGGCACCGACCGGTCCCGGGGCGGGGGCCCGGACCCGGCAGGGGATCTCAGCCCTTTCTGGCCCACTTCTTCAGCGCGGCACGGTCGGCGAACTGACCGAGGTTCGTGTCGAGCGGGCTGTCGGTGTACTGGTGGAACTTCCACGCGGCCTGGATCCGGGGCTTCCCGGCGGTCACGTAATCCGCGATCCACAGGGCGTCGCCCGCGTTACTGGTGGTGTCACGGTTCAGCCAGTAGTCCCGGTTGCAGTACAGCCCGACGCGATGGGTGTCCCCACGCAGCCGCTTCACCTCGGCGAGGAAGGAGTCCTTCTCCGCGTTGGAGACGTCGCTGTCCTCCCAGTCCGCGAAGAGGGGATCGTAGGCGATGCTGGAGCACTTCTCGACGAAGTACCTGGCCTGGGCCTTCATGTCCCCGGCCCGCAGGAAGTGGTAGAACCCGACCACGAGCCCGGCCGCCCGGCCGTGGGTGGCTTGGGCGACCATCCTCGGGTTGATGTACGAGGTGCCCTCGGTGGCCTTGACGAAGACGAAGTCGAAGCCGGCGGTGGTGTAGTTCGAACTCTGATACGACGAGACGTCGATGCCTTTTATGGTCATGTGGGGAGCTTCCTCCTGGCCAGAAGATGTGGGGATCGTCTGGCGTGTGGTGCGAAATGACGTAAGTGTCTTCTACCCAGGAGGAGTTAGCATGCCATCACTCGATCGGGTTAAGTGCGAGGTTGATCAGATCTTGAGGAACCCGACCGGAACCCTGGACCTCGCCCCCACGACCTCGGCTGCTGGAGCTGGACCTGTGTGAGACGACGACGCTGGGACCGGGTCGGGACGCGTGAGCCCAGGTAGTCGTCCACCATGGCGGACCGGCTCATACCGATGGACATACCGGGAGGCAACGCCTGGGTCCGGAGCTGCTGGTAGACCCTTCCGTACGACCCCACCTCGTCCGGATCCTGAAAGAGCTGACCATCGTCCACGCTCTCGGTATAGGCGAATTCGGTGCCGTCCGGCATGGTCAGAAGAGTGAGTGAACCGCCCAGATGCGCATGTTCGCCGGAGCTGAAGGCGAGCACATGAAACGTGAAGCGCGGATTGTCCGTGACGTCGAGGAGCCGGGCGAGCTGGTTGCGCATGACGGCGACACCGCCCATGGGCCGTCGCAGTACCGACTCATCGATGATCAGGTGAATTTCGGGCGCCTCGGGCCCGTTCAGCAACGCCTGGCGATCGAGACGCGCGGCGACCCGTTCCTGGAGCTGTTCCTTCGACTTCAGATTACGGCCCTTGCGCAGCACGGCGTGGGCGTAGTCCTCCGTCTGGAGCAGGCCGGGAACGGTGTGCGACATGTAGACGGAGATCCGCACGGCGCACTTCTCCGCCACCATGAAGCCATGAGACCAGTTCGGATACCTCTCACGTCGAACGTGCGGCCACATTTCCTCCAGTAGTCCATCGGCATCCAACGTCGTGTCCAGCGCGCGGGCGAGATGGATGGTGGGCTTACTGCCGGTGGCCAATTCGACTTGGGCGATGCGCGAATGCTCAACGCTGACCAAGCGCCCCGGCTCTCGCTGCGTCAGTCCCTTTCGCGCACGAAGACGGCGTACGCGACCGCCGAAGAGTCCGGCCACCGACAAGGAGGTGTCAATTTCTTTGGCCATAGCCTCACTCCCGAATTTTAGTAATCGATCGATCAAGGCAATCCCTCTGTTGAGCTTACGGGCGTTCCGCAACCCTTGGACACGGAACGTGAGTACAAGGACGCGGAAGGATGCGGTGTGTGGTGGGCGAGGAAGCGGAAGCGACGACTGCGGCAACGCCGGGCAGCAGCGGCGCGCGGCGACGGCTGTCCCTGATGATCGCCGCGCACGGCATGGACGGGTCCCTGCTGGTGCGCAAGGCGCGGGAGCCGGAGTCCGTCCTCTGTGAGGATTCCCTCGCATACACCCCCGTCGTCGGCAGCGTGCCCCTGGTCCGGCACCGCGCCGGCCGACTGGCGGTCGAGTGGGGGCATCCCGAACTGGCCTGGTCGGCCGCGCTGCTGGTCAGCGAGCTGGCCACGAACGCCCTGCTGTACGGCTGCCTGCGGGACCGCCTGTTCCGGGTACGGCTCGCGCTGACGGAGAGCGCGCTCCGTATCGAGGGGAGCGACCCGCGAGGTGAGCGCTTGCCGGTGCCGCGCATCGCCGACGACGAGGAGTGCTTCGGCAGGGGCCTGCTGATCGTCGAACAGGTCGCGGACCGCTGGGGCGTCGAGCCCCGGGAAGCCGGCAAGACGGTGTGGTGCGAACTGTGGACCCGGTGAACTGCCGCGCCCTGTGGGGCGTTGTGGTGCTCTGCGTCACCTTCGCGGTACTGGTGGCGGGCATCCTGTACGCCCGCCCCCGCCCGCCCGGCTCGCACGACCATTCCCCGGCCCCCTGAACCTCCCCTGCTGGTGGGCGCGGAGGCTGGGTACACGTACACCTGTCACTGCCACGTGGACCCGATCCGCGTCCTGGTCCGGGTCGCGGAGACCCGCGTAAGCAGGGCCACGGTGGCTGGTGAGGGCGCGGTCGTGGTGTGGGGTGGTGACGGGCTTCGTCAAGCGTCTACCGGCCGGATGAGGGTCGGGCTTCATGCCCCGCTGGTCACTGTCGGGTGTTGGCTGCGGGTTCGGGCGGTGGCCTGTCGGGGTGGGCCGGGGGTGTGTGGTGTCGGGCGGTCCGCCCCCTCCAGCTCTGATGGTCGCGGCTCCAGGGTGCGCGTCAAGGGCGCTCCTTCGTCGCGTCGGCTTCGCCGATGTCGCTGCGCTCCACCCTTGACCCGCACCCTTGCGCCGCTGGGAGAGCTTTTTCGGGAGGGGGCGGGGGGGAAGGGTCCACTGGGGAACTGCGCTGTGCCTTCGGTGGGTTGCAGGCTGCCGGGCCTGTTCGCCCTGCGGGGCACGCGGTCGTGGAGTGGGGTGGTGACGCGTTTCGTCAAGCGTCCGTCGACCGGCCGTGTGCTGGGCTTCATGCCCCGCTGGTCACTGTCCGCTGGTGAGTGCGGGTTCAGGCGGTGGCCTGTCGGGGTGGGGTGGGTGCCGGGAGTCCCGATCAGGCGCTTCCTCACCCGAAAAGCATGCACTATGCCCCACTTTGCCCTATCTGGAAGGGGGTTGGGCGCCCGTCGTTCCACTCGTGCGGACCGAAAGCTCCGCTATGCGGGACTTTCGGTCCATGCACCCCCTCTGAGCACCACCCCCGCCCCACATGCCACACCCGCCCCGAAGTCACCTGGCCTCTCCACTCACGGCGGGTGACCAGCGGGGCATGAGCCCCGGCCAGCATCCGGTCGCCGGACGCTTGACGAAAGCCGCCACCACCCCACACCACTGCCGCGTGCCCCGCAGGGCGAACCGGCCCGGCAGCCTGCAATCCACCGACGGAACAGACGTGTTTCCCAGTGGACCCTTCCCCCCGCCCCCTCCCCCCTGCCTTTTCCAGCGGTGCAGGGACGGGGGTCAAGGGTGGAGCGCAGCGACATCGGCGAAGCCGACGCGACGGAGGAGCGCCCTTGACGCCCGGCCCGGAACCGCGATCATCGGATCAGGGAGGGGGCGGACCGCCCGCATAACGCGCCCCCGGCCCACCCCGACAGGCCACCGCCCGAACCCGCACCCACCACCCGACAGTGACCAGCGGGGCATGAAGCCCAACCCTCATCCGGCCGGTAGACGCTTGACGAAGCCCGTCACCACCCCACTCCACTGCCGCGCGCCCCGCAGGGCCAACCGGCCCGCCACCCTGCAACCCACCCGCCCGACACCACGCACCCGGGCCCGCCCCAACGGCGAAAGCCCGCATCCCCGGGGTGGGGTGCGGGTCTTCGCCGTGGCGCTTGAAGCTCGGCGCCTGAAGCGTGGCGCTTGAAGCTCGGGGCTTGAAGCCTGAGCCCTATATAGGGATCAGGGATCAGGGATCAGGGGTTAGGGATTACGGGTTAGGGATTTAGAGGACGCGGACCGCGCCGCTCGGCGGGTCGTAGTCCAGGGACGCCTGGACGACGCCCTTGCTCGGGTTCTGCGCGCCGACGAACTCGCCGCCGCCGATGTAGATCGCCGTGTGGTACGCGCTGCCCGCGCCGCCCCAGTAGAGGATGTCGCCCGGCTGGAGGTTGTCCAGGGAGACCTGTGTGCCCGCCACCGACTGGTCCTGCGAGACGCGGGGGAGGTCGACGCCGATCTGGCTGAACGCGGCCTGGACGAGGCCGGAGCAGTCCCAGGCGTTCGGGCCAGTGGAGCCCATGATGTACGCGTCGCCCACCTGTGCCTGCGCGAAGGCGACCACGGCGGCGGCCGAGCCGGTCGCCTGCGAGGTGGCCTTGGAGACGGTGCTGGTGGCGGACGACGAGCCGGTGGAGGAGCCGGAGTTCGACGAGGAGTTGCTGAGCGTCGTGCGCTCGGCGGTACGGGAGGCGCGCTCGGCGGCCGCGGCCGCCTTCGCGCGGGCCTCGTCGGCCTTCCGCTTGGCCTCCGCCTTGCGCTCGGCTTCGGCCTTGCGCTCGGCCTCCGCCTTCGCGGTCTTGGCGGTCTTGGCCGCCTTCGCGGCGGCGATGTTCTGCTGGGCCTGGAGGTCGAGGGTGTTGGCCACCCGCTGGGTCGCGTCGGCCGACCGGGCGAAGTCGCCGGCGAGGCCCGAGGTGAGGGTGGGCATTTCGATGGTCTCGGTCACCGGCTCGGCGTTCGCCGGCGCGGCGGCACCTGCGACCGCGATCGTGCTGAGGACGCCACCGGCGACTCCGGCGCGAAGGCTGACGCGCGGGGTGCTCCGGCGGGGTTTCCGGTGGCTGGGTATCTGAGCGGTGTGGGACATGAGACCAACGGCTATCAGGTCAGCCCGGGTTCGCGTCAAGAAACGTGGGGTGCGCCACAGTTGTGTCCGGAATCTGTGAATCCGCTTTCCGCTGGCCTTTATTGACGCCGTAACGGGCAAACCGGGCATGAGTGATCATGGCCGTGATCACGGGCTTTCCGATAAAGGTCCGAATTGCCTGCCGCTTACCATCGCTTCGCACTCATGGCCAAGCCCCCTTCTTTGGGGGGTTGAGTGAAGTGACGCAGGTCACTTTTTGGACGCGTAGGTAACAGGTCGGTCACCGTTCGACTGTCGGTCCGGTCACATGAGGTGTGGGACGTTCCCGGATGAGGTCTTTCCGTCGTTCCCGCGAGTCCGTTCCGCCGCTCGCGCGCCCGCGCGAGCGGAGTCCCCGTGCCCATGCCGAGCCCGTGCCGGGTTGCTCGTGAATGCGCGCACATATCCCTATCGGTCCACCCGGAGCCCGTCGGTAGCTCGCCCGGGTGACGCGCGGCGGCCGTATCACTCGAAAGTGTCTCATCGCCAATTTGCTTGTACGGTGCATCTCTTGATAGGGCGGCAGGCCTCTGATCAGCACTGACCGGCTCGAATGTCACGTCTGGTGATCGCGTGGCCGCTTCGCGTATGAAGATCACCCCTCATCCGGCTTCATGATCCTTCGTCAGGTGGTGGAGATCACAAAGTCACCGTTGTACCCCGTGTCGCAGATCACAGGTCACCGGGCATAGGATGCGGGGCAGCCGGGCTTGTGAACTGCCTCACATGTACGCGATCTTCGGCGATCCGCGGCGAGGCGGCGAGGCGGTCCGCCCGGTGCGATCCAACGGTCAAGGACGACTGGAAGGAGCTGAGGGGCGTGAATGCCTACGCACCCATCCTCGTGCTCGGCGCCCTGGGGGCCGGGTTTGCGATCTTCTCCGTGGTCATGGCCACGCTTATCGGCCCAAGGCGCTACAACCGGGCGAAAGTCGAAGCGTACGAGTGCGGCATCGAGCCCACGCCGACGCCGGCCGGGGGCGGCCGATTCCCCATCAAGTACTACCTGACGGCGATGCTCTTCATCATTTTCGATATTGAGGTCGTCTTCCTTTACCCCTGGGCGGTCACCTTCGACTCCCTGGGGATTTTCGGGCTCGTGGAGATGCTGCTCTTCGTGCTCACCGTCTTCGTCGCCTACGCGTATGTGTGGCGGCGCGGCGGTCTGGAATGGGACTAAAGGGGCTGAGGGGCCACCAATGGGACTCGAAGAGAAGCTGCCGAGCGGTTTCCTGCTGACCACCGTCGAACAGGCGTCGGGCTGGGTACGGAAGTCCTCCGTCTTCCCCGCCACGTTCGGTCTCGCCTGCTGCGCCATCGAGATGATGACGACCGGCGCCGGGCGGTACGACCTGGCGCGGTTCGGCATGGAGGTCTTCCGCGGCTCGCCGCGCCAGGCCGATCTGATGATCGTGGCGGGGCGGGTGAGCCAGAAGATGGCGCCCGTCCTGCGGCAGGTCTACGACCAGATGCCCAACCCCAAGTGGGTGATCTCCATGGG
Organism: Streptomyces sp. NPDC096310; assembly: GCF_044763125.1. Lineage (NCBI taxonomy): Bacteria > Bacillati > Actinomycetota > Actinomycetes > Kitasatosporales > Streptomycetaceae > Streptomyces > Streptomyces sp. NPDC096310. Next base: position 154,061 of record NZ_JBIWFO010000013.1, on the reverse strand, counting down.
GGTCTGTGCCTCGTCGGGCGGGATGTTCAACAACTACGCGATCGTGCAGGGCGTCGACCATGTCGTCCCTGTCGACATCTACCTGCCCGGCTGCCCACCACGTCCCGAGATGCTGATGGACGCCATCCTCAAGCTCCACCAGAAGATCCAGAGCTCCAAGCTCGGGGTCAACGCGGAGGAAGCCGCCCGCGAGGCGGAGGAGGCGGCCCTCAAGGCTCTCCCGTTGATCGAGATGAAGGGGCTGCTGCGGTGAGCGACAAGCAGCGATCCGGGGACGACAGCCGACGGCCCGGTGACGACAGCCGCCCCGCGGACGGCGCATCGCCCTCCGGGGAGAACGTTCCCTCCGCGCGGGACCGGACCGACGAGCCCATCCGCGTACAGAAGGGCATGTTCGGCGCCAACAACGGCGGGGACACCTCCGGATACGGCGGGCTCGTACGGACCGTGACGCTGCCGGGTGCTTCCTCCCGGCCGTACGGCGGCCCCGGCGGCGTCTTCGACGAGATCGCCGACGAGCTGGAGGGCGCGCTGGAGGAGCAGGGCCTGGTCCCCGGCAACGCCATCGGGAAGACGGTCGTCGACCGCGGCGAGCTGACCTTCCACATCGAGCGCGAGCATCTCGTCCAGGTGGCCCGCACCCTGCGCGACGACCCGGCCCTGCGCTTCGAGCTGTGCACGGGGGTGTCCGGCGTCCACTACCCCACCGACAAGGGCCGCGAGCTGCACGCCGTCTACCACCTGCGCTCGCTCACCCACGGCCGGCTGATCCGCCTGGAGGTCTCCGCCCCGGACGCCGACCCGCACGTACCGTCCCTGGTCGCGGTCTATCCGACCAACGACTGGCACGAGCGCGAGACGTACGACTTCTTCGGCCTGATCTTCGACGGCCACCCCGCCCTGACCCGGATCATGATGCCGGACGACTGGCAGGGCTTCCCGCAGCGCAAGGACTACCCGCTCGGCGGTATCCCCGTCGAGTACAAGGGCGCCCAGATCCCGGCTCCGGACCAGCGGAGGTCGTACTCCTGATGACCACTTCACACGCCTCCGCGCCGCAGGACTCCGCCCCGGACGCCTTCGACGCGCTCGGCTCCGGCCGGGAGACCACCGAAGGCACCGTCTACACGGTCACCGGCGGCGACTGGGACGAGGTCGTCCAGTCCGCCGCCAAGGCCGACGACGAGCGGATCGTCGTCAACATGGGTCCCCAGCACCCGTCCACCCACGGGGTGCTGCGACTGATCCTGGAGATCGAGGGCGAGACCGTCACCGAGGCCCGCTGCGGCATCGGCTACCTGCACACCGGCATCGAGAAGAACCTCGAATTCCGCAACTGGACGCAGGGCACCACCTTCGTCACGCGCATGGACTACCTGACGTCGTTCTTCAACGAGACGGCGTACTGCCTGGGCGTCGAGAAGCTGCTCGGCATCGAGGACGACATCCCGGACCGGGCCACGCTCATCCGCGTCCTGCTGATGGAGCTGAACCGGCTCTCGTCGCACCTCGTCTGTCTCGCCACCGGCGGGATGGAGCTGGGCGCGACCACGATAATGATCTACGGATTCCGCGATCGTGAACTGATTCTCGATGCCTACGAGATGATCACGGGACTGCGGATGAACCACGCGTTCATCCGCCCCGGCGGGCTCGCCCAGGACTTCCCCCCGGGCGCCGTCGACTCCCTGCGCGAGCTGCTGAAGAAGCTGCGGAAGAACCTGCCGGAGTACGACAAGCTCGCCACCGGCAACCCGATCTTCAAGGCCCGTATGCAGGACGTCGGCTATCTCGACCTGACCGGCTGCATGGCGCTGGGCGCCACCGGCCCCATCCTGCGCTCCGCCGGGCTCCCGCACGACCTGCGCAGGAGCGACCCGTACTGCGGGTACGAGACGTTCGAGTTCGACGTCCCGACCGCCGACACCTGCGACGCGTACGGCCGCTTCCTCATCCGCCTGGAGGAGATGCGCCAGTCGCTGCGGATCGTCGAACAGTGCCTGGACCGGCTGGAGCCGGGCCCGGTGATGGTCGCCGACAAGAAGATCGCCTGGCCCGCGCAGCTCGCGCTCGGCCCGGACGGGCTCGGCAACTCCCTCGACCACATCAAGAACATCATGGGCACGTCCATGGAGGCTCTGATCCATCACTTCAAGCTGGTGACGGAGGGCTTCCGGGTCCCGGCCGGTCAGGCGTACGCCGCCGTGGAGTCGCCCAAGGGCGAACTCGGCGCGCATGTCGTCTCCGACGGGGGCACCCGCCCGTACCGCGTGCACTTCCGCGATCCGTCCTTCACCAATCTCCAGGCCATGGCGGCGATGTGCGAGGGCGGCCAGGTCGCCGACGTCATCGTCGCCGTCGCGTCCATCGACCCCGTGATGGGAGGCGTCGACCGGTGACCGCCACACCGCCCAAAGCCGAGGTCAGCCTCGGGATGCCGCAGCTCCCCGCCCCCGCCTACCCGGACGAGGTACGCGCCCGGCTCGAAGGGGACGCCAAGGAGATCATCGGCCGCTACCCGGACTCCCGCTCCGCGCTGCTGCCGCTGCTCCACCTCACGCAGTCGGAGGAGGGGTTCGTCTCCCGTACGGGGATGGCCTTCTGCGCCGAACAGCTCGGCCTGACCACCGCCGAGGTCACCGCCGTCGCCACCTTCTACTCCATGTACCGGCGCGAACCCGGCGGCGAGTACCAGGTCGGCGTCTGCACCAACACGCTCTGCGCGGTGATGGGCGGCGACGCGATCTTCGACTCGCTGAAGTCGCACCTCGGCGTCGACAACCACGGGACGACCCCCGACGGCAAGATCACCCTCGAACACATCGAGTGCAACGCGGCCTGCGACTTCGCGCCCGTGGTGATGGTCAACTGGGAGTTCTTCGACAACCAGACGCCGGACACCGCACTGCGCCTCGTCGACGACCTGCGCGACGGACGAACCGTCGCACCCACCCGGGGCGCGCCGCTGTGCACGTACAAGGAGACCGCGCGCATCCTGGCCGGCTTCCCCGACGAGCGTCCCGGCGCCGTCGAGGCCACCGGCGGTGCCGGCCCCGCGTCGCTGGTCGGGCTGCGGCTCGCCAAGGGCGAGGCGCCGCAGCGGGTGGTACGCCCCCGGGACGGCGCGGACCCCCACGACCGGGGCCCCCGCGCCACCGCTCCGCACGACGCGCCGCAGCCGGGCGCCGAGCACCTCAGCTCGCACGACGCGCCGCAGCAGACCTCGGCCTCCGACCCGGAGCACCCGGCCGGACCCGTAGCCGAGGAGGGGGAGTGATGACCATGGCCACCGAGCTCAACGAGAACGGGACCAGCCCGGAGAAGCTCCTCGCGCCCGTCCTGTCCGCCTTCTGGGACCAGCCCGAACCATGGACGCTGGCCACCTACGAGCGGCACGAGGGGTACGAGGGGCTGCGCAAGGCGCTGGCCATGTCGCCCGACGACCTCATCGCGTACGTCAAGGACTCGGGCCTGCGCGGGCGCGGCGGCGCCGGCTTCCCCACCGGGATGAAGTGGCAGTTCATCCCGCAGGGCGACGGCAAGCCGCACTATCTGGTCGTCAACGCGGACGAGTCGGAACCCGGCACCTGCAAGGACATCCCTCTTCTCTTCGCCAACCCGCACTCCCTCATCGAGGGCATCGTGATCGCCTGTTACGCGATCCGCTCGCGGCAGGCGTTCATCTATCTGCGCGGCGAGGTCGTCCCCGTACTGCGCAGGCTCCACGAGGCGGTGCGCGAGGCGTACGCGGCGGGGTATCTCGGCACGAACATCCTGGGCAGCGGACTCGACCTCGATGTCGTCGTGCACGCGGGCGCGGGCGCGTACATCTGCGGTGAGGAGACCGCGCTGCTCGACTCCCTGGAGGGGCGTCGCGGACAGCCCCGGCTGCGTCCTCCCTTCCCGGCGGTGGCGGGCCTGTACGCCTGCCCCACTGTGGTGAACAACGTCGAGTCCATCGCGTCGGTTCCCGCGATCCTCAACCGGGGCAAGGACTGGTTCAGGTCCATGGGCAGCGACAAGTCCCCGGGCTTCACCCTCTACTCGCTCAGCGGGCATGTCACCAACCCCGGCCAGTACGAGGCTCCGCTCGGCGTCACGCTGCGCCAGCTCCTCGACATGAGCGGCGGTATCCGGGCCGGGCACCGCCTCAAGTTCTGGACGCCGGGCGGCTCCTCGACCCCGATGTTCACCGAGGAGCACCTCGACGTCCCGCTCGACTACGAGGGCGTCGGCGCCGCCGGTTCCATGCTCGGCACCAAGGCGCTCCAGTGCTTCGACGAGACGACCTGCGTCGTACGGGCCGTCACCCGCTGGACCGAGTTCTACGCACACGAGTCCTGCGGCAAGTGCACACCGTGCCGCGAGGGGACGTACTGGCTCGTCCAGTTGCTCCGCGACATCGAGGAGGGCAAGGGCGAGCTGTCCGACCTCGACAAACTGGGCGACATCGCCGACAACATCAACGGCAAGTCCTTCTGCGCGCTCGGCGACGGCGCCGCCTCCCCGATCTTCTCCTCGCTCAAGTACTTCCGCGCGGAGTACGAGCAGCACATCACCGGCAAGGGCTGCCCCTTCGACCCCGCGAAGTCCACCGTGTGGGCAGACCAGAACCCGCACCTGGAGGTGAACGCATGACGGTGACGACGAATGCTCCCTCCGGGGGCGGTGAAGCCGCGGTTCCGCCCGAAGACCTCGTCTCGCTGACGATCGACGGCATCGGAATCTCCGTCCCCAAGGGGACGCTGGTGATCCGCGCCGCCGAACAGCTCGGCATCGAGATCCCGCGCTTCTGCGACCATCCGCTCCTCGACCCGGCCGGCGCCTGCCGCCAGTGCATCGTCGAGGTCGAGGGCCAGCGCAAACCGATGGCGTCCTGCACGATCACCTGCACCGACGGCATGGTCGTCAAGTCGCAGTTGACGTCACCGGTCGCCGAGAAGGCCCAGCGCGGGGTGATGGAGCTGCTGCTCATCAACCACCCGCTGGACTGCCCGGTCTGCGACAAGGGCGGCGAGTGCCCGCTCCAGAACCAGGCCATGCAGGTCGGTGACCCCGACACCCGCTTCGAGGGCAAGAAGCGTACGTTCGAGAAGCCCGTGCCGATCTCCACCCAGGTGCTGCTCGACCGGGAGCGGTGCGTGCTCTGCGCCCGCTGCACCCGGTTCTCGAACCAGATCGCCGGCGACCCGATGATCGAACTGATCGAGCGCGGCGCCCTCCAGCAGGTCGGCATCGGCGAGGGCGACCCCTTCGAGTCGTACTTCTCCGGCAACACCATCCAGATCTGCCCGGTCGGCGCGCTCACCTCTGCCGCGTACCGCTTCCGCTCCCGCCCCTTCGACCTGGTCTCCTCACCGAGCGTGTGCGAGCACTGCGCGGGCGGCTGCGCGACCCGTACGGACCACCGGCGCGGCAAGGTCATGCGGCGGCTGGCGGCCAACGAGCCCGAGGTCAACGAGGAATGGCTCTGCGACAAGGGCCGCTTCGGCTTCCGGTACGCCCAGAAGCGCGACCGGCTCACCACCCCGCTGGTGCGGAACGCGGACGGTGTCCTCGCACCGGCGAGCTGGCCGGAGGCGCTGGAGGCGGCGGCGCGCGGCCTGGGCGCGGCCCGGGGCAGGACCGGTGTGCTGACCGGCGGCCGGCTCACCGTCGAGGACGCGTACGCCTACGCCAAGTTCGCGCGCGTCGCCCTCGACACGAACGACATCGACTTCCGCGCCCGCGTGCACAGCGGTGAGGAGGCCGACTTCCTCGCGGCGTACGTCGCGGGCCGGGGCCATGACCTCGACGGTACGGGGATCACGTACACCACGCTGGAGGCCGCCCCGGCGGTGCTGCTCGCGGGGTTCGAGTCCGAGGAGGAGGCGCCCGGCGTCTTCCTGCGGCTGCGCAAGGCGCACCGCAAGCACGGCCAGCGGACCTACGCCCTGGCCACGCACGCCACCCGGGGCCTGGAGAAGGCGGGCGGCACGCTGCTGCCCGCCGCGCCGGGCACCGAGACGGAGTGGCTGACGGCACTTTCTCACGAGGGGCTGGTCTCGGAGACCGGGCTCGACGCGGACGGTACGGCCGCCGCGCGGGCGCTGCGCGAACCCGGCGCCGTGATCGTGGTCGGGGAGCGGCTGGCGGCCGTACCCGGCGGGCTCACCGCGGCGGCGCGTGCCGCCACCGCGACCGGCGCCCGGCTGGTGTGGATCCCGCGCCGGGCCGGCGAGCGCGGCGCGCTGGAGGCGGGCGCGCTCCCGTCGCTGCTGCCCGGCGGCCGGCCGGCCACGGATCCGCGGGCCCGTGAGGAAACCGCGGCGGTGTGGGGCGTACGCGAACTGCCGCACCGGTACGGCCGGGACACCGGCCAGATCGTCCGGGCCGCCGCCAACGGCGAGCTGAGCGCGCTGCTGGTCGCGGGCGTGGAAATCGCGGATCTGCCCGACCCGGCGGCGGCGCGGACCGCGCTGGACGAGGTCGGCTTCCTGGTCTCGCTGGAGCTGCGGCCCAGCGAGGTCACCGAGCGCGCCGATGTGGTCTTCCCGGTCGCCGCGGTCGCGGAGAAGCCCGGTACCTTCCTCAACTGGGAGGGCAGGGCGCGGCTGTTCGAGGCGGCGCTGAAGCCGGAGCAGATGACGCGGCGGCTCGCGCCGGGCGACGCGCGGGTGCTGCACATGCTCGCGGACACCCTCGACGTCGACTTCGCGCTGCCGGACCTCCGTGCCGTACGGGCCGAACTCGACCGGCTCGGCGGCTGGGACGGGCCACGTGCCACCGAGCCGACGGAATCGGCCCGTCCGGTGCCCAGGCCCGGCGACGGCGAGGCGGTCCTCGCGGGCCACCGGATGCTGCTGGACCTGGGCAGGCTCCAGGAGGGCGACGCGGCGCTGGCGGGTACGCGCCATGCGGCGGTGGCCCGGCTCTCCGCCGCGACGGCCGCCGAGACGGGCGTCAAGGACGGCGACGACCTGACCGTCTCCGGCCCGGCGGGCACGGTCACCCTGCCGCTGACGGTGACCGCGATGCCGGACCGGGTGGTGTGGCTGCCGCTGAACTCCACGGGAGGCGGCGTCCTCGCGGACACCGGTTCGCAGCCGGGGACGCTCGTACGGATCGGCCCGGCGGAACCGGCCGGTGCCGCACAGGACTCCACCGCGCGGCCCGGTTCCTCACCGTCCGGTCCCTCGCCGTCCGGCTCTTCACCGTCCGGTTCCTCGCCGTCCGGTCCCGCCGACGCAGCACCGGAGGTGCGCGCATGACCGCCTTCGCCCACATCGCGGCGGCCCCCGGGAGCGTCCTCGCCGCCGAGGACCTGTCGATGTTCGGCCGCGACCCCTGGTGGCTCGTGGTCGTCAAGGCCGTGTTCTGCTTCGCGTTCCTGATGGTGACCGTGCTCTTCGCCATCGTGTGGGAGCGCAAGGTCGTCGCCTGGATGCAGTTGCGTATCGGCCCCAACCGGCACGGCCCCTGGGGCATGCTCCAGTCGCTCGCCGACGGCGTGAAGCTGATGTTCAAGGAAGACATCATCGTCAAGCGCGCCGACAAGGTCGTCTACGTCCTCGCGCCGATCATCGCGGCCATCCCCGCGTTCATGGCGATCGCGGTGATCCCCTTCGGGCCCGCGGGCAACGAGGTCTCGATCTTCGGCCAGCGCACCACGATGCAACTCACCGACCTGCCCATCGCGATGCTCTACATCCTCGCGGTCGCCTCGGTCGGCATCTACGGCATCGTGCTCGCGGGATGGTCCTCGGGGTCGACGTACCCGCTGCTCGGCGGGTTGCGCTCGTGCGCGCAGATGATCTCGTACGAGATCGCCATGGGCGCCGCTTTCGCCTCGGTCTTCCTCTACTCCGGGTCGATGTCGACCTCGGCGATCGTCGAGGCGCAGGCGGACCGCTGGTACGTACTGCTGCTGCCGTTCTCCTTCATCATCTACATCGTCACGATGGTGGCGGAGACCAACCGCAACCCGTTCGACATGCCGGAGTCCGAGGGCGACCTGGTCGGCGGCTTCAACACCGAGTACTCGTCCATCAAGTTCGCGATGTTCATGCTCGCCGAGTACGTCAACATGGTGACCGTCTCGGCCGTCGCGACGACGCTCTTCCTCGGCGGCTGGCGCGCCCCGTGGCCGATCTCCACCTTCTGGGAGGGCGCGAACCACGGCTGGTGGCCGATGCTCTGGTTCGTTCTCAAGGTCCAGCTGCTGCTCTTCTTCTTCATCTGGCTGCGCGGCACGCTGCCCCGCGTCCGCTACGACCAGCTCATGAAGCTCGGCTGGAAGGTCCTGATCCCGGTCTCGCTGGTCTGGCTGATGCTCGTCGCGACCGTACGGGCGCTGCGCAACGAGAACTACTCCTTCCAGACGATCCTGCTGTACGTGGCCGGGGCGATCATCACGCTCCTGCTGCTCTCGTTCATCGCGGACATGTTCCGCGACCGGAAGGACAGGGCCGAGGCGGAACACGAACCGGAGCCACCGGCCTTCGATCCGATGGCGGGCGGTTTCCCCGTACCGCCGCTGCCCGGACAGACGCTGCCGCCGGTGCCGCGCAGGCGGCCCCGGCAGGAACGGGAGCTGATTGTCAGTGGCGGGGTCAATACTGTGAGTGACGGTACCGAGAGTGACGGAAAGGAGGCCGGCAGTGTCTGACTCTTCGCAGGACAACCTCCCGCAGCGGAGCGATCCGCAGGCGGACGTTCCGCAGGGCGACATCCCGCGTCCGCCGCGGAATCCGGTGGCCGGCTTCGGTCTGACCTTCAAGGCCATGTTCAAGAAGCGGCTGACGGAGCAGTATCCGGAGACGCCGAAGGTCACGGCGCCGCGCTTCCATGGCCGGCATCAGCTCAACCGCCATCCGGACGGCCTGGAGAAGTGCATCGGCTGCGAGCTGTGCGCGTGGGCCTGCCCGGCGGACGCGATCTATGTGGAAGGCGCGGACAACACGGAGGAGGAGCGCTACTCCCCGGGCGAGCGCTACGGCAGCGTCTACCAGATCAATTACGCGCGTTGCATCTTCTGCGGACTGTGCATCGAGGCCTGCCCGACCCGGGCGCTCACGATGACGAACGAGTTCGAGCTGGCCGACACCTCCCGCGAGAGCCTCATCTATACGAAGGAGCAGCTTCTCGCGGGCCTGGAGGAGGGCATGGTCGAGTCGCCGCACTCGATCTTCCCCGGCATGGACGAGCAGGACTACTACCGGGGCCTGGTCACGGAGGCCGCGCCCGGCACGGTCCGGCAGGTGGCCGCCGGCAAGGGCGAGAAGCCGCAGGACGAGGGGGCCGACGCATGAGCCTCCTGGCAAGCTCCCTGACCGCCCCGCTGGCCCCGTCGCTCGCGGCCGGATCGGTCACCTCGACCGGTGAGGCCGTCCAGTTCTGGATCCTCGGCACGGTCGCCGTGGTCGGCGCGCTCTGCACGATCCTGATGAAGAAGGCCGTGCACAGCGCGCTCAGTCTCGCCGCGACCATGATCATCCTGGCGATCTTCTACCTTGCCAACGGCGCCTACTTCCTGGGCGTCGTCCAGATCGTCGTCTACACCGGCGCGATCATGATGCTGTTCCTCTTCGTGGTCATGCTGGTCGGTGTCACCGCGGCAGACTCCCTGAAGGAGACGCTGAAGGGCCAGCGCTGGTGGGCCGCCGTCTGCGGGCTCGGCTTCGGTGTACTGCTCATCGCCGGGATCGGCCACGCCTCGCTGAACTCCTTCACGGGGCTCGCCCAGGCCAACGCGGGCGGCAACGTGGAGGGCCTGGCCGCCCTGATCTTCACGAAGTATGTCTTCGCCTTCGAGATCACCGGCGCGCTGCTGATCACCGCGGCGGTCGGCGCGATGGTGCTCACCCACCGGGAACGCACCGAGCGGGCCAGGACCCAGCGGGAGCTGGCCGAGGCGCGGGTACGGAGCGGCCAGTTGCCGCCGCTGCCCGCCCCCGGCGTCTACGCCCGGCACAACGCGGTGGACATCGCGGGCCTGCTGCCGGACGGCACCACCTCCGATCTGACGGTCAGCAGGACGCTGAAGGACCGGGGCCAGATCCGCGACGTGTCGAACGAGGCCATCGCGGACCTGAAGGCGCTGGAGCAGCGGTCGTCGGAGCGGCTGGGCCGTCGCGGCCTGAACCCCGCGGATTCCGGCCGGGGGGACCCTGGCGGCACGGATTCCGGCCGTACGGGTTCGGGACACGTGGACAAGGAGGTCAAGCGGTGAATCCGGTCAACTACCTCTACCTCGCCTCCCTGTTGTTCACCATCGGCGCCGCCGGTGTGCTGATCCGGCGGAACGCGATCGTGGTCTTCATGTGCATCGAGCTGATGCTGAACGCCTGCAATCTGGCGTTCGTCGCCTTCGCCCGGATGCACGGCAATCTCGACGGCCAGATCATCGCGTTCTTCACGATGGTCGTCGCCGCCGCGGAGGTCGTCGTCGGGCTCGCGATCATCGTCTCGCTGTTCCGTTCCCGCCACTCGGCCTCGGTCGACGACGCCAGCCTGATGAAGCTCTGAGGGGTCGCTGAATCGTGGAGAACTTGATTGCGCTGCTCGTCGCGGCGCCTCTGCTCGGAGCGGCGGTGCTGCTGTGCGGCGGCCGCAGGCTCGACCGCACGGGCCACTGGCTCGGCACACTGCTGGCCGCCGCGTCCTTCGTGATCGGCGTGGTGCTCTTCGGCGACATGCTCGGCAGGAGCGGTGAGGACCGCGCCCTGCACCAGCACCTGTTCTCCTGGATCCCCGTCGAGGGGTTCCAGGCGGACATCGCCTTCCAGCTCGACCAGTTGTCGATGACCTTCGTCCTGCTGATCACCGGTGTGGGCACCCTGATCCACATCTACTCGATCGGGTACATGGAGCACGACGAGCGGCGGCGCCGCTTCTTCGGCTATCTGAACCTGTTCCTGGCGGCGATGCTGCTGCTGGTCCTCGCGGACAACTACCTGCTGCTGTACTTCGGCTGGGAGGGCGTGGGCCTCGCCTCGTACCTGCTCATCGGGTTCTGGCAGCACAAGCCGAGCGCGGCGACGGCGGCGAAGAAGGCGTTCATCGTCAACCGTGTCGGTGACATGGGTCTGTCGATCGCGATCATGCTGATGTTCACGACGTTCGGGACGTTCGCCTTCGGCCCGGTCTTCGCGGCAACCGGTGACGCCACCGAGGGCACGCTGACGGCGATCGGCCTGCTGCTTCTGCTGGCCGCCTGCGGCAAGTCGGCACAGGTACCGCTCCAGTCCTGGCTGGGTGACGCGATGGAGGGCCCGACCCCGGTCTCGGCCCTGATCCACGCGGCGACGATGGTCACCGCGGGCGTCTACCTGATCACCCGCTCCTCCGCGATCTTCGACCTGGCCCCGGACGCCCAGTTGGCGGTCGTGGTGGTCGGCGCGGTGACGCTCCTGTTCGGTGCGATCGTCGGTTGCGCGAAGGACGACATCAAGAAGGCCCTCGCGGGGTCGACGATGTCGCAGATCGGCTACATGATCCTGGCGGCGGGCCTCGGCCCGATCGGCTATGTCTTCGCGATCATGCACCTGGTGACGCACGGCTTCTTCAAGGCCGGTCTCTTCCTCGGCGCCGGTTCGGTCATGCACGGCATGAACGACGAGGTCGACATGAGGAAGTACGGCGGCCTGCGGACATATATGCCCATCACCTTCGTCACCTTCGGCCTCGGCTACCTCGCGATCATCGGCTTCCCCGGCCTCTCCGGCTTCTTCTCCAAGGACATGATCATCGAGGCGGCCTTCGCCAAGGGCGGCACGGAGGGCTGGATCCTCGGCGCCGTCGCCCTGCTGGGCGCCGCGATCACCGCGTTCTACATGACCCGCGTGATGCTGATGACCTTCTTCGGCGAGAAGCGCTGGCAGCCCACAGCGTCCGACAGCGGCTCCGCCGCGGGCAAGGGCAACCCCCCGCACCCGCACGAGTCCCCGAAGTCCATGACCATCCCCATGATCATCCTGGCGTTCGGCTCGGTCTTCGCCGGCGGGTTCTTCTCCATCGGGGACCGCTTCGTCGGGTGGCTGGAGCCGGTCACCGGGTACGAACACGGACACGCGCCGGTCAGCGCGGCCGTCGTCACCGGCGCCACCATGGTCGTCCTGGTCATCGGGGTCGCCGTCGCCTGGTTCATGTACGGCCGCCGTCCCGTCCCGGTGGTCGCCCCGGGCGGCTCGCTCGCCACCCGCGCCGCCCGGCGCGATCTCCTCCAGGACGACTTCAACCATGTCGTCCTGGTCCGCGGCGGCGAACACCTCACCCGCTCCCTGGTGTACGTCGACCACACCCTGGTCGACGGGGTGGTCAACGGCACCGCGGCCTCGTTCGGCGGACTCTCAGGACGGCTGCGCAAGCTGCAGAACGGCTATGCCCGCACCTATGCGGTCTCGATGTTCGGAGGTACGGCAGTGCTCATCGCCGCGACCCTGCTGATGAGGGCGGTGTAACCGGATATGTCGTTCCCCCTTCTGACCGCGACGGCGGTGCTGCCCGCGATCGGGGCGATCGCCACGGCGGCCGTCCCGGCGGCCCGGCGTACCGCCGCCAAGTGGCTGGCGCTGTTCTTCTCGCTCGGCACGCTCGCGCTGGCCGCCGTGGTGCTGGTCCGCTTCGAGCCCGGCGGCGCCCGCTACCAGCTCACCGAGTCCCACGCCTGGATCGCGGACTTCGGGGTGCGGTACGAACTGGGCGTGGACGGCATCGGGGTGTCGCTCCTCGCGCTCACCGCGCTGCTGGTCCCGTTCGTGATCCTGGCGGGCTGGCATGATGCCGACCCGCTGGAGGACGTCAGCCCGAACCGCCGCTGGCGGCCGACCCAGGGCTTCTTCGCGCTGATCCTGATGGTCGAGGCGATGGTGATCCTCTCCTTCGAGGCCACCGACGTCTTCCTCTTCTACATCCTCTTCGAAGCCATGCTCATCCCGATGTACTTCCTCATCGGCGGCTTCGGCGACCGCGCCGCACCTGCTCAATTTGCCGCTACCGCGGCGGGGGGCGGCGACGAGGCGGCGGCGACCCAGCGCTCGTACGCGGCGGTCAAGTTCCTCCTCTACAACCTGGTCGGCGGACTGATCATGCTGGCCGCCGTCATCGGCCTCTACGTGGTCGCGGGCAGCTTCTCGCTCGCCGAGATCGCGGACGCGCGGGCCGCCGGCACCCTGTCCATGGCGACGAACACGGAGCGCCTACTCTTCCTGGGCTTCTTCTTCGCCTTCGCGGTGAAGGCCCCGCTGTGGCCACTGCACACCTGGCTGCCCAACGCCATGGGCGAGGCCACCGCGCCCGTCGCCGTACTGATCACCGCGGTCGTCGACAAGGTCGGCACGTTCGCGATGCTCCGCTTCTGCCTCCAGCTCTTCCCCGAGGCGTCCAAGTGGGCCACCCCCGCGATCCTGGTGCTGGCGCTGATCAGCATCGTCTACGGGGCGCTCCTCGCGGTCGGCCAGCGCGACATGAAGCGGCTGATCGCCTACGCGTCGATCTCGCACTTCGGCTTCATCATCATGGGCATCTTCGCGATGACCAGCCAGGGCCAGTCGGGCGCCACGCTCTACATGGTCAACCACGGGATCTCCACGGCCGCGCTGATGCTGGTGGCCGGCTTCCTGATCTCCCGGCGCGGCTCGCGGCTCATCGCCGACTACGGCGGGGTGCAGAAGGTCGCCCCGGTCCTCGCGGGCACGTTCCTGATCGGCGGGCTCGCCACGCTCTCCCTGCCGGGGCTCTCCCCGTTCGTCAGTGAATTCCTCGTCCTGGTCGGCACGTTCAGCCGGTATCCGGTGGTCGGCATCATCGCCACCCTTGGCATCGTGCTCGCCGCGCTCTATGTCCTGGTCCTCTACCAGCGCACCATGACCGGCGCGGTGAAGCCCGAGGTCAGGACCATGCCGGATCTGCGGATCCGGGAGCTGGTGGTCGTCACCCCGCTGATCGCGCTGCTTCTCTTCCTGGGCGTCTACCCGAAGCCGCTGACCGAGATCGTCAACCCGGCGGTGGAGCACACGATGTCCGACGTACAGAAGACCGATCCCAAGCCCGAGGTGGAGGCCGCTCCATGAGCGCGAATGTCGTCCACAACCTGTGGACAACGGCGGCGGCCGACGGAATCGCCAAGATCCCGGCCCCGAAGATCGAGTACGCGCAGCTCTCACCCGTGCTGATCGTGGTGGCCGCCGCGGTCCTGGGCATCCTGGCCGAGGCGTTCGTCCCCCGCAAGGCGCGCTACCACGCGCAGCTCTTCCTCTCCGTCGTCGCTCTCGCCGCGTCCTTCGCCGCGGTGGTCGGACTCGCGGCGGGCGGATACGGCACCACGAAGAAGCACATCGCCGCGATGGGTGCCATCGCCATCGACGGCCCGACGCTCTTCCTCCAGGGCACGATCCTGCTGGCGTCGGTCGTCGCCGTGTTCACCTTCGCCGAGCGCAGGCTCGACCCGGAAGCGCACGGCAACCGCGTCGACTCCTTCGTCGCGCAGGCCGCGTCCGTACCGGGGAGCGACAGCGAGAAGGCCGCGGTCAAGGCCGGGTTCACCACCACCGAGGTGTTCCCGCTGCTGATGTTCGCGGTCGCCGGCATGCTGGTCTTCCCGGCCGCCAACGACCTGCTGACGCTCTTCATCGCGCTGGAGGTCTTCTCCCTCCCGCTCTATCTGCTGTGCGCCCTGGCCCGTCGCAAGCGGCTGATGTCGCAGGAGGCCGCGGTCAAGTACTTCCTGCTGGGCGCCTTCTCCTCGGCCTTCCTGCTCTTCGGTGTCGCCCTGCTCTACGGGTACGCGGGCTCCGTCTCGTACGCCCGGATCGCCGAGGTCGTCGACGGCACGGTCCAGAGCGTCAACCCGGCGCTCGCCGACACCATGGGCAACGACGCGCTGCTGCTCATCGGCGGCGCGATGGTCCTGATGGGGCTGCTCTTCAAGGTCGGCGCCGTCCCGTTCCACATGTGGACCCCGGACGTCTACCAGGGCGCGCCCACCCCGGTCACCGGCTTCATGGCGGCGGCGACGAAGGTCGCCGCGTTCGGCGCGCTGCTGCGCCTGCTGTACGTGGTGCTGCCGGGCCTGCGCTGGGACTGGCGGCCGGTGATGTGGGGCGTCGTCATCATCACGATGCTGGGCGGCGCGATCGTCGCCATCACCCAGACCGACATCAAGCGGCTGCTGGCGTACTCCTCGATCGCGCACGCCGGGTTCATCCTGGCCGGGGTGATCGCGGGGAACAGCGCGGGGATCTCCTCCGTCCTCTTCTATCTGGCGGCGTACTCCTTCGTGACGATCGGCGCGTTCGCCGTCGTCACCCTGGTCCGCGACGCGGGCGGCGAGGCCACGCACCTCTCCCAGTGGGCGGGGCTCGGTCGGCGCTCGCCCCTGGTGGCCGCGGTCTTCGCCGTCTTCCTGCTCGCCTTCGCGGGTATCCCGCTGACCTCGGGTTTCTCGGGGAAGTTCGCCGTCTTCAAGGCGGCGGCCCAGGGCGGCGCGGGCACGCTGGTGGTGATCGGTGTGATCGCCTCGGCCATCGCGGCGTTCTTCTACATCCGGGTCATCGTGCTGATGTTCTTCAGCGAGCCGAAGCCTGAGGGCCCCACGGTCGCCGTGCCGTCGCCGCTCACGATGACGGCGATCGGCATGGGCGTCCTGGTCACCCTGGTCCTGGGCGTCGCCCCGCAGTACTTCCTCGACCTGGCGAGCCAGGCGGGAGGCTTCGTACGGTAGCGCCGCCCGGTGCGCACGGGGTGCGCACCGCGTATGTACGGCCGGGCCCGGCGCCTCCTCGGGGGAGGCGCCGGGCCCGGCCGCATCCGGCAGACTGCTACTACTGGCCAGCCGCCCGCCGACGTGCGGTGATGGCGGTGAGATCGAGATCGACCGAGAAGGGGACGGACACCTTCATTCGGTCATGGAAGATCCCGGTGCTTGTGTACACGCCCGTGGCCGGCTCCAGCTCGAAGGTGTAGACGACGGCTCGGTCGCCGTGGTTCTCCACGCGCCAGAAGTGCGGGATCTTGACCCGCGCGTACTTCAGAGGTTTGGTCTCGCGGTCCCGGGTCTTTGACTCCGGGGAGACAACCTCGATGGCCAGCAGTACCGACTCGGCGGGGAACCGGCACTGTTGCAGGTTCTGAACGGCATTCCCGCACACCACGACGACATCGGGCTCCGGCCGGTTGGACTCATCGATGTCGATGGTGAACTCGCGGATGACTTCCAGATCGTCAGGAACGAAGGACTGCAACTGCCATTCGAAGAATGTGACCGCGCGTGAGTGGAACAGGCTCTGCGGACTCACGAAAACAAGGCTCCCGTCGATCAGCTCCGTATGCGGAGGCAGGTTGGGAAGCCGGTCAAGGTCGTCGGCGGTCCAGCCACCCACGGGAGGGACCGCCCACCTGGCCTCCGGGGCCTCGGGCTCAGGTTCCACGCTCATCAGTGCTCCCATATGACGGAGTCTCGCGGCTCTCCCCAGGGTAACCGCCGGATACCGGATAAACCCCTACGAACGGGTGATCGGGTCACGTAGCGTTGACAGGGACGTGGCTCACGCGGCGGTGATGCGGCCCTTCACCTCGCCCAGGCCGACCTTCGTGCCGTCCGGGCCGGGGGCCCAGGCGGTCAGGGTGACCTCGTCGCCGTCCTCCAGGAAGGTGCGCTTGCCGCCGGGCAGTTCGACCGGCTCCGTACCGTTCCACGTCAGCTCCAGCAGACAGCCGCGCTGCTCGCGCGCGGGTCCGCTGACCGTGCCGGACGCGAAGACGTCCCCGGTGCGCAGGGAGGCGCCGTTGACGGTGAGATGGGCGAGCTGCTGCGCGGCGGTCCAGTACATCGTGGAGAACGGCGGCTCGGAGATCACCTCTCCGTTGAGCGCCACCGAGATCCGCAGGTCGAAACCGCCGGGCTCCTCGTCCTCCGCGTCATCCAGATAGGGGAGAACGGGGACCGCGCGCTCCGGGGGCGCCACCCGGGCCGCGTCCAGGGCCTCCAGCGGGGTCACCCACGCCGAGACCGAGGTGGCGAAGGACTTGCCGAGGAACGGGCCCAGCGGCACGTACTCCCAGGCCTGGATGTCCCGCGCCGACCAGTCGTTGAGGAGGGAAAGACCGAAGACATGGTCCCGGAAGGACGCCAGCTCCACCGGGGCGCCCTGCCGGGACGGCGTACCGATGACGAAGGCGACCTCCGCCTCGATGTCCAGCTTCGTGGAGGGCCCGAAGACCGGCGCCGGGTCGGCGGGCGCCTTGCGCTGGCCCGCCGGGCGCGTCACTTCCGTACCGGAGACGACGATCGTGCCGGCCCGTCCGTGGTAACCGATCGGGAGATGCTTCCAGTTGGGGGTCAGCGCCTCGCCGTCGGGGCGGAAGATGCGGCCCACGTTCGTGGCGTGGTGCTCGCTCGCGTAGAAGTCGACGTAGTCCGCGATCTCGTACGGCAGGTGCAGGGTGACCGCGCCCAGCGGATACAGCAGGGGCTCTATGTCGGCGCGGTGCGCGGGGACCGTGACCCAGGCGGTGAGCGCCCGGCGGACATCGCGCCAGGCCGTACGCCCCGCCGCCATCAGCGGGTTGAGGCTGGGCCTGGCCAGCAGCGCCGCGTACGGGGAGCCCAGCGCCAGCGCCGCCGCCCCCGCGTCGAGCACGTGGTCGCCGATGCGCACCCCGACCCGCCGTCGGTCGGGCTCGTCGGCGGTCGAGAAGACTCCGTACGGCAGGTTGTGCGGGCCGAAGGGGTCGCCCTCGGCGGTTTCGAGCGGGCTCTGCTCGGGCATCGGTGCTGCCTCGCTTTCCGGATCGATACGGGACACGTTACGTCGGTGTTGCCCAGCCGAGGCAGTAATAAAAGGTCCGTACGGATGGAAAGACCGAGGTGGGCGCGGGGGCGGGTGCGACAGCGCGTGCGGCGGCGGGGGGTGGCCGGGGCCGCCGTACCGGGGTCAGCCCGCCGTACGGGGGATTCGTTTCTCCCATGTCCGGTGGTGGACGATCTCCTCGCCGACGCGGCAGATCACCTCGTCCGTGGCGATGAAGTCGTCCGCGTCGCACCGGATCTCGGAGCGCGTCTCGACCCGGGTGTCCCAGGCCAGATCGGGCCGGTGGAGGCGGATCTCCCACCGGGAGAGGGTGTGCGCCGACAGCGGGTCGCGCTCCTGGATGGTGTACGTCTCCCGGGCGTCCTCGGAGAACTCCAGCCCGTCCGGGTAGAAGCGCGAGCCGCCGTAGCGCGGGTCGACCTCCAGCCGCCAGACGCCCTGGGCGACATCCCGTACCACCAGCCGCTCGGGACGCTCCTCGTCGAGCGTCGCGGGGAAGGAGACGCCCAGCGGCTCGGCCTGCTCCGGCGGTTCGAAGGAGATGGCCTCCGTGTCGGCCTCGGCGGGCGTACGGACGGGGAGGTCGAGCGAGCTGCCCGCCGGGTCGAGGGTGAACCCCGCCGACCGGGCCTGCGGCCAGATCCACGGCCAGTACGCGGAGGAGACGGCGAGCCGGATGCGGTGGCCGGGCGGGAAGGCGTGGCCGATGCCGTTCAGTTCGAAGGTGACGTCCTCGGTAGCTCCCTGCGGCCAGGGGTCGATCCGGTCGCGGCCGTGCCGGGCCGAGAGGTTGAGGACGCCGCGCGTGACCAGCGTGGAGGAGCCGTCCGGCGCGACGTCGCACAGCCGGGCGATCACCTGGCCGGCCGGGGCGTCCGCCCGGAGTCGCAGCCGGACGCGCGGACGCCCGAGGATCTCGATGCCGGACGCGCTCCCGGCCGCCTGCCCGGCCGCCTCGTCCGCCACCCGGAAGTCGCCCGTCACCCGGAAGTCGCCCGTCACCCGGAAGTCGAAACAGGCCGACCTGGCGTCCTCGTCGCGCTGGTCGGGCGGCAGATCCGCGTCGTTCCCGAACGGGAAGAAGCGGCCCGCGTCCAGACCGGTGTGTTGTGGCGAGTTGACGACAACCGGTTCCCCCTGGAAGGCGTACGGCGTCGGCGTGACGTTCGGGGAGGGCCACGCCCGGTCGCCGACCCAGCGGCCGGGCAGCTCGGGGTAGACCGTCGCGGGCGGGTGCGAGCCGCTGATCCAGGAGCGCAGCAGCGGCTCGTCCATCACCCCTGTCTCCCGCCCCTTGAGGTGCTGGTCCCACCAGCGCAGGGTCTCCTGGAGGAAGCCGATGGCCGGCCCGGGCGGCAGCCCCCGGTCCGGGTACTGGTGCGACCAGGGGCCGATCAGCCCCCGTACCCGCCCGGGATCGAGGTGTTCGACCAGCCGCAGCACGGTGTCCCGGTACGGGTCGTGCCAGCCGCCCACGGCCAGGACGGCGGCCCGGATCGCGCCGTACTCCTCGCTGACGCTGCCGTGCTTCCAGTAGGCGTCGCGGGTCTGGTGGTCCAGCCAGGTGTGCAGGAACGGTTCGACGGCGTCGAGGCGCCGCAGCCACATCTCCCGCCACGCGCTCCCCACGTACGCCGGGTCCGGCGGCCGGCAGACGAAGGCGAGCATCGTCGCCGCCCAGGCGTGCATGTCGACGGCGAGGACCGAACCGCCCATGTAGTGGACGTCGTTGTCGTACCGGTCGTCGGAGGAACAGACGGTGACGATCGCCGCCAGCGGTGCGGGGGCGAGGGCGGCGAGCTGGAGCGCGTTGAAACCGCCCCAGGAGATGCCGAACATGCCGACCTTCCCGGTGCACCAGGGCTGTGCGGCGAGCCAGTCGATCACCTCGACGCCGTCGGCCAGCTCGGTCGCGTCGTACTCGTCGCCGGGCAGCCCCTCGCTGTTGCCGTGCCCGCGCACGTCGACGCGTACGGAGGCGTAGCCGTGGCCCGCGTACCAGGGGTGGCGCTGGTGGTCGCGCGGCGCCGTCCAGTCGGTGAGCCGGTACGGGAGGTATTCGAGCAGTGCGGGGACGGGCTCGTCGGTGACGGGGCGCCAGACGCGCGCGTACAGCAGGGTGCCGTCGGCGAGGGGGATCCGTACGTCCTCGTGGGTGGTCCCGTACGGGAAGTCGGTGCGGACGGCGGGGGTGCGGACGGTGGGGGACATGCCGGTCACCTCGCTGGGGGAGTGGGACGGGGCTCAGTGGACGGGGTACATCGTGCGGCGCAGCCAGGGCGCCGCCGCGATCACGGCGAGGCCCGCCACGACCGCGACGGCCCCGTTGACGCCGAAGTACGCGGGCTGCGAGACCTGCCCGTAGAGCTTCACGGTCTGGGCCTGGATGCCGTTGGCGAGCGCCAGGGAGAGGAACCAGAGGGCCATGGTCTGGCCGGCGAACGCCCTCGGCGCGAGCTTGGTGGAGGCGGAGAGGCCGGAGGTCTCCACGAGGATGTCGCCGAGGCCGAGCAGCAGGTACGAGGCGACGATCCACCACGCGGCCATCCGGTAGTCGGTGCCGGTGTGCCCGGACGTCGGCAGGACCATCAGGAGGAAGGACAGCCCGCCGAGGATCACCCCGATGGCGATCTTGTTGGAGGCGTGCGGCTGGCGCGGGCCCATCCGTACCCAGACCGCGGCGACGACCGGCGCGAGCGCGACCTCGAAGGCGCCGAGCGCGGAGGCGTACCAGCCCGCGGGGAAGTGGAATCCGAGGATCGAGGTGTCGGCGTTGGTCGACGCGAGAAGGATCATTGTCGAGTACGCCTGGAAGAGGATGAAGTTGAAGAACACCGACGCGAGGAAGAGCACCACGTAGGGGCGGAGCCGGCCGCGCTCCTCGGCCGTCACACGCGGGCTGCGGAACATCACCACGAAGTAGACGACGGGCGCGACCACGGAGAGCACGGTGAGGATGTCGGCGAAGCGTCCGATGGTGAGCCATCCGGCGAGTGCGAGGGCCACGGCCACGACGGCCGTCATTGCCGCGCCCGCGATCATCAGCCGGACGGCACGGCGCAGGACGGCGGGTGCGAGCGCGAACTCGGCGGCGTGTTTGCGGCCGGCGAGATGGCGTCTGCCCGCCACGTACTGGATCAGGCCGAGGGTCATCCCGACGGCCGCGGCGGAGAATGCCCAGTGCCAGCTCACATGATCGCCGAGCCACCCCGTGACCAGCGGGCCGAGGAAGGCGCCGATGTTGATGCCCATGTAGTAGAGGGCGAAACCGGCGTCCCTGCGCTCGTCCTCCGTACGGTAGAGCTTGCCGACCAGGGCGGAGACGTTCGGCTTGAGCAGCCCCGTACCGGCGCTGATCAGGCCGAGCCCCACCCAGGTCATGGCGGCCGTGGGGACCGCCATGGCGTAGTGCCCGACGGCGATCAGGACGCCGCCCCAGAGGACACCGCGGTACGAGCCGAGGATCCGGTCGGCGAGCCAGCCGCCGGCGACCGAGAGCAGGTAGACGAGGGTCCCGTACGCCGCGGAGACGGAGGCGGCGGTGCCGGGCGCCATGCCCAGACCGCCGTCCTGGACGGTGGCGACGAAGTAGAGGACGAGGATGGCCTGCATGCCGAGGAACGAGAAGCGCTCCCAGACCTCCAGACCCGACAGGGTCGCCAGTCCCCGGGGGTGGCCGAGGAAGGCGCGGTCGTCGCCCGGCGGGGGTTGCCCGTCGGGTTGCTCGTCGTTCACTTCGGGGCCGGTCGTCGTTCCGGGCAAAAGGGCTGCTCCTGGTCGAAAGGTCGATCCCGAACATACCGGCGGAGCCGGGAAGGCGCCCATGGTGATCGAAACGCGACCGGATACGCTGACTTGAGTGATGGCAGCGACACATCGGCAATCCGTGTGATCGTCAGCAGACAGGAGTACCTCTCGTGACCGTCGTCGGGCCGTTCGGGCTGAGCGTGCGGGACCAGGCTCTTGAGGCCGATGTCCAGACCGGATTGGCGGCTGTCGAGGCGGGGCTCCTCGATGCCACCAAGAGCGAGGTGCCCTTCATCACGGAGGCCGCTCAGCACCTCGTACGGGCGGGCGGCAAACGATTCCGGCCGCTGTTGGTCATGCTCGCGTCACAATTCGGGGATCCGTACGCGCCCGGGGTCGTCCCGGCCGCCGTCGTCGTCGAGTTGACGCATCTCGCGACGCTCTACCACGACGACGTCATGGACGAGGCCGAGGTACGCCGCGGGGTGGAGAGCGCCAACGCCCGGTGGGACAACTCGGTCGCCGTCCTCACGGGTGATTTCCTCTTCGCCCGCGCGTCGCACCTGGTGGCGGACCTGGGCCCGGTGGCCGTCCGGGTCCAGGCGGAGGCGTTCGAACGGCTGGTGACGGGCCAGATCCTGGAGACGGCGGGCCCGCGCGGCGGCATCGACCCCGTCAGCCACTACCTCGACGTCATCGGCGGCAAGACGGGCTCGCTGATCACGGTCGCCGGGCGCTTCGGCGCGATGATGTCCGGCGCCGACGAGACGGTCGTCGAAGTCCTCACCCAGTACGGGGAACGGCTCGGCGTCGCCTTCCAGCTCGCCGACGACGTCCTCGACATCGCCAGCGACTCCCACGAGTCCGGCAAGACCCCCGGCACCGACCTGCGCGAGGGCATCCCGACCCTGCCGGTCCTGCTGCTGCGCGCCCAGGCCGAGCAGTACGGCAGGCCGGAGGACCTGGCCCTGGTCGAGCTGCTGGACGGCGACCTCGCGGACGACGGGCGGCTCGCCGAGGCGCTGCGGCTGCTCCGCGCGCATCCGGCGCTGGAGCAGGCGCGACGGGACACGGTGCGGTACGCGGAGGAGGCGCGGGCGACGCTGGCGCCGCTGCCGGAGTGCTACGCGAAGTCGGCGCTGGTGGAGCTGTGCGACGCGGTGGTCCACCGCGCGGGCTGACCGCCACGGCCAGGGCCTCTCGTTTGGATCTTGCTGGGCTCGCGTGCCCTGGCACCGCGTCTCGCGGCGTTGACGGCGGATACGGGGGCGCCGACGCTCACGCGTCGCCTCCCTCCTCCGCCTTGCGATCCACGGCACCAGACCCCGCTCCCTGACCCAGCCAGATCCAAACGAAAGACCCTAGGCGTGCGCCCCGGCGTCCTCACCCGCCCGGCGCAGGCGTACCCCGTTCGGCGTGCCGTCCCCTACGGGTCGGCGGAGTCATCTCATCCGCATGTCATCCCAGAGCAGTACGACAAGTTGAGCCCGGGGTCTGACGCTTACGCACCCCCGATTTGGTCAGATGGACAACACCACTCCTGACCAATTCGGGTGAGAATGGCGGCGGGGGGTGGACAAGTACAACGGACGGAAGGCCGCCGACCACGGAGGTAGGGCACACATGGCACCGAACGACAGCGCACCGGCGACCGAGGAGAGGGAGCCCGGCGCCGTCCGCCGCAAGGCGACACGTTACGCGCTCCCCGTCGCGGTGGCGGGGGTGGCCGCGGCGACCATCGGACTCGTTCCGGCGCTCGCCGCGACGGGTGACCCGGAACTGCCGAAGATCAGCGCACAGCAGCTCATCGAGAAGATCGCCGCGTCGGACACCGAGCAGCTCTCCGGCACGGTCAAGATCAGTACGGATCTGGGTATCCCGGCACTGGACAACCTGAGCGACCTGGCGGGCTCGTTCGCCCCGGAGGCCCAGGGCAAGGGCTCGGGCGGCGGCGCCGCGTCGGCGGACCCCGGCACCAGGCTGACGGAGCTGGCCACCGGCACGCACACCCTGCGGGTGGCGACGGACGGCCCCGACAAGCAGCGGCTGTCGGTCCTCGACGACACCTCCGAGTACAGCCTGATCCACAACGGCGACGAGGTCTGGGCCTACGACAGCGGCTCCAACACGGCCTACCACGCGACCGCTCCGAAGGGCGAGAAGGGTGCCGAGGGCGAGAAGGGCGCGAAGGGCCATGACGGCTCCGGGGGCAAGGACCAGGGCGCCGTCACCCCCAAGGACTTCGCCGAGCAGGCGCTGAAGGCCGCGGGCGACACCACCTCGGTGACCGTCGGCGGAACGTCGAAGGTGGCCGGGCGCGACGCGTACCGGCTGGTGATCAAGCCCGAGCAGAGCGGTTCCACGGTCGGCTCCATCACGGTCGCGGTGGACGCCAAGACGGGGACGCCGCTCAAGTTCACGCTGGCGCCCAGCAGCGGCGGCAAGGCCGTGGTCGACGTCGGCTTCACGAAGGTCGACTTCGCCAAGCCCGCCGCCGGCACTTTCGACTTCACGCCCCCCAAGGGCGCGAAGGTGACGGAGGCGAGCGACGCGGACAAGGCGGCGGGAGCGCACGGACCGGACCAGGCGGGCAAGGAACTGCCGCTGGGCCCCGGCGCACTCGGTGAGCTGGGCGCGCTCGGCGGTGCGAAGGGCGACACCAAGGTCATCGGGAAGGGCTGGAGCTCGGTGTACGTGCTGACGTCACCCGAGGGTGCCAACGGCGCGGCGAAGCCGGAGAACGCCCCGGCCGAGGCGCAGCAGTTCCTGGACGCGCTCGGCGACAAGGTCACCGGGAAGTTCGGCTCGGGGACGGTCTTCCAGACCCGTATCGTCAACGCGCTGATGACCGACGACGGCAAGGTCTACGTCGGCGCTGTCACCAAGGACGCGCTGGTCAAGGCCGCAGACCAGGCCAAGTGACGCCGTAGCGTTCCGCCCCGCCGCAGGAACCGCGCGGCGGGGCGGAACGCTGACCGGGCCCGGTCCGTTCTCGGGAGGGCACCACGGACGGGACGCCCCGGGACACGGCGCCACCGGCCGGGGAGAAGGGGGGCAGCGGGATGACAGCGGTACCCGCACCGGCACCCGCGGCGGTCATCGAGACGCGCGGTCTGACCAAGCGGTACGGCGGCGGTCAGCTCGCCGTCGACCACCTCGACCTGGCGGTGCCCGCGGGCAGCGTCTTCGGCTTCCTCGGGCCCAACGGCTCCGGCAAGACCACCACCATCCGGATGCTGATGGGCCTGATCGAGCCCACGGCCGGCTCGGCCACCCTCCTCGGCCACCGCATGCCGCGCGCCGCCCGCACCGTTCTGCCCCGGGTGGGGGCGCTGATCGAGGGGCCCGCGCTGTACGGGCATCTGAGCGGCCGCGACAATCTCGTACGGTACGACTCCGCCGACCCCACGGCCGATCCCCGGACCCGCGCGGCCCGCGTGACCGGGGCGCTGGAGCGGGTCGGGCTGACGGCGGCGGCGGGCAAGAAGGCGAAGGCGTACTCCCTGGGGATGAAACAGCGGCTCGGGCTGGCCTCCGCGCTGCTGCGGCCCCGCGACCTGCTGGTGCTGGACGAACCGACGAACGGGCTCGACCCGCAGGGCATGCGGGAGATCAGGACGCTGGTGCGGGAGCTGGCCGCGGACGGCACGACGGTCTTCCTCTCCTCGCACCTCCTCGACGAGATCGAACAGGTCTGCAGCCATGTCGCCGTGATGAACCAGGGGAAGCTGATCACCCAGGGGACGGTCGCCGAGCTGGCGGCCGGCACCCGGGGCAGACTCGCCGTCACGACCCCGGACCCGGGCGAGGCGGCCCGGGTGCTCAAGGAGCACGGGGTCACGGATGTGACGGTGGCGGGAGACCGTGTCACCGGCGAGCTGCCGGCCGGCGAGGACGGACCGGCGGACCCCGCCGATCTCAACGCCGCGCTGGTCGGCGCGGGGGTACGGGTACGCGCCTTCGGCCAGGAGCGCGCCTCACTGGAGGACGCCTTTGTCGCGCTGACGGGGGAGGGGTTCGATGTCGCGGGCTGACGCGGGTACGGGGACGGGCGCCGGACGGGCTTCCGGGTCGGTCACAGAACCGGGGCCTGAGCCGGGGCCCGAGCGCGCTCCGTACGGAGGGGCCCGCGAGCCGGGCGCCGAGGCCGGGGCGACGCGGCTGCTGTGGACGTTCGGGCTGCTCCGCTCCGAGCTGACGGTCACCTTCCGGCGCTGGCGGACCCTCGCCCTGCTGGGCGTGCTGGCCGCCGTCCCCGTCCTCATCGGCATCGCGGTGAAGATCGAGACGGGCGACGGCGGGGGCGGTGGCGGCCGGGGCGGCGGGCCCGCCTTTATCGGGCAGGTCACCAACAACGGGCTGTTCCTGGTCTTCGCCGCGCTCGCCGCGACGCTGCCCGTCTTCCTCCCGATGGCGGTCGGCGTCATAGCCGGCGACGCGATCGCGGGCGAGGCCAACGGCGGGACGCTGCGCTATCTGCTGGTCGCCCCGGCGGGCCGCACCCGGCTGCTGCTCGTCAAGTACGCCTCCACCCTGGCGTTCTGCCTGGTCGCGACGGTGGTCGTGGCCGCGTCCGCGCTCGCCGTCGGGGCGCTGCTCTTCCCGCTCGGGGATGTCACCACGATCTCCGGCGTCCGGATCTCCTTCGGCGAGGGCATGGTGCGGGCGCTGCTGATCGCGCTGGTCGTGGCGGCCTCGCTGATCGGGTTCGCGGCGCTCGGGCTCTTCATATCGACCCTGACCACCAGCGGGATCGCGGCGATGGCGGCCACGGTCGGGCTGCTGATCACGGTGCAGATCCTGGACGCGATCCCGCAGCTCCACGCCGTACAGCCATATCTCTTCTCGCACCACTGGCTGTCCTTCGCGGACCTGCTCCGCCAGCCCGTCCTCTGGGACGGCATCGTCGAGAACCTGGGGCTCCAGGCGCTGTACGCGGCGGTGTTCGGCTCGGCGGCCTGGGCGCGCCTGACGACGCGGGACATCACGACCTGAGGGCCGCCGGACGGCGAAGCCTCTCCCGTACGCACCGGTGGCGTACGGGAGAGGCGCGACGCGAGAGGTCCTAGGCGGCGCCGGAGAGCGTCCAGACCGCGTAGGCGATGGCGTCGCTGTTGCGGTCGAGGGCCGTGTCGTTGATGTTCGACAGGCTGTCGCACGAGCGGTGGTAGCAGGCGTCGAAGGCGCGCCCGGAGGTGCCGCCCCACTTCTGCGCCTGCGCCGCGGTCTTGATGTAGTCGGCGCCGCTGAAGAGCCCGCCGACCGGGATGCCCACGTTCTTGAACGGGGCGTGGTCGGAGCGGCCGTCGCCCTCGGTCTCGATCTCCGTGGCGATGCCGAGGCCCGCGTAGTAGTTCTTGAAGGTCTGCTCGATCGTCGGGTCGTCGTCGTACACGAAGTAGCCCGGGTTCGGACTGCCGACCATGTCGAAGTTCAGATAGCCGCTGATCTTCGCGCGCTCGGCGGTCGGCAGGTTGTTCACGTAGTACCGCGATCCGACAAGCCCCAGCTCCTCCGCACCCCACCAGGCGAACCGGAGGTGCTTGGTCGGCTTGAGCTGGGCACGGGAGACGGCGAGCGCGGTCTCCAGGATGGCGGCCGAGCCGGAGCCGTTGTCGTTCATCCCGGCGCCCGCGGTGACGGAGTCGAGGTGCGACCCGGCCATGACGATCTGGTTCGCGTTGCCGCCGGGCCAGTCGGCGATCAGGTTGTAGCCGGTGGCGCCACCGGACGTGAACTGCTGTACGGAGGTGGTGAACCCGGCCGCGTCCAGCTTGCCCTTCACATAGTTCAGCGAGGCGAGATAGCCGGCGCGGCCGTGGGCGCGGTTGCCGCCGTTGGCGGCGGCGATCGACGAGAGCTGAGTGAGGTGCGCCTTGACGTTGGCGAGCGGGATGTCGGGCGCGGCCAGCACGGCGGACGGGGCGGACGCACGGGCGGGGGCCTGTGCCGACTGGGCGGGGGCTGCGGCGCCGAGGAGCCCGACGAGAGCGAGCCCGGTGGCCGCGGCGGTCGCGGCGGCGGTGGTCCTGCGGCCGGGTACGCGGCCGGGTATGCCGCCGGGTATGGAGCTGGTCGTGCGGCGCGTGCCAGGAACGGAGAGCTTCATGTGGGGGCTCCGGATTCCGAACGGGGACAGGAAAGGACGGAACGTGCGGGACGCCCCACGGCATGGGTGGCGTGGGGCGTTGAAGCTGCTGGAGCGAGCTGGGGGTGCTGGAGCTGTTGGTGCGGCGTGCGTGCTGAATGCTGGGGGAGAGCTTGACTCCCCGTCAAGAGCGAAGACCGGTCAGAAGGGTTCGCTGAACGGACACGCCCGCCGGGCCCACCACCGGATGCCGTGCGGGAGGTGACGGATCACGGTGTCGGGCCGGTCTCCGGTCCTGTAGTGCGCGCGGCGCGGGTGTAGCGGGTGGCGAGGTCCGCGAAGGCCGCGGCCAGTGGGGGCGGGTCGATGACGTCGACCTCGGTGTCGAAGCGGCCGAGAGCGGTGGCGAGTCCGGTCCATGACCAGGAGCCGAGGGTGAGCCGGCAGTGGTGCGGGCCGAGCTCCTCGACGATTCCGTCCCGGGCGAAGGGCACGACGTCGGCGGCCGGCAGATGGAGGACGACCTCGCCCCGGCAGGGCCAGTCGGTGCTGGTGCCGTCGTTGCCGCGGAACCGGCTGGTGATGAAGGTGGAGACGGTACCGCCGGGAAGCTCGCGCGGGGTGAAGCGCGGGCCGGTGGGGGTACGGGGCCGGATGCGGTCGACGCGGAAGACGCGCCAGTTCTCACGGTGGAGGTCCCAGGCCACGAGATACCAGCGATGACGCCACGTCACCAGGTGG
This sequence comes from Streptomyces sp. NPDC096310, assembly GCF_044763125.1. NCBI lineage: Bacteria > Bacillati > Actinomycetota > Actinomycetes > Kitasatosporales > Streptomycetaceae > Streptomyces > Streptomyces sp. NPDC096310. The sequence continues at coordinate 125,696 of NZ_JBIWFO010000013.1, read as the reverse complement.
TGGGGGTGCACCCGGCGGGGGGCGTCGGCCGGGGCGCCCAGAGTGCCCGGGCCCGGGGCGTAGTCGAAGCGCAGCTCCTCGCGGGCGTGGATGACACGGCTCAGCTCCATCAGGACCTGGGCGTCGACCTGGGCGGTGTCGTCGGCCGCGGGCAGCTGTACGGCGGTGACGCGCAGCAGGTCGATACGGTGGCGCAGGCGGGGCGGCATCACCTGGCGGAGGGTGGCCAGGGCACGGGCGGCGTCCTCCGCGACGGCGGTGCCGGCGGCCGCGGGTCCGGGGCGCCGCACGTGAGGCACTGGACTTCTACCGGTCCGTCTTCGGCGGCCGTACCGTCGCCGTCACCTACAAGGACGCGGGCGCCGTCCGGAACGAGAGCGAGGCGGACCGGGTGATGTGGGGCGAGGTGGCCGGCGACAACGGCTTCCACGTCATGGCCTACGACGTGCCCTCGTCGCTGCCCTGGAACCAGGGCGAGAACCCGTTCTTCGTCTCCGTGCGCGGCGACGACGCCGAGGAGATCAGCGCCCTGTGGGGCAAGCTCGCCGAGGGCTCGACCGTGGTGCGCCCGCTGGAGCCCGCGCAGTGGGCGCCGCTGTACGGCATGGTCACCGACCGCTTCGGAGTCACCTGGGTCCTGGATGTCACCGCTCCGTACAACGGCTGAACGGACACGTAACGAAGCGGAAGGAAGAGGCCATCGTGCGGATGCGGATGCGGATGCGGATGTGGTTCGCTCCACGGGGTCCGCAGTTCCGCGTTCCGCTGGTCAGTGCAGGCAGAACTCTCCGCCCTCCGGGTCGGCCATGACGATCCATTCGCCGCCCGGCTCCCGCACCCGGCGCAGTACCGTCGCGCCCAGCGCCGTCAGGCGCTCGGCCTCCGCGTCGCGCGTGCCCGGGGCGGCGTGCACGTCGAGGTGGAGGCGGTTCTTGCCGGTCTTGGGTTCCGGGACGCGCTGGAAGAGGATGCGGCGGCCGAGGCCGGTGCCGGTGCGCTCGTCGTGCGGGTCGTCAGGATGGCGGACGGCGACCAGGTCCCGCCAGGCGCGGCGCCCGCGCACGGTCACGACATCGGCGTCCGACGCGTGACTGTGGGCCAGCAGACCCTCGATGAGCGTGCTGTTGTCCTCGACGAGGTAGCCGAGGGTCGCGGCCCAGAACTCCGCCTGGGCGTGCGGGTCGGCGGCGTCGGCGACGACTTTCCAGTGCAGAGGTGGTGTCATGCCCTCATTTATAGACGGGGGTACTGACAACGCCCCGGGTCCCGCACGCCCCGTGCGCCACCCGAGGTCAGCGCTCCGGGTCTCCGGTCGCCGGTTCCGGGGTGAGTGGCGGGGTGGTGAGGGCGATGGCCGGCGGGGTGGCCGGCGGCGCGGGCCCGTCCGTCTTCTCCCGGGCGCGGGCCGTCAGCCGTACTGCCTCCGCCCGCGTCCTGCGCGCCGTCCGCAGCGCGTCCCAGGTCAGGATCGTCAGCGCCAGCCACACCAGCGAGAAGCCCGCCCAGCGCTCGGCCGGCATCGCCTCGTGGAAGTAGAGGACGCCCAGCAGGAACTGGAAGACCGGCGCCAGGTACTGGAGCAGCCCCAGCGTCGACAGCGGTACGCGGATCGCCGCCGCGCCGAAGCAGATCAGCGGCACGGCCGTGACGAGCCCGGTCGACGCCAGCAGCGCGAGATGGCCGGGGCCCTCCGAGCCGGCGGTGGCCGAGCCGGTCGTGCCCAGCCAGACCAGATAGCCGAGGGCGGGCAGGAACAGCACCGCGGTCTCCGCCGACAGCGACTCCAGGCCGCCGAGGTTGACCTTCTTCTTGGCCAGACCGTACGTCGCGAACGAGAAGGCCAGCGTCAGCGAGACCCACGGGGGCCGCCCGGCCCCCACGGCGAGCACCACCACCGCCGAGAACCCGATGAAGACCGCCGCCCACTGGGCGGGACGCAGCCGCTCCTTGAGCAGCAGCACGCCCATGGCGATGGTCACCAGCGGGTTGATGAAGTATCCCAGGGACGCCTCGACCACATGGCCGGCGTTGACCGACCAGATGTAGACGCCCCAGTTGACGGTGATCGTGGCGGCTGCCAGTGTGATGAGCGCCAGCTTGCGGGGCTGCCGCAGCAGTTCGGGCAGCCAGGCCCAGCGGCGCAGCGCCAGCAGCGCGAGCGCCACGAAGGCCAGCGACCAGACCATCCGGTGGGCCAGGATCTCCATCGCCCCGGCCGGCTTGAGGAGCGGCCAGAACATCGGGACCAGTCCCCACATCCCGTAGGCACCGATCCCGTACAGCAGGCCCGTCCGCTGTTCGTTCTCCGACTTCACTGACCCTCCCCGTCCCGCGCGCCGCCCCGAGCCCGCCTCCGAAAAGGTAGCGGGGCACGGGGTGCGGTGTCATGTCCGTATCGTCATACGGTCATGACGGGTGCGAGGCCGGGCGCGGGGCCGAGAATGACACTCGGAACGAGCCCCGGAACGAGACCCGGAATGAGCCCTGGAACGAGACCGGACCAGGGAGAGCCGGGCGGGCCGTCAGGCCTTGAGCGCCTCGGCGATCGTGTCGGCGAGCGGTGTGGTCGGCCGGCCCGCGAGCCGCGCCAGCTCGCCCGACGTGCCCGCGAGGCGGCCGCGCTCGATCGCGTGGTCCACGTCGGCGAGGATCGCCGCCATCGGCTCGGGCACCCCGGCGCCGGTCAGGATCTCCCGCAGGGCCTCGGTCGGCACACTGGTGTACGCGATGGTCCTGCCGGTCTGGCGCGACAGCTCCGCCGCGTACTCGGCGAAGGACCACGCGGTGTCGCCGCTCAGCTCGTACGCCTTGTTCAGGTGGCCCTCGCCGGTCAGTACGGCGGCGTCCGCGGCGGCGTAGTCCGCGCGGGTCGCGGCGGCGACCCGGCCCTCGCCCGCGGCGGCGACGACGGCGTCGTGCTCCAGCACGGGCGCCAGGTTCTCGGTGTAGTTCTCGGTGTACCAGCCGTGGCGCAGGAAGGTGTACGGCAGCCCCGATTCGAGGATGAGCCGCTCGGTCACATGGTGCTCCTCGGCCAGGTCGAAGTCGGCGTCCGGGCCGCCGAGGACACCGGTGTACGCGAGCTGGGCGACGCCCGCCGCCTTCGCGGCGTCGATGGCGGCACCGTGCTGGGCCGCGCGCTTGCCGACCTCGCTGCCGGAGATCAGCAGTACCCGGTCACCCGCCCGGAAGGCGTCCTTCAGCGACGCGGGGTCGTCGTAGTCGGCGACGCGCAGCTCGACCCCGCTCGCCACCAGGCTCGCGGCCTTCTCCTTGTTCCGTACGACGGCGGCGATCCCGTCGGCCGGGACGTCCGCGGCCAGCAGGGCCTCGATGACCAGACGGCCGAGGTGTCCGGTGGCTCCGGTGACGACGATGCTCATGGGGTCTCTCCAGTTCGTGCGGGGGGTGGTGCCTGTGCGCGTTCTTCACTCACCCTACGGATGACACTAACTTCGGGAAAGTACCCACTTCAAAGTAAGGTACTGGCATGGACGTAAGCATGAAGCCCGATGTGAACCGGCAGATGTGCCCCTCCCGGCTGATCCTTGAGCACGTCACCAGCCGCTGGGGCGTCCTCGTCCTCGCCGCGCTGCTGGAGCGCTCGTACCGCTTCAGCGAGCTGCGCCGCGAGATCGGCGGCGTCAGCGAGAAGATGCTCGCGCAGACACTCCAGACCCTGGAGCGCGACGGCTTCGTCCATCGTGACGCCAAGCCCGTCATCCCGCCACGCGTCGACTACACGCTGACCGCGCTGGGGCAGGAGGCCGCCGAGCAGGTGTGGGCGCTGGCGCGGTGGACGGAGCGGCGCGCGGAGGACGTGCTCAAGGCCCGGCAGGTGTACGACGAGGCCCGCACCGATGTGAACGGCGCGCCCCGGACAAGTTCACACGACGAGGCCCGGACCTCCTAGTACGTAACAGGAGATCCGGGCCTCGTAAGGAGCGGCCTCGTAAGGAGCGGCCTCGTGAGGAGCGCCGCGTCAGCCGACGACCGTCCAGGTGTCGCCGCCCGCGAGCATCGCCGACAGGTCGCCCTTGCCGCGTTGCTCGACGGCCGTGTCGAGCTGCTCCGACATCAGCGTGTCGTACACCGGTCGCTTCACGCTGCGCAGCACCCCGATCGGCGTGTGGTGCAGCGTGTCCGCGTCCGCGAGCCGCGAGAGCGCGAACGCCGTGGTCGGACTGGCGGCGTGCGCGTCGTGGACGAGGATGTGCGACTCGTTCTCCGGGGTGACGGGCACGACCTGGAGATCGCCGGTGGCCCGGTCCCGGATCACGCCCTTCGAGCCGCCCGCGCCGAAGCGGATCGGCTGCCCGTGCTCCAGCCGGATCACGGCCTCCTCGGCCTTCTCCTTGTCCTTGAGGACCTCGAAGGCGCCGTCGTTGAAGATGTTGCAGTTCTGGTAGATCTCCACCAGCGCCGTACCGGGGTGTTCCGCGGCCTGTCTCAGCACCTCCGTGAGGTGCTTGCGGTCCGAGTCGACCGTACGGGCCACGAAGGAGGCCTCCGCGCCGATCGCCAGTGACACCGGGTTGAAGGGTGCGTCGAGCGAGCCCATCGGGGTCGACTTGGTGATCTTCCCGACCTCGGAGGTGGGGGAGTACTGCCCCTTGGTCAGTCCGTAGATCCGGTTGTTGAACAGCAGGATCTTCAGATTGACGTTCCGGCGCAGCGCGTGGATGAGGTGGTTGCCGCCGATGGAGAGCGCGTCACCGTCGCCCGTGACCACCCAGACCGAGAGATCGCGGCGCGAGGTCGCGAGCCCGGTGGCGATCGCGGGGGCGCGGCCGTGGATGGAGTGCATCCCATACGTGTTCATGTAGTACGGGAAGCGGGAGGAGCAGCCGATGCCGGAGACGAAGACGATGTTCTCCTTGGCCAGGCCCAGCTCGGGCATGAAGCCCTGGACCGCGGCCAGCACCGCGTAGTCGCCGCAGCCGGGGCACCAGCGCACTTCCTGGTCCGACTTGAAGTCCTTCATGGTCTGCTTGGCCGTGGCCTTGGGGACCAGGCTCAGCAGTTCGCCCGCGATGGACGAGGGGGCGGGCGTACGCGGCACGCCCGGCGTCGCGCCGGACGCGGGTGTGCCGGACATGGTCGTCTCAGACATCAATGGCCTCCTTGAGGGCCGTGGCGAGCTGTTCCGCCTTGAACGGCATGCCGTTGACCTGGTTGTACGAGTGGGCGTCGACCAGGTACTTCGCCCTCAGCATCGTGGCGAGCTGACCGAGGTTCATCTCCGGGACCACGACCTTGTCGTACCGCGCCAGGATCTCCCCCAGGTTGCGCGGGAACGGGTTGAGATGGCGCAGATGGGCCTGCGCGATCGGCTCGCCGGCCTTGCGCAGCCGGCGGACGGCCGCGGTGATCGGACCGTATGTGGAGCCCCAGCCGAGGACGAGCGTGCGCGCGCCGTCCGGGTCGTCCACCTCCAGGTCCGGGACCTGGATGCCGTCGACCTTGGCCTGGCGGGTGCGGACCATGAAGTCGTGGTTGGCCGGGTCGTACGAGATGTTGCCCGTGCCGTCCTGCTTCTCGATGCCGCCGATCCGGTGCTCCAGACCCGGGGTGCCGGGCACCGCCCAGGGGCGGGCCAGGGTCTGCGGGTCGCGCTTGTACGGCCAGAACACCTCGGTGCCGTCGGCCAGCTCGTGGTTGGGGCCGGTCGCGAACTGAACCCGCAGGTCGGGGAGCTCGTCCGGCTCCGGGATGCGCCAGGGCTCGGAGCCGTTGGCGAGGTAGCCGTCCGACAGCAGGAACACCGGGGTGCGGTAGACCAGCGCGATCCGGGCGGCCTCCAGCGCGGCGTCGAAGCAGTCGGCCGGGGTGCGCGGCGCGACCACCGGGACGGGGGCCTCGCCGTTGCGCCCGTACATCGCCTGGAGCAGGTCGGCCTGTTCCGTCTTGGTGGGCAGCCCGGTGGAGGGGCCGCCGCGCTGGATGGCGACGACCAGCAGCGGCAGCTCCAGGGAGACCGCGAGCCCGATGGTCTCCGACTTGAGCGCCACGCCGGGGCCCGAGGTGGTGGTCACGGCGAGCGAACCGCCGAAGGCCGCGCCGAGCGCCGCGCCGATGGCCGCGATCTCGTCCTCGGCCTGGAACGTCCTGACACCGAAGTTCTTGTGCTTGGACAGCTCGTGCAGGATGTCGGAGGCCGGGGTGATCGGGTACGAGCCGAGGTAGAGCGGCAGCTCCGCCTGGTGACCGGCGGCGACCAGACCGTACGAGAGGGCGAGGTTCCCGGAGATGTTGCGGTACGTGCCGGCCGGGAACGCGGAGCCCGCCGGGGCGACCTCGTAACTGACCGCGAAGTCCTCGGTCGTCTCGCCGAAGTTCCAGCCCGCCCGGAACGCGGCCACGTTCGCCTCGGCGATCTGCGGCTTCTTCGCGAACTTGGCCCGAAGGAAGCGCTCCGTACCCTCGGTCGGCCGGTGGTACATCCATGACAGGAGACCGAGCGCGAACATGTTCTTCGAACGCTCCGCTTCCTTGCGGGAGAGCCCGAACTCCTTCAGCGCCTCGATCGTCAGCGTCGTCAGCGGCACCGGGTGGACCTGGTAGCCGTCGAGCGAACCGTCCTCCAGCGGCGAGACCGCGTAACCGACCTTGGCCATGGGGCGCTTGGTGAACTCGTCGGTGTTGACGATGATCTCCGCGCCGCGCGGCACGTCGCCGATGTTGGCCTTCAGCGCCGCCGGGTTCATCGCGACCAGCACGTTGGGCGCGTCGCCGGGGGTGAGGATGTCGTGGTCGGCGAAGTGGAGCTGGAACGAGGAGACGCCCGGCAGGGTCCCGGCGGGGGCCCGGATCTCGGCGGGGAAGTTCGGCAGGGTCGACAGGTCGTTCCCGAACGACGCGGTCTCGGAGGTGAACCGGTCACCCGTGAGCTGCATCCCGTCACCGGAGTCACCCGCGAAACGGATGATCACCCGCTCCAGCCGGCGGACCTCCTTCTCGCCGGAGCCGTCGGCTCCGTCGACTCCGTCGATCCCGTCGGTCCTGGCTGCGTTTCCGGCTTCGGTCCCGTCGGTCGTCCCGTCGGCCGGGCTGCCGCCCGACAGGACCGCATCGCCGGAATCGCTCGGATCGCTAGCGTCGTTGGCCTCATCGGCCTGCTCGGCTGGGCTACTGACCTGGCTGGTCACTGAACTGGACCTCCCTACGAGGCGGCGGCTCGGGACCGACCGGCCGCCCGGCAGTCCGGATACCACCCTACGTGGGTAAGGGTCGCCTTCCCCGGGACAGCCAGATGGTGGACGCTCTTTTGAGACGCCGGGACGTACTGATTTGTCGTGTTTATTGCGTTTTGCCCGACCGTTGATCCCTCCCGTGCCGAGCACTCCGCTCTCATTCTTTGGGTGTAGGGCCTCCGACCTACGGCTGCGGCCGCGGTTACGGCGCGCGGGCGCGGACGGGCCGCTGGGCCGTGCGGAGCCACCGGACCCGGGAGGTGTCACCGGCCCCGGCGGTGGCTCCTCCCGGGTCCGGAGCGGACCGGTCAGTTCCGCAGATACGTCAGCACGGCCAGGACCCGGCGGTGATCCCCGTCACTCGGGGAGAGGCCGAGCTTCAGGAAGATGTTGCTCACATGCTTCTCGACCGCCCCGTCGCTCACGACGAGCTGCTTGGCGACCGCCGAGTTCGTCCGCCCCTCTGCCATCAGCCCGAGCACCTCGCGCTCACGCGGAGTCAGCCCGGCCAGCACGTCCTGCTTCCGGCTCCGGCCCAGGAGCTGCGCCACCACCTCGGGGTCCAGCGCCGTACCGCCCCTGGCCACCCGGACCACGGCGTCCACGAACTCCCGGACCTCGGCCACCCGGTCCTTGAGCAGATAGCCGACGCCCTGGCTGCTGCCGGCCAGCAGCTCGGTGGCGTACTGCTCCTCGACGTACTGCGACAGCACCAGCACGCCTATCCCCGGATGGTCCTTGCGCAGCCGCACGGCCGCCCGTACGCCCTCGTCGGTGTGGGTCGGCGGCATCCGTACGTCCGCCACCACCACGTCCGGCAACGTGTTCCGGTCCGCCAGCTCACCGACGGTCTTGATCAGCGCTTCCCCGTCACCGACACCGGCGACCACGTCGTGCCCGCGGTCGGTCAGCAGCCGGGTCAGGCCCTCCCTGAGCAGCACTGAGTCCTCGGCGATGACCACCCGTACCCTGTCCTCCACGCCCTTCAGCCCCCCATGTCGATGTGTTCCGCCCCGTGCTCCCCAGCATCCCAGTATTCGGATGGCGCCGTGGCCCCCCGCACCGAATTCCGCCCGGCGGCGGGGCACGGCGCGCGGGTGCCCCCGGGGGGCCGGAGCCCGCGGGGGCGGAGTACGTGGGGGGAGGGGTACGTGGGGGAGGGGCACGTGGGGCGGAGTACGTGGGGCGGAGTACGTGAGGGCGGCAGCCGCGCCGGGTCCGGTGTGCCCGGTCAGCCGCGCCAGGGTAGTTCCGCCGTGATCGTCGTCGGGCCGCCGGCCGGGGAGTCGACGACCAGTACGCCGTCCACCGCGTCCAGCCGCTCCGTCAGCCCGGCGAGCCCGCTGCCCGCCGCCGCGTCCGCCCCGCCCACACCGTCGTCCGAGACCTGGAGCATCAGCCGGCCCTCCGTCCGCCAGACGTCCACCGTGGCCCGCCGGGCCCGGGAGTGCTTGCTGACGTTCTGGAGGAGTTCGGAGACGGTGAAGTACGCGATGCCCTCGATCGCCGCGGCGGGCCTGGCCGGCAGGTCGACCTCCACCGTCACCGGGACCGTGCAGCGGGACGCGATCGCGGAGAGTGCCGCGTCGAGCCCCCGGTCGGTGAGGACGGCCGGATGGATGCCGCGCGCCAGGTCCCGCAGCTCCTGAAGGGCCGTCTTCACCTCGCCGTGCGCCTCGTCCACCATGACGGCGGCGGCCCGCGGGTCCTCGGCCAGCTTCTCCTTCGCCAGCCCCAGATCCATCGCGAGGGCGACGAGGCGGGCCTGCGCGCCGTCGTGCAGGTCGCGTTCGATACGGCGCAGATCCGCGGCGGCGGTGTCCACGACCACCCCGCGGTCCGACTCCAGTTCGGAGACCCGGTTGGCCAGCCGCGAGGGGCCGAGCAGACCGAGGACCATCAGCCGGTCCACGCCCGACAGCCCGCGGATCAGCCAGGGGGAGATCAGCACCAGCAGGAATCCGAGCACGCTGGCGCCGGCGATCTCGAAGGGGGTGTCGGCGTAGAAGCCGTTGCCGTTGCCGTCGACGTTGATCCCGATGCCCGGCTGGTCCAGATGGGAGGGGAACACCCACTGCCACAGCGGGTAGAGGAACAGCGACCAGCTCACCGACCAGAACGTCACGGAGAGCACGAACGCGCCCACCGCCCACGGCAGGTGCAACACCGCGTACAGCAGATGGCGCCAGGACACCCCGCTCTTCAGGAGCGCGCCGACCCAGGACAGCAGCCCGCCCTTCTCGCTCCTGACCGGCGCGGGCTCCGCCGCGTCGAGTCCCAGCAGCGCCCGTGCGCGGGCCCGCTCCAGCATGCCGAAGGCCCGGCAGCCGGCCAGCGAGGCGGCCAGGACCGGTATGCCGACGAAGGTGACGAGCAGCCCGGTACCGGCGGCGGTCATGGTCACCGCGTAGCAGAACAGCGCCACGCTGATCGGCAGACTCAGCAGCAGATAACCGAACTCGCGCCACATGCGCCCCTCGACGGGGGCGCGCAGGGCGCGGGGGAGTACGTGGGAGCGTGACCGCGATCCGTAGTCGATGGCCATCGGAGGTGTCCGTTCTGCGAGTCTGCGAGGGAGGCGAGGGGAGGGGAGGGGAGGCCGAGGGGGCTTCGCCGTAACTCCATGCTCCCGGCGCCTCGACCGCCGCACCATGAGGCCGGTCTCCCTCTTCACCCTGGGGTTTTCCCCACCTACGGGGCCCGGTGGGACGCCCGGCGCGCCTGTGGGGCCCACGGGAAGGTCCGTGAGCCCCACAGGGGCGGGAAGGGGGAGGTGGTCGGGTACGGCGTCGGCTCAGGCCCTGCCCCGCTCCCGCCACGGCAGTTCGGCGGTGACGACCGTGGGGCCCCCCTCCGGCGAGTCGAGTACGAAGAGCCCGTCGACCGCGCCGAGCCGCTCGGCCAGCCCGGACATCCCCGTCCCGCCGTCCAGCCGCGCGCCGCCGCGCCCGTCGTCCCGTACCTGGAGCATCAGCCGGTCGTCCGTGCGCCACACGTCGACGGCCGCCGAGCGCGCCGCGCTGTGCTTGCTGACGTTCTGGAGGAGTTCGGAGACCGTGAAGTACGCGATGCCCTCGATCGCTTCGGCGGGCCGCTCGCCCAGGTCGACGGTCACCTTCACCGGGACCGTGCAGCGGGACGCGATGGACGACAGGGCCGCGTCGAGCCCCCGGTCGGTCAGGACGGCGGGGTGGATGCCGCGCGCGAGATCCCGCAGCTCCTGGAGCGCGAGCTTCACCTCGCCGTGTGCCTCGTCCACCATGTCGGCCGCCGCCTTCGGGTCCTCAAGCAGCTTCTCCTTGGCGAGCCCGAGCCCCATCGCGAGGGCGACGAGACGGGCTTGCGCGCCGTCGTGCAGGTCGCGTTCGATACGGCGCAGATCCGCGGCGGCGGTGTCCACGACCACCCCGCGGTCCGACTCCAGCTCCGCGATCCGCCGCTCCAGCTCGTCGGAGGGCGAGAGCAGGCCGCGCACCATGGCCCGGTCGGCGTTGGTGAGCCCGCGCGCCACATGCGGCAGGACCGGCCAGAGCACGATGAACCCCGCCAGCGTGACGGCGAACGTCAGCACGCCCCAGGGCAGCCGGACGAACTCGTACAGCATCGTCCGCCACGCCACCGGATCCTTCAGCCCGGCCCACACCCACCCGAAGAAGCCCTCGGGGTCGCCGGTCTTCCCGGCGCGGCCCTTCCGGCGGCGCATGCGGCCCCGCGAGCCGTGCAGGGGGCTCGGCTCGTCGATCCGTATGCCCAGGAGCGCGCGCGCCCGCGCACGCTCCGCGCGGCCGATCAGCCGCGCGCCCGTCAGCCCGGCGACCAGCCACGGCAGCCCGATGACGGTCACCGAGAGGCCCACGCCGGTGAAGAGCGTGAACGTCGCATAGAGGAAACCGGCCACCGCCACCGGCAGATTGCTCAGGAGATAGGCGATCTCCTTCCAGGTGTGCCGGTCGTATGCGAAACGCGCCGGGGGCGGCCGGCCGTCGTCGGGGAGGCCGTGGTGGGCGGCCGGTCTCGCGGTCATAAGAGCCAAGCGTGCCCGGCCCGGAAGCCGGGCGCCATGGGGTAGCTGGGTGAGTTGACGGTGGGGATAACCCCACTATGCGAGACAGGCTGCTTACCGTTTCTTTAGCAGGGCCTAGACTCCCGTGCGTACAGATCGTCGAAGAAGTCGATGAAGTCGATGAAGTCGCTATGACGTCAGGGAGCGAGGGGCGGACGTGTCGCAATCGACCGTTCTCGCGTCGGACTACTTCCAGAGCTATTCGGTCGTCGGGCTGCTCGCGGTCGTCGGTGTGCTGTTCGTCGCCGTCGCCTTCGGAGCGGGCCGGCTGCTGCGACCGGTGGTGCCGACGCCCGAGAAACTGCTCACGTACGAGTGCGGAGTGGACCCGGTGGGCGAGGGGTGGGCCCACACCCAGGTCCGCTACTACGTCTACGCGTTCCTCTACGTGATCTTCGCCGTCGACTCGGTCTTCCTGTTCCCGTGGGCGACCGTGTTCGCCGCGCCGGGGTACGGGGCCACGACACTGGCCGAGATGTTCATCTTCCTCGGCTTCCTGGCCGTGGGACTGCTCTACGCATGGAAGAAGGGCGTCCTGGAATGGACGTGACCCCCGCCGACCCGGCCGCCGGCGCGAGCCGGGTCCCCGCGCCCGTACCGCTGCCGGACCCGCAACGCCTCGGGGTGCTCTCCCGGCTGGCGCCCGAGCCGATGAAGGTCGTGCTCAACTGGGGCCGCCGCTACAGCCTCTGGGTCTTCAACTTCGGGCTCGCCTGCTGCGCGATCGAGTTCATCGCCGCCTCCATGGCCCGGCACGACTTCATCCGGCTCGGCGTGATCCCGTTCGCGCCGGGGCCGCGCCAGGCGGACCTGATGGTGGTCTCCGGCACGGTCACGGACAAGATGGCGCCCGCCGTCAAGCGGCTGTACGAGCAGATGCCCGAGCCCAAGTACGTGATCTCCTTCGGCGCCTGCTCCAACTGCGGCGGCCCGTACTGGGACTCCTACTCGGTGACGAAGGGCGTCGACCAGATCATCCCTGTCGACGTCTACGTGCCGGGCTGCCCGCCGCGGCCCGAGGCGCTTCTCCAGGGCATCCTGAAGCTTCAGGAGAAGATCGCCCGCGAATCGCTCAAGGAGCGGTACGCGACCGGCGGCAGGCCCTCCACCGCCGCACTGCGCAGCGGCCTGGTACCGGCCCCGCCGACACCGGGCACGGGTACGGGAACCGGTATGGGCACGGGGTCGGATACGGGGACCGGTACGGGCACGGGCACAGCGGGGGAGTCCGCGTCGTGAACGCTTCCGACCAGGCTTCCGCGGCCGGCTACGACCGGCTGCCCGACGCCGCCGCCGAGATCTTCGGCGAGGGCGCCACGGCCGAGCTGACGTACGACCTGCTCACGGTCGACGTGCCCCCCGCGTCCTGGATCAGCGCCCTCGAAACCGCCCGGTCCACCCTGGGCCTCAGCTACTTCGACTGGCTGAGCGCCGTCGACGAACCGGGCACGGGCTTCCGGGTCTGCGCACATGTCGCCGGCGTCGGACCGGGTACGGTCCGCCGTCTGCTCGTCCGTACGACCGTCCCGCACGACGCGGCCGTCCTGCCCACCGCCGTCGGGGTCTACGCGGGCGCGGGCTGGCACGAACGGGAGACGCACGAGATGTTCGGCGTCGCCTTCACCGACCATCCGAACCTCGTCCCGCTCCTGCTCCCCGAGGCCTTCGAAGGCCACCCGCTGCGCAAGGACTTCATCCTCGCGGCCCGTGTCGCGAAGGCGTGGCCCGGCGCGAAGGAGCCGGGCGAGTCCGAGCACGGCGGCCCCAAGCGCCGCCAGATGCTCCCGCCGGGCGTCCCCGACCCGAACGAATGGGGCCCCCTCAAGGGCCAGCTCCCGCCTGCCCCGGCCCGCCCCGCACGCGGCGCCCGCGCCGCCGGAGGCGCGGCTGCCGGTGAGCGCCCGGCGCGCCGGACCCGCGCCGCGGCGGACGAGGGCGGCGGTACGACGCCGGGCGCGGCCCCGTCCTCCGCCCCGGCGCCCGCCCGCCGGGCCCGCAGCGTCTCCGAGGGCTCGACCTCCCAGCGCCCGGACCGGCCCGCCCAGGACGCCCCCTGGCGCCGCCCGACCCCGGAAACCGAACCGGAGCCCCAGGCCAAGCCGGAGCCGGACACGAAGTCCGGCCCGGACACGAAGTCCGGCCCGGACACGAAGTCCGGCCCGGACACGAAGTCCGGCCCGGACACGAAGTCCGGCCCGGACACGAAGCCCGAGCCGGACACGAAACCCGGGCCGCACGCCGAACCCGAGCCCCGTCCCGAGGGCAACCGTCCCGAAACGGGAGGAGACGCGTGAACGACGTACTCGACGTCGCCCTCCGGCTGGTCATCGTCTTCGCCGTGTTCATGGTGGTCCCTCTCGTGGTCGGACAGACCGAGCACAAGGTGATGGCCCATATGCAGGGCCGCCTCGGCCCCATGCACGCGGGTGGCTTCCACGGCTGGGCCCAGCTCGTCGCGGACGGGGTGAAGTTCGCGCAGAAGGAGGACGTCGTCCCGGCCGACGCCGACCGGCGGGTCTTCCAGCTCGCCCCGGCCGTCTCCCTCCTCCCGTACCTCCTCGTCGTCCTCGTGATCCCGATCGGTCCCGGCGAGGGCGCGGTCGGCCAGGTCGTCGACGCTGGCATCTTCTTCGTGCTCGCCGTGATGGGCGTCGGCGTGCTCGGCTCGCTCATGGCGGGCTGGGCCTCGGCCAACAAGTTCTCCCTCCTGGGCGGGTTGCGCACCGCCGCCCAACTCCTCGCGTACGAACTGCCGATGCTGCTCGCCGCCGCGTCCGTCGCGATGGCCGCCGGCACCGTCTCCCTGCTCGGTATCCTCGACGCCTTCCAGTGGTGGTGGCTGCCCTGGCAGATCGTCGGCGCGCTGGTCTTCTTCACCGCGGGCCTCGCGGAACTCCAGCGGCCGCCCTTCGACATGCCGGTCGCGGACTCCGAGATCATCTTCGGCGCCTACACCGAGTACACCGGTCTGCGCTTCGCCCTGTTCCTGCTCGCCGAGTACGCGGGCATCGTCGTGCTGTGCGGGCTGACCACCGTCCTCTTCCTCGGCGGCTGGCACGGTCCGCTCGGCGCCGAGGGGCTCGGCTGGGTCTGGACCCTCCTCAAGACCGCCGTCCTCGCCTTCGTCGTGATCTGGCTGCGGGTCAGCTATCCGCGGCTGCGCGAGGACCAGCTCCAGAAACTCGCCTGGACCGTGCTCATCCCCCTCGCTCTCGCGCAGATCGCGCTCACCGGCATCGTGAAGGTGGCGATCAGCTAACCATGTCCCCGATCCCCGGATCCGGCCTGGCCAAGGGCCTCGCCGTCACCCTGCGGACGATGACGAAGAAGACCGTCACCGCGCAGTACCCCGAAAGGCAGCCCGAACTCCCGCCCCGCTCCCGGGGCGTGATCGGCCTGTTCGAGGAGAACTGCACGGTCTGCATGCTCTGCGCCCGTGAGTGCCCCGACTGGTGCATCTACATCGACTCCCACAAGGAGACGGTCCCGGCGGCGGCCCCCGGCGGGCGCGAGCGCAGCCGTAACGTCCTCGACCGGTTCGCCATCGACTTCTCGCTCTGCATGTACTGCGGTATCTGTATCGAGGTCTGTCCTTTCGACGCGCTGTTCTGGTCACCGGAGTTCGAGTACGCGGAGACGGACATCCGCGAACTCACCCATGAGCGGGACAAGCTCCGCGAGTGGATGTGGACGGTGCCGGCGCCGCCCGCGCTCGACCCCGCCGCCGAGGAGCCGAAGGAGCTCGGCGCGGCCCGCAAGGCCGTGGAGAAGCTCGCCGCGGCGGCCGAGCGGGAGCGGGAGGCAGGGGAGTGAGCCCCGCACTGACCGCCGCGGCCACCGGACACGCCTTCCTGTCGCCGTCCGGCGTCGAGATCGCCTTCGTCCTTGTCGGCCTGGTCACCCTCGGCGCGGCCCTGATCACCGTCACCACCCGGCAGCTGGTGCACGCCGCCCTCTGGCTGGTCGTCGCGCTCGGCGGCCTGGCCGTCGAATACCTCCTGCTGACGGCGGAGTTCATCGCCTGGGTGCAGGTCCTGATCTATCTCGGTTCCGTGGTGGTCCTCCTCCTCTTCGGTCTGATGCTCACCAAGGCGCCCATCGGCCGCTCCCCGGACGCCGATTCGGGCAACCGTCCGCTCGCGCTCGCGGTGGCCGCCGTCGCCGCCGTGTGTCTGGTCTGGGTCGTCGTCGACGCGTTCCGTACGACCTGGATCGACCTGCGCGGCCCGGCCCAGGGCTCCACCGAGGTCACGGGAGCGTTCCTGTTCCGCAACTGGGTGCTGCCCTTCGAAGCGCTCTCGGTGCTTCTGCTGGCCGCCCTCGTCGGTGCGATCGTCCTGTCCCGCAAGGAGCGGCGCTGATGCATCTCGCCTATCCCGCCGTGCTCGCGGCCCTCCTGTTCTGTGTCGGTCTGTACGGGGTGCTCGCGCGCCGCAACGCGATCCTCGTCCTGATGTCCGTCGAGCTGATGCTCAACGCCGTCAACCTCAACCTGGTCGCCTTCGACGTGTGGCTCCGCGACACCCTCCACACCGGCCAGGCGCTCACCCTCTTCGTCATCGCCATCGCCGCCGCCGAGATCGGTATCGGCCTGGCCATCGTGCTGATGGTGTACCGCAACCGCGGCTCCTCGGACATCGACCGGCTCCGTGACACCGCCGAGGGCCCCGACGGGACCGCCACCCCCGCGCAGCAGGCACCGACGCAGAAGACTGAGGCCACCGCGTGACCACCACGACCCTCGCCGTCCTCGTCCCCGTCCTGCCGTTCCTGGGCGCCGTCGCCGGGCTGCTGCTCGGCCGCACCGCCCCCGGGTTCGTCCGCCCCCTGGCCGTCCTGCCGACGCTGGCCGCCGCCGCGCTCGCGGTGACCGTGGCCGTACGCCAGGGCGGTGGCGCCGGTGGCGGGAAAGCGGCGCTGGACGCCGCGACCCAGCTCACCCCCACCGGCTCGGTCCCCATCGACCTCGCCCTGCACATCGACGGCTTCGCGGCCCTGGTCGCCGTCCTCGTCGGCGTCGTCGCGTCGTGCGTGCAGATCTACTCGACGGGCTATCTGCGCGGTGACGCGCGCTACTCCTCGTACGCCGCTCTGGTCTCGCTCTTCACCTCCGCGATGCTGCTCGTCGTCTACTCGGGCGACCTGATGGTGCTTCTGGTCGGCTGGGAGATCATGGGCATCTGCTCGTACTTCCTCGTCGGCCACTACTGGGAGACGCCCGAGGCGCGCGCCGCCTCCCTCAAGGCGTTCCTGGTCACCAAGCTCGGCGATGTCCCCTTCCTGATCGGCCTGTTCGCGCTCGCCGCCGACGCCGGCACGTTCCGGATCACCGGCGTCCTGCGGACGGTCGCCGAGGGCGGTCTCGACCACCCCACCCTCGTCGCGCTGCTGCTGCTCGCCGGAGTGGCGGGCAAGTCCGCGCAGTTCCCCCTGCACACCTGGCTGCCCGACGCGATGGCGGGCCCCACGCCCGTCTCCGCGCTGATCCACGCCGCCACGATGGTCGCGGCCGGCATCTACTTCATCGCCCGGCTCCTCCCCGTCTTCGCCGCCTCGGAGGCGGCACTGGTCGTCCTGGCCGTGATGGCCGCGGTCACCATGGTCGGCTCGGGGCTCGCCGCCCTCGCCCAGGACGACATCAAGCGGGTCCTCGCCTACTCGACCATCGGTCAGCTCGGCTACATGTCGGGCGCCCTGGCCGTGGGCGACCGGAGCGCGGCCGTCTTCCACCTCATCTCGCACGGTGCGTTCAAGGCCCTCCTCTTCCTCGGCGCCGGTGTCGTCATCCACGCAGCCGGCACCAACTCGCTGGCCACCATGTCCCGGATGCGCGGACTGCCCCGGCGCATCCCCGACGCGTACTGGACGATGACCGTCGCCCTGCTCGCGCTCGCCGCGATCCCTCCCTTCGCCGGTTTCTTCTCCAAGGAATCCGTCCTGGTCGCCGCCGAGCACGCCGCCCTCGACGAGTCCGCCGCTCCCGGCGCGGCGGGCTGGACGGTGCTGTGCGCCGGACTCCTCACCGCCCTTCTCACCGCCGCGTACGCCACCCGCCTGTGGCTGCTCGCCTTCCGCGGCCACGGTGCCGAGGCGCCCGACCACGGCAAACAGCCCGTGTCCATGAGCGCCGTCCTGTGGGTGCTCGCCCTTCCCTCCCTCGGATTCGGTCTGACCGTCGGATATCTCGCCGAGTGGTTCGACGGCCACAGCCTCGCCCCGAACCTCACCACCTCCGTCCTGGGCACCGGCGCGGGACTCGTCGGCGGCCTGATCACCTACGGCTGCTGGCGCCACACCACGGCGCTCGCCGCCCGTACGCCGATGGGCGCCGTCACCATGCACCCGCACACCGAGCCCGCGCTCACCGAGGCGGAGGCCATCGGGACACACACCGCCACCTACGGCTCGATCTCGGCGGCCGACGACCCGGCGGACCCCGGGCGGCTGCTGCTGGGCCCGCTCCACCGCCACGCGGCCTCCGGCTTCCATCTCGACGCCGTCTACCACCGCCTGTTCGTACGCCCCGTGCTGGCCGCCGCCGAACTGGTCCGCTTCCTGGACCGCGAGGTGGTCGACACCTACGTACGCGGTGCGGGCACCGGCGCCCGCTGGCTGGGCGCCGCCGTACGCCGTGCCCAGACCGGCAATGTGCAGACCTACCTCAGCGCCCTGCTGGCCGGCTCCGTCGTCCTGGCGATCGCCGCCGTACTCGTCGCCGCCGGAGCGTGAGCCGTGATCGATATCAGTGAGTCCGTGATGCAGTTCCTTCTCGCGTTGATCATCGTCGGGCCGCTCGTCGGCGCTGTCGCGGCCCTGCTCCCCGCCCCGCCCGGGCTCCGCGGCAGCAGCCCCGACCAGGCCGTCCTGCGCCACGGCGTGACCGTGACCGGCGCGATCCTCATCGCCGCGATCGTCCTCGCGCTCGGCTTCGACCACGACCAGCCGTCGAGGATGCAGGCCACCACGGACATCAGGTGGATCCCGGCACTGGACGTGCGGATCCACCTCGGTGTCGACGGCATCTCACTCCCCCTTCTGGTCCTGACCGCGCTGCTGACCTTCCTCTGCGCGCTCTACAGCTACTTCAAGATGCCCCAGGGCCCCTCGCCCAAGGCATTCGTCGCCCTGCTGCTCGTGCTCGAATCCGGCACGCTGGCGACCTTCGCCGTCCTCGATCTGATCCTGTTCTTCCTGGCCTTCGAGATGGTGCTCATCCCGATGTACTTCCTTATCGCCCGCTGGGGCGGCTCGGAAGGCGTCACCGGCGGCCGGCAGGCCGCGGCCGTGAAGTTCATCCTCTACACACTGCTCGGGTCCGTCGTCATGCTGCTCGGCCTGCTCCTCATCGGAGTCAAGGCCGGCACATTCGACATGATGGCACTCGCCACTGACAACGGCTCAGGTCTCACCACATCCGTGCAGGTCACCGCCGTTCTGGCGATCGGTCTCGGACTCGCCGTGAAGACCCCGATGTGGCCCTTGCACAGTTGGCTGCCGGACGCCCACACCGCCGCGCCGACCGTCGGCTCCGTACTCCTCGCCGGTGTCCTGCTCAAAATGGGTACGTACGGATTCGTCCGGATCGTCCTGCCCATCGCCCCCGACGGGATGCGGGTCTTCGCCCCGTATCTCGCCGCCTTCGCCGTCGTCGGCATCATCTACGGCTCCCTCGCCTGCCTCGCCCTGGCCCGGCGCGGCGCGGGCGGCGACCTCAAACGGCTGATCGCCTACTCCTCCGTCGGCCACATGGGCTTCGTCCTGCTCGGCATCGCGACGATGACCCCGACCGGGGTGAACGGCGCGCTCTTCGCCAACATCGCCCACGGCCTCATCACCGGCCTGCTGTTCTTCCTGGTCGGATCCCTCAAGGACCGGTACGGCACCGCAGACCTCGACACCTTGGCCGGAGCGACCGGCGCCGCGCTGTACGGCCGCGCACCCCGCCTCGGCGGACTGCTCGCCTTCGCCGCGGTCGCCTCGCTCGGGCTCCCGGGACTCGCCGGATTCTGGGGCGAGATGCTCGCACTGTTCGGCGCGTTCGACCCGGCGGAGGGGCTGAGCCGCCCCGCCTTCCTCACCTTCATGGCCGTCGCCGCGTTCGGCACCCTGCTCACCGCCGCGTACCTGCTCGTCGTCGTACGCCGTGTCTGCATGGGCGCGCCGTCCCACGAGCCGGCGGCCACCCCCAGGTCCGGGGAGACCGGGGGAGCGAACAACGCGCCAGGAACCACGGGCGCGCGCCACTTCGCCGACGTCCAGAACTACGAGATCGCCGCCTGGTCCCCGCTCGTCGCACTGACCGTCCTCGCCGGTCTCTGGCCCGCGGTCCTCCTCGGCCTCACCGACCCCGCCGTGCAGAAGCTCCTCGCAGGAGGCAAGTCGTGACCGTGGCCGCCGAGAGTGCCGGCGCCGCCGCCGGCCTCGTTCAGTCCGTCGACTGGCTCGCGATCGCGCCCCCCACCCTCGCGGCGGTGGTCGCCCTGATCATCCTGGTCGCGGACCTCTTCGTCCCCGAACACCGCAAGCCGCTCCTCGGCGGCCTGGCGATCGCCGGTCTCGTCGCCGCGCTCGGCACCCTCCTGCCGCTGCGCCACGGCGACCGCGCCACGTTCTGCCTCACCACCGCACCGGACGTGTGCAGTTACACCGCCGACCACTTCGCGCTGGTCATCCAGCTCCTGGTGCTCGGCGGGGCGCTGCTCACGGCGCTGCTCTCCTACCACGACACGCGCCGGCTCCCGGCGGGCGAGTTCTGGTTCCTGCTGCTCGCCTCGGCGGCCGGCGCGGCGCTGCTGCCCGCAGCCCGCGACCTCGCCACCCTTGTCGTCGCCCTCGAAGTGGCCTCCCTGCCCGCCTTCGCCCTGGTCGGGCTCCGGCGCGGCGACCGGCTCTCCTCCGAGGCCGCGCTGAAGTTCTTCCTCTCCTCGGTCACCGCGACCGCCGTCATGCTGCTCGGCGTCAGCTTCGTGTACGCGGCCACCGGAACCCTGCACCTCACCGAGATCGCCACAAGGCTGGACGACGTCCCCGGCCAGCTCGCCACCCTCGCCAAGGCGGGCGTCGCCCTCACCCTCGTCGGCTTCGCCTTCAAGACGGCCGCGGCGCCCTTCCACTTCTGGGTCCCCGACACCTATGTGGGCGCGCCGCTGCCCATCGCCGCCTATCTGTCCGTGGTCGGCAAGGCCGTCGGCTTCTCCGGCCTCATCCTGGTGACCGTCGTCGCGTTCCCCTCGTACCACGCCGTATGGGGGCCGGTCCTCGCCGTCCTCGCCGCGTTGACGATGACGGTCGGCAATGTGGCCGCGCTCCGGCAGTCCGCCACGCGCACGGGCAGCGCCGTACGGCTGCTGGCCTGGTCGTCCGTGGCCCAGGCCGGCTACCTCCTGGTGCCGATCGCCGCCGCCGCGTACGGCGGGGCAGGGGACGGGAGCGGCGGCCGGGGCGGCGGAACGGACCGGATCGGTTCCACCGTCGCGTACGCCCTGATGTACGCCGTCGTCAACCTCGGCGCGTTCGCCGTCGTCGCGCTCGTGGCCCGTACGAAGCCGCTGAACCGCATCTCCGACCACCAGGGCCTCTACGCCCGCCGGCCGCTCGCCGCGCTCGCGATGGGCTTCTTCCTGCTCTGCCTGGCCGGGCTGCCGCCGGGCATCATCGGCCTGTTCGCCAAGGTCACCGTCTTCTCCGCGGCGGTCGACGCCGGACTCGGCTGGCTGGCGGTCGTCATGGCCCTCAACGTGGTCGTGGCGCTCTTCTACTACCTCACGTGGACGGCGGTCCTCTTCCGCTCCCCGGAGGGGGCGCGAGAAGATGCCGACGCCTCCATCGCGACGGCCGACGGCGCCGGGACGGCGGCCCTGGCCCCGGCGCCCGCCCTCACCGTGGCCATCGCGCTGACCGCCGTCGCGGGCATCGCCCTTTCGGGCGCACCGCAACTGGTGCTGCGCTTCGCCGGAGTCAGCCTCTTCTGAGCGCACACCACGACCACCCGGACGGCGTACGCCCCCCGTCCGGGCGCGCCGGGGAACCCGGACCGCCCGCCTCGCGTTGACCTGTACGGAAGGGTCCACTGGAGAGTGGAGCAGCACCAGGCAAAAGGGTTCCCCTGCCGCATGACTTGGAGGGCGTACCGTGCACCGCCGGCACAACGGGCTCAGGACCGCCGTACTCCTCGGGGGACTGTCCGCACTCATCATCGCGATCGGCAGTTTCTTCGGCAGTACGGGTCTGATCGTCGCGCTCGTCGTGGCGGTCGGCACCAACGCGTACGCGTACTGGAACAGCGACAAGCTGGCTCTACGCGCGATGCGCGCACGCCCCGTCAGCGAATTCGAGGCGCCGCAGCTCTACCGCACCGTCCGTGAGCTGTCGACGGCCGCGCGCCAGCCCATGCCGCGCCTGTACATCTCACCCACCCAGGCGCCCAACGCGTTCGCCACCGGCCGTAATCCGCGCAACGCGGCCGTCTGCTGCACGGACGGGATCCTCCAGATCCTGGACGAGCGGGAGCTGCGCGGAGTCCTCGGCCATGAGCTCAGCCATGTCTACAACCGGGACATCCTGATCTCCTCCGTCGCCGGGGCCCTCGCGTCCGTGGTGATGTTCCTGGTGAACTTCGCCTGGCTCATCCCCGTCGGCCGCTCGGACGACGACGACGGCCCGGGCCTCTTCGGCATGCTCCTGATCATGATCCTGGGGCCGCTGGCGGCTTCGGTCATCCAGCTCGCGGTGAGCCGTTCACGCGAGTACGAGGCCGACGCGTCCGGTGCCCAGCTCACCGGCGACCCGCTCGCCCTGGCGAGTGCGTTGCGTAAGCTGGAAGCCGGAACGAAACAGCTTCCGCTGCCGGCCGAGCCGCGCATCGAGACAGCCAGCCACATGATGATCGCGAACCCCTTCCGTCCCGGCCAGGGATTCTCGAAACTGTTCTCCACGCACCCGCCGATGGCGGAACGCATCGCCCGACTAGAACAGATGGCAGGTCCTCGAGCATGAAGACAATCCTGAACATTATCTGGCTCGTCCTGAGCGGATTCTGGCTCTTCCTCGGGTACATGCTCGCGGGTGTGCTGCTGTGCATCACGATCATCGGCATCCCCTTCGGCGTGGCGGCCTTCCGTATCGGCGTCTACGCCCTGTGGCCCTTCGGCTACACGGCGGTCGACCGCCGCGACGCGGGCGCGCCCTCGTGCGTCGGCAACGTCCTGTGGCTGGTCCTCGCGGGCTGGTGGCTCGCCCTCGGCCATATCGTCACCGGCATCGCCCAGTGCGTCACGATCATCGGCATCCCCCTGGGCCTGGCCAACTTCAAGCTGATCCCGCTCTCCCTGATGCCGCTCGGCAAGGAGATCGTCTCCACGGACCAGCCCTTCACCGCCCGCTGACGGAGCCGCGCCGACGCCCGTCGCCCCCGTTCGGGGCTGTTACCGAATGCGGACGTATGCCTCAGGGGATGCGGGGTAGTTGATCACTCAGCATCAGGAGCCCGTCCGGCCGTGCCCCACGTCCCCCGGTCACTTCCCCTGGCCACGTCCCCGGGCTGCTGAGCACCGTCATCACCATCGCAACCACGGCCCGCCTCCGCGGCGTCATTGAGGGCGATACCGCAAGAAAGGCAGGTTCAGGGCATGGGTGTCATCAGCTGGATCATTCTCGGACTGCTCGCCGGCGCCGCCGCCAAGATTCTGCTGCCGGGCCGGGACCCCGGCGGGCTGATCGGGACGACCCTCATAGGGATCGCCGGGGCCTTCATCGGGGGCTGGATATCGGCGACCTGGCTCGACCGGCCGATCAGCAACGACTTCTACGACGGGGCCACCTGGGTCGCCGCCATCGGCGGCGCGCTCGTCCTGCTCATCGGGTACCGGCTGCTCTTCGGCCACTCACGGTCCCGCTGACGCGCCACCGGCGGGGCGCGGGGCGGGCTCAGGCGCTGGAGCGCCCCGCGCTCAGGCGCCGGAGCGCTCCGAAGGGTCCGTCAGGCCCGTCTCGCGCAGGGTGATGTTGAGCCGCCCGCCGCGCATCCCCGTCGCGGGACCGGCCGTCCCCGGATACACTGCGGGCACCCCGTGGTACGCGAAGCGGGACTCCCCTCCGAAGACGAAGAGGTCACCGGAGACGAGCCGCACATCCGTGTACGGGCGGCCCCGCCGCTCCGGGTTGCCGAAGCGGAAGAGGCAACTGTCGCCGATGCTCAGGGAGACCACCGGCGCCGCTGACCTCTCATCCTTGTCCTGGTGCATCCCCATCCTCGCGTCGCCGTCGTAGAAGTTGACCAGCGCCACGTCCGGGGCGTACGCCGTGGCGGCCGCCGGATCGCCGTACGCCTCGGCGAGCGCCGCGCGCCCCAACTCGGCCAGCCAGCCCGGGAACTCCGCGACCCGCGCGCCGTTCACATCCCCCGCGCTCCGCGTGTACCGGTAGGGCTGCCAGTGCCAGCCGACACACACCGTCTGTACGGACATCACGCCACCGTTCGGCAGCACCGTGTGCCGGATCGGCACCGGCCCCCGCGCCCACTCCCGGCAGACCGCCACCAGCTCCCGCTGCCGCTCGGCCGGCAGCCAGTCCGGGACATGCACCGCCCCGGGCGCCACGACGGTACGCGTCCGCCGCGCCGCGAACGGCTCCGGGAACAGCCCGTCCCCACCCGGGCCTTCGCCCGTGCGGCCCTCTCCCGCCGCGCCGGCCGTCATGCCGTCAGCGCGCCCTCCAGGCCGAGGAGCCGTTCCTTGCGCTCCAGTCCGGCCGCGTACCCCCGCAGCGCCCCGTCCGCGCCGATCACGCGGTGGCACGGCCGTACGACGAGCAGCGGATTGCGCCCGATCGCCGTCCCCACGGCCCGCACCCCCGCGCCGGAGGCGCCCACCCGCTCCGCGATCTGTCCGTACGTCACCGTCGCGCCGTACGGAATGCCGTCCACCGCCGCCCAGACCCGGCGCTGGAACTCCGTACCGCCCACCGCGTACGCGATGTCGAAGCCCGTCGACGCGCCGCTGAAGTACGCCGCGAGCTGCGCCACGACCCCGGCGAACGCCTCGGGCGCGCGGACCCAGTCGTCCTGGACGACCGCGGCGCCCTTCTGGCCCGGCAGGGAGAGCGAGGCGAGCGCCACGCCGTCCCGCGCCGTGGCGGACTCCACACCGGCCAGGAGTACGTCGCCCAGCGGGCTGCCGACCGTGGTGTACAAGGTGACTGTCATCACTCGCTCCTCTCCATGCGGTGCGTTTCACCGACCGCTCAGTGACGAGTCTGCGCCCCTGGAAGCCAACGAGCTGGCGGAATTCGGACACCGCACCCATCCTCCGGGCGCGGTCCCCGAACCGCCGTCCTCAGCGGTAGTTGACGAACTGGAGCGCGAAGTCGAAGTCGTGCCCCTTCAGCAGTGCGATCACGGTCTGGAGATCGTCCCGGCTCTTTGAGCTGACCCGCAGCTCGTCGCCCTGCACCTGCGCCTTGATGCCCTTGGGGCCCTCATCGCGGATGATCTTCGCGACCTTCTTGGCGTTGTCCTGGGAGATGCCCTCCTCGATCGACGCGAAGATCTTGTACTCCTTGCCGGACAACTGCGGCTCGCCGGCGTCCAGCGCCTTCAGCGAGATACCGCGCTTGATCAGCTTGGACTGGAAGACGTCGAGGATCGCGCTGACCCGCTCCTCGGAGTTCGCCTGCATCAGGATCTTCTCGCCGGACCAGTCGATCGAGGCCCCCACATTCTTGAAGTCGTAGCGCTGCGAGATCTCCTTCGCGGCCTGGTTGAGGGCGTTGTCGATCTCCTGCCGCTCGACCTTCGAGACGATGTCGAAACTGGAGTCGGCCATGTCCTGTGGCTCCTTGCATCGGTCGGTCTGCCTGAATGGGTGCTGCCGTGCTGCCGGTCGTCGCCGGGCGCAGTCGAGGCGCTGCCGACGCCGTCACCGTCGCCGTAAAGCCTAGTCACCCGGGACCGCCCCGAGCGCGGAACAATCCGGTGGCGGAGCACCCGCCGGCATCGGGTATCGTTTACGTCGTTGCCAAGGAGCACCGCCCCGAAAAGGGCAGCTCGGACGGCAGCGACATCCCATGGCGGTGTGCCCGAGTGGCCAATGGGAGCGGACTGTAAATCCGCCGGCTTAGCCTTCCCAGGTTCGAATCCTGGCGCCGCCACACGATCGAGATGGCCCCTTCCGTACGGAAACGTACGGAAGGGGCCATTCGCGTACGCCCCGTACATCAGCCGCCGTCGGCCGCCGCCTTCACCGCGTCCGCCACCGGGACCGCGCCCCCGATCAGCTCCAGCGTCAGACCCGCCGTCCCCGGCGTCTCCAGCAGCGCCGCCAGCACCGCCGCCACGTCGTCGCGCGGCACCGCGCCCCGCCCCGTCGACCCCGCCAGCGCCACCAGGCCCGTCCCCGCGTCGTCCGTCAGCGCGCCCGGCCGCAGGATCGTCCAGTCCAGCCCGGACCTCGACCGTACGGAGACATCCGCCGCGCCCTTCGCGCGCTGGTACGCGTCGAAGACCTCGTCACCCTTGTGGTCCGGGTCCGCGCCCATAGACGAGACGACCACATGACGGCGGACGCCCGCGCGCTCCGCCGCGTCCGCGAAGAGCACCGCCGCGCCCAGATCTACCGTCTCCTTGCGTGCCGCCCCGCTGCCGCCACCCGCGCCCGCGGCGAACACCGCCGCGTCCGCGCCCGCCAGCACCTCCGCCACCTCCTCGACCGAGGCCGACTCCAGGTCCAGGACGACCGGTTCGGCGCCCGCGGCCCGCAACTCCTCCGCCTGACCAGGGTTGCGGATGATGCCCGCCACCTCGTGTCCGCGCGCGGCGAGCAGGCGCTCCAGCCGCAGCGCGATCTGACCATGTCCTCCGGCAATCACGATTCGCATGGTCACGACCGTACGTCCCGCCGCCCCCCGCCGCACGGGCACGCCCCGCCCACGCGCCTCCCGGTCACGGACCCGCGCCGGGACGGCCCTGGCGCGGCAGCTCCGGCGCGCCCGACTCCGCCGAGTCGCAGTACTCCCGTACCGCGCTCGTCCGCGCCACCACCCGCCCCCGGTGGATCACGATCCTGCTGTACGCGAGCGACAGCACCCCCTCGATCCGCTCCCCGCGCACCGCCAGCAGCTCCGCGGGGAAACCCGCCTCCACCCGCACCTCCGGCAGCCCCATCGCGGCCCGCGCCGCCCCGCTCACCGCGCCGTACGCGTCCGCCGCCCGCACTCCGCCCTGCGAGGCCAGCAGATACGCCGCCTCCAGCGGATCCCCGCGCCCCACCGGGTTCGACATGTCCCGCAGCGCCCCGCCGCCCGCCGCGAGCCGTACGCCCGCCGCCCGCAGCAGCCGAACGGGCGCCACCCCGCGCACCCCGCCCGCCCGCTCCGTACCGCGCCGCTCCACGCCCCCGCAGCCGCCCTGCGGCAGGCAGACAACCGTCACCCCGGCTGCCGCCAACTGGTCCGCCGCCCGCGCCGCGACCTCGGCGGGCAGCGCCGCCAGCCCCGCGCACGGCCCGAGCGTCACCCCGGCCGGCACCCCGCCCGCCAGCGCCGCGAGCCGCGCCAGCCGGGCCGGCTCCGCGCCCTCCGTGTGCAGGTCGACGGGGCAGCCGTGCTCCGCCGCGACCTCCAGCACCGTCTCCACGTACCCCGTCGGATCGGGGTCGAGGTCCGGGCAGCCGCCCACCACCCCGGCGCCCATCGTCACCGCGTCGCGCAGCATCGCGAGCCCGTCGGCACCCGCGAGCCCGGTCAGCAGCCGGGGCACGGCCACCGCGGTCAGATCCGCCAGCCCGCGCAGCGACCGCCGCGCCTGGAGCACCGCCGCGAGCCGCCCCAGCTCCTGGGCGTCACCGATCCGTACATGGGAACGCAGCGCGGTCGCGCCGTGCCCGAGCTGGAGGAGCGCGGCCTCGGTGGCGCGCCGCTGCACGTCCTCGGCGGTGTACGGGGCGGGGCTCCGGGCGGTGCGGTCGGCGGTGAGCGCGGTGTCGCTGTGGGCGTGCGGCTCGGCGGGGGCGGGCAGCAGCAGATAGCCGCCGAGGTCCACCCGCGCGGCACCGGCGCCCGGCGGGAGGCTGCCCGATGTGCCCACGGCTTCGATCCGGCCCCCGCCGATCCGTACGTCGACGGTGCGGCCGTCGGCGAGCCGGGCGCCGCAGAGCACGAGGGCGGGGGTGTCGGCCATGGCCCCGCCGGGCGGTCGCGGCTGACTGTCGGGCATCGGGCTCCTGGGGGAGAGGGTCCGCGCGCGCCTGCAAGATCACGGAGCGCGGAGCCGAGCCTAGGGGCGCCCCGGCCGGGGTTCGCGGAGGAGCGCAATAGTCGTACCGGCGAGCCCACGGGTGGCCGCCGGGACCCGTGCCGGAACCATGCCGGAACCATGCCGGAACCGCGGGCGGACCGGGCCGGAAGTGGCGTGCGACACGGGGCGGGACACCTGGGGCGACGGGCCACGAAACGGATTTGGGCGATCGGCGGGCGACCGTGTAATGTCTTCATCGCTCGCCCCAATAGCTCAGTCGGTAGAGCGTCTCCATGGTAAGGAGAAGGTCTACGGTTCGATTCCGTATTGGGGCTCAGATGTTCGGTGATCCTCGCCTTCGGGCGAGGGGATCCAGCATCGAAGCGGTGTAGCTCAGTCGGTAGAGCAAGCGGCTCATAATCGCTGTGTCACCGGTTCAAGTCCGGTCACCGCTACACAAAAGTAGCCGATTGTGGGGTCGGTCCTTCGATCGGCTACTCTTTTATGCGTTCATCCTTTCATCCGTTGTCCGTCCAAGGAGCACTCACGTGGCTGCCACCGACGTCCGCCCGAAGATCACGCTGGCCTGCGTGGAGTGCAAGGAGCGGAACTACATCACCAAGAAGAACCGGCGTAACAACCCGGACCGTCTTGAGATGAAGAAGCACTGCCCGCGCTGCAACTCGCACACCGCGCACCGCGAAACGCGCTGAATCAGGCTCGTACGCGAGGCCGTCCCCGGTTGGGGACGGCCTCGCGTCGTTTGTAGTGGTCACTTACATCAGGGAGGGAGCGAGTCAGTGGCGCTCGATCAGTCCTTCGTGGGGCGGAGCTATCCGCCCACCGCGCCGTACGAGGTCGGCCGGGAGAAGATCCGTGAGTTCGCCGAGGCGGTGGGCGACCCCAATCCGGCGTACACCGACCCGGAGGCCGCCAAGGCGCTCGGGCACACCGATCTGATCGCCCCGCCGACCTTCGTGTTCGCCATCACGTTCAAGGCGGCCGGTGAGGTCGTCGCCGATCCGCAGCTCGGTCTGGACTACAGCCGGGTCGTCCACGGCGACCAGAAGTTCGCGTACACCCGCCCCGTGCGCGCGGGGGACCGGCTCAGCGTCACCTCCACCATCGAGGCGATCAAGTCCCTCGCCGGGAACGACATCATCGACGTACGCGGCGAGGTGCACGACGAGGCCGGCGATCATGTGGTGACCGCGTGGACCAAGCTGGTGGCGCGCGCCGCCGAGGGGGCGTGAGAGCGATGACCACGAAGATCGGTTACGACGACGTCGAGGTCGGTACGGAGCTGCCGGCGCGGAGCTTCCCCGTCACGCGGGCCACGCTGGTGCGGTACGCGGGTGCCTCCGGGGACTTCAACCCGATCCACTGGAACGAGAAGTTCGCCAAGGAGGTCGGTCTCCCCGACGTCATCGCCCACGGCATGTTCACCATGGCCGAGGCGATCCGCGTGGTGACCGACTGGGCCGGCGATCCGGGGGCCGTCGTCGAGTACGGCGTCCGCTTCACCAAGCCCGTCGTCGTCCCCAACGACGAGACCGGCGCGCTGGTCGAGGTCAGCGCGAAGGTCGCGGCGAAGCTGGCGGAAGGCCGGGTCCGCGTGGACCTGACCGCGATGAGCGCGGGGCAGAAGGTGCTGGGCATGGCCCGCGCCGTCGTCCGGCTCGGCTGACACACGCACCACCGGCCCGCGGGCCGGTGGGTAAGGGGCGCTCGCAATGGACGGGCGCCCCTTACGCTTGTGCCGTGCACGTACTCCACGACGCCCCTCTCGCCCCCCTGACCACCTTCCGCCTCGGCGGCCCCGCGGCCCGGCTCCTCACAGCCGTCACCGACGACGAGGTGATCGCCGCCGTACGGGAGGCGGACGACGCGGGCACCCCGCTGCTGATCATCGGCGGCGGCAGCAACCTGGTCATCGGCGACCGGGGCTTCGACGGCACCGCCCTGCGCATCGCGACCAAGGGCTTCACGCTCGACGGTACGGTGCTGGAGCTGGCCGCCGGCGAGGTGTGGACCGACGCCGTCGCCAGGACCGTCGAAGCGGGCCTCGCGGGCGTCGAGTGCCTGGCGGGCATCCCGGGCTCCGCCGGCGCCACCCCGATCCAGAACGTCGGGGCGTACGGCCAGGAGGTCTCCACGACCATCACCGAGGTCGTCGCGTACGACCGCGCCACCCGCGAGACCGTCACGCTCACCGGAGCCGAGTGCGGCTTCTCGTACCGCCACAGCCGCTTCAAGGAGCACCCCGGGCGCTGGGTCGTGCTGCGGGTCCGCTTCGGCCTGGAGGACGCGGGCGGGCTCTCCGCCCCCCTCAAGTACGCCGAGACCGCCCGCGCCCTCGGCGTCGGGCCCGGCGACCGGGTCCCCGCCGCCACCGCCCGGGACACCGTCCTCAAACTACGGGCCGGCAAGGGCATGGTGCTCGACCCGGAGGACCACGACACCTGGTCCGCGGGGTCGTTCTTCACCAACCCGATCCTCACCGACCCCCAGTACGCGGAGTTCGCCGCCCGCGTCAGGGCCCGGCTCGGCGACGACGTGACGCCGCCCGGCTTCCCGGAGGGGGAGGGGCGCACGAAGACCTCGGCGGCGTGGCTGATCGACCGGGCCGGTTTCACCAAGGGGTACGGCACCGGCCCGGCCCGGATCTCCACCAAGCACACCCTCGCCCTCACCAACCGGGGCGCCGCGCGCACCGAGGACCTGCTCGCCCTCGCGCGCGAGGTCGTCGCCGGGGTGTACGACGCCTTCGGGATCACCCTGGTCAACGAGCCGGTGACGGTGGGCGTCAGCCTCTGAGAGGGACGGAGGTCAGTCGGCCAGCCAGGTGTCGATCCCGGACAGCAGCTTCTCCCGCACCCCGGCCGGCGCCGCCGAGCCCCGTACCGATTGCCGGGCCAGCTCGGCCAGTTCCGTGTCGCTGAAGTTCTGGTGGAGCCGCGCCAGTTCGTACTGCGCCGCCAGCCGGGAGCCGAAGAGCAACGGGTCGTCGGCGCCCAGCGCCATCGGGACCCCCGCGTCGAACAGCGTGCGCAGGGGGACGTCCTCGGGCTTCTCGTAGACGCCCAGCGCGACGTTCGACGCCGGGCACACCTCGCAGGTCACCCCACGCTCCGCGAGCCTGCGCAGCAGCCGGGGATCCTCCGCGGCGCGCACACCGTGGCCGATCCGGGAGGCGCTCAGATCGTCCAGGCAGTCCCGTACGGACGCGGGGCCCGTCAGCTCGCCACCGTGCGGCGCGGCCAGCAGCCCGCCGTCCCTGGCGATCGAGAAGGCCCGGTCGAAGTCCCTGGCCATGCCGCGGCGCTCGTCGTTGGAGAGCCCGAAACCGACGACGCCCTTGTCCGCGTACCGCACCGCGAGCCGCGCCAGGGTCCTGGCCTCCAGTGGATGCTTCATCCTGTTGGCGGCGACCAGCACCCGCATCCCGAGTCCGGTCTCCCTGGACGCGGTGTCCACGGCGTCCAGGATGATCTCCAGCGCCGGGATCAGCCCGCCGAGGTGCGGGGCGTACGAGGTGGGGTCGACCTGGATCTCCAGCCATCCCGAGCCGTCCCGTACGTCCTCCTCGGCGGCCTCGCGCACCAGCCGCTGGATGTCCTCGGGCGCCCGCAGACAGGACCGGGCGATGTCGTACAGCCGCTGGAAGCGGAACCAGCCGCGTTCGTCGGTGGCGCGCAGTCTGGGCGGTTCGCCGCCGGTCAGCGCGTCGGGGAGGTGGACGCCGTACTTGTCGGCGAGTTCGAGCAGCGTCGAGGGGCGCATCGAGCCGGTGAAGTGCAGATGCAGATGAGCCTTGGGCAGCAGGCTGAGGTCCCGGGGGCGGGGGGTGGTGCTCTCCATCCATAGATCCTGCCGTACGGAAAGAGGCACCGGCAGCCACTTTCCCCGATCGGGATCTTGTCCGAACGCAGATCCGGAACGGGGAACGGGTCCCCGGCCGGTGGCCGGGAACCCGTTCGGTCGCTGGTGGGAGCTGGTGGGAGCGTCAGTCCTTGGCCTCGGCCAGCAGCTTCTGGAGGCGCCCGACGCCCTCGGCGAGATCCTCGTCACCGAGCGCGTAGGACAGCCGCAGATACCCGGGCGTGCCGAACGCCTCGCCGGGGACGACCGCGACCTCGGCCTCGTCCAGGATCAGCGCGGCCAGCTCGACGGAGGTCGCCGGGCGGGTGCCGCGGATCTCCTTGCCGAGCAGGGCCTTCACCGACGGGTAGACGTAGAAGGCGCCCTCGGGCTCGGGGCAGACGACGCCGTCGATCTCGTTGAGCATCCGGACGATCGTCCTGCGGCGCCGGTCGAAGGCGGTCCGCATCTCGGAGACCGCCTCCAGGTCGCCGGAGACGGCGGCGAGGGCGGCGGCCTGCGCGACGTTGGAGACGTTGGACGTGGCGTGCGACTGGAGGTTGGTCGCGGCCTTGACGACGTCCTTGGGGCCGACGATCCAGCCGACCCGCCAGCCGGTCATGGCGTACGTCTTGGCCACGCCGTTGACGACGATGCACTTGTCGCGCAGCTCGGGGACGACGGCGGGCAGCGAGGTGAAGGTGGCGTCGCCGTAGACGAGGTGCTCGTAGATCTCGTCCGTCAGCACCCACAGGCCGTGCTCGACGGCCCAGTGGCCGATGGCCTCGGTGTCGGCCTCGTTGTAGACGGCGCCCGTCGGGTTGGACGGGGAGACGAAGAGCACGACCTTCGTACGCTCCGTGCGGGCGGCCTCCAACTGCTCGACGGAGACGCGGTAGCCCGTGGTCTCGTCGGCCACGACCTCTACCGGGACACCGCCGGCCAGCCGGATCGACTCGGGGTACGTCGTCCAGTACGGAGCCGGGACGATGACCTCGTCGCCCGGATCCAGGATGGCGGCGAACGCCTCGTAGATCGCCTGCTTGCCGCCGTTGGTCACGAGGACCTGGGACGCGTCGACCTCGTAACCGGAGTCGCGCAGCGTCTTCGCGGCGATGGCGGCCTTCAGCTCGGGGAGTCCGCCGGCCGGGGTGTAGCGGTGGAACCTGGGGTCACGGCAGGCCTCGACCGCGGCGTCCACGATGTAGCCGGGGGTCGGGAAGTCGGGCTCGCCGGCTCCGAAGCCGATCACCGGACGCCCGGCGGCCTTCAGGGCCTTGGCCTTGGCGTCCACGGCGAGGGTCGCGGACTCGGAGATCGCGCCGATGCGGGCGGAGACCCGGCGCTCGGTGGGAGGGGTTGCAGGGCTCATGGGGCCCATGGTCCCAGACCGGAAACCTCCGCGGCACACAGGTTTCGCCCGGCGGTTCCCCGGACGCCCCGTGGGGCTCCAGGGGAAGCTGTTCGACGCACGGCCCATGACCACGTACACTCACTGACCGTTGGCCTTCAGCTCCGAAGCCGCACCGGGCACTCCGTGCATCCGGGCGGATGCGGTAGGTTGAGGGAGAACGCAAAGGGTCGTAGCTCAATTGGTAGAGCACTGGTCTCCAAAACCAGCGGTTGGGGGTTCAAGTCCCTCCGGCCCTGCTACACACATCTTCGCCAGGATGTGTGCGCATGTACGTACATTCAATGCATCGCCGTGCGGCTCCCCCGGGCGCGGCACGGTCACGACCCGGAATCAGGTGAGAGAGAGTGGCGGATGCCGTGGGCTCCATCGACAAGCCTGATGCCGACGATGAGTCCGCCGAGTCGAAGAAGCCCCGCAAGGGCGGAAAGCGCGGCAAGAAGGGCCCCTTGGGCCGTCTCGCGCTCTTCTACCGACAGATCGTCGCCGAGCTGCGCAAGGTCGTCTGGCCGACTCGCAACCAGCTGACGACGTACACCACCGTGGTGATTGTCTTCGTAGTCGTCATGATCGGTCTGGTGACCGTGATTGACTATGGCTTCCAGCAAGCAATCAAGTACGTCTTCGGCTGATCCCGCGAAGGGCGCCCGGTGCGGCGCCCCTTTCGCGTGTTCCACCCATTGAGCCAGGAAGAAGCAGCCACCGTGTCTGACCCGAAACTGAACGACGCCAGCGAGTCGGTGGAGTCCCGAGAGGACCAGACCGACATCGTCGAGGCGGCGGACGCTGTCGAGCCAGACCAGGCCGAAGCCGCTGACGTCGCCGCCGGCGAGCCGGCCGAAGAGGCCGCGCTGCATGTCGAGGACGAGACCGAAGCGGCCGCCGGCGACTCCGCGGACACGGACGACGAGGCTGCCGAGGCCGAGGACGGGACGGAAGCCGTCGCCGAGGCGCCGGCCGACCCGGTCGCCGCCCTGCGTGACGAACTCCGCGGGCTGCCCGGCGAGTGGTACGTGATCCACACCTACGCGGGCTACGAGAAGCGCGTGAAGGCCAACCTGGAGCAGCGCGCCGTCTCGCTCAACGTCGAGGAATTCATCTACCAGGCTGAAGTCCCCGAGGAAGAGATCGTCCAGATCAAGAACGGCGAGCGCAAGAACGTTCGCCAGAACAAGCTTCCCGGGTACGTCCTCGTCCGCATGGACCTGACGAACGAGTCCTGGGGCGTCGTCCGCAACACCCCCGGTGTCACCGGCTTCGTGGGCAACGCCTACGACCCGTACCCGCTGACCCTGGACGAGATCGTCAAGATGCTCGCCCCGGAGGCCGAGGAGAAGGCCGCCCGTGAGGCCGCGGAGGCCGAGGGCAAGCCCGCGCCGTCGCGCAAGGTCGAGGTCCAGGTGCTGGACTTCGAGGTCGGCGACTCCGTCACCGTCACCGACGGCCCCTTCGCCACCCTCCAGGCGACCATCAACGAGATCAACGCGGACTCGAAGAAGGTCAAGGGCCTCGTGGAGATCTTCGGCCGCGAGACCCCGGTCGAGCTGAGCTTCGACCAGATCCAGAAGAACTGATCCTTCTTCCGGAACACCTACTTCCGACAGGTCAGACAGGGGTTCGCGCCTGTCTGACCTGTCGGTTTTTGGCCGTACGGCTATACCCGTTATCGTTGTGCGGTATGCCTCCATCCGGATGACCGGACGGCGGGCTGAAAACTCTCAAATGGACCCGGAGAGAGCAATGCCTCCCAAGAAGAAGAAGGTCACGGGGCTCATCAAGCTCCAGATCAGTGCCGGCGCGGCCAACCCGGCTCCGCCGGTCGGTCCCGCGCTGGGCCAGCACGGCGTCAACATCATGGAGTTCTGCAAGGCCTACAACGCCGCGACCGAGTCGCAGCGTGGCATGGTCGTGCCGGTGGAGATCACGGTCTACGAGGACCGCTCCTTCACCTTCATCACCAAGACTCCGCCGGCCGCCAAGCTGATCCTCAAGGCCGCTGGTGTGGACAAGGGCTCCGGCGAGCCGCACGTCAAGAAGGTCGCGAAGCTCACCCGCGACCAGGTGCGCGACATCGCCACGACCAAGATGCCCGACCTGAACGCCAACGACCTGGACGCCGCCGAGAAGATCATCGCCGGCACCGCCCGTTCCATGGGCATCACGGTCGAGGGCTGACCCAGCAGGGCACACCCCAGTGGGAGGGCCGAGCGCGGCCCGCACCACGAACTCCACACCTGAAGAAACACCAGGAGAAGAAGTGAAGCGCAGCAAGGCTCTCCGCGGCGCGGACGCGAAGATCGACCGGGAGCGTACGTACGCCCCGCTCGAAGCCGTCCGTCTCGCCAAGGACACCACCTCCACCAAGTTCGACGGCACCGTCGAGGTGGCCATGCGTCTGGGCGTCGACCCGCGCAAGGCCGACCAGATGGTCCGTGGCACCGTGAACCTTCCGCACGGCACCGGCAAGACCGCCCGGGTCCTGGTCTTCGCGACCGGTGACCGTGCCGAGGCCGCGCGTGCCGCGGGCGCCGACATCGTCGGCGCCGACGAACTGATCGACGAGGTCTCGAAGGGCCGTCTGGACTTCGACGCCGTCGTCGCCACCCCGGACCTCATGGGCAAGGTCGGCCGCCTCGGCCGCGTCCTCGGCCCGCGTGGTCTGATGCCGAACCCGAAGACCGGCACGGTCACCCCCGATGTCACCAAGGCTGTGAACGACATCAAGGGCGGAAAGATCGAGTTCCGCGTCGACAAGCACTCGAACCTGCACTTCATCATCGGCAAGGTCTCCTTCGACGAGACGAAGCTGGTCGAGAACTACGCCGCGGCGCTGGAGGAGATCCTCCGTCTGAAGCCGTCCGCCGCGAAGGGCCGCTACATCAAGAAGGCCACCCTGGCCACCACGATGGGCCCCGGCGTTCCGCTGGACGCCAACCGCACCCGTAACCTCCTCGTCGAGGAGGACCCGGCCGCCGTCTGATCCCGACGGCAGCCGCGGGTCGCGCCGCACGTACGAAAGCCGGGCCCCGCACCTCTTCGGAGATGCGGGGCCCGGCTTTTTCGTGCTCACGGCTCCAGTCGGCTCCCAGGGCTGCCACCAGGGCGCCTTCCGGCCGCGTCCGGGATATTACGGGCGGCACTGTCCGAGGCAGGCTGTAGAGTCGCGGAACATCTGAAACACCTGTGCCATTCCTGTGGGGGGAATCATGAACTCGATGTACCGGACCGCCGCGGCGACAGCGCTCGGCGGTGTGCTGCTGTGCTCCACCGCGGCCTGTTCGTCCACGCCGTCCGCCGACTCGGCCGCGTCGCCTTCCGCGTCCTCGACGTCGGTCGAGATGAGCCCGGTGGCCGCCGTCAAGCGGGCTTCCGAGAAGAGCGAGAAGATCACCTCGCTCTCCTACACGATGGAGGGGAAGGTTCCGGGGCAGGGGACCGTCAAGGCCGACGCGGCGATGAGCATGGAGCCGCTGGCCATGCGGATGAAGCTGGCGGGCGAGGTGGAGGGCGAGCAGCAGGAGATCGAGATCCTGCTCACCTCCGACGGCATGTACATGGGTGGTGACAGCGCTGCGGCGGACCCGGAGATGGACGGCAAGCGCTGGCTCAAATTCCCCATGGGCTCCCTTGAGGAGATGTCCGCCCAGGGCGCGGAGAGCCCGCTCGGTGGGATGTCCAGCCAGGTGGACCGCAACCCGGCGGCCGAGTCCGCCTCGCTCTCCCTCGCCGAGGACCTGAAGGAGGTCGGCGAGGAGACCGTCGACGGGGCGAAGACCACGCACTACACGGGCTCGATCCCGCTCAGCGCCATGCGGGCGGAGCTGGAGGGTCTGGACGCGGAGACGAAGAAGAAGCGCGAGAAGAGCCTCAAGGCGTACGAGGACCTGGGCATCGACAAGCTCACGATGGACATGTGGATCGACGGCAGCGACCTCGCCAAGCAGTTCCGTACCCGGGCGACCACGAAGGCCGGGCCGCTCGACATGACGGTCAAGTTCGTCGACTACAACAAGCCGGTCGAGATCAAGGCGCCGCCGGCCTCCGAGGTGGCCGACCTCGGCGAGATGATGAACGGGTCCGGAGCGAGCTGACCGGCGCCGGAGCGAGCCGACCGGCGCGATTTGCCGTACGAGCACGACCTCACGTACTCTTCCCCAGAAGCCAAAGACCGCTGGTCGTTGCCGTGTGCTCGTAAGAGGGTGCGGTGGCCGAAGGATCCGCTAGCTGCGGACGACCCGCGCAGGTGACTGTGGAAAGCTCCCGGATCCCATTCGGTCGAGCTACGCCCCGTGCGCCTGCGCCGGGGCGTTTCGTTTTGTTCAGCCCCTTCTGAGCGGTCCTCATCACCCGGAAGGAGGCCGACGCTCATGGCAAGGCCCGACAAGGCTGCCGCGGTAGCCGAGCTGGCGGATCAGTTCCGCAGCTCGAACGCCGCCGTGCTGACCGAGTACCGGGGTCTCACCGTGGCGCAGCTCAAGGAGCTGCGTCGTTCTCTCGGTGAGAACGCCCAGTACGCCGTGGTGAAGAACACGCTGACCAAGATCGCGGCCAACGAGGCCGGGATCAACACGCTGGACGACCTGTTCGCGGGTCCGACGGCGGTTGCCTTCGTCACCGGTGACCCGGTGGAGTCGGCGAAGGGTCTTCGTGACTTCGCCAAGGAGAACCCGAATCTCGTCATCAAGGGCGGTGTCCTTGACGGCAAGGCGCTCAGCGCCGACGAGATCAAGAAGCTCGCGGACCTCGAGTCCCGTGAGGTTCTGCTTTCCAAGCTGGCCGGTGCCATGAAGGGCAAGCAGTCGCAGGCTGCCGCCCTCTTCCAGGCGCTTCCGTCGAAGTTCGTCCGCACCGCGGAAGCTCTTCGTGCCCAGAAGGAAGAGCAGGACGGTGCCGGTACGCCGGCCCCCGTCGAGGCCGACTCCGAGTAATCACGCTCGGTCCCGGGTGATCACACCCGGTCGGCCACAGCGGGCCGGTACGCCCGCGGAACTGTACATACGGCACCAGCCGAATTAGTGGAAGGACCGCCATCATGGCGAAGCTCACCCAGGACGAGCTGCTCGCGCAGTTCGAGGACATGACCCTCATCGAGCTCTCCGGCTTCGTGAAGGCCTTCGAGGAGAAGTTCGACGTCACGGCCGCCGCCCCGGTCGCCGC
The DNA here is from genome assembly GCF_044763125.1 of Streptomyces sp. NPDC096310. Lineage (NCBI taxonomy): Bacteria > Bacillati > Actinomycetota > Actinomycetes > Kitasatosporales > Streptomycetaceae > Streptomyces > Streptomyces sp. NPDC096310. The sequence continues at coordinate 87,783 of NZ_JBIWFO010000013.1, read as the reverse complement.
TGCCGCCGCCGGTGGCGCCGCTGCCGCCGCCGTGGAGGAAGAGGTCCAGGACGAGTTCGACGTCATCCTCACGGGTGCCGGCGAGAAGAAGATCCAGGTCATCAAGGTCGTGCGCGAGCTGACCTCCCTGGGCCTCAAGGAGGCCAAGGACCTCGTGGACGGCGCCCCCAAGCCCGTCGTCGAGAAGGTTGCCAAGGAGGCCGCCGAGAAGGCCGCCGAGTCCCTCAAGGCCGCCGGCGCCTCCGTCGAGGTCAAGTGACCCCATACGGGTCCGTCACCGGCCGCTGAGGGCCCCGCGAGGGGCTCCGGGCGGACGGCGGCAGTCCCGGCGCCGCGGGACACACCACGCGTGGTGCCTCGCGGCGCGGCGTTGACATGAAGGGCGATCACCCAGTCGGGTGGTCGCCCTTCCGCGTTCCCGCAGGGGCTGCCTTGCTCTTCGGCCGTCGGCGAGTATCGTGATCATCGCCGTGCCGGAGCCCGCCCAGTGACCTTCCGCATGGGGCGGGGGGCCTTGACGAACCGCACGGAGCGCGCAATTCTCAGGACGCGTCGTCACAATCGATCCGGATCCGAGGCATGGATCGATGGCGAAGAGGGCAGTAATGGTGTGCGCCTGCGGCGCGAGGTTTTGCAGCGGTTGAGACAAGGGTGTTGAGAACAACGAGGGTGTCGGAAAACCCGCTCTGGACATCAGTGTGCCAAGTGGCTACACTGACCCTTTGCGCTGCCTGTTAGCTGCTCCCTGCCCGTCACCAGGGGCACCCCTTCGCATGAGCATCGGTGAAAGAAAAGCTCTGAACTGGGCTTTCCCTCTCGATGTCCAGCTTGGGACACCGGTACGCGCGTAGTGAGTCCGAGCCCTCGGAAGGACCCCCTCTTGGCCGCCTCGCGCAACGCCTCGACCACGAATACGAACAACGGCGCAAGCACTGCCCCGCTGCGCATCTCCTTTGCAAAGATCAAGGAGCCGCTTGAGGTTCCGAACCTCCTGGCGCTCCAGACCGAGAGCTTTGACTGGCTGCTCGGCAACCCCGCCTGGAAGGCTCGTGTCGAGGCGGCTGTCGAGAGTGGGCAGGACGTCCCCAGGAAGTCCGGTCTGGAGGAGATCTTCGAGGAGATCTCCCCGATCGAGGACTTCTCCGGGTCGATGTCGCTGACCTTCCGCGACCACCGCTTCGAGCCCTCGAAGAATTCGATCGAGGAGTGCAAGGACCGCGACTTCACGTTCGCCGCCCCGCTCTTCGTGACCGCCGAGTTCACCAACAACGAGACCGGCGAGATCAAGTCCCAGACGGTCTTCATGGGCGACTTCCCGCTCATGACGAACAAGGGCACCTTCGTCATCAACGGCACCGAGCGTGTCGTGGTGTCGCAGCTCGTCCGCTCGCCGGGTGTGTACTTCGACTCCTCCATCGACAAGACGTCCGACAAGGACATCTTCTCCGCCAAGATCATCCCGTCCCGGGGTGCCTGGCTGGAGATGGAGATCGACAAGCGCGACATGGTCGGTGTCCGCATCGACCGCAAGCGCAAGCAGTCCGTCACCGTCCTCCTCAAGGCTCTCGGCTGGACGACCGAGCAGATCCTGGAGGAGTTCGGCGAGTACGAGTCCATGCGCGCCACCCTGGAGAAGGACCACACCCAGGGTCAGGACGACGCGCTTCTCGACATCTACCGCAAGCTGCGTCCCGGCGAGCCGCCGACGCGCGAGGCGGCCCAGACGCTGCTCGAGAACCTCTACTTCAACCCGAAGCGCTACGACCTCGCGAAGGTCGGCCGCTACAAGGTGAACAAGAAGCTCGGCGCGGACGAGCCGCTGGACGCCGGCGTCCTCACCACCGACGACGTCATCGCGACCATCAAGTACCTGGTCAAGCTGCACGCCGGCGAGACCGAGACGGTCGGCGAGAACGGCACCCAGATCGTCGTCGAGACCGACGACATCGACCACTTCGGCAACCGTCGTCTGCGTAACGTCGGCGAGCTCATCCAGAACCAGGTCCGTACGGGTCTGGCGAGGATGGAGCGCGTCGTGCGCGAGCGCATGACGACCCAGGACGTCGAGGCGATCACGCCGCAGACCCTGATCAACATCCGGCCGGTCGTCGCCTCCATCAAGGAGTTCTTCGGCACCAGCCAGCTCTCGCAGTTCATGGACCAGAACAACCCGCTCTCGGGGCTCACCCACAAGCGCCGTCTGTCGGCGCTCGGCCCGGGTGGTCTCTCGCGTGAGCGGGCCGGCTTCGAGGTCCGTGACGTGCACCCCTCGCACTACGGCCGCATGTGCCCGATCGAGACCCCTGAAGGCCCGAACATCGGTCTGATCGGCTCGCTCGCCTCGTACGGCCGGGTCAACGCGTTCGGCTTCGTGGAGACGCCCTACCGCAAGGTCGTCGAGGGCGTCGTCACCGACGACGTCGACTACCTGACCGCCGACGAGGAGGACCGCTTCGTCATCGCGCAGGCCAACGCGACGCTCTCCGAGGAGATGCGCTTCACGGAGCCCCGCGTGCTGGTCCGCCGCCGTGGCGGCGAGGTCGACTACATCCCCGGCGACGACGTCGACTACATGGACGTCTCACCGCGCCAGATGGTGTCGGTCGCGACCGCGATGATCCCGTTCCTGGAGCACGACGACGCCAACCGTGCCCTCATGGGCGCGAACATGATGCGTCAGGCCGTGCCCCTGATCACGTCCGAGGCGCCGCTCGTCGGCACCGGCATGGAGTACCGCTGCGCGGTCGACGCCGGTGACGTCGTCAAGGCGGAGAAGGAAGGTGTGGTCCAGGAGGTCTCCGCGGACTACATCACCGTCGCCAACGACGACGGTACGTACACCACATACCGCATCGCCAAGTTCTCCCGCTCCAACCAGGGCACCTCGGTCAACCAGAAGGTCGTCGTCAACGAGGGCGACCGGGTCGTCGAGAGCCAGGTCCTCGCCGACGGGCCCGCCACCCAGCAGGGTGAGATGGCGCTCGGCAAGAACCTCCTCGTGGCGTTCATGCCGTGGGAGGGCCACAACTACGAAGACGCGATCATCCTCAGCCAGCGGCTGGTCCAGGACGACGTCCTCTCCTCGATCCACATCGAGGAGCACGAGGTCGACGCCCGGGACACCAAGCTCGGCCCCGAGGAGATCACCCGGGACATCCCGAACGTCTCCGAGGAGGTCCTCGCGGACCTCGACGAGCGCGGCATCATCCGTATCGGTGCCGAGGTCGTCGCCGGGGACATCCTGGTCGGTAAGGTCACGCCCAAGGGTGAGACCGAGCTGACCCCGGAGGAGCGTCTGCTCCGCGCGATCTTCGGAGAGAAGGCCCGTGAGGTCCGCGACACCTCGCTGAAGGTGCCGCACGGCGAGGTCGGCAAGGTCATCGGCGTCCGCGTCTTCGACCGCGAGGAGGGCGACGAGCTGCCGCCCGGCGTCAACCAGCTCGTCCGCGTCTACGTGGCCCAGAAGCGCAAGATCACGGACGGCGACAAGCTCGCCGGCCGTCACGGCAACAAGGGCGTCATCTCGAAGATCCTGCCGATCGAGGACATGCCGTTCCTGGAGGACGGCACCCCGGTCGACATCATCCTCAACCCGCTGGGTGTCCCGTCCCGGATGAACCCGGGACAGGTCCTGGAGATCCACCTCGGCTGGCTCGCCAGCCAGGGCTGGAAGGTCGAGGGCAACGAGGAGTGGATGGAGCGGCTGAAGGCCATCGGCGCCGACGATGTCGCGCCCGGCACCAATGTCGCCACCCCGGTCTTCGACGGCGCCCGCGAGGACGAGATCTCGGGTCTCTTCGAGTCGACGATCCCGAACCGCGACGGCGAGCGGATGGTCAAGGGCTCCGGTAAGGCCCGGATGTTCGACGGCCGCTCCGGTGAGCCGTTCCCCGACCCGATCTCGATCGGGTACATGTACATCCTCAAGCTCCACCACCTGGTCGACGACAAGCTGCACGCGCGCTCGACCGGCCCGTACTCGATGATCACCCAGCAGCCGCTGGGTGGTAAGGCTCAGTTCGGTGGGCAGCGCTTCGGTGAGATGGAGGTGTGGGCGCTGGAGGCTTACGGCGCCGCGTACGCCCTCCAGGAGCTGCTGACGATCAAGTCCGACGACGTGACCGGCCGCGTGAAGGTCTACGAGGCCATCGTCAAGGGCGAGAACATCCCTGAGCCCGGCATTCCCGAGTCCTTCAAGGTGCTCATCAAGGAAATGCAGTCGCTCTGCCTCAACGTGGAGGTGCTGTCCTCGGACGGTATGTCCATCGAGATGCGTGACACGGACGAGGACGTCTTCCGCGCGGCGGAGGAGCTCGGTATCGACCTGTCCCGGCGCGAGCCGAGCAGCGTCGAAGAGGTCTGACGGGTTCGCCGGCCGGATCCCCGATCCGGCCGGCTCTCCCCGGACCCGTTCAGACCATTGCTGAAGTGCCCCATCTACTCGCTGACGCGAGGGGCTCGAACCCCCGAAAGAGGGATTGACGACAAGTGCTCGACGTCAACTTCTTCGACGAGCTGCGGATCGGCCTTGCCACCGCGGACGACATCCGGACCTGGTCGCACGGCGAAGTGAAGAAGCCGGAGACCATCAACTACCGCACGCTCAAGCCCGAGAAGGACGGACTCTTCTGCGAGAAGATCTTCGGTCCGACCCGGGACTGGGAGTGCTACTGCGGCAAGTACAAGCGTGTCCGCTTCAAGGGCATCATCTGTGAGCGCTGTGGCGTCGAAGTCACGCGCGCCAAGGTGCGCCGTGAGCGGATGGGCCACATTGAGCTGGCCGCGCCCGTCACCCACATCTGGTACTTCAAGGGCGTGCCCTCGCGCCTCGGGTACCTGCTCGACCTCGCGCCGAAGGACCTTGAGAAGGTCATCTACTTCGCCGCGTACATGATCACGTTCGTGGACGAGGAGCGCCGTACGCGCGATCTGCCGTCGCTGGAGGCGCATGTCTCCGTCGAGCGCCAGCAGACCGAGAACCGCCGCGACTCCGACCTCGAAGCCCGCGCCAAGAAGCTTGAGACCGACCTGGCCGAGCTGGAGGCCGAGGGCGCCAAGGCCGACGTGCGCCGCAAGGTGCGCGAAGGCGCCGAGCGCGAGATGAAGCAGCTCCGGGACCGCGCGCAGCGCGAGATCGACCGTCTCGACGAGGTGTGGAACCGCTTCAAGAACCTCAAGGTCCAGGACCTGGAGGGCGACGAGCTGCTCTACCGCGAGCTGCGCGACCGCTTCGGCACCTACTTCGACGGTTCGATGGGCGCCGCCGCGCTGCAGAAGCGCCTGGAGTCCTTCGACCTGGACGAGGAGGCCGAGCGTCTCCGCGAGATCATCCGGACCGGCAAGGGCCAGAAGAAGACCCGTGCGCTCAAGCGCCTCAAGGTCGTCTCCGCGTTCCTCCAGACCAGCAACAGCCCCAAGGGCATGGTGCTGGACTGCGTGCCCGTGATCCCGCCGGACCTGCGTCCGATGGTGCAGCTCGACGGTGGCCGCTTCGCGACCTCCGACCTGAACGACCTGTACCGCCGTGTGATCAACCGGAACAACCGCCTCAAGCGTCTCCTCGACCTCGGTGCCCCCGAGATCATCGTGAACAACGAGAAGCGGATGCTCCAGGAGGCCGTCGACGCGCTGTTCGACAACGGCCGCCGCGGCCGTCCGGTCACCGGTCCCGGCAACCGCCCGCTGAAGTCCCTGAGCGACATGCTCAAGGGCAAGCAGGGCCGTTTCCGTCAGAACCTGCTCGGCAAGCGCGTCGACTACTCGGCCCGTTCCGTGATCGTCGTCGGCCCGCAGCTCAAGCTGCACCAGTGCGGTCTGCCGAAGGCCATGGCGCTGGAGCTCTTCAAGCCGTTCGTGATGAAGCGCCTGGTGGACCTGAACCACGCGCAGAACATCAAGTCGGCGAAGCGCATGGTCGAGCGCGGCCGCACGGTCGTGTACGACGTGCTCGAAGAGGTCATCGCCGAGCACCCGGTGCTGCTGAACCGTGCGCCCACCCTGCACCGTCTGGGTATCCAGGCGTTCGAGCCGCAGCTCGTCGAGGGCAAGGCCATCCAGATCCACCCGCTCGTCTGCACCGCGTTCAACGCGGACTTCGACGGTGACCAGATGGCCGTCCACCTGCCGCTCTCCGCGGAGGCGCAGGCCGAGGCCCGCATCCTGATGCTGTCCTCGAACAACATCCTCAAGCCGGCCGACGGCCGTCCGGTCACCATGCCCACCCAGGACATGGTGCTCGGCCTCTTCTTCCTCACCACGGACGAGGAGGAGCGCAAGGTCATCGGCGAGGGCCGGTCCTTCGGCTCCACCGCCGAGGCCACCATGGCCTTCGACAACCGTGAGCTGTCGCTCCAGGCCAAGGTCGACATCCGCTTCCCGGTGGGCACCATCCCGCCGCGCGGCTGGACCCCGGCGGCCTCCGAGGAGGCCGACACCGACGGCACCGCGGTGCCGTGGCAGCAGGGCGACCCGTTCCGGCTGCGGACGACCCTGGGCCGCGCGCTCTTCAACGAGCTGCTGCCCGAGGACTACCCGTTCGTCGACTACACGGTGGGCAAGAAGCAGCTCTCCGAGATCGTCAACGACCTCGCCGAGCGCTACCCCAAGGTCATCGTGGCCGCGACGCTCGACAACCTGAAGGCGGCCGGCTTCTTCTGGGCGACCCGCTCCGGTGTCACCGTCGCCATCTCCGACATCGTCGTCCCCGACGCGAAGAAGGAGATCGTCAAGGGGTACGAGGCGCAGGACGAGAAGGTCCAGAAGCAGTACGAGCGTGGTCTGATCACCAAGGAAGAGCGCACGCAGGAGCTCATCGCGATCTGGACCAAGGCGACCAACGAGGTCGCCGAGGCGATGAACGCGAACTTCCCGAAGACCAACCCGGTCTCGATGATGGTCAACTCGGGTGCTCGCGGAAACATGATGCAGATGCGTCAGATCGCCGGTATGCGTGGTCTGGTGTCCAACGCCAAGAACGAGACGATCCCGCGTCCCATCAAGGCGTCCTTCCGTGAAGGCCTGTCCGTGCTGGAGTACTTCATCTCCACGCACGGTGCCCGTAAGGGTCTGGCCGACACCGCCCTGCGTACCGCCGACTCGGGTTACCTCACCCGTCGTCTGGTGGACGTCTCGCAGGACGTCATCATCCGCGAGGAGGACTGCGGCACCGACCGCGGTCTGAAGCTGCGGATCGCCGAGCGCGGCGCCGACGGTGTGCTGCGCAAGGCGGAGGACGTCGAGACGTCCGTGTACGCGCGGATGCTCGCCGAGGACGTCGTCGTGGACGGCAAGGTCATCGCGCCGGCCAACGTCGACCTGGGCGATGTCCTGATCGACGCCGTCGTGGCCGCCGGGGTCGAGGAGGTCAAGACCCGCTCGGTCCTGACCTGCGAGTCCGCGGTCGGCACCTGTGCCTTCTGCTACGGCCGCTCGCTGGCCACCGGCAAGCTGGTCGACATCGGTGAGGCGGTCGGCATCATCGCCGCCCAGTCCATCGGTGAGCCCGGTACCCAGCTCACGATGCGTACCTTCCACACCGGTGGTGTGGCCGGTGACGACATCACGCAGGGTCTGCCCCGAGTCGTCGAGCTGTTCGAGGCCCGTACGCCCAAGGGTGTCGCCCCGATCTCGGAGGCGGCCGGCCGCGTCCGTATCGAGGAGACCGAGAAGACCAAGAAGATCGTCGTCACCCCGGACGACGGCAGCGACGAGACGCCGTTCCCGATCTCGAAGCGTGCCCGTCTGCTCGTGGGCGAGGGCGACGCCGTCCAGGTGGGCCAGAAGCTCACCGTCGGTGCCACCAACCCGCACGACGTGCTGCGGATCCTCGGTCAGCGCGCGGTCCAGGTCCACCTGGTCGGCGAGGTCCAGAAGGTCTACAACTCGCAGGGTGTGTCGATCCACGACAAGCACATCGAGATCATCATCCGGCAGATGCTGCGCCGCGTGACGATCATCGAGTCCGGCGACGCGGAGCTGCTGCCCGGCGAGCTGGTGGAGCGGTCGAAGTTCGAGACCGAGAACCGCCGTGTGGTCACGGAAGGCGGCCACCCGGCCTCCGGCCGTCCGCAGCTCATGGGTATCACCAAGGCGTCGCTGGCCACCGAGTCGTGGCTGTCGGCGGCGTCCTTCCAGGAGACGACCAGGGTCCTGACCGACGCGGCGATCAACGCCAAGTCGGACTCCCTGATCGGCCTCAAGGAGAACGTCATCATCGGTAAGCTCATCCCGGCCGGTACGGGCCTGTCCCGCTACCGCAACATCCGGGTCGAGCCGACCGAGGAGGCCAAGGCCGCGATGTACTCGGCCGTCGGCTACGACGACATCGACTACTCGCCGTTCGGCACGGGCTCCGGCCAGGCCGTTCCGCTGGAGGACTACGACTACGGTCCGTACAACCAGTAAGGCGTACGTCTGCTGAAGGGCGCCCACTCCGTCACGTACGGGGTGGGCGCCCTTCGGCGTGTGTACGGGGCCCACCGGCACGGGGCTTCACCGTACGGCCAGCTCCCAGGCGGCGACGGCGAGCCCGCAGGTGGCCGTCAGCGCGGCGATGTTCGCCAGCGGCCAGCGGGAGCGCTCCAGGGAGTCCAGCCGTGCCTCGTGGTCGGCGAGCTGCCGGTCGGTCTGGTCGCTGCGCTGCACGAGCAGGGCGAGCGAGCCGTCGGTCCGTGCGAACCCCGCCTCCAGCGTGCCCCGCAGCCGCTCCAGTTCGACGGCGACGGTGACCGGGTTGTTCGATTCGGTGTCGGTCATGGGCGCCCTCCTTCAGTCGGTGTACGGGACCTTCAGCGCGGTCCACGAGGCGTGGCCGGGCGTGCCGTCCGCGTCGGCGCCGCGGAAGCCGAGCTTGCGCTGCCAGGCCGCGTACGAGCGCCGGTCGGCCTCGGTCCACCGGGGGCCCGGGCCGACCGTGTAGGCGGAGCAGCCCTCGGCGACGAGCCGCCGACCCATCGCGGTGACCACGGGGGAGCTGCGGCGGTCGGTGAAGAACGCGGCGCCGGGGAACGGCTGGTGGCGCGGGGTGGTGGTCGCCGGCGGTACGGGTGTCGGGGGTACGGGCGCCGTGCCGATCCGGGCGGCGATCCGGGCGCGCATCCCGGCCATGGTGAATCCGCGGGGGTCGACCTTCTGGTCGGACCACTCCGTATGCCCGATCACGCTCTTCGCGCTCCAGCCGTGGGCGCGGCAGATCGCTGCCGAGACCCGTTCGATCGCGGTGAGCTGGGCCGGGGGCCAGGGGTCCTTCCCGTCACCGAGATTGACGCATTCGAAGCCGTAGAAGCGCGCGTTGCCGTCGGCCGCGCCGGGGCTCCCCTCGTGGTGGCGGGGCGCGGGCGGGCGTTCGCCGTAGTCCTCCTCGATCACCCGCCGCAGTACGGCCGGGTCGCCGCCGCCCGCGTGGTTGGCGCGGCCGTTGCCGACCAGGTGGACCGTGCCGTCCTTGGCGATGACGCCGTGGCAGAGCGGTCCCGGCAGGGTGGCGTAGCCGTGGTAGCAGAGGGCGACGGAGCCCGTGGTGCCGCTGGAGACGGTGTGGTGGATCATCACTCCGTTCAGTGGTCCCCAGGCGCCTTTGTGGTTGCGGTGGTGGGTGCGCCAGCCGGGGTGTTCGACGACGGTGACGCCCTCGGCGCGCAGGGCGGTGACCATCCGGTCGGCGGTGAGCGGGGTGGCCATGAGGCGTTCCTTTCGGGTGGTGGGCGGCCGGACGCGGGGGGGCCCCCCCCCCGGGGGGGGGGGGGGGGGGGGCCCCCCCGCGGGGGGGGGGGGGGGGGGGGGGGGGGCGCGGGGGGGGGGGTTGGGGGGGGGGGGGGGGCGGGCCGGGGGGCCCCGGGCGGGGGGGGGGGGCGGGGCGGGGCCCCCCGCGGCGCGGTCAGGGGCGGGGCGGGCGGTCAGGAGAGGGCGGCCCAGATGGCGTTGGAGTCGGCGACCACGGTCGAGGGGGTGAAGGAGGCGGGCAGCGAGGTCTGGCCGGTGACGTTCATCCGGCCGTGGCGGACGAAGGACCCGGGCATCCGGGCGCTCCCGCCGGGGGTCTGACCCATGCTGGAGCCCCGCATGAAGGCGGGACCGCTGTTGCTGGGGTTCGGTCCGTTGATCAGGAGGGCCACCCAGTAGTTGCCCGCGGTGGCGTTGTACGCGCTGGTCAGCGGGCAGACGACGGTCTGCCCCTCGGTGGCCTTGATCGGTGTGGTCAGGGGTGCGGTCAGGCCGACGCGGGCCCCGGCCGCCGTGTACAGCCCGGCGAACGAGCTGGCGCTGAGGCCGGTCCCCGCGTAACCGGGCACGTAGAAGACCACGTTCCGTACGGTGGTGGCCGCGTGGAGCGGGATCCCGATCAGATACACCCAGCCGTTGATGCAGTACTGGACGGTGCTGCCGGAGGCCGCCGCCGGGTCGAACGCCCAGCCGGAGAAGCCCATGGCGGCCGGGGACCAGGTGCCCGCCCCGGCGACCGTGTCCACATATCCGCGCCGGACCAGATGGTCGGCCGCGGACGGATCGGCGGTGGTGGCCGGCGGGGCGGCGAAGGTCTTGGTGCCGCGTACCGTCTGGCTCCCGTCCAGCAGCATCGCGCTGCCGGCCGGTACGGCGTTCACGTCACCGGCGGTGAGCGCGACCGCGCCCGTGCGTTCGTTGACGGAGGTGACCGGCGCGCCGCCCAGCGGCAGATAGCGCAGGTCGGCGGCGGGCGCGTCCAGGGCGCCGACATCGGCGGCGGCGAGGACGACCGCGCCCGTGCGGCCGTTGACCGAGGCGACCGCCCCGCCGGAGCCGGCCGGAAGCTGTCCCGGCGGCACCAGGCCGTCCGTGCCGAGGGTGGCCACCCCGCCCCGGGCCCCGGCCGAGGCGGCCGGGATCGCGGCCACGTCACCGGCGGTGAGGACGATGTCGGCCGCGCCGTGCCCGTTGACGGTACGTACGGCTCCGGGCCGGCCGGCGGGCCCCGCCGGGCCCGGTTCCCCGGCGGGCCCGGCCGGTCCCCGTACCGCCACATAGTTCGGGGTGGCCGGGTCCACCGGGGCGAGATCGGCGAGGTCGACGCTCTCCTGGCCGGTGGTGAGCACGATCCGGTACGTGCGCGGCCGGGACAGGCCGCCCAGCTTCTCGGTGACGGTGTAGGCCCATCCTTCCGGGTTCCAGCCGGGGGCGTCGGTGGCGGGCAGCACCACCCGGATCGCGCCCTCGCCGTCCAGCGTCGCCCGGGTCGGCCCGCCGAGGAAGAGATCGGCCTCGGCGTGGGTGAGAAGGGCCGGCGGCCGGAACTCGACCTGGCCGGTCATGGGGTGGCCGTCCGGCGTCAGATAGCGCGCGGTGACGGCCACCGTGGGAATGGATTCGGGCAGCACGCGGGTGCCTCCTTGGGAAGAGGGATGGTGGTGGGGGCCGGACGGCGGGCGGGGAGCCGTACGGTCAGGACTGCACGCCGTACAGGGCGAGGGGCCGGCAGCGCACGGTGTCGCCCGCCGCGAGGACGCGCGCCTGCACCTCGAAGGTGACGGCCGCGTCGTACGCCGCGTCCAGGACCGCCGTGAACTCCAGCCCCCGGGCGTCGCCGGCCGGTCCGACCTGCGTACCGTCGGCCAGCAGCCGCAGCTCGGCCTTCCCGGCGCTCTCGGCGGCGATCCGGCAGTACAGGCGGGCGTGCTGGGCGATGCCCGTACCCCGGTACAGCGTCGTCCAGGCGGTCGCGCCGGTGGACTCCCAGCGGTCGGCGGCGACCGGCTGCGGCAGCGGATAGGGGACGTAGGGCCGGGCCAGCCCGTGTCCCACGGCGTCGTCGGCGACGACCACATTGCCCCTGCGGTCGAGGATCTGGACCGGCTGGACGGGCAGTGTGTCGGGGGTGCCGCTCCAGACGGTCAGGGCGAGGGTGCCGTCGTCCCTCCGTACCATCAGCCCCTGCTGCGGGGCCCCTTCGGCGCGGTCGGGCTGGACCCGGCCCAGGTAGAGCAGGTCGTCGCCCTGGCCGGTGCGCACCCGCAGCCGGCCGCCGTCGCCGATGACGACGTCGCCGCCCATGATCTGGTTCATCGCCGGGCGGGTGTTGGCGCTGCCCATCAGGTCGCGTACCTGCCGCTCCAGCGTGCGGATCCGGTCCAGCAGGTCGACGGGGATGATCGCCACGGGGTCACACCCCTTCCAGGTAGAGCGTGGCCGTCTCGGGCTTCGCCCGCTGCGGCGGATTGACCGCGAGCCCGACGATCCGGAACCGGGTGTCCGAGCCGCCCGGGTGCCACAGGTCATGGACGCGCAGCCGGATCAGGGCGCCCATCAGCGCGGGCGTGATCCGGCCGTCCATCCACACCGTCAGCTCCGGGATCGTCTCCGGGGCGCGGTGACGGGACAGCTCGGCGCGGGCGAGGGAGCCCAGCGCGTTCGCGTCGTTCACCGCGGTGTGGTCCGAGGTCTGCTCCAGCCGGGGCCAGCCGCCCGCGATGTCCTCGTCGCTGACCACGCGCACGGTCAGCGGCTCGGACTCCTGCGACTGGTCGCTGTTGTCCGACTCGCCGCGCGCCACCCACACATTGGCCTGCACGGTCGAGTCCGACGGCAGGCTGTAGGTGTGCACCGGACCCGGATGGTCGAGCACGATCTCCGTACGGCCGGTGGTGATCACCGGATGGCCGAGTTGCAGATGTTTGACGCGCTTTCCCTCCGTGTCCCGGTAGCAGTGGATCCGCCACTCGAAGCCGTCGTCGAACTGGCAGAGCTTGTCGAGCAGTTCCCTGACCCGGGCCAGCCCGCTGTAGGCGTACGCGAAGTCCCTCCGTACCCCGGACTCCTCGGTCCCGTACCGGATGCCGATGTCGCCACCCGGCTGCGCCTGTACGTGGTCGATGAGCAGCCGGACGATGTCGAACTGCTCGGTGCCCGCCCCGACCAGATCGGCGGAGAGGATCCGGTGATCGAGGTACGAGTCGAAGGTGCCGGCCTGGAACTGGACCGCGAGCCGCCCCTGTTCGTCCATCTGCGGGGTGCTGGTCCACAGCACCCCGCCCCACCAGATGTCCCCGTTGCGCTCCAGCCAGACCGCCGTACGGCCGGGCACCAGCGCGGCCCGGGTCCGTTCGGCGAGGGCCGCGTCGGGCAGTGGGATCGTCGCGGAGAGGGAGCCCGCCTTCCCGATGAAGTCGTCGAACTTCGCGTCGGTGAGCGGGAGCACGTCGAGCATCCGGTCGGTGCGCAGATCGCAGAACAGGGCGCGGTAGACGGCGGTACCGGGGGTACGGAGCGCCCCCGAGGGCATCGGCGCCCGCGTCACAGGGCGGCCTCCGCCGCCTCGTAGGTGAAGCTGCCGGAGATCCGCATGGTGGCGGCCCAGGCCCACGGGGTGACCGCGTCCACGATGCCGCCGTACGGCATCGGCAGGGTGCCGGGCGAGCCGGAGGCGAGCTCCAGCTCCATGTTCCTGGTGTTGGTGATACGGACCCGGACCGCGTACCGGTCCTTGTTGCTCGTCCCCAGAAGACCGGCGGAGCCCACGGCCTGGGTGGCCGCGGCGGCGGTCACCGGCAGGCTGAAGCGCCAGTTGTCGGTCGAGGCGCCGGCGCCGAACCGGGTGGTCGAGCCGAAGACGATGTCGAACGACCCGTGCACCACCGTGCCGATCTGCACGTAACGGCACTGGATCTCCGCGTTGCCGAAGGCCGGTGCCGCCAGGCCGGTGGACGTCGTCCAGACCGGGGTCCAGTCCCGCCAGCGCGGCAGCGGCGGGTACGGCTGCCAGGCGGCACCGTCCCAGCGCTCCAGGCCGCCCGCACCGATGTCCCGGTACTGGCCCGGGTAGGCGCCCGGGACGGTGCGGGCCCACTCCTCGGGCAGGATGCCGCCGACCGCGACGGTGGTACGACGCAGATCGGCGACGGCGGAGGACCAGTCGATCCCGCCGCTGCCCGCCGAGGCGCCCGCCGGGACCCGGATGGTGGCCAGGGCCAGGGAGGCGGACGGGATCGCCGGGGCGGTCGGGTTGGGCTCCGCCTCGCCCTGGAGGACCTCCAGCACCGCCTCCGTACGCTCCTCGCCCTCCTGCGTCCCGTCGTACACCCGCAGCACCACCAGGTCGAGGCGGGGGTTGGCCGGGTCGCCGTCGCCGAGGAGGAGCTGGGTGTACTCGGTGACGGCGACGGGGTAGGAGCCGGCCGTCTCGCTGCCGTGGACGACGGCGCGGCCCGCGGCGACGGTCGCGGTCATCCCGGCCGACTCGCCGTACACGTACAGACCGGACAGGACGTACTTGCCGTCCGGCGAGCCGGGGAGCACGCCGCCGCGGGTGGTGAGCTGGCCGGAGGGGGTCATGGTGCCGAGGGGGGCGAGCCGGGTGTCGGTACGGGACTGACCGGTGGCGCCGGTGCCGTCGGCGGAGCGGTTGAGCAGCCATGCGGTACGGATGGGCATGAGGTCTCCTCTGCGGGATGGGTGTGGTGGTGCGGGCGGCGGGGGGCGTGCGGGGCGGTGGCACCAGGAGGAGTGGCGCCAGTCGGTGCGTCACCAGTAGGAGTGGCGCCAGCGCACGGCCGCCTGCGCCGCCGGGTCCGGCGCGGCGTCCTCGGAACGGAAGGCCAGCGAGGTCTCACCGGGCTCCAGGAGGAACAACTGCTCCGGCGTCGAGGCGGCCGTGGCCGTGTAGAGACGCGAGGCGGTGCCGTTGAGGACGACCGTCCCGGTCCAGGTGTCCACGGTCAGGACGTCGTCGGCGGCGAGCATGATGTCGTACTGGAGACGGCGGCCGTCGGACAGCCTGGTCAGCGAAGGACGCCGTACGGGACCGCGGAACTCGATCAGCGGATGGGCCGCCGTATCACCGGAGTTGACGGCGGTGAGGGTGCCGCTCGTACCGGCCGTGCCCCAGTCCAGCGGCCAGTCCAGCCCGCCGTCCGGCCAGTCGACGCCCGGCTCGGCCGAGGGCAGACCGGTTCTGGCCCCCTGCTCGTCCGTACCGAAGCGGCGTGGATCGGTGGCCGTCCACTGAAGGCTGGTCCTCGACGTGCCGTTCATCTGGAAGGAACGGTCCTGCGGTACGACGCGCCGGCTGATCCGGGCCCGTACCGCCAGGGTCTCCCCGTGCAGCCGGACCGCGAGCCACCGTTCGGCGCCGTCCAGCCCGGTGCCGGAGCGGAACTCGCCGAGGCCGGCCCGCGCCCCCGCGCGGGACGCGGGCAGCAGCCAGACGGTCACGTCGATCAGCCGGGGCTGCGCCCAGCGCGAGCCGGGCCAGGAACCGTGCTGGTCGGGGCGGGGCACGTCACCGATGTCGATGCCGGGCAGGTCCTCCCAGCCGCTGAGGCCGGCACGGTCGATCTCGAACGGGGTACCGGGACCGAGAAGCAGTCCGGCCCACTGGATCTGCCCGTCGCGGGTGATCAGTGAGCCGGGGGAGGGATCTTCCTGGTATGCGGTTGTGGTCTCGGCCATGGGCCGTCACCTCGTTTCGTAGGGAAGCGGTGGGTTCCTCCGCCGGCGGTCACGCGGCGGCGGCCGTCCGGTTCAGGAACAGCAGGTCCCCGGCGATGACCAATGCGCTGCGGCCGTCGGGCTCGTGGTAGCAGGGCAGGACGGCGCGGTGCGCCGAGCGTCCGGTGGACGGCGCGTGTCCCGGCTCGGCGGGCCGCAGCCGGTCGAGCGAGGACAGCGGAAGTACGGCGCCGGAGTGCGGGCCGCCGCCCGAGGGCACGACGACACCGCCTTCGGCGAGCTGCGGGATCTTCGGGAGGTCGACCCCGAACTTCTTGCCGAGAACCGAGAAGCTGAGCTTGTTGAGGCCGTCGATGACCCAGTTGGCGAACGAGATCAGGCCGTTGATGGGGCCCTTGATGACGGAGAGCAGGGCCTGCATGGCGCTGGTGACGAAGCCGCCTATGCCGTTCAGTGCCCGGGACAGGGCGTCCTTCACCCGCTGGAAGGAGCGCGGGATGTCCCGGGTGATCCAGTCCAGCACCGGCCGGACCCCGGACTTCAGACCGTTCCACGCCGAACGGATCAGCCCGGTGAGGGCGCGGGTCGCGGTGGAGACGGCGCTACGGGCGCGGTCGAAGCCCTGGGAGAGCGCGGGGCCGAGCACCTTCAGAACCCCGCCGATGACCTTGCGCACGGTGGAGAAAGCGGCGGAGACGGTCTTCGCGTACAGCCGCACGACCGGACCGAGGAACGCCCAGATCCCCTGGATCACCTTCAGCGCCTGGTCGAAGACCTGCTGCATGATCCGCCGGCCGGTCTGGGAGTTGACGGCCAGATCGATCAGATACGCGGCGATCGGGGTGATCAGGCCGATGACGAAGCCCAGCGGGTTGGCACGCAGGGCCACATTGACGGCGGTCATGGCCCCGGTGGCGACGGTGAGCCCGGTCGCGAGCGGCCCCATGATCTTGGAGACGGTGCCCGCGCCGGAACCGAGCTTCCCCGCCAGCCCGCCGAACAGCCCCGCCCCGGTGGCCAGGGGGGACAGCGCCCCCGCGACGCCCTTGGCTTTTCCGCCGCCGTCACTGAGCCGCGTACCGGCGCTCCCGGCCGATCTGCCGACCCGGGTGAGCGCCTGCCCGGCGGTCTCGGCACGCCCCTTGACCTGCCGGAGCCCGCCCGTGGCCTGGGTGGCGTCGGACGCGATCCGGCCGGCCGCGGCCGCGGAGCGCTGAACGCCCTGCCGGAGCGCCTGGAGCGCGCGACCGCCCTGGCCGAGCTGGGTACGGAAGGAGGCGAGGGCGGGCCCGACCCCGGCGAGCGGATCCCGGGGTGTGCTGACGGTCGCGGCGCTCATCCGCGCGCCTTGGACAGGAACATCAGCGCCATCGCGGTCTCCCGGAGATCGCTGCCGGCCGCCTCGTGATAGTTCTCGATGAGCAGCCCGCCGCCCACGGCCCCGGCCCCGAAGGCCTGCGTCCGGCCCTGCCGCGCGGTGTGCCGCAGCAGCCGGTCGAGCTTGGACAGCGGCAGCACGGCCTCGGCCTCCCCGGCCTCCGCGACCAGGGCGGCCACACCGCCGCGCCGGGGGGTGACGATGCCGCCCTCGGCCAGCCGCGGAATGGTCGGCAGGCTCACCCCGAAGGTCTTGCCGCCGACACCGGGCACCCAGCCGGGGACCGAGACCTTGATGCCGTTGAGCTTCCTGATCGCCGAGTTGATGAGGTCGATCACTCCGTTGAGCGGCGACTTCACCGCGCTCTTCACGGAGTTGAAGGCCCGGGAGGCGATGCCCTTGAGCCCGCCCCAGATGCTGGAGAGCTTGCTCTTGACGGCGCTGAACGCCTGCGGGACGACGTTCCTGATCCAGGAGACGACGGGGGAGATGACCTTCTTGACGCCGTTCCAGACGCTGGAGATCACGCTCTTGACGGCGTTCATCGCCGTGGTGATGACCTTTTTCCACGCGTTGAAGTACGTCTTGATGACGGTGCCGACAGCCTTGACGACGGTGGATACCGCCTTCTTGATCCCGTTCCAGACCGACTTGATCAGCGAGCCGGCCTTCTTCATGATCGGGCCGATCGCCTTCATGACGGCGCTGATGACCTTCTTGATGGCGTCGAAGGCGGTCTTCATGACCTTCTGCATGGCCTTCGAGCGGGCGGCGGTCTCGACCACCTTCTCGATCAACGGCGCGAGCAGCCCGAGCAGCACGCCGATGAGGTTGCCCTTCATGGACTTGTTCAGCCCGTTCATGCCCTTGGACGCCTTGTCGGCCCCGGACTTGAACTTCCCGACCTGTGTCCCGCCCTTCTGCCCGGCCTGCCCGGCCTTGGTGAGCGACTTGGCGGCACTGTCGGCCCGGGTCCTGAGGGTGCTCAGCTCGCGGGCGGAGGACTGGGCGGAGGCCTTGATCTTCTTCAGCCCTTGATCGGACCCACCGGAATTCTTGCTCAGGCCCGAGGCCGCACTTGCCGCCCCGTCAAGTTGCGATTTGAATCCTCTGATTGCGCCGCCGGCGCGGCCCAAGGACTGGGCGAGAGACATGTTTTCTCCTCACTGCTCGCGGCACGATTCGTCGCGATGACACGTGTACGGGTGAGCGGCCGGAGCCATAGGGCGTCAGCCGAGTGCACGCTGGAGACGTTCGGCCTCGGCGGTTACGCCTCGCAGGTCGGACGCGGCAGAGTTCAGCCGCGTGGATTCAGCGCGATACCCGTCTGCGGCACGACGCTGACCACGTTGTCCGGAAAGTGATCTGGCTCTGGAGTCGGAAACGTTTCCGCGCTGCTGTGTGTCGCCCGCGACGGTGTTCGCGAACCGCCGCTGGTTCTGAAGGATTCCTCTGATGGTTGTGTCGTGCCTGCCGAGCCGGCGATCGATTCCGTCCAGACGGCCGGTGTCCGTAGCGGATCCTCCGTCGTTCCCGGTGCGGAGTTCGCTGGGATCTGCTTGATGCAGCCAGCTGGGCAGCCTCTCCTGTAGCGAGCTGACCAGATCTGATGAGCGAATCTTTTCCACCCATGGGAATTTGACGATTTCCGCTCCGAGGAAGGAGAATCCTGTCGGGGTGAAGGCCAGGGCCTCCAGGTCCCACTTGAATATTTGGTTGCTGAAATATTCAATTTGATTGGAGGCGCTGAACGCTTTGCCGTCCAGGTGGGCGGAGGTGTAGCTCGGGCTTGATTTGAGTTCGGTGATCTCTTCGAGCGCCGCAGATATTTCCGTGCGGTGTTTTTCTTTCAGCCCTTCGATTTGCAGGGCGGTGCTGGTCTGGTTTTTGGAAATCAGTGAGATCGATGCCCGGAGAGCCTGCTGGACTTCTCGTAGATCTGATTTGATTTCCGTTATTTCCATTTTTGCGGGGTCTTCTGCCACTGGCTGCACCCTTTTCGTGTCTCCTGCGGCGTGCTATGGTCCCACGCATGCAAGATTCCTTCGAAATGGAAAACTTGATCCCTTGGGGAATAGGGATGGGTGTGCTTCTGCTGTGCCTTCTGGTTTTTTTTAATCTTGCGCGAAATGAATTTGTGCTGAAGCGCCGGGGGGTGATGGTGGCCGGTATCTGTGTGGGCGAGAAGCCGTTCTCTTCGGTGATCCGATACACGGGGCCGGACGGTGCTGAATACGAACGCACGGTCGGCGGGGGGAGTAAGGGGCGTATCGCGAGCATGGGTGATGAAGTTCAACTGGTCTGTGACCCGCGCCGCCCCAAGGTCGCTTCTGCCCCTCCGGAATCAATCTCCGAAGGGGTTGTCCATGTCGTCTTGGGTGTCGTCCTCCTGGTGCTGACGGTTCGACTGGCCATATGGCCGTTCTGGGGATAGGCCGGGTTCGCGGCTCTGATTGATCGGGTCAGTGGAAGAAGCGGGTCAGGTCGGCGTGGGTGGGGGGTTCCGGGGCCGGCTGGGACCGGGGTGCCGGTGTGTCGGTCGGAGTGGGGGCGGGGTCGCCCGGGCGGGGGACCGGGAGCGGGGGCTCCGGGGCGTCGGCGGATTCGTCGGTGTTGACCGTGGCGAACATCCAGTTGGCGGCGGCCAGATGGTCGACCGCGGCGGCGAGGAGGTGGTCGGTGACCGACCATTCGGCTTCCTCGCCGTGGAGTTCCAGGGTCAGGGCGCTGTCGCGTGGCATGTGCTTGACCAGCACCGCGAGCCGGCGGCTGGTGAGCCGGCCGCGGTGCCAGTCGAGCAGGTCCACGCCGTAGTGCCGGAGGAGGTCGGCTTCGAGGGCCTCGGCGTGTTCTTCGACGAACGCGACGAGGCTCAGCCTTCCCCCAGGCCGAGCCCGGTCTCCTTGCCGTACGCCTCCAGGATCGCGGCGATGTCCTGGACCGTGATGTCGTGCCGGGCGAAGCGGATGAACTGCTGTTCGCCCAGCAGGAGCCCCAGCAGCCCGTCGACGTCGTTGTCGTCCAGGCCGCGCAGGGCCTTGGCGGTGGCGCGGCTCAGTTCGGTGGGGAGTTCGAAGGTGTCGCCGTCCAGCTCGAACGACCAGGTGCGACCGAGGGCTTCGAGGCGCTGGGCCCGCGCCGCGTTGACGTTGAAGGAAGTCGTCATGTGTGTCTCCTGCCGATGAGCGGGTGGGGTGGGGCGGTTGGGGCGGGGGGGGGGGGGGGGGCCCCCCCCCCCCCCCCCCCGCCCCCCCCCCCCCCCCCCCCCCCCCCCGCCCGCCCCCCCCCCCCCGGGCCCCCCCCCCCCCCCCCCCCCCCCCCCCCCCCCCCCACCCACACCCC
>NZ_JBIWFO010000013.1:0-67636 GCF_044763125.1 Streptomyces sp. NPDC096310 | reverse complement strand
GCGCCCGGCGCGGGGCCCGCCCGGGGGGGGGGGGGGGGGGGGGGGGGCGCCGGGGGGGGGGGGGGGGGGGGGGGGGGGGGGGGGGGGGGGGGCCCGCCCCGCCCCCGCCCCCGGGTTCTCAGGCCGGCGCCGACGCGTACGCCGGGTCCTTCATCAGGAAGGTGGCCAGCGGCTCACCCTCCTTCGCGGCCAGCGCGGTGAAGGTGACACCGAGCAGCGCCGCGGCCTTGCGGGCCAGCTTGATGTCGTCCGACGCGGTGACCTGGCCGCGCGGGATGACGAAGCGGTACGTCACGTCCGTACCGTCGGTGAACTCCAGGCCGAGGGCGCGCTCGTCGAACTGCGGGCCGTCCGTGATGGCGTACGAGAAGACGCCCTCCGTGCCGGCCGCCGGCTCCACGGCGTCGCCGCCCATGAAGAACGGCAGGGTCGCCTCGTTGAACTGGAGCATCGAGAACTTCAGCGTCAGATCGCGGTCCGCGTAGATGAAGCGGGCCGGGCTGACGGACTGCCAGGTCTCGACCGGGTCCAGCTTGTCCTTCTTGGCGAAGGTGACGCCGTCGGTGGAGGTGTAGCCCAGGTCCTTCCACACCTGGGGGTCCCAGTCGGTCGCGAAGTTGGCCGGCGCGCTCGCGCCCGCCGCCGCGACGAAGAGGCGGCCGGTGCCGGCGATACGGATCTGGGAGGAGTCGTTCGCAGATGCCATGAGGGCTCCTTGATGAGGTGTTGTGCGTGACGTGGTGGTGCCGGGATGAGTGGTGCTGCCGTGGGTACGGCAAAGGCCCCGCCGGGTCGGCAGGGCCTTGTCTGTGGGGGCGTACGGGGCCTCCGGGGCGCCGGGGTCAGTCCGTACGCATCGAGAACCGCATGACGCAGAGATAGCGGTTCGCCGCGGGATAGAGGTATTCGGGCAGCCAGCGCGGTCCGTCCGCCTCCACGACATCGGTGATCGTCGTGGGGCCGTACCGGGTGCCGCGTGCCTTGAGGAGTTCGGCCCGGGCCGCGTTGGCCAGCAGATGGGCCGTGGGCTTGTCCGGCCCGTAGCACTCCAGTTCGATCAGCGGCAGGTCCAGATGGAGATCGTCGATCCAGGCGCCGCCCCGGCGCGAGACGATCACGGCCTTCTGGGTGCCGTCGAAGCCGGGCGGCGGGGTCTCGTCCACCGTGGCGTCGGCCAGTTCGGGCCGGTCGGAGAGGAGTTCCACGACGATGGCCTCCACGTCGGGAAACGTACTCGGGGGAGTGCTCATGACGGCATATCACTCCAGTTCGTAGGGGTCGGGCCTGCGGCCGGAGCCACGGGCCCCGGGTACGCCAGCGGCGGAGCTGCACCCCGGAGGGAGGTGGGCACAGCTCCGCCGCTGCACCCATTGTGATCCATGTCGAGCGAGAGCGCAACTAGTGCGTGTGGGCGCGCAATTAGTGACGGTCCGGAATCGATCCGGTTCACAGTGGTCACTCAGGGCTTGCGGGCGATACGCTGCGTATCGAACACGCATTCGAGAAGGTGGCGGTGAGATGAGCGGGGAGCACGAGAGCGTTGCGCAGGAGCGGCTGAGTGAGATCGTCGCCGTGGTCGTGGAAGTGGCGGCGGAGGCGGGTGAATCCGGCACCTACACCGGCGAGATGGCCCGGACGCTCACGGCGGTGGCCGTGAAGGTCGGGGCCCGGATCGCCGTCGAGGCCGAGGTGCGCGGCTTCACCGGCGGCTGGCAGGATGCCGTCGCTCTCGCCGGTACGGGGACGCCCGTGCCTCCCCGTACGCGGCCGGTCCCCGCCGAAGGGCCCGACGCGTCGTACGGCCCCGCGGCGCGCTGACGCGTGCACGCGAAAGGGCCGGCCGCCCTCCCTCGCGCTGTGGCGAGGTGACGAGGGCGGCCGGCCGGACGTGCGGTGCGGTGAAAGGGCTTATGGCCGGGGCCGGTTCGGCGGCGAGGACCGGCGTCCGTGCGCCGCGCGTTCCGCGGCGAACACGTCCTCCAGCCGGTAGAGCAGGGCACGGCCCCGGCTCCCGGCCGGGGTGAGATGGCCGAGCTGGACCCACTTGCGGATGGTCGCCGGGGCCACCTCGACCTCGTCGGCCGCCAGTGCGCCCGTGATCAGCGGCGTCCTGGGGGAGCTCACCGGCCGGCCCCGTCCGCCGGGTCCTCCGACACCGCCTCGGCCATCTCCCGCGCGTCGCCGCCCGCCGATGCCGCGAGCCGCGCCCAGGAGTCCCGCTCCCAGAGGTGTCGGTAGGCCGGATCCGTACGGCAGTCGCACTCCCGGGTGTCACACCGGCAGGCCGGGTTGACGCAGAGCACCGCCCCTCGGGACGGGAACGCGCGCAGGGACACCGAATCGCACCACGGGCAGCGGCCTCCGACCCGCATCATCGGTTCCGTGTCGCCGAGCGCGCGTCCGCAGCGCCGGGCCATACGGCGGGTCTCGTCCCGTACGTGCGCGGCGAGCACCCGATGGGCGGCGATCCGGTCCAGCAGCCGGGCCAGCCGGACCAGCCGCTCAGGCACCGTCGCGCGGCGCGGGCGGCCGAGGCCCAGCTTGTCGTGGACGGCCTCCTCCAGCTCGACGACCCCGTCGGTGATGTCGCGGATCGCGTCCGAGATGTGCAGCCGCAGCGGGGCGGTGGAGTGGCCGGGGACGGCGAGGCCGTGGCGCTGCTCGACGAGCAGGGCGTCCGTGCGCTCGGCACGGACGCGCTCGGAGTCGGCGGCGAGCTGGTCCGGGGTGCGGGGCGGGCGGTCACCGGCCGTGGTGGCGGGTCCGGCGCCCGGGACCAACTCGGTCAGCAGCTCGGGGAACTGACGTGTCAGTACGTTCAGCCAGACTGCGGCGGCGTCCGCCGTGGCCCTGCCCGGCCGGGAGTCGGCGTCGGCCGCCGAGCCGGCGGTGTCGGCGCGGGGGCCGGGGGCGGCGTGACGGCTGGTGGTACGGCTGGTGACGGGCATGGGCGCTCTCCCAGGGCAGGCAGGTCCGGGTGGACGGGGCCGGGGTGAATGGATCCGGACAGGCGGATCCGGGCCCCGCGGCAGCGACGGTGACCTCATGGTCACTCCGTGTCGCGACACCGACCTTGACACGTTGCGCGCCCGCGCGCAATCAACTTTGGCTGTGATTTCCCCGGGCGGTCGGCTGTCGAAGGGGGAGACGTCTTTGCTGAATCCGCACACTTGGCGTCTTGCTCGCACATAATTCCGTGCGCGCAAGCGCGATACGCTGGTTCGGCTTCGGAGGGAGGCGCCCCACCCATGACCACCAGTGACCTTGATCAGTTCGCCGCCTGGGTCGAAGAACTGATCCGTCGCCGCGGCTTCGACATCGACAGCCCGCGTGGCGGAGGCAAGTCCCGGCTGGCCGACGAGGCCGGAGTGCACCGAGCGGCCATCACCCGGCTTCTGCACCGCCAGAGCATGCCGGACCTGGAGACGACCAGGCGGCTCGCGCGCGTGCTCGGCGTTCCGGTACGGGACATGCTGATCCGCTCCGGCCGGCTGACCGAGAGCGATCTGCCCCTGCCGGATCCGCGACAGCTCCAGGGCGGGGCCGGGACCGGTCCGTACGAGGTGCGCCGGCTCACCATCGAGGAGGCGGCGATCGGGCTCGGCGTACCGGAGGAGCAGCGGGAGATGTTCATCCGGATCGCGGGACAGTTCCTGCCGCCCCCGGCCGCCCGTGGCGCGGACCGTACGCCGCTCGCCTCGGAGTGACGGCGGGCCGCCGCGGGACCGCGAGCCGCCGCGGGAGCGCGAGCCGCCGCGGGAGCGCGAGCCGCCGCGGGAGCGTCCCGATCCGCACTCCCTCCCGGCCATGATCGGGTAGTAGGGTGATTTGGCCTGCGCTGCACGGAAGCGGAGGTCAAGGGCGGCTGACGCGCGACGCGGAAGAGGGACGGTGCGTGGCCGAGGGGGACGAGAAGACCCGGCCCTCGATGCCGTCGGCGTCGTCCGACGTTCCCCAGCCGTCGCACCCGCTGCTGGCCCGGTTCCACGAGCATCTGGAGCGCCACGCGCCGGAGGATCTCCTGGTCCTGTCGCGCGACGAGCTGGGGGAGCGGGAGACCAAGGCGTACGCGGACGGCTGGCGCGACGCCATGGCCGCGTACGAGTCCGCGCGGGAGCGGGCCGATGCGGACCCGGGGCCGCCGCGGCTGAGGCTGGTCCACCGAGGGGCCGCGGAGCCGGCCCCCTCCCCGGCCCCCGACGAGACCGCGACCACGACCGAGACCGAGTCCGCGACCACGCCTCCGGCCCCGGACGCCGCGGCCGCCCCGGACCCGGTCGCGTCCCCACCGCCCCGTGCCGGCGTCTCCCGTCCCGCCACCGCCGGTCTCGTACCCAAGAACCCCAGCTCGCGGGTGCCCACCATCCCCCGGCTCGGCTCGCCCCGTAACCTGGGCAAGCGGATACCGGGCGGTTCGGCCGGTGAACCGGCCCGTTCCCGGGAGCAGTCGCGGGAGCGTGATCCCGAGGGCCGGTCCCCGGCCCGTCCGGATGGCTGAATCAGGCCAGGTCGTGTGGGCTGTCCCGGGCGTCTCCGGTGCGTGGGCATTTGTTTTGACCGGAGTCGATGAGGTAGGTACGCTCAGACCTTGTGCCTGGGGTGTGCCTGGGCTCCTGTGCGTGTCCTCAGCCGCACGAGGAGTTCGAGTACGGGTCACCGCAATCTGCGCCTTCCTCGCCCTCGGCGAGGGCTTTGCAGTATTCGACACACCCGACCGCGTGGGTCGGTGGTGTTCCAGGTTAGTTCCACTAACGGCACACAGAAACCGGAGAAGTAGTGCCTACGATCCAGCAGCTGGTCCGGAAGGGCCGGCAGGACAAGGTCGAGAAGAACAAGACGCCCGCTCTTGAGGGATCCCCTCAGCGTCGCGGCGTCTGCACGCGTGTCTTCACGACCACCCCGAAGAAGCCGAACTCGGCCCTCCGGAAGGTCGCGCGTGTGCGTCTGACCTCCGGCATCGAGGTCACGGCCTACATTCCGGGTGAGGGACACAACCTGCAGGAGCACTCGATCGTGCTCGTGCGCGGTGGCCGTGTGAAGGACCTGCCGGGTGTTCGCTACAAGATCATCCGCGGTTCCCTCGACACCCAGGGTGTCAAGAACCGCAAGCAGGCCCGCAGCCGCTACGGCGCCAAGAAGGAGAAGTAAGAATGCCTCGTAAGGGCCCCGCCCCGAAGCGCCCGGTCATCATCGACCCGGTCTACGGTTCTCCTCTTGTCACCTCGCTGATCAACAAGCTTCTGCTCAACGGCAAGCGTTCCACCGCCGAGCGGATCGTGTACGGCGCCATGGAGGGCCTCCGCGAGAAGACCGGCAACGACCCGGTCATCACGCTGAAGCGCGCGCTTGAGAACGTCAAGCCCACGCTTGAGGTCAAGTCCCGCCGTGTCGGTGGCGCCACCTACCAGGTGCCGATCGAGGTCAAGCCCGGTCGCGCCGCCACCCTCGCCCTGCGCTGGGTCGTGGGTTACTCCCGCGCCCGTCGCGAGAAGACCATGACCGAACGCCTCATGAACGAGCTGCTCGACGCCTCCAACGGTCTCGGCGCCTCGGTCAAGAAGCGCGAGGACACGCACAAGATGGCCGAGTCCAACAAGGCCTTCGCGCACTACCGCTGGTAGTCGCTCCCCACATCGAGACCGAGAGAAGATTGAGCCTTATGGCCACCACTTCGCTTGACCTGGCCAAGGTCCGCAACATCGGGATCATGGCCCACATCGACGCGGGCAAGACGACGACCACCGAGCGCATCCTGTTCTACACCGGTGTGAGCTACAAGATCGGTGAGGTCCACGACGGCGCTGCCACGATGGACTGGATGGAGCAGGAGCAGGAGCGCGGCATCACCATCACGTCCGCCGCGACGACCTGTCACTGGCCGCTCGACGACGTCGACCACACCATCAACATCATCGACACCCCGGGTCACGTGGACTTCACGGTCGAGGTGGAGCGTTCGCTCCGCGTCCTCGACGGTGCCGTCACCGTGTTCGACGGTGTCGCCGGTGTGGAGCCGCAGTCCGAGACCGTATGGCGCCAGGCCGACCGCTACGGCGTGCCCCGCATCTGCTTCGTCAACAAGCTCGACCGGACCGGCGCGGAGTTCCACCGCTGCGTCGACATGATCGAGGACCGCCTGGGCGCGGTTCCGATCGTGATGCAGCTTCCGATCGGTGCCGAGGCCGACTTCAAGGGCGTCGTCGACCTTGTCACGATGAAGGCTTTCGTCTGGTCCGCCGAGGCGGCCAAGGGCGAGATGTACGACATCGTCGACATCCCGGCGACGCACACCGAGGCGGCCGAGGAGTGGCGCGGCAAGCTGCTGGAGGTCGTCTCGGAGAACGACGACGAGCTGATGGAGCTGTACCTGGAGGGCGTCGAGCCCACCGTGGACCAGCTCTACGCGGCGATCCGTCGTATCACCATCGCCTCCGGCAAGTCCGACGGCACCACCATCACCCCGGTCTTCTGCGGCACCGCGTTCAAGAACAAGGGCGTCCAGCCCCTGCTCGACGCGGTCGTGCGCTACCTCCCGACCCCCCTGGACGTCGAGGCCATCGAGGGCCACGACGTGAAGGACCCGGAGAAGGTCGTCGCGCGCAGGCCCTCCGTGGACGAGCCGCTGTCGGCGCTGGCGTTCAAGATCATGAGCGACCCGCACCTCGGCAAGCTCACCTTCGTCCGGGTGTACTCCGGCAAGCTGGAGTCCGGCACCGCGGTGCTGAACTCGGTGAAGGGCCGCAAGGAGCGCATCGGCAAGATCTACCGTATGCACGCGAACAAGCGTGAGGAGATCGAGTCGGTGGGCGCCGGCGACATCGTCGCCGTCATGGGCCTGAAGCAGACCACCACCGGTGAGACGCTGTGCGACGACAAGAACCCGGTGATCCTGGAGTCCATGGACTTCCCGGCGCCGGTGATCGAGGTCGCGATCGAGCCCAAGTCCAAGGGTGACCAGGAGAAGCTGGGTGTGGCCATCCAGCGGCTCGCGGAGGAGGACCCCTCCTTCCAGGTGCACAGCAACGAGGAGACCGGCCAGACCGTCATCGGCGGTATGGGCGAGCTCCACCTTGAGGTGCTGGTCGACCGCATGCGGCGCGAGTTCCGCGTCGAGGCGAACGTCGGCAAGCCGCAGGTCGCCTACCGTGAGACGATCCGCAAGACCGTCGAGCGCGTGGACTACACGCACAAGAAGCAGACCGGTGGCACCGGGCAGTTCGCCAAGGTGCAGATCATGGTCGAGCCCATTACGGACGGCGACGTCCCGTACGAGTTCGTGAACAAGGTCACCGGTGGGCGTATCCCGAAGGAGTACATCCCTTCGGTGGACGCCGGTGCGCAGGAGGCCATGCAGTTCGGCATCCTGGCCGGTTACGAGATGACCGGCGTGCGCCTGACGCTGCTCGACGGTGGCTACCACGAGGTCGACTCCTCCGAGCTGGCCTTCAAGATCGCCGGTTCGCAGGCGTTCAAGGAAGCCGCCCGCAAGGCGTCTCCCGTACTCCTTGAGCCGATGATGTCCGTCGAGGTCACCACGCCCGAGGACTACATGGGCGATGTGATCGGCGACATCAACTCCCGTCGTGGACAGATCCAGTCCATGGAGGACCGGGCGAACGCCAAGGTCATCAAGGGGCTGGTGCCGCTGTCGGAGATGTTCGGCTACGTCGGAGACCTCCGCAGCAAGACTTCGGGTCGCGCAAGCTACTCGATGCAGTTCGACTCCTACGCCGAGGTTCCCCGGAACGTCGCCGAGGAGATCATCGCGAAGGCCAAGGGCGAGTAACTCGACCGAGTCCACGCTTTAGGCTTGTCACCGGCAAGCCCTGGTGCTTCCCGCCGCAGCCCATGCGGCGGGGGGTTCCGGGCCCCGGCATCCCAGCAAAGATCACCTGGCGCCGATGAGTAAGGCGTACAGAACCACTCCAGGAGGACCCCAGTGGCGAAGGCGAAGTTCGAGCGGACTAAGCCGCACGTCAACATCGGCACCATCGGTCACATCGACCACGGTAAGACGACCCTCACGGCCGCCATTACCAAGGTGCTGCATGACGCGTACCCGGACCTGAACGAGGCCTCGGCCTTCGACCAGATCGACAAGGCTCCTGAGGAGCGCCAGCGCGGTATCACGATCTCGATCGCGCACGTCGAGTACCAGACGGAGTCGCGTCACTACGCGCACGTCGACTGCCCCGGTCACGCGGACTACATCAAGAACATGATCACGGGTGCGGCGCAGATGGACGGCGCCATCCTCGTGGTCGCCGCCACCGACGGCCCGATGCCGCAGACCAAGGAGCACGTGCTCCTGGCCCGCCAGGTCGGCGTGCCGTACATCGTTGTCGCCCTGAACAAGGCCGACATGGTGGACGACGAGGAGATCCTTGAGCTCGTCGAGCTCGAGGTCCGTGAGCTGCTCTCCGAGTACGAGTTCCCGGGCGACGACCTG
Organism: Streptomyces sp. NPDC096310; assembly: GCF_044763125.1. NCBI lineage: Bacteria > Bacillati > Actinomycetota > Actinomycetes > Kitasatosporales > Streptomycetaceae > Streptomyces > Streptomyces sp. NPDC096310. The sequence continues at coordinate 59,187 of NZ_JBIWFO010000013.1, read as the reverse complement.
CCGGTCGTCAAGGTCTCCGCGCTCAAGGCCCTTGAGGGCGACGCCGAGTGGGGCAAGACCGTCCTCGACCTGATGAAGGCCGTCGACGAGTCGATCCCGCAGCCCGAGCGCGACGTCGACAAGCCGTTCCTGATGCCGATCGAGGACGTCTTCACGATCACCGGTCGTGGCACCGTCGTCACCGGTCGTATCGAGCGTGGTGTCCTCAAGGTCAACGAGACCGTCGACATCGTCGGTATCAAGACCGAGAAGACCACCACCACGGTCACCGGCATCGAGATGTTCCGCAAGCTGCTCGACGAGGGCCAGGCCGGTGAGAACGTCGGTCTGCTCCTCCGTGGCATCAAGCGCGAGGACGTCGAGCGCGGCCAGGTCATCATCAAGCCGGGTTCGGTCACGCCGCACACCAGCTTCGAGGCCCAGGCCTACATCCTGTCGAAGGACGAGGGTGGCCGTCACACCCCCTTCTTCAACAACTACCGCCCGCAGTTCTACTTCCGTACCACGGACGTGACCGGCGTCGTGACCCTCCCCGAGGGCACCGAGATGGTCATGCCGGGCGACAACACCGTCATGACGGTCGAGCTGATCCAGCCCGTCGCCATGGAGGAGGGCCTCAAGTTCGCCATCCGTGAGGGTGGCCGGACCGTCGGCGCCGGCCAGGTCACCAAGATCAACAAGTAATTGCTGATCTGATCGGATCTCCGGATCCGGTCCGACCTGGTAGCTCCTCGGAGCAACCTGTGGAAGGGCCCGTACGACTTCGGTCGTACGGGCCCTTTCGGCGTCCTGGTCCCGCAAGGTGACATGGAGGGCGGCGCGCTTCCGTGTCATGATTCCGGGTGGCCGAGGATGCTGGGCGACGCCACGTCACCACGCGACCTGGAAGCGGTCATCGGCCCGCTCGGCTCGGGCCGGCATCTCATCACCGGCCGCCGCTCGACCGGATGGCGGCGGCTCGCCAGCCCCTGGGTCTGGAGACGCTGCCGGCGGACGCGGCGGTGGACATGCTCGTACGTCTCGCCGACGACCACGACGCCGAGGACGACTCGGACGCCGAGGACGACTCCGCCGACCCGGGCGGCGGCTCTCTCCTGGAGCGGATCGCCACAGAACTGGGCCACCTGCCCCTGGCGTTGGAGCAGGCGGCCGCCTACATCGAATACACGGCGATCACGCCGGCCGCGTACACCCCGAGACCCTCACCGTCCGCGGCATCCTCGCCCGCACCCTGGAGAGGCCGGACGACCTCGACCGCGCCATCGCCCTGCACACCCGCGTACTCCCCGACCGCGAGCGCGTCCTCGGCTCCCACCACCCTCATGTCGGACTCGCCCGCGACCTGCTCGCGGCGGCCAGGCGGGCACAACTGCGCTGACCTGCGGTTCGGTTGATGTTCCGGGGCGTTGTCAGTGGGCGCCGGTACGGTTCTGGGGCATGCCGCCGGTCCGCGTCGCAGGGGCCGGTACCGGACGACGCAAGGACAGCACATGGAACCGGTTTTCGCTGATTTCTCCACCCGCCCGGCCCGGCTGTCGAACGCCGTCGTCGGTCATCACCGGTGCGGGGTCGCCTCCTCGCATCTCGCGCTCGGCGGCGGCGGACACATCAAGCTGGACTTCGCGGTGGACGGGCGGCAGGAGATCGCGGAGGCCGTCGTCACGGTGGTCACGCTCGGCGGCGACGCGCCGATGGACGTCAGGCTCAACGGCAAGGCGCTCGGCGATGGGCCGGCCGCCCCGGCGGATCGCGGGGACGGCGGAGGCGGCGCGGACGGGTTGCGGCAGGACGCGTTGCGGACGGTGTTCACCGTTCCGGGCGATCTGCTGGCCCCCGGCGACAACATCCTGGAGATACGCAGCCCCGAGGGCGCGGACACGCTGCTCCGGCTGCGGGCCGTCACCGTGGACCCCGCCGGGGACAGCGGTCGTGCGGAGCGGGCGCTCGCGGCCAGGACGGCGACCAGGTCGGTCGTCGCCTTCGGCACCGAGCGCCGTGCGCCGGGCTCCGCCGGGTGGCAGCCCGCTCCCCGGCTGCTGTTCCACCTCGATGCCGGCGACCGGGCCGTCCCCGCCCATCTCGCCTGGCGCGGCACCGACGGCTCGGAGGCCGCGATCGGGCTGCGCGCCGACCTGTCGGGGTTCCAGGGGCACTGGCGGGGGGCCGACGGGGCACTCGCCGAGTACCGGGGGAGCCTCGCGGCCCGTACGGCCTACCCCGAGGGCACGGCCGGCACCGCCCTCCACCTCTTCGCGACCGAGGAGGCCCGGGGTGAGCACTGGTCCCCGTCCGGGGAGCTGAAGCTGCTGCTCGACGCGGGCGGCGCCCCGGTGGAGCGGGTGTCCTGGACCGACCGGGGCGGCAACACCGCGTCCGTCGCGCTGAGTGCGACCGCTCCCGCCGCTGTCGTGGCGGCGCCCGCCACCGGCGAGCTGCGGGACATCACCGGTACGGTCACCGAGGTGCGGGCGAGCTCCGAGTTCGACGCGGGGGGAGAGATAGCGGACAACCTCCTCCGCGGCCACCGCACCAAGTGGCTGGCCTATGAGGACGCCGCCGAGCTGGAGTTCGTCCTGAAGGCCCCCGCCGCGGTCACGGCGTACCGGCTCACCTCGGCGAACGACGCCCCGTACCGGGACCCGCAGGACTGGGCGCTGGCCGGTTCCTACGACGGACGCACCTGGGTGGACCTGGACTCCCGGGAGGGCGAGCGCTTCCGGCGGCGCTTCGAGACGAACGAGTACCGCTTCGCCAACACCACCCCGTACACCCACTACCGCCTCGCCATCGGCCGCAACGCGGGTGGCGACGAGACGCAGCTCGCCAGGGTCGAACTCCTCGCGGGCGAGGCCGTCGGGTCCCCGACGCCCGACGCCGCCGACTTCACCGGCTACCGCACACCCGCCGGGGGCGAACCGGTCGGGTACCGGGGTACGACGGTCCCCGGCCCCTGGTCCGACAAGGAGCAGCAGGACGGCCGCGCGGAGGAACTGCTCGCCGGCGACCTGGGGGAGACGGCCCGCACCCTGGACGACGCGGCCCGCCTCATCGGCAAGCTGGCGGCGTACATGAAGAACGCCGGGTGAGGGGTGAATTCCCGTGCGGGGCGGGGCCCGTGCGCGAATACCGGCCGGACAACCCATCAGGACCACTCACCTGGCAGAGGGCGAATTCCCGTTTAACCACGCCTGAGGAAATACCGCGTCGAATTCCGCTCGGTGGAAGGAAAGACGCAGGTCACCATGGATCTCTCCACCCGGGTCCTGCCTGTGGTGACGTGATCCGCATGACGCGAGAGGGCAACCGGGCGCATAACTCGCCCGTCCCACATGGTTGTTGGAACAACATACTCCCCGTGGAGGTTATGCAATGCCCTCTCGTCATGTCGGCGACACCCTCTACGGGAACAGCTGCGACGACAAGCTGTACGGCGGCGCCGGTACGGACACCCTCTCCGGCGGCGCGGGCAAGGACGTCATCCGCCAGGGCTGACACCGGGCCCCGGGCCCGGGAACCGCTCGTGCCTCGCGCGGTTCCCGGGCCGGTGGCGTGGGCACGCCGCGCCGTCAGCGCGTGAGATGCGCCAGCGCCGCGCCGACCTGCTCCAGCGGGTCGTCCCCGACCGGCCGCAGGACCACGGTGTCGGCCCCGGCGGCCCACAGGCTCTCGATACGGCGGGCCGTCGTCGCCGCGTCGCCCGTCGCGAGGAAGACCTCTTCGGGCGGGATGCCCAGCCACCCGGTGTACTCCTCGATCACCGGTGCGACGGCCGTGGCGACGCGGTCGGGCCGGTCGTCCACGAACAGGTGGGTGAAGGCGATGAGTTCGTGCGGGCGAGGGGCGGACGCGGACGCGCGGCCCTTCGCGATCGTGTCGAGCGCGGCCTTCAGTACGTCGGGACCCTGGCCCTCGGCCATGACCGTACCGTCGGCCACGCGCCCGGACAGCTCCAGCGACCGGGGGCGTACGACACCGGCCACCAGGGGCGGTGCCACCTCAGGAGGGTGGACCAGGCGTACGCCGTCGATGTGGACCGCGCGGCCGTCCACGGTCGTGGTCTCACCGGCGAGCAGGCTCCGTACCGCCGTGATCGTCTCCTCCAGCAGCGCGAGCTTGGTGGGAGAGGCGGCACCGACCTGGGCCATCCAGTCCGGGGCGCCGTGCCCGATGCCCGCGATGATCCGGCCGGGGAACACCCGTGCCAGCGTGGCGAGTTCCATGGCGAGGAGCGCCGGGTTGCGCAGCGGCGCGGGCATGATGCCGATACCGACGCGCAGTCGTTCGGTGGCGGAGAGCGCGAGCGTCGCCGAGGCGACCGAGCCCGCCCAGGCAAGGTCCTCGACGACCCACAGGTCGTCCACGCCGAGCTGTTCCACCGCGGTGGCGTACGCCGCGAGGTCTTCGGGGCGCCCGTCTCTGTCGAACATCACGCCGATACGGCGGGAGGAAGCGAAGTCACTGGTCATCCGATGACCATACTGAGTGGGGCAAGAGGGTTCCGTGGGTTTTCCGGGACCCGTCGAGAGCCCGGCACGGATGCTCCGGCAGGCCCCCGACAGCCGGATGCGCCCGCCCTCTCGTTCAAGGGACGGGCGCACGGCGTGACGGACAGGGACGGCGGGGCGGGGTAGTCACTCCGGCCCGCTCACTCCTCCAGCGTCAGGCCCTTTCTGAGCTTGACCAGGGTCCGGGTGAGCAGCCGCGACACATGCATCTGCGAGATGCCCAGCTCCTCCCCGATCTCCGACTGCGTCATGTTCGCGACGAAGCGCAGGGAGAGGATCGTGCGGTCACGCGACGGCAGCGTCGCGATCAGCGGCTTCAACGACTCGACGTACTCGATGCCTTCGAGGCCGTGGTCCTCGTACCCGATCCGGTCCGCGAGCGCGCCCTCGGAGTCGTCGTCCTCGGGCTGTGCGTCCAGCGAGCTGGCGGTGTACGCGTTGCTCGCCGCCATGCCCTCGATGACCTCTTCCTTGGTGAGGCCGAGGCTTTCCGCCAGTTCGCCGACGGTGGGGGCGCGGTCGAGGCGCTGCGCCAGTTCGTCGCCCGCCTTGGCGAGGTCGAGGCGGAGTTCCTGGAGCCTGCGCGGTACGCGCACCGACCACGACGTGTCGCGGAAGAAACGCTTGATCTCGCCGATGATCGTCGGCATCGCGAAGGTGGGGAACTCGACGCCGCGGCTGAGCTCGAAGCGGTCGATGGCCTTGATCAGGCCGATCGTGCCGACCTGGACGATGTCCTCCATCGGCTCGCTGCGGGAGCGGAACCGGGAGGCCGCGAACTTCACCAGGGCGAGATTCAGCTCGACCAGGGTGTTGCGGACGTACGCGTGCTCGTGGGTGCCCTCTTCCAGGGTCTCCAGGCGAGCGAAGAGCGTCTTCGACAGGGCTCGGGCGTCCACCGCACCCACCTCGTCGAAGGGCGGGATCTCGGGCAGGTCCAGGGGCCCGTCGGAACCGCCCTCGAAGACCTCGGACGGCCAGGCGTCGTCGGACGGAGTGACGTCGGTCTCAAGAGCTGCGGGCGGAGTTGCCGACGGCGCGTGCTGGGTACGCGGTTCGTCGAGCCGGGGTGACATGGTCTCCTCCATACGTTCTCGGCATATGGCTGCCGAAGCCGATACGTGTTGCTACGGTTTGCGGCGCCTCCAAGCCGGTCGCGTCGGACGTGTCCTACTAGCCCTACCCGTTTGGCACGGAACGTTGCAAGTGTTAATTGCGGCATACGTCCGTATTGTGGGGGAGTTTGGGTACCGCCTGACGTGTGAAAGGCGTAATGTTCGACGGACGTCATCACCTTGTGATGACGTCGAGACGGACCACTGTCGGCATGATCGACACCATCGGCGAAGAGGGACGGGCATGGACCGCCAGACGGTCGGCAGCACGAACCGGGGCCGGCTTCAGGTCGGAGTTCGGGCCGAGGGCCGGAGCGAGGTAGTGACGGCGGCCGGTGAATTGGATCACCATACGGCCGAGCTGTTGCGGGAGCCTCTGGACGACGCCGTCGGGCGGGGCCGGGTACGCCTGGTCATCGATTGTTCACAGCTCGAATTCTGCGATTCCACCGGGCTCAATGTGCTGCTCGGTGCCCGTCTGAAGGCGGAGGCCGCCGGGGGCGGGGTCCATCTGGCCGGGATGCTGCCCGTCGTCGCGAGGGTCTTCGAGATCACCGGCGCGGACGCGGTCTTCACCGTTCACGACTCGCTCGCGGACGCCCTGGCCGACTGAGCCGGCCCGGCAGGCCCGGACCGCATCGGTCCGGGCCTGCCGGGTAGAAGTCCGGGTGCGCGCCCCGGGTCCCCGGGTGCCGGGCCCCTCGTCAGGGCCCATGATCCCGGCGCCCGACGCCGTCGCGGTCACCGGTCCGAGCCCGGTTCCACGGAGGAGAACCGACCCTATTCGTGGTGTCTTCTCCCCCTTGTCGCGGCCTCCGGGACGTGTGTGTTGCATGTGTCACGACGTCCGACCCGTGAAGTGGGTGTTGTCACGATTCGGAGGGGCAGAAGACCCCGGGCAGGCTCTGCGGGATCCTGTACGCGCACCATTTGATGAAGCTGTAGTGAAGTCGTATTCCAGTCGTACTGATGAACTCACACATTGGTGAATCGGTGAGGTGAAGCGCTGATGAGCACCACCCGGCAGCCGCCGCCGGGCGACCTCGGCCCCGAGTCGGACCGGCCGGGGCATCCCCCCGTGGCGTCCGACGCACGGGTGCGGACGCTCGTACTGGCCGGCGCCAGCGGTGTCGTCCCGCTCGCGCGTGACTTCACCCGCCAGGCGCTCCACGACTGGGGCTGGCTCCCGGCCGCGACCGCCGACCGCCGCGCGGCGGCGGAGGACGTGCTGCTCGTCGTCTCCGAGCTGGTCACCAACGCCTGCCTGCACGCCGGCGGCCCCGAGGGGCTGCACGTCGCGTACACCGCGAAGGTGCTGCGGCTGGAGGTCACCGACCGGGGGACGGGTCAGCCCGCGCCCCGCACCCCGCACCGGGCGGGACGCCCCGGCGGGCACGGCATGTTTATCGTGCAGCGGCTCTGCCTCGACTGGGGTGTCGTCAGGACGCCCGGGGCCACGGGGAAGACCGTATGGGCGGAGCTGTCCGCTCCGGCGTGACGCGCGTAGGCCGTACGGTCACCGCCCTGCCCCCGCCCCCGGCGAAGCCGGTGTACGTCACCGTGTCGGCGTACGTCACCGGCTCCGGCCCCGGCTCCTGCTCAGTGGATGTCGCCCATGAGCGACCTGACCTTCTTCCGGTACATGAAGACCGCGATCCCCGCCACCGTGGCGAGCAGCGCCTCCAGGGCCACCACGCCCGTACGGCTCAGGTCCACACCGCCGATCGAGAGCAGCCCGGTCACCGAGTCGCCCGCCGTCACGGCCAGGAACCAGACGCCCATCATCTGGCTGGCGTACTTCGTCGGCGCCATCTTCGTCGTCACCGACAGGCCGACCGGGGAGACGCACAGCTCGCCGACGGTCTGGATCAGATAGATGCCCACCAGCCACATCGGGCTGACCAGGGTCCCCCCGCCCGCCATGACCAGCGGGATCAGGAAGAAGAAGAACGAGACGCCGATGAAGAACAGCCCGGCGGCGAACTTCACGACCGTGCTCGGCTCCTGGCCCCTGCGGTTGAGCCACAGCCAGAACCAGGCGATGACCGGAGCCAGCGCCATGATGAAGACCGGGTTCAGCGACTGGTACCAGGACGTCGGGAAGGACAGGCCGAAGAGCGAGTCGGCGGCCTTCGTCGTGCCGAACGCCTGGACCGTCGAGCCGCCCTGGTCGTAGATCATCCAGAAGACGGCCGCGGCCACGAAGAACCAGATGTACCCGGACATCTTGGTCTGCTCGGTCGCCGACAGCTCCTTGTCGCGCTTGATCCGGATCAGTACGGCGGCCGGGATGGCCAGGCCCGCGAGGGTCAGCGGGACCATCGCCCAGTCGAGGGTGAAGTGGCCGCTGAGGACGACGGCTGCGTAGAAGACGGCCGCGATCAGCAGCCAGGTCATCCCCTTGCGCAGCCAGGTGGCGCGCTCCTCGTGGGAGAGCGGGGTGGGGACGCGGCTGCTCTCCGGGCTGAGGTTCTTCGTACCGAGCAGGAAGACGGCCAGACCGATCCCCATGCCGACCGCGGCGAGCGCGAAGCCGAGGTGCCAGCTGTACTTTTCGCCCACCGTGCCGATGATCAGCGGCGCGAAGAAGGCGCCGATGTTGATGCCCATGTAGAAGACGGTGAATCCGCCGTCGCGCCGCGGGTCGTTCGGACCGTCGTAGAGATGGCCGACCATCGTCGAGATGTTGGCCTTCAGCAGGCCCGAGCCGAGCGCCACCAGGGCCAGACCGGCGAAGAACGTCCCCGAGCCGGGCAGGGCGAGGGTGAGATGGCCCAGCATGATCGTGCAGGCCGCGATCGTGACGGTCTTGCGCGGACCCCAGACCCTGTCCCCCAGCCAGCCGCCGGGCAGCGCCAGCAGGTAGACCATGGAGAGGTAGATGGAGTAGATGGCCGTGGTCGTGGCCAGGTCCATCCCCAGGCCGCCGCCCTGAAGCCCCTTCGAGGCATCGGGTCCGCCGGACAGCAGATAGATGGTGAGCAGTGCTCTCATGCCGTAGAAGCTGAAGCGCTCCCACATCTCGGTCATGAAGAGAGTGGCCAGTCCGCGGGGGTGGCCGAAGAAGGTCTTCTCCGTGCCGCCGGGTGTGCCGGGCGACTCGGGCGAATCCTTCGTCAGGCTGGACGCCATGGGTCGATCCTTCGTGGGGGGGTTGGCACGTAAAAAGGACCTTCGGCGCTCAGCAGGCCAAAGGTCCCCAGGTGGTACTACAGGCGTCTCGCCACCATACGGCACGACAGGGCATGATATGGAAGGACCTGAGAGATGGATCACAGGTTTTTGTGCGACTGAATGCCTACATTCGAAGGCTGATCATCGGATCGCACCGTAAGGCCGTAGGTGTGGCTCCGTGGCCCGTGCGCGGCTCGTCCGCGGGGCGCCCGGCGGTCCGGCGCGTCTCCACGGCCCTCGCCGAGCACATCCCGGCCGCCGCCTTTTGCGGTCTACCATCACCCCATGACCCGTGTACTGCTCGCCGAGGACGACGCTTCCATCTCGGAGCCGCTGGCCCGCGCCCTGCGCCGGGAGGGATACGAGGTCGAGGTCCGTGAGGACGGTCCGACCGCGCTGGACGCCGGACTCCAGGGCGGCATCGACCTCGTCGTCCTCGACCTGGGCCTGCCCGGCATGGACGGCCTGGAAGTCGCCCGCAGACTGCGCGCCGAAGGCCATACCGTCCCGATCCTGGTGCTGACCGCGCGCGCCGACGAGGTGGACACCGTCGTCGGCCTGGACGCCGGCGCCGACGACTACGTGACCAAGCCGTTCCGGCTCGCGGAGCTGCTGGCGCGGGTACGGGCGCTGCTGCGGCGCGGCGCGGCGGACCCCGTTCCCGCCCCCGCCACCCACGGCGTACGGATCGACGTCGAGTCGCACCGGGCCTGGATGGGCGACGAGGAATTGCAGCTCACGGCCAAGGAGTTCGACCTGCTGCGGGTTCTGGTCAGGGACGCGGGCCGGGTCGTCACCCGCGACCAGCTCATGCGCGAGGTCTGGGACACGACATGGTGGTCGTCCACCAAGACGCTCGACATGCACATCTCCTGGCTGCGCAAGAAGCTCGGCGACGACGCGGCGAACCCGCGCTACATCGCGACGGTACGGGGCGTCGGCTTCCGCTTCGAGAAGAGCTGAAGGCTCTGCGGAGGGCCGAAGGCTTCGGGAGGAGCTGACGGCTTCGAGGAGAGCTGACGGCTTCGGGATGTGCTGACGCCCGGAGGGCACCATGCGTCGTCGTCTGATCAACTCCACGCTCGCCGTGGTGCTCGTCGTCATCGCCGTCTTCGGGGTGTCGCTCGTCATCGTCGAGACCCGCACGATCAGCAACAGCGCCCAGGAGAGTGTGGACTCGGAGGCGCTGCGGCTGGTCAGCATCGTGGACAGCCGGCTGCTCGGCGGCGACCGCGTCACCGCCAGGATCCTCTCCGAACAGGTCGACCAGAAGCGGTACGCCCGGATCGAGATCCCCGGCCGGGCGGCCGTCGAGATCGGGTCGCGCCCCTCCGGCAGCGTCATCCGCGCGAAGGCCTCGGGCGAGGAGGGCGAGACCGTCACCGTCGAGGAGGCGCGCTCCTCGGTCACCCGCGAGGTCGGCCGTACGCTGCTGATCATCGGCGCGGTGGCACTGCTCGCCGTCATCGCCGCCGTCCTGCTCGCCGTACGCCAGGCCAACCGGCTGGCCTCACCGCTCACCGACCTCGCGGAGACCGCGGAGCGCCTCGGCTCGGGCGATCCGCGCCCCCGCCACAAGCGGTACGCGGTGCCCGAGCTGGACCGGGTCGCGGATGTCCTGGACTCCAGCGCCGAGCGGATCGCGCGGATGCTCACCGCCGAGCGCCGGCTCGCCGCGGACGCCTCGCACCAGCTCCGTACGCCCCTGACCGCCCTGTCCATGCGGCTGGAGGAGATCTCCGCCACCGACGATCTGGACACGGTCAAGGAGGAGGCCACCATCGCGCTGACGCAGGTCGAGCGGCTCACCGATGTGGTGGAACGGCTCCTCACCAACGCGCGCGACCCCCGGACCGGCTCCGCCGTCGCCTTCGATCTCGACGAGGTCGTCAAGCAGCAGATCGAGGAGTGGCGCCCCGCCTACCGCAGCGCCGGCCGGGCCATCGTCTGCTCGGGCCGCCACGGTATGCGGGCCGTCGCGACCCCGGGCGCGGTCGCCCAGGTGCTCGCGGCGCTGATCGAGAACTCGCTGATGCACGGGGGCGGTACGGTCGCGCTGCGCACCCGCGTCACCGGAAACCAGGCGGTGATCGAGGTGACGGACGAGGGGCCCGGGGTGCCGGCGGACCTCGGGGCGCGGATCTTCGAGCGGACGATCAGCGGCCGGAACTCCACCGGGATCGGTCTCGCGGTGGCCCGCGATCTCGCGGAGGCGGACGGCGGGCGGCTGGAGCTGCTGCAGCAGCAGCCGCCGATCTTCGCGCTCTTCCTCAGCCGCGAGGCCAGTACGCGTACGGCGCGCAAGGAGCCGGACCGCCCGGTCCGCTGAGAGCCGCGACAGCGGTACGGGCCAGCGGCACAGGTCAGCCGGTACGGGCAAGCGGGTACGGGCCAGCGGTTCGGGTCAGCGGCCCAGGCGGCTGACGGCGGGCTCCCCGGCCGCCCCGCCGGCCGCGCCCTCCGCCGGACCCTCGGTGTCGTCGGGGGAGGGCAGGGCCTGGAACACCCAGGTGCGGTACGACCAGAAGCGGAAGAGCGTGGCTATCCCGGTGCCGAGGAACTTGAACACATTGCTCTGGAGCGGGGTGTCCCAGCCGAAGCCGTACGTCGCCGTGTACAGCACCCCGTTCTCGATCACCAGTCCGACCACGCTGAACAGCAGGAAGAGCGTCAGCTCACGGGTGCGGCGGCTCTTGTCGCGGTCCCGGTAGGTGAAGTAGCGGAACCCCACGTAGTTGAAGGCGATCGCGACGACGGTGGCCAGGACGCTGGCCCGGACCACGGGCAGCTCCGTCGTGTGCCGTACGAGGTTGAAGACCAGCAGGTTGACCAGCAGCCCCATGCCGCCCACCGCGCCGAATTTGGCCGCCTCGCGCACGAGCCGCCCCAGTCGCACGCGCAGTGCGCCCTGTTCGCTCATCTGGCTGCTCAGCCCCGTCCGGTCGCTGTCGGTGTGTGGTGCCGGAGATCGGCATCGCTGTCGGACCATGCTAACCAGCGCCCACCGGGCCCGCCCGCTTGTCCACAGCCCCGAGGCGCCGCCCGGGGGCCGCCTGTGGACAAGTGGGCGGACCGGCCCGGACGGCGGCTACGCTAGGTGCGTGACGTTCCCGGTAGTCGGCATGGTCGGCGGCGGTCAGCTCGCCCGTATGACCCACGAGGCGGGCATCCCCCTCGGCCTCAGATTCAAGCTCCTCAGTGACACCCCCCAGGACTCGGCGGCCCAGGTGGTGAGCGCGGTCGTCGTGGGCGACTATCGCGACCTGGACACGTTGCGTGACTTCGCGCGCGGCTGCGACGTGATCACCTTCGATCACGAACATGTCCCGGTCGAGCACCTGCGCGCCCTGGAGGCCGACGGCATCCCCGTCAGACCCGGCCCGGACGCCCTGCTGCACGCCCACGACAAGGGCGTCATGCGCGCACGGCTCACAGAGCTGGGCGTGCCCTGCCCGCGCCACCGGATCGTGGCCGACCCGGCCGACGCGGCCGCGTTCGCCGCCGAGGTGGGCGGCTTCCCCGTCGTCCTGAAGACGGTGCGCGGCGGGTACGACGGCAAGGGCGTCTGGCTCGTACGGTCCGAGGCGGACGCGGCGGAGCCCTTCCGCGCCGGGGTCCCCGTCCTCGCCGAGGAGAAGGTCGACTTCGTACGGGAGCTGGCGGCGAACATCGTCCGCTCGCCGCACGGCCAGGCCGTGGCCTACCCCGTGGTCGAGTCCCAGCAGGTCGACGGCGTCTGCGACACGGTCATCGCGCCCGCGCCCGGACTCTCCGAGGAGCTGTCGGGCGAGGCCCAGCGGCTGGCGCTGCGGATAGCCGCCGAGCTGGGCGTGGTGGGCCACCTCGCGGTGGAGCTGTTCGAGACCCGGGCCGCCGACGGCACCCCGGGCATCCTCGTCAACGAGCTGGCGATGCGCCCGCACAACTCCGGGCACTGGACCCAGGACGGCGCGATCACCTCGCAGTTCGCCAACCATGTACGGGCGGTCCTGGACCTGCCGCTGGGCGACCCGCGCCCGCGCGCGCCCTGGACGGTCATGTGCAACGTGCTGGGCGGTGACTACCCCGACATGTACACGGCGTATCTGCACTGCATGGCCAGGGACCCCCAGCTCAAGATCCATATGTATGGCAAGGACGTGAAGCCCGGCCGCAAGGTGGGGCACGTCAACACCTACGGCGACGACCTGGACGACGTGCTGGAGCGCGCCCGTCACGCAGCCGGCTACCTCAGAGGAACGATCACCGAATGACACCCCCTGTCGTGGGCATCGTCATGGGTTCCGACTCGGACTGGCCCGTCATGGAGGCCGCCGCCACGGCCCTCCACGAGTTCGAGATCCCGTACGAGGTGGATGTCGTCTCCGCCCACCGCATGCCGCACGAGATGATCGCGTACGGCGAGGACGCGGCCGGCCGGGGCCTCAAGACGATCATCGCGGGCGCGGGCGGCGCGGCCCATCTGCCGGGCATGCTGGCCTCGGTCACCCCGCTGCCGGTGATCGGCGTCCCCGTACCCCTGAAGTACCTGGACGGCATGGACTCGCTCCTCTCCATCGTCCAGATGCCGGCCGGCGTCCCGGTCGCCACGGTCTCGGTGGGCGGCGCGCGCAACGCGGGCCTGCTGGCCGCCCGGATCCTCGCGGCGCACGACCCGGAGCTGCGGGAGCGGATGCGCGAGTTCCAGCAGGAGCTGAGGCAGCAGGCGATGGAGAAGGGCCAGCGGCTGCGCGCGAAGGCCGGGGGCTCGGAGCACTTCGGATTCGGCACATGACGGCGCCGGGGACATCCGGGGGGACCCGCGAGTCCGGGGAGTCCGGGAGGAGCGGAGGGCGCGCGGCCGGGGACTTCCTGGCGGCTGCCCGCGCCCTGCTGGCCGACGCCCCGGTCGTCGACGGCCACAACGACCTGCCGTGGGCCCTGCGCGAGAACGTACGGTACGACCTGGACCGCCTCGACATCGCCGAGGACCTGTCGGGACGCCTCCACACGGACATCCCCCGGCTGCGGCGCGGCGGCGTCGGCGGCCAGTACTGGTCCGTGTACGTACGGTCCGACATGGCCGGGGACGACGCGGTCAGCGCGACGCTGGAACAGATCGACGTGGTCGGCCGGATCCTCGACCGCTACCCCCGCGACCTGGCCCGCGCGCTCACCGCCGACGACATGGAGACCGCGCGCCGCGAGGGCAGGATCGCGTCGCTGATGGGCGCCGAGGGCGGCCACTCCATCAACAACTCCCTGGCCACCCTGCGCGCCCTGCACACGCTGGGCGTGCGCTACATGACGCTCACCCACAACGACAATCTGCGCTGGGCCGACTCGGCCACGGACACCCCGTCGGTCGGCGGGCTCTCGCCCTTCGGCCGCGAAGTGGTCCGCGAGATGAACCGGGCCGGCATGCTGGTCGACCTCTCGCACGTGGCGGCCACGACGATGCGCGACGCGCTCGCCACGACGGCCGCGCCGGTGATCTTCTCGCACTCGTCGGCGCGCGCGGTCTGCGACCACCCGCGCAACATCCCGGACGACGTGCTGGAGCGGCTGCCCGCCAACGGGGGCGTCGCGATGGCGACGTTCGTACCGAAGTTCATCCTCCCGGCGGCGGTGGCCTGGACGCGGGAGGCCGACGCGAACATGCTGGCGCACGGCCTGCACCCGCTGGCGACGACCGCCGACGCGATGCGCGTCCACGAGGACTTCGAGGCGGCCAACCCGCGCCCGGTCGCGACGGCCGCCACCGTCGCCGACCATCTCGACCACATGCGCGAGGTCGCGGGCATCGACCACATCGGCATCGGCGGCGACTTCGACGGCACGGCGTTCACCCCGCAGGGCCTGGAGGACGTCGCCGGCTATCCGAACCTGATCGCGGAGCTGCTGAGCCGCGGCTGGTCGACGGCGGACATCTCCAAGGTGACGTGGGGCAACGCGGTCCGGGTGCTCCGGGCGGCGGAGGACGTCTCCCGCGCGCTGCGCCGCGAACGCCCGGCGTCCCAGGCGACGATCACGGACCTCGACGGCTGAGGCCCCGCCGCCGACGACGGCGGGTGCCGGTCAGGAGGCGCAGAGGCAGAACGGATGGCCGGCGGGGTCCGCGTAGACCCGGAACGTCCGCTGCCGGTCCGTCGCGTCCAGCGGTACGGCGCCCAGCGCCAGCACGGCCTTCTCCGCCACGTCCAGGTCCGGCACCGTCAGGTCCAGATGGAACTGCTGCGAGGGCTCCGCAGCGGGCCACGCGGGCGGTACGAAGCCGGGCGCGGACTGGAAGGCGAGCGGGGCGCCCGGGGCGCCCCGCAGCTCGACCCAGGAGTCGGTGCCGTCCGTGGTCTCCTTGACCTCACCCCCCAGGACCTGGGCGTAGAAGCGGGCGAGCGCGAGCGGATCCGGGCAGTCCAGGACGACGGTGTCGAGTGTGGCGATGGCCATGACGTTCGCTCCTCAGGACCGATGGATGGCGCGATCGGTGGATGGCGCGCTGACATTCCGGTCGCCGGTCGGGCGTTACTGGTAAGCAGCTCCAACAGGTAACCGTTACCGTATGGTCCCGCACTGGAGGTAACGTCGCAACCATGAATGACCGCCCGCCCGCTCCCGGAGGGCTCGCCCTGGTCCAGTCCCTGGTCAACTCGATGGACCTGGAGACACGCGTCGACCTGCTCTCCACGGAGGATGGCCGGGCCGCCTTCGGCCTCGCCGAGCACGATGTGCCGGCGGCCCGCGCGCTGCGCCGGGCCCTGCGCACCGCCTGCCTCGCGCACGCGGGCATCCATCCGCGCGGCCGCTCCGTCGCCGACCTGGACGAACTTCTCGCGGGGGCACCGCTGCGGGTCGCCGTCGGCCCTGGGGGCGAGGCGGCGCTCCGCCCCGCGACCGCGTCCGACGCGCTGCTGCCGCGGGTCGCGGAGGCCATCGCGGAGGCGTCCGCCGACGGGACGTGGAACCGGCTCAAGGCGTGCGAGGCGGAGGACTGCCACTGGGCGTTCTACGACCGCAGCCCGGCCGGCCGGGGCCGCTGGTGCTCGATGTCGGTCTGCGGGGCGCGGGCCAAGATGCGCGCCTACCGGGCCCGGCTCATGGACGGCGGCGGCGCGCCCCTCTGACGCGTACCTCCGACACGTACGCCGCGGGCCCCGGCGTGCGCGGCGCTCAGGCGCGCGGGCGCCCCATCGCGCGGTACGTCCACCCCGCCGCGCGCCACCGCTCCGGGTCCAGCGCGTTGCGTCCGTCGAGGATCAGCGGACGCGCCGCCACCGCGGCCAGGGCCGCCGGGTCCAGCTCGCGGAACTCGCGCCACTCCGTCAGATGCAGGACCACATCGGCGCCGCGTACCGCCTCCAGCGCCGACTCCGCGTACCCCAGCGTCGGGAAGAGCCGCCGGGCGTTCGCCATGCCCTTCGGGTCGTAGACGGTCACCTGGCCGCCCTGGAGGTGGATCTGGCCCGCGACATTGAGCGCGGGGGAGTCCCGTACGTCGTCGGAGTCCGGCTTGAACGTCGCGCCGAGTACGGCGACCCGCTTGCCCAGGAACGACGAGTCGGCGCCCACCGCCTCGCGTGCCAGCTCCACCATGTGGCCGCGCCGCCGCATGTTGATCGAGTCCACCTCGCGCAGGAACGTCAGCGCCTGGTCCGCGCCCAGCTCGCCCGCCCGCGCCATGAACGCCCGGATGTCCTTGGGCAGGCAGCCGCCGCCGAAGCCGATCCCGGCGCGCAGGAACTTCTTCCCGATGCGCTCGTCGTACCCCAGCGCCTCCGCGAGCTTCACGACATCGCCGCCGGCCGCCTCGCAGACCTCGGCCATCGCGTTGATGAACGAGATCTTCGTCGCCAGGAAGGAGTTGGCCGAGGTCTTGACCAGCTCGGCGGTCGGGAAGTCCGTCACCACGAAGGGCGAGCCCTCGCCGATGGGTGTCGCGTACACCTCGCGCAGCGTCCGCTCGGCCTTCGTGGGGCCCGTACCGCCCGTACCGCGCACGCCGATCACGATCCGGTCCGGGCGCAGCGTGTCCTGCACGGCGAAGCCCTCGCGCAGGAACTCCGGGTTCCAGGCCAGCTCCACCTCGCGCCCCGCCGGTGCCACCTCCGCGATCCGCGCCGCGAGCCGGTCCGCGCTGCCGACCGGCACGGTGGACTTGCCGACGACCAGCGCGGGGCGGGTCAGATGCTTGGCCAGGCTCTCGACCGCCGCGTCGACGTAACTCATGTCGCAGGCGTACTCGCCGTGCTTCTGGGGGGTGTTCACGCAGACGAAGTGCACATCGCCGAAGTCCGCGACCTCCGCCCAGTCCATGGTGAACCGCAGCCGCCCCGTCGACCCCTCGATCCCGGCCACATGCTTGCGCAGAAGTTCCTCAAGGCCGGGTTCGTACATCGGTACCCGGCCCGCCGAGAGCAGCTCGATCTTCTCGGGCACCACATCGAGGCCGAGGACCTCGAAGCCCAGCTCCGCCATGGCCGCGGCGTGCGTCGCGCCGAGATAGCCGGTGCCGATCACGGTGATCTTGAGGGCCATGTGGGAGCTCCTGGGAGAGACGGGCGGTGTGCGGCCCGAGCATATCCGCGCGTCGGAATCGCTCCGCAGGGGCACTTCTCCCTCAGGGCGACGCGGCCGGCGCACCGGGGCGAGGCTGTCGGCAAACTCACCTATGCCTGCGCCGTCACCGCCGTCTAAAATTGGGTTACTTAACGGTAGTTAGCATCTTGGGGAGTGAAAGACCGTGGCCGGATCGGCTGATTTCGACCTGTACCGCCCCTCCGAAGAGCACGACATGCTCCGCGAGACCGTGCGCGCGCTCTCCGAGGCGAAGATCGCGCCGTTCGCCGCGGCGGTGGACGAAGAGGCCCGCTTCCCGCAGGAGGCGCTGGACGCGCTCGTCGCGTCCGACCTGCACGCCGTCCATGTCCCCGAGGAGTACGGCGGCGCCGGCGCCGACGCCCTGGCCACCGTGATCGTCATCGAGGAGATCGCGCGGGTCTGCGCCTCCTCCTCGCTGATCCCCGCGGTGAACAAGCTGGGCTCGCTCCCGGTGATCCTCTCCGGCTCCGAGGAGCTGAAGAAGAAGTACCTGCGCCCGCTGGCCCAGGGCGACGGGATGTTCTCTTACTGCCTCTCCGAACCGGACGCGGGCTCCGACGCGGGCGGCATGAAGACGAGGGCCGTACGCGACGGCGACCACTACGTCCTCAACGGTGTGAAGCGCTGGATCACCAACGCGGGCGTCTCCGACTACTACACGGTCATGGCCGTCACCGACCCGGAGAAGCGCACCAAGGGCATTTCGGCGTTCGTCGTCGAGAAGGACGACGAGGGCGTCTCCTTCGGTGCCCCGGAGAAGAAGCTCGGGATCAAGGGCTCGCCGACGCGCGAGGTCTACCTCGACAACGTCCGTATCCCCGCCGACCGCCTGCTCGGCGCGGAGGGCACCGGCTTCGCCACGGCGATGAAGACCCTGGACCACACCCGCATCACCATCGCGGCCCAGGCCCTCGGCATCGCGCAGGGCGCACTCGACTACGCCAAGGGCTATGTCCAGGAGCGCAAGCAGTTCGGCAAGCCGATCGGCGACTTCCAGGGCGTCCAGTTCATGCTGGCCGACATGGCCATGAAGCTGGAGGCCGCCCGCCAGCTCACCTACGCGGCGGCGGCCAGGTCGGAACGGGTCACGGCGGGCGCCACGAAGGAGGACCTGACCTTCTTCGGCGCGGCGGCCAAGTGTTACGCCTCGGACGCGGCCATGGAGATCACGACGGACGCGGTCCAGCTCCTGGGCGGTTACGGCTACACGCGCGACTACCCGGTGGAGCGCATGATGCGCGACGCCAAGATCACCCAGATTTATGAAGGCACGAACCAGGTCCAGCGCATCGTCATGGCTCGCAACCTGCCGTAGCTCCGTAGCTCCGTAGCTCCGTAGCTCAGTGGCGGAAGACGGTGGCCCCCGGCCCCGCCCCCGGCGCCGTGCCGGGGCCGGGGACCACAGCCCGCGGGTCCAGGAAGTCAGCGGATGGTGACGGGGATCTCGCGGCCGCTCGACGCGTAGTGCGTCTTCACCGTGTCGATGTGGCGCATCTGCCAGGTGCCGTTCTGCCGCACCGTGAACTGCTTGCTGAACGTGCCGTTCGTGAGGGTCTTGGCGCTGCCCAGTTCCTGCCAGGCCGCACCGGGCGTGGCGGCCTTGAAGTAGACGCGGACCTGCCGGCCCGCGTACGCCTTCCAGGTGGTGCCGGACTTCTGCATCAGCGTGCCCTTGGCCGTCAGCCTGGTGCCCTTGCGGATGCCCTCGGGCGCGACGCTGTCCTGCCGGATCTCGGTGTACGCGCGGCCGAGGTTGTACACGCGGCTCTCCACGCCAGGGGCGGCCAGATGACGCAGGCGCCAGTAGCTGCCGGCCACGCCCTTCGTGGGAGCCGTCTGCTGGAACGTGGCTCCGTACGTCGCCGTGAACCGGCCGACGCTCGACCAGTTCTTGCCGTCCGGGGAGTGATCGATGGAGACCTGCCCCGTCGTCCCGGCGGGGTACGAGCCCGAGGTGACGCCGAGTGTGCCGCTGAAGGTGACCTTCCGGTACTTGTCCACAGCGGCCTCGACCGTCGGGAAGGTGCTCGTGGCGGCCGTCCTGAGCTGGAAGTCGTACGGGGCGCCCCCGGTGAACCACGGCTCCTGGCCGGGACCGACGCGCGTCGTACCGTTCTTCGTGGCGGTGAAGGCGCCGGCGAACGTGCCGTCCTCCTTGGTGCTGGTGACGGGCCGGTCGCCGACCAGGACACCGACGCCGCCGGCCGGCTTCTCGGTGCCGTCGTCGGCCGTACGGGTCACCTTGCCGCGCACGGGGACATCGCTGCCGTACGGGGCCGTGACCGTTCCGGTGGGGGTGTTCACCGTCAGCTTCAGGGGCTGGCGGTGAACCGTCACCGGGAACGACGCGTTGTTCTCCTGGAACCAGAGGCTGATCCGCTCGGCGGTCTCGTAACCGCTGAACTCGAAAGGCAGGGAGAAACGTCCCGCCTTGTCGACCGTCTTCAGCGGCTGGTCCCGCAGCATGTAGCGGGAGTAGATCTTGGCTCCCGTGAACGGCTTGACCTCGCCGTTGTTCGGGTCCCGCGCGACGAGCGTGCCGCTCACCGTGACGACGCGGTGGTCGTAGGAGACCGTCTGCCGGTCGGCGGTGGCGGTCAGCTTCGGGGCGAGGCCGTAGTTCAGCTCACCGTTGTCCCGGTCGACGAGTTCGCCCGCCGTGCCGGCCTTGACCACGAGGTCGATGGCGTACACGCCCATCGTGGGCAGTTCGACCGGGTCGGTCCAGAACTGCTGCTCCAGGCAGTCGTACGCGGTGGGGCAGCTCTCGGCGTCGTTGAGCCCGAGCGTGGCCAGCACCGTGTCACTGCCCTTCGCCCGGATCCGGACGGTGACGTCGGACGGCAGGGAGTTCCGCTCCCAGTGCTCGTAGAGCACATGGATCCGGCCGTCCTTCTCGGCGCTCCACGCGAGCGACCGGAGGTCCACCTCGGCCGCCTGCGCCCCGGGCGCGACGACCAGCGTGGATGCGGAGAGCGCGACGGCCGTGCCGACCACGGCCAGGATCTTTCTCAAAGGTCCTCCATCGGACATGTGCGTGGATCTACGGCGCATTCGACGCGCCGGTCAGGAGGAAGGTTGTACGAGATGCCCGTCTGCGGCGGACCCGTGCGTCCAGGGGAAAGCCCAGGGGAAAGCCCAGGGGAAAGCCCAGGGGAAAGCCCAGGGGGAAAGACGTGTCCCCCCGGGCCGCAGGCGTGAGCGGCGCGGGGGGACACGGACGGTTCGGACGTCAGTCGCTGGTGACCGTGACCTTCTCGTCGTTGTTGAGCTGGTTCACCAGCTCCTTGACCTTCGCCTTGTCCCAGACCAGGTTGCCGCCCACGCTGCCCGAGATCGGCATGTTCATGGAGACCCCGTCGCCGCCCGTGATGCCCTTCATCGCGAAGAACATCTGGCCCAGCGACCAGAGGGACATGTCCTTGTCCACGATCAGGGTGTCCAGGCCCGCGCTCATCGTCGGGTAGAGCTTGAACGGGTTCAGGATCGTGCCCGGGGTGGCCGTCTGGGAGGCCAGGGCCGCCAGGAACTTCTGCTGGTTCTTCGTACGGTCCAGGTCACTGGCGGCGAACGCGTACCGCGTCCGGACGAAGGCCAGCGCCTGTTCGCCGTCGAGGGTCTGCGTACCCGCCTGGAAGTCGGCGCCCGACTTCTTGTCCTTGAACGCCTTCGGGATGTCCATCTCCACTCCGCCGATCGCGTCCACGATGTTGGCGAAGCCGGCGAACCCGATCTCCACGTAGTGGTCGATGTGCAGCCCGGTGTTGTACTCGACGGTACGGACGAGCAGTTCCGGGCCGTCCTCCGCGTACGCCGCGTTCAGCTTGGTCTGGCGGCCGGTGTTCGGGTACTCCTTGCCGGACTCCGAGCCCACGAACGACGGGATCGTCACATTCGAGTCGCGGGGCAGCGAGATCAGCGTCGGCCCGTTCGACCCGTCGTGCAGGATCATCATCGAGTCGGTCCGCTTGCCCTCGGCGGAGCCCGTGTGGAGCTTCTTCTTGTCCTCGTCGGTCATGCCCTCGCGGCTGTCGGAACCCACGATCAGATAGTTCGTGCCGTCGCCCTGGCCCGGCCGCTCGATGACCTTCGAGAGATCGACCTCACGCTTGAGCTTGCCGTCGGCCCAGAAGTACGTACCGATGGACGTGACCAGCAGCGCCACCACCAGGACCAGTGCGCCGATCTTGATCCGGCGCCCCCAGTCGGGCGCGTACCGGGGCCCGGGGGTCCCGCCGGACTGCGGCGGGATGTAGCCGCCCCCGCCGCCCTGGCCGCCACCGCCCGCGCCGGCGGGGGAGCCGTAGACCTGGCCCGTGTTGTACCCGCTGTCGTAACCGGCGCCCTGCCCCTGCTGGGGTACGCCGCCGCCCCGCACATGCGGCATGACGCGCGCGCCGTCGGGCTGTGTGCCTCCGCCGCCGCGCCCGTAACGGTTGTTGGGGTCGCCGGTCCGCCCATCGGGCCAATCATTCATGCGGAACAGTGTGCCGGGCCTGTCCGTGTCCGATCCAGGGAGGTGGGAAATCAGATCAGGCCCGTTGCGAACCTGATGCAATGCGAACCGGAATGGAGCCCTTGTGAAGGTTTGGCTCGGGACGCCCTGCCGCCGGCTACCGGCAGACCGCCTGGTCGCCGGTGGTCGCGTCGAACTCACCCTTCGGGTTCTCCTGCGCCCGTACCGGTGTCACCGCCTTGTAGTCCGTCCCCGCGACCACCTTCAGCGTCGCGCCCTGCTGCTTCACCGCCCGCAGCTCACTGCCCGGCAGCGCCGCCGCCAGGGACTTCGCCGAGCGGTCCCAGCGCGGGTCGTACATCACCACCGTCCGCCGTACGTCACCGCCGTCCGAGGTGAGCGGCGAGCCGGTGGTACGGAAGCCGGTGGCCTGCAACGCGTCGTCGACCTGCTTGCCCAGGCCGTCGGCCGGCGTCCCGTTGTAGACCTGTACGCGGATGTCCTCCGGGCTCACCTCGACGGTCGTGGCCTTCCCCGCGGACGCGGTACCCGGCGCCGGCCGGCGCGGCGGGGTCAGCGGCTGGTCCTCGCGCAGCGCCTCGAAGAGCCGCTTCGACTTCACCGGGTCCCACTTCACCGTCGCGCCGACGCCCTTGACCGGGACGGAGGCGCCGCCATCGGCCAGCGGTACGGACGTGAACTCCGACGAGGCGGGCGAGAAGCCGCGCATCGCCTCGTTGACGGCGAGCATCTGCTCCGCGCCGAACCCGGCGTCGGCCCGTACCGAGCCGAGGACCGTTGAGGTGACCTCCTTGAACCGCGCCGGGTTCAGCAGCACCCCGCTGCTGGTCGCCCGGCCGATCAGGGCGGCGACGAAGCGCTGCTGGCGCTCCATCCTGCCGAGGTCGGCGGCGCCGTCGACATGGCGGGAGCGTACGTACTGAAGGGCCTCGCCGCCGTTCATCCGGTGGGTGCCCGGCGCCAGATCGAGCCCGGTGTACGTGTCCTTCATCGGCCGGGTGGTGCAGATGTCCACCCCGTCCAGCGCGTCCACCGTCTTCATGAAGCTCGTGAAGTCGACCTCCAGATAGTGGCTGATCTTCACGCCCGTCAGATGCTCGACGGTGCGGACGGTCAGACCAGGCCCGCCCTCCGCGTACGCCGCGTTCAGCTTGACCGGGTGCGAGGTGTGGTGCGCGCCCGTGGTGGCGTCGGTGTGGTCGGGCAGCTCGGCGAAGCTGTCGCGGGGGAGGCTCACCACACTGGCGCGCCCGCCGTCCGCCGAGAGGTGCACCAGCATGATCGTGTCGGTGCAGTGGCAGGGCGCGCCGCCGAGGCGGTACTTCTGCCGCTCCTCCTCCGTGATCTTGTCGCGGCCGTCCGTGCCGACGAGCAGCAGGTTGAGCCCGCGCCCCGCGCCCGGCCGGTTCTTCATGTCCTTGAACGGGTCGATCCGGCCGATCCCGGTGTCCAGGCTGGTCATGACGGCGTGCCCGATCCCGCCGGCCCCCAGGACCACGACGGAGAGGGCCGTCGCCATCCGCATCCCCCAGCGGGACCGCCCGTCCTTCCTTCCCCCGCCCCTGGCGCCCCCGTCCTTCTTCCTCCCCCCGTCCTGTCTCCGTCCGTCGTCCTTCCGGGCGTCGGGACGACGGCGTACGTCCGGACGGCGGGTGGTGCGGGTGCTGTGGGTGGTGCGGGGCGGCGTGGGCACGAGAGACACCTCCGCGGTGAGCAGGCGGGCAGGGCGGGAGCGGACCGTGAGCACGGTAAGCCCATACGATCAGCGACGCCGGTGCGCAACCGGACGGCGCGCTTCCCTGTCCCCCGTTCGCGGTAACGTGGGTGGTCATACCGCCGTAGCCCGAAGGCCCCGAAGGACCCCATGCCTGCCCTGCCTCCCGCAGTCTCCGTGATCATGCCGGTGCTCAACGAGGAACGTCATCTGAGGAACTCCGTCCGGCACATCCTGGAGCAGGAGTACGAGGGCGAGATGGAGGTGGTCATCGCCCTGGGCCCCTCCGCGGACCGTACGGACGAGATCGCCGCGGAGCTGGTGCGGGAGACCGCCTCCCACGCGCGCGCCCAGGTGCGGACCGTGCCCAACCCGACGGGCCGCACCCCCGCCGCGCTCAACGCGGCGATCAAGGCGTCCCGGCACCCCGTCGTCGTACGCGTCGACGGCCACGGCATGCTCTCGCCGGACTACATCGCGACCGCCGTCAGGCTGCTGGAGGAGACCGGCGCGCAGAACGTCGGCGGCATCATGCACGCGGAGGGCGAGAACGACTGGGAGAACGCGGTCGCCGCCGCCATGACCTCGAAGATCGGCGTCGGCAACGCGGCCTTCCACACCGGCGGCGCGGCGGGCCCCGCGGAAACCGTGTATCTGGGTGTCTTCCGGCGCGAGGCGCTGGAGCGGCTGGGCGGCTACAACGAGGAGTTCATCCGCGCCCAGGACTGGGAGCTGAACTTCCGGATCCGCGAATCCGGCGGCGCGATCTGGTTCTCCCCGGAGCTGCGCGTCCAGTACCGGCCGCGCCCCTCGGTCCGCGCGCTCGCCAAGCAGTACAAGGAGTACGGCCGCTGGCGCCATGTCGTCGCCCGCTTCCACTCCGGCTCGATCAACCTCCGCTACCTCGCCCCGCCGACGGCCGTCTGCGCCATCGCCGCGGGCCTCGTCGTGGGCGCGCTGCTCACGCCGTGGGGCCTGGTGGTACCGGGCGGCTACCTCGCCGCGATCGTGGCCGGCTCCGTACCGGCCGGCAAGGGACTGCCGGCGAAGGCGCGGCTCCGGATCCCGGTGGCGCTGGCGACCATGCACATGTCGTGGGGGTACGGCTTCCTCACCAGCCCGAAGTCGCTGGCCAGGAAGGTCATCGCGAGCCGCCGCCCGGCGGCGGGCCCCGCCGGGGGCGCCGGTTCCGCCGCCGAGGTCGAGGCCGAGGCGTAGCCCGCCCGCGGACGAGCCGAGGACGCCCCCTGGAATTCGCCCCTCCGGGTACGGGGGCGCCCTCGTACCCGGAGGGGCGGGGTCCGCGCGTGGATCAGAAGCGGTACGGGGCGTACACGTCCATGCACGCCTCCTTCTCCGAGCCGTTGAGGGCGTCCGCCGTGTCCGGGACCCCGCCCGCCGCCGGCTCGCTCTCCTTCGGGAACGACGAGCCGTCGCGCCAGTCGGCGCCCACGACCACCGTGACACCCGAGACGTCCGTCGACCGCTTCACCGAACCCGTCGGGACGCCGAGGGCCTTGGCGACCGCCTGCGCGTTCCCCTCCAGATCCGCGCTCGGGTAGCTGACGGTGGTCTTCTCCTCCGGTGTGGGCTGCGCGTCCGCCCTGGCCAGGGTGTAGCCCTTGGCCACGAGAGCCTGGGCGACCTCGGCGGCGCGGCCCTTCACGGGGGTCCGGGTGCCGCCGGTGCCGTTGCGGACGATCACACCGGTCTCGGCGGGCGGTGTGGTCGGACCCTTGACGGTGCTCTCCTCGGCCTTCCGCCGCTTGGCCGCCGCGGCGGCCGCCGCCTTCTCCTCGGCCGTGTCGCCGTTGCTGTCGAAGGCCACGTCGTCGCGGACCATCGTCCACAGATCGGCCGCGTCACCGTCGGCGACCAGATGGTTCGGGTCCTGCGGGTCCACCGCGGTCGGCATCGTCGTCATGGTGAGCCGGTTCGTCGGCACGCTCTTGAGCTGCATGGCGAGATCGAAGAGCTTCTTGACCGTACCGATCTCCTCGGACACCTCCAGCGACTTCGTGGCCGCCTCGGCCAGACCGGTCAGCCGGGGCGTGTCCGTGAAGACGTTCTGCGACTTCAGCTCGCGGATCATCGCGTTCATGTACATGTGCTGGGCCTTGGCCCGGCCGAGGTCGCTCTCGAACGCGTGCCGGGTACGCAGCCACTGGAGGGCCTGCTGTCCCTGGATCCGGTGCGTGCCCGCCGTGAGCTTGAGTCCGGAACCGCCGGGCACACCGGGCAGGGGCCGGTCCCAGACGTTGTTCTTGACGCAGACCCCGACACCGCCGATCGCGTCGGCCATCTTCACCACACCGGAGAAGTCGATCGTCATCCAGTGGTCGATGTAGACGCCGGTCAGCTTCTCCCAGGTGGCGAGGGTGCAGCCGGGGCCGCCGCGCGCCAGCGTCTCGTTGATGATCGTGTTCGTCGCGGGGTGGACCGTGCCGGTCTTCGCGTCCTCGCACTCGGGGATGTCGACCCGGGTGTCCCGGGGGATGCTCACGACCGAGGCGTTCTTCCGGTCGGCGGAGACATGGACGAGCATCTGGACGTCCGCGAGGGGCGGGCTGCCCACGGAGCCCTTGCTCCCGCCGAGCTTGACGTTCTCCGGCTTGTTACGGCTGTCGGAGCCGATCAGCAGGATGTTCAGGGGCCGCTGGCCCGCCGAGTTGGCCACGGGCTTGTCCAGGCCGCCGGAGCCGTTGCTGCGCTCGCCGCTGCGGATGTTGCCGTTGAGGTGGCGGTAGTACAGATAACCGGCGCCGGCCGTCCCGAGTATCAGGAGCGAGAGAACGGCGGTGGCCCAGCGCAGTATCCGGCGGCCCAGCGGTCTGCGGGACGTGGCGCCCTTCGAACCCACCGCGCCCACCGAGCCCACCGCGCTCTTCGTACGCTCGGCGCCCCCGGCGCCCTTCCTGTCCTTCGGGCCCTTCCCGTCCGGCGCGTCCGGTGTGTTCCTTCCGGGTGTCCCGGGCCCCACCGCGGCCTTCCCCGGCCCCGGGGGCGTCGCCTTCCCGGCGGCCCCGCCACCGGGAACACCGCCCTCGCGGCCCTCGCCGCCTTCGTACAGGCTGTCGTCCCAGCCCAGTTCACCGGCGTGCGGGCCGCGTTCGCGCGCCCCGTCCCCCCGTACCCCGCTCGTACCCACCGGATCCCCCTCAGGCCGGCCGTACGAGCCGGTGCCCACATGTCACTTGGAGCAGACCTGCTTGTCCGCTTCCACCTTCTGCACACCCTCCGGCGCCTTCGCCGGTCCGGTGATGGGCACACCCGCGCCCTTGAAGTCGGCCCCGAGGGTCAGCGTCATCGCCTCAAGACCCACCGCGTCCTCCGTGCCCGGCTTCAGAGCGGAGGCGGGCAGCCCCATCATCGCCGCGAGGGCGCGCGCCTGGTCCGCCTGGTTCGGCGCGTACTCCAGCGTCGTCTTCGAGACGTTCGCCGGGGCGTTGCCCTTGTTGGAGGACTTCAGCACGCCCTCGCTGTTCTGGAGCCAGTTGAGCGTCTCCTGCGCCGAGCCCTGCGGACCGCCGCCGTTGAAGACATCGACCCGTACGTCCGCCGGATCGGCCTTGTCGCCCTTCAGCAGCTCTTCCTGCTTGCTCGCGGCGGCCTTCTTGTCCGCCTTCTCCTTCGCCTCCACCTCGGTCAGCGAGACATCGTTCTGCATCATCGAGAACAGCGGCTGCGCCTTGGCCTCGTTGACGACGACGGTGGCCTTGACGACCTCCGCCGGGTTGTCGAGGACCGGCAGTGTGGTGAAGGTGATGTTCTTGGCCGGGACCTTGGCGAGCTCCTGGGCGAGGTCGCTCAGCTTGTTGATACTGCCGATGCCGGTGTCGACCGTCAGCGCGTTCGTGGCCGCCTCCGCCAGCTTGAACAGCTTGCTGGGGCTGGTCAGCGTGTCGCCGGACTTCATCGTCCGGATCATCGAGCTGAGGAACTGCTGCTGTGTCTGGATCCGGGTCAGGTCGCTCTCGTCACCGAAGGCGTGGCGCGTACGGACGAAGGCGAGCGCCTGCTCCCCGTCGATGACCGTCTTGCCCTTCTTCAGCTTGAGATGGGACTTCGGGTCGTCGATGTCCTTCTCGACACAGACCTCGACGCCGCCGACCGCGGTGGACAGCGTCTTGACCGCGTTGAAGTCGGCCATCATGAAATGGTCGACGGTGATACCGGTCAGCTCCTTGACCGTACGCATCGTGCAGCCGGGGTCCCGGTCGTCCTGGCCCAGGCTCGTGTTGAAACGTACCTGCTGGGTCCCGGGGATCACCGTGGTCCCGGACTCCGTCTTGGTCTCGCAGTCAGGGACGTCGGTGATCAGATCGCGCGGGATGGAGAGCACCGTCGCGTTCGAACGGTCCTTGGCGACATGGAAGAGCAGTGTGGTGTCGGCGTGGCCGACACTGCCCTTGTCCCCGTACCCCTCGTTGCCCGCGCCGGTCCGCTTGTCCGTGCCGATGACCAGTATGTTGACGGGCTGGTCCTTCTTGAAGCCGCCGCTGCCCGCGCCCTCGACGTCGATCGTGGCGATGTTGGCGTTGAAGTGCTCGTACGCGATGTACCCCGCGATGGAGCCGCCGACGAGGACGAGACCCATCACCCCGCCGGTCCAGACCAGCGCCTTCTTCCCGCCCGACTTCTTGGGCTTGCGCTTGCGCCGGCCAGGCGCGGTGGCGGCGTCGGCCGCCGCCGCTCCCTTGCCGGCGCGGCGGCTGCGCTGCCCGGGAACCTCGGCGCGCGGCGCCCCGCTCCCGCCGCCCCGGCTCCGCCCGCCCGACCGGGGGCCGGGAGGAGTGGCCGAACCGGCCTCGGGGGCCGCTGTCCTTCTTCTGCCGCCGGTCGGGGCGGAGCCTGACGGGGCGGCCGGTGACTGCCCTTCGGAGTGGTCCAGTCGCAGCTCGTAGTTACCGGTCTGCGGGTTGAGGACCCACTGGTCGGCGGGGTCGATTCCGTCCGACTGCCCACGGCTTTGCGCATCCACGGTTGCTTGAATCCTCCGTCGGTGCCACGCGAGTCGCCTTCCCCCGAAGACGCTCGGTTTTCGATCCAGCAGTGCGCGACCAAACGGCCGGATGCACCGGATCGCGTCACACTATCCGCCAAGTTCAACGTCAAGCGACGCCCGTGACAAATTCCTCACTCCTTACAAGCGGGCAATCTGCCCAATCTCCATGGAGTGTGCGCTTCTCCTTGCCCATTGCTTTACCCGCACATGCCCGCCTCGGCATTGGAACCCGTGAAAGTGGGTTCCGGACTCGTGCTCGGAGAGGGGCTGCCGGAAGGGTCCGCGGACGGGGAGCCCGTTTCCGGCGGCGAGGCCGTCGTGGCTATCGCGACGGGCTCGTCGTCACGCAGCCGCTCGAAGAGCTTCCTCGCACTGGACTCGACGAGTTCGTCGCGATTGGGGTCCAGGGTGTACGGCTGCCGGGGCACGGTCAGGAACTGGACCTTCTCCGTCGGTACGCCCCGCATCGAGCCCGCCAGGTCGTACAGGTCGCTGAGGCTGTTCAGCCCCGCGTCGGTGGTGATGGACTTCGTCACCGCGTCCAGCACCGGATAGAGCCGCGTCGGGTTGAGCAGCACCCCGTTGCTCTGCACCTTTTTGAACAGGGCGCCGAGGAAACGCTGCTGCCGGTCCATGCGCTGCGTGTCGCTGCCGTCGCCGATGCCGTGCCGCGCCCGTACGTAACCGAGGGCCTGCTCGCCGGTGAGGTTCTGCCGGCCCTCGGGGAGCTTGAGATGCGCCTGCTGGTCGTCGACCGGCTCCTTCAGACAGACCTCGACACCGTCGACCGCGTCCACGGTGTCCTCGAAGCCGCTGAAGTCGATCACGATGTGGTGGTCGACGCGGATTCCGGTGAGCTTCTCGACCGTACGGATGGTGCACGCGGCGCCACCGAACTGGAAAGCCCAGTTGAACTGCGCGAACTGCGCCTCCGTACGGCTGCCGTCCGAGGCGCGGCAGCCCGGTATGTCGACCATCAGGTCGCGCGGTATCGACATCGCCGTCGCGCTCTCCCGGTCGGCGGCGAGATGGAGCAGGATCGCGGTGTCGGAGCGTTGTGAACCGCCGTCGTCCCGCCCGTACTTGCTGTTGCCCTTGCCCGCCCGGCTGTCCGAGCCGATGAGCAGGATGTTCTGCGCGTCCATGGCGACCGGGGTGGGGCGGTCCTTCTCGTACGTACGGAGTTCGGCGGCGGCGGAGGTGTCGGTGGTGATGTTCCGGTCGAGCTTCCGGTAGGCCCACCATCCGGCGCCGGCGGCCCCGAGCACGACCACGGAGGTGCCGACCGCGACCCAGCGCAGCCAGCGGTGCTTGCGGCGGGGCGGTACGGCGGCGGCTGGCTCGGCAACGTTGTCCTCGGCGCCGCCGGCGTCGTGGTCCTGCGCGCCGCCGGCCGAGCTGTCGTCCGCCGCGTTCGTCGCGCCGTCGTTCGCGCTGTGGTCCGTGCTGCCGGTACGGAGTGCGGTGCCCGCCTCGGTTTCTTCGGGGTCCTCCGGAGTGGTGGAATCCGTGGAATCCGTGAACTTCTTCTCCGGTTCGGGCGGCGTGCCAGCACTTTCGGTCACGTCTTCGTCCATCCTTCAAGGCGTCGGCGGCACACACGGGCCACCGGTCGCTGTCGTAGACGGGCGAGCACCACGCTTGGTTGTGCTGTGCGTTGCACGTTTCGACGATCATGTGCTGCGGTTTGGTCACGGCGCCGTAACCGCGAAGTCGCGGACGGGAGAAGGACGGGAGGGGGAGGGGAGAAGGACGGGATGAGGACGGGAAAGGAGGGGGCGGGGCCCGTCACACGAGGCTGTCGGTCACCCGCTCACTGGCCACCCGTTCCGCGAGCGCCGGTGCCGACAGCGCGTCGACATGCCGGCAGAGGACGACCGACCCGCCTGCCGCGAGCGGGGCGAACAGCCCCGCGGAAAGCCCTTCCCAGCTCTCGTATCCGAGCCCCGACAGCAGTCGCGAGCCGGGCCCGAGCCCGCGCTCCGTCGCGTCCGCGCGCGCCCGTGTGACCAGCGCGGCCGAGGTCAGCTCCGTACCGCCGATCCGGAGCGCGGGCGCGTCCGGGTCCACCGGCGCGTACGGCGCGAAGCGGTCGCCCTGGCCGGGCACCTCCACGGCGTAGTCGGCGAAACCCTCGGGGGCCTGCGGGAACCGGCCGCCGAGCGGGCGCAGTGCGAGCGCCACCCGCTCGCCGGTGCACGCGCGCGCCGCCGCCAGCGCCTCGGGGCCGGGGCCGCTGACCACGAGGTCGGCCGCGGCCGGGTCGCCGCCGATCTCGACGGTCACACCGACCGAGGAGCAGGCGAGCAGCCAGACGGCGCTCTGCCAGTGCGCGGGGAGCAGCAGCGCCAGCCGGTCGCCGGGCTCCGCGGACAGGTCGCCCTGGAGCAGGTTGGCGGTCTTGGACACCCAATTGGCGAAGGTGGCCACGGACAATTCGACGCGCTCACCGGTGGCATCGTCGTAGAACGTGATCAAGGGGCGGGCCGGGTCCGCGGCGAGGGCGGATCGCAGCAGGTCGGCGGGGGTACGGTCGCTGGGGTTCATCCGGGAAAGGGTACGCGGGCCGCCGGCGCGGCTACCGCCGTACCGGTGACGGGGTACACCGGTTGGACCGACGGCCCGTCAGTTTCCCCGGCGCGCGTGGCGGACGGGCCGCGCCGAGGATCGGCCCATGCGTGCCTACCTTGCAACCTCGATCGGCGTGGCGTGCACCGCCGTACTCGTTCTCCCGCTGTCGCTGCCCACGGGCGCGCTCGCCGCGTCCCCAGCAGCCCCACCGTCCGGCCGGAACGCCGGCCCCTGGACCGGCCCGCGGGCCCACCCCGACGCGGCGGCCGTGCCGGGCTCCACCGAGTCCGTACCGCTGCGAGCCCTCGGCTCGAACCGGGCGCGGGGCGCCGCCGTGGAACAGGGGGTGGCCGCGCGGGACGTACGGCCCTTCTCGCTGGTCGGTGTCGTCTGGGACGACGCCGACGACGAACTCCGCGGCACGGTCCAGGTCCGTACGCGCGCGGTCGGCACCCACGTCTGGTCCGGCTGGCTGGAGGTGGAGACGCACAACCAGGAGCACGGGGCCGACCTCGGGACCCAGGAGCGCGACTCCGGGACCGTACGCGGTTCGACCGCCCCCCTGTGGGTCGGCGACTCGGACGGGGTGGAGCTGCGGGTGCGGGCCACCGAGGAGGAGGGCGAGACCGGGCCGGTACGGTCGCTGCTGCCGCGGGGGCTGCGCCTGGAGCTGGTCGATCCGGGGGAGGAGCCCGAGACGCTGCCGTACACGCCGGGGGAGGACCGCCCGGAGGGTCGCCCGGACGACCGTACGGACACCCGGCCGGGCGCGGATTCCGGTACGGCGACCGGCACCCCGGCGAGCCTGGTGACGGGAACGTCCCCCGCGAGCGGCACCATGACCGGCGAGTTGGCGGGCGTCGCCGCCATGTCCGCCGAGGACATGGCGAGTTCGGCCGTCAACGAGGGGCTGACGGAGCTGGGCGCCGCCGAGATCCCCGCCCTCACCAAGGCGGCGGTCGCGGCACAGGCCGACGCCGCCGCGAAGCCGTACGCGGCGCCGCGCCCGCGCATCATCACGCGCAAGGGGTGGGGCGCGAACGAGTCGCTGCGCGAGAAGCGGTTCGGCTACACCAGCACGGTGAAGGCGGCGTTCGTGCACCACAGCGCGACCGGCAACAACTACACCTGCAAGCAGTCGCCCTCCGTCCTGCGCGGTATCTACCGCTACCACGTCAAGAGCAGCGGCTGGCGCGACATCGGCTACAACTTCGCCGTCGACAAGTGCGGAAACATCTACGAGGGGCGCGCCGGGGGCGTGGCCAAGCCGGTGCTGGGGGCGCACACGCTCGGCTTCAACACGAACACCACGGGCATCGCCGTCCTCGGGTCGTACAGCGGCACGAATCCGCCGTCGGCGGCCACCACCGCCGTCGCCAAGCTCACCGCGTGGAAGCTCGGTCTGCACGGCAGGAACCCGCGGGCGAAGGTCACGCTGACCTCCGGGGGGAGCGGGAAGTACGGCAAGGGCGCGCGCGTCAGCCTGAACACCATCTCCGGTCACCGGGACGGGTTCAGCACCGACTGCCCGGGGACTCGTCTCTACGGGAAGCTCGGCGGCATCCGCACGTCGGCGGCCAGGTATCAGGGCCGCTGACGTCGAACAGGCCGCCACCACTGGTCAGTTCTTTGCGTGTACGCCTGTATGTATGTGCGTATGTACGTATGCACGAGGAACCGGCCCCAGCAGGAAGCGGAGACGACACGGTGACTGAAGCGATCCTTCTGGTCGGCGGCAAGGGCACCCGGCTCAGGCCCCTGACGGCGCGCACCCCGAAGC
The DNA here is from genome assembly GCF_044763125.1 of Streptomyces sp. NPDC096310. NCBI lineage: Bacteria > Bacillati > Actinomycetota > Actinomycetes > Kitasatosporales > Streptomycetaceae > Streptomyces > Streptomyces sp. NPDC096310. The sequence goes on along the minus strand of NZ_JBIWFO010000013.1, from coordinate 26,269 downwards.
CCATGGTCCCGGCGGCCGGAGTCCCGTTCCTCACGCACCAACTGGCGCGGGCGAAGGCGGCCGGCGTCGAGCATGTCGTCCTCGCCACGTCGTATCTCGCGGAGGTCTTCGAACCGTACTTCGGGGACGGCTCGTCCCTCGGGCTGAGCCTGGAGTACGTGACCGAGCGCGATCCGCTCGGTACGGGCGGCGCCCTGCGCAATGTGGCGTCGCGGCTGCGCTCGGGCCCCGACGAGCCGGTGCTGATCTTCAACGGCGACATCCTGACCGGCCTCGACATCCGGGCCCTCGTCGCGACGCACACCGCGTCGGGGGCGGATGTCTCGCTGCACCTCACCCGGGTCGAGGACCCGCGCGCCTTCGGCCTGGTGCCGACGGACCCGGACGGGCGGGTGACGGCGTTCCTGGAGAAGCCGCAGACGCCGGAGGAGATCGTCACCGATCAGATCAACGCGGGTGCGTATGTCTTCCGGCGCTCGGTGATCGACGCCATCCCGGCGGGCCGGCCGGTCTCGGTGGAGCGGGAGACCTTCCCCGGTCTGCTGGCCGCCGGGGCCCATCTCCAGGGCATGGTCGACTCCACGTACTGGCTGGACCTGGGCACGCCCCGGGCGTTCGTACGCGGCTCCGCCGATCTTGTCCTGGGCCGCGCGCCCTCCCCGGCGATACCGGGCCGCTGCGGCGACCGGCTGGTCCTGCCGACTGCCTCGGTGGCCGCCGACGCGAAGGTCACGGCCGGCACGGTGGTCGCCGAGGGCGCCAGAATCGGCGCGGGCGCGCGCGTCACGGGGAGCGCGGTACTGGCCGGCGCGGTGGTGGAACCGGGCGCGGTCGTCACGGACTCGCTGATCGGCGCGGGCGCGCGGGTGGGGGCCCGTACGGTCCTGTCGGGGGTGGTGATCGGGGACGGCGCGGTGGTGGGCGCCGACAACGAACTGCGCGAGGGCGTACGGGTGTGGTGCGACGCGGTGCTCCCGGCGGGGGCGGTGCGCTTCTCGTCCGACGCGTAGGGGCCGTCCGGCCAGGGACTACCCTCGTGGGGACCCCGACACCCGAGGACTCGACCCCGAGGACCCGACCCCGAGGACCCCGCCCGTGGCAGGACGCTTCGCCCCCCGCCCCGCGCGCGCCGCGATCCCGGCGCGCCCGCCGGGCGCCGTCGTGCCCGCCCCCGCCCGCTCCCCGGAGGGGCTGCGCCGCCGCTGGACGCCTCCGGAGGGTGCGTACGACCTCGGGCTCACCCTGGGACCGCTCCGGCGCGGCCCCGGCGACCCGACCTTCCGGGCCGAGCCGGGCGGCGCGGTGCGCCGTGCCAGCCGGACGCCCGCCGGGCCGGGCGCGCTGCGGCTGGTCGCGCGGGGCGGCGGTGTGGACGCCGAGGCGTGGGGGCCCGGCGCGGACTGGCTGCTGGACCACCTCCCCGGCCTGCTCGGCGGATCCGACGAACCGGACGCCTTCGTACCGCGTCATCGGCTCCTCGTCGACGCGCTGCGGCGCCGCCCGGGGCTGCGGCTCTGCCGGACCGGGCTCGTACTGGAGTCGCTGATCCCGTCCGTCCTGGAGCAGAAGGTCACCACCGTCGAGGCGTACCGCGCCTGGCGCCTGCTGGTCCGCGCGTACGGCGAGCCCGCGCCCGGACCGCCCCTCGCATCCGGTGAGCCGCTGTACGTCATGCCGGACGCCAGGACATGGGCGCTCATCCCGTCCTGGGAGTGGCACAAGGCGGGGGTCGACGCCAAGCGCTCCGCGACCGTCCTGCGCGCCGTACGGGTCGCCCGCCGGCTGGAGGAGGCCGCGGAATTGGCGCCCGAGGAGGCCACGGCCCGTCTGGAGCTGATCCCCGGCATCGGCCCCTGGACCTCGGCGGAGGTGATCCAGCGGTCCAACGGCGCCCCCGACGCCGTCACCGTGGGCGACCTCCATCTGCCCGGCATCGTCGGCCACGCCTTGGCGGACGACCGGGACGCGGACGACACGGCGATGCTGGAACTGCTGACCCCGTACGCGGGCCAGCGTCACCGGGCGACCCGCCTGATCCTCCTCAGCGGCCGCACCCCGGCCCGCCGTGCGCCCCGTATGCCGATCCGGAACATCGCCCGTCTCTAGGAGCCTGTCGGGTGACCGCTGACCGGGCGGCCACGGCGACGCCGATGGCGATCCCCACGAGAGCGGCGAAGAGCACGACGTTCACCCAGCCCGCGACGAGTTCGGCCTGTGTGCCGTCGCCCCAGTGGCAGCGGGTGGACAGCGGAAGGAACCCCTCGACGACGGTGAGTTCGCCCCGAGGGCCCTTGTCGCCCAGGGAGGCGCCCACCGCCCGGTAGCAGGCGGTGCCCGTTCCTCCGCTGTCCCAGCCGACGGACAGCCCGGCCACGTAGGCCGGGAGCCCCGCACCGAGACTCAGCGCGACCAGCTCCACCCCGCGCCAGGGACCGCCGGCGGTACGGGAGAAGAACCAGCGCCTGCTGACGAGCAGATGGGCGGCCTTGACCAGGAGCAGCCCGACGCCGAACGGCATGGCGATGACCACCGCGTTGATCAGGCCGTCGGCGAGGTCCACGTTCCGCGATCGGCTCTCTGTCCGTAGGGGAGGGCCCGGCCGGGGCCCGCGTCCGGCGCATGTCTACCGCACCTCGATGAACGCCTCCGCCGGCCGCCCCGGACGCTCCTTCGGCGGGGCCGCCGCGTGGCCCACCGCGACCGCGCCCATCGGGTCCCACTCCTCGGGCAGGTCCAGCACCTCCCGAACCGCCTCGCGGCAGAACATCGTGGACGAGACCCACGCGGAGCCCAGCCGCTCGCCGGCCAGCGCGACCAGCAGATTCTGGACGCCCGCGCCCATCGCCACCACGAACATCTCGCGCTCGGCGCCGTCCCGCCGCTCGTCGCCGTACGTGTGCGAGCCGTCCGCCACCAGGCACGGCACCACCAGATACGGCGCCTTGCGCAGCACGTCCCCGCGCCGGACGCGGCGGGCGATCGACTCCTCGGACTTGCCGTCGCGGCGCAGGTCCGCGATCCACGCGTCGCGCATCGCGTCGAGGAGCCGCAGCCGGGCGGCCGGGGTCTCCAGGAGGACGAAGCGCCACGGTGTCGTGTGGTGCGGCGCCGGGGCGGTGATCGCCGCGGCGACCGCGCGGCGGACCGCGCCCGGGTCGACCGGCTCGTCGGTGAACTCGCGGACCGTACGGCGCTGGGTGACCGCTTCCCGTACCGCCTCGGAGGTGCCGAGCCGGAACATGTCGTCGGCGGCGACCCGAACCAGCGCGCGGGCGCCGGTGTCGGGGTTCTCCGGGTCTTCCGCGTCGTCGGCTCCGGCCGGGGTCACCAGGTGCCCCAGTCCGCTCACCACCGCCACCGGCAGGTGCTCCGCCTTGCCCTTCACCAGGTCACCGGCGGCGGCCAGCTCGTCCGCGAGGGCCACGACGGTCGCGGACAGCGGATTGCCGTGCGCGTCCGTGCCGCCCCGCAGGTCCTCCAGGACCCGTACGCCCGCCGCCCCGATCGCCACATCCGTCAGCCCGTTGCGCCAGGGCCGTCCGAAGGTGTCCGTGACGATCACGCCGAGGTCGAGCCCGAGCGCGTCCCGCAGTCCGTCCCGTATCGCCCGCGCCGAGGCGTCGGGGTCCTCGGGCAGCAGCAGGACCGTCCCGGGCGCGGTGTTGGAGGCGTCGACCCCGGCCGCGGCCATGACCAGCCCCTGCCGGTTCTCGACGATACGGAGCGGTCCGCGCCGCGCGACGACCCGCACCGTCTCCGCGTCGATCGCCGCCTCGCGGTCCGCCGCCTCCAGGATCCGGCCCTCGGCCTTGGAGACGATCTTCGAGGTGACCAGCAGGACATCGCCGTCCGCCAGCCCGGCACCGGCCGCCGCGATCAGCTTCGCCAGGTCGTCGCCGGGGCGCACCTCGGGCAGTCCCGGCAGCGCTCGGACGCCGTACGAGGGAGTCATGCGCGCACCTCCTCGGCCAGCGCCAGCGCCTCGCGCGCCATGGCGGCGGTGGTGTCCACGTCCGTCATCATCAGCGGGACCGCCCGGCTGCGGATGCCCGCGCCCTCGATCGCCTCCACCGCCCCGGCGTCCACCGTGTCGACCAGCCAGCCGTCGAGCAGCCCGGAGCCGTAGTGCAGGGCGACGGCGGTCGCCGTCGACTCGACGCCGATCGCGGCGAGCACCTTGTCGGCCATGCCGCGCACCGGGGCGTCCCCGACGATGGGGGAGAGGCCGACGACCGGCACGCCCGCCTCGGCGATCGCCTCCCGTATGCCGGGCACGGCGAGGATCGTGCCGATGCTGACCACCGGGTTCGACGGCGGGAAGAGGATGACGTCGGCGGCGGCGATCGCCTCCAGCACTCCCGGCGCCGGCTTGGCCTGGTCGGCGCCGACGGGGACGATCGCCCGCGCGTCCACGGACGCCCGCAGCCGCACCCAGTACTCCTGGAAGTGCACGGCCTTGCGTTCGCCGTCCACATCGACCGCGACATGGGTCTCGACGCGGTCGTCGGTCATCGGCAGCAGCCGTACACCCGGCTTCCAGCGGGCGCAGAGCGCTTCCGTGACGGCGCTGAGCGGATAGCCCGCGCTGATCATCTGCGTACGGACGATATGGGTGGCGAAGTCACGGTCGCCGAGGCCGAACCAGCCGGGCCCCACGCCGTACGCCGCCAGCTCCTCCTTGATCAGGAACGTCTCGTCGGTCCTTCCCCAGCCCTGTTCCTCATTGATGCCACCGCCGAGGGTGTACATCACGGTGTCGAGGTCCGGGCAGACCTTCAGCCCGAACAGATGGATGTCGTCGCCGGTGTTGCCGATCACCGTGACGTCCGCGTCGGGCGCGGCCCGCTTGAGGCCGCGCAGGAAACGGGCGCCGCCGATGCCGCCGGCCAGAACTACGATGCGCATGGGAGACAGTCTGTCAGCCGCAGGCTGATCGTTGAGGGGTGGTGGCCGGGTGACGGGTGGGCATGTCAGGCGGGTACGACATCCGTGGATTCCGGGGCGCAGCGGGCCGAGTGCATCGGCATCTCGGTCAGACCCGGGTAGTAGATGTGCAGGCTCACGGCCGGTTCGAGCGCGGCGTTGACCACTTCGTGGACGTAACCGGGGGCGAAGACCCGCTGCGCGCCCGGCGCGAGCGTCCGGCTTCCGCTCGGCGAACCCTCCGTCAGTTCCCCGTCGAGCACGGTCAGTACGCCGGAGGAGCGGCCGTGGTCGTGTGATCCGCTGCCCTGACCCGGCACCCAGGAGAGCAGCCACACCTCGTAGCCGGGGCCGGTGCGCAGCCGGCGGTACCAGCGGGTGGTCGCGTCGTACCGGACGTGCGGGGCCCACTGGGCACGGTCGGCCGCGAGGGTACGGGCGAGGCCGGCGAATTCGGCCACGGTGACCGGGTGCTCCCGGGCGGGGCGCAGGAGGTGCTGGACCTCAAGGAGGTCACCGGCGATCTGGATGTCGCTGTCGCTGTTCATGGGGTGCTGTGGTTCCTCGGCAGAGAAAGGACGTGCACTACCGGAAAAAGGGGAGGTGCCCGAAAAGGGGGAGGTGAGAGAGGTGCGACCGGAGCCCTGGGGGCTTCAACAGCCGGAACAGCTCGAACAGCGACAGCGCGTCTGGACAGCACTGCGGAATCCACGGAGGTGGGTCGCGGGGTGCGTGCGGTGCGCTGACATGAAACCTAAGGTCGCGAATCCCGTTCCGGATGTCAACCCAATGACCGATTTGGCCGCAATGTTTCACCTCATCCGGTTACTCCGTCCGGAGAAAGGTTTGTGCGTGAAGAGGTGCGGACACATGGGGCAGCGACCGTGCTCGTAAACACCTCGGCGCCCTCGTGACCAGACTGTGATCCGGATCGCTTCTGCGGCCGGATCCGCAACAAGATCGGGGTGCGTGACGTCTCTTCTGTCAGGAGAGGGGCAGGAGGGGGTGGATGCGGTGATGCGGGCAGGCCAGTGGCATGTGTCAGATTTTTGGTGATTTGAACACTTTCCGCATAGCCTTGGTTCCGCAGAGTGAATACCGGGCCCGATAGCAGATCTCGGCTTGACCGGACCGGAGCACACACTTGTAATTTCACTCGTGTCGTTCGGCCGAACTCGACAGCGGCCATACCCACGGGGACGCACAAGACAGACGAGGGGCGCACATGACCGAGCTGTTCCAACAACTGCTGGTCGAGGACGCGGAAGAGGAACTCGGCTGGCAGGAGCGCGCCTTGTGCGCCCAGACCGACCCCGAATCCTTCTTCCCCGAGAAGGGCGGTTCCACCCGCGAGGCGAAGAAGGTCTGCCTCGCCTGTGAAGTCCGTTCGGAATGCCTTGAGTACGCCCTCGCCAACGACGAGAGATTCGGTATCTGGGGCGGGTTGTCCGAGCGCGAGCGGCGCCGTCTGAAGAAGGCCGCCATCTGAACGCCGTCCGGCCGGGAACCGACCGCGGCAGGGGAATACCACCGCACGGCCCCTTACGTATACGTATAAGGCACGGTCCGCAGTCTGCACCTCCCCGCAGACGGCGGACCGTTGTGTTTCCCGGCCCGCCCGTCCCCGTCCCCGTCCCCGTTCCGCCCGTCCCCGGCCCTCGCCCCGCGCCCTTCCGTACCCCCGCGCGCCCCGCCCCGGGACCCGGCGGCGCGCCCGTCGCCGTACCGGGCACATCGAGCGCCGGGCGCCCCGCGCGTGTTCCTACCGTTAGTGTGGGGCCCCGTCCGAGACGCTCCCACGCCCCTTCGGGGCGACCCCCCGGCCGGAGGGCCCGCCACCTCAATGTCCCCCACCACCGCCGCGTTCGTTCCCGCCACCACCAGCGCCCCCGAGTTCCCGCGGCACGTCGTCACCGCCGTGCTCGTCGCCCACGACGGCGCGCGCTGGCTGCCCGACGCCCTCGCGGGCCTGCTCGGCCAGGAACGCCCCGTTCAGAACGTCATGGCAGCCGACACCGGCAGCGCCGACGACTCGGCCCGGCTGCTCACCGAGGCGCTCGGCGACGAGCGCGTGCTGCACCTCGCGCGCCGATCCGGCTTCGGCACGGCCGTGGAGGAGGCCGTCACGACCGCCGGGGTGATGACCCCCGACGATCTGCCCTATCTGAAGCGGCCCGGCGGCTGGGACCCCGTCACCAGGACCTGGCGCGACGAGAACTACGACCTGCCCGAACTGCCCCACGGCGAACCGGTGCAGTGGCTCTGGCTCCTCCACGACGACTGCGCGCCCGCGCCCGACGCGCTCGCCGAACTCCTGCGCGTCGCGGACTCCGACGAGTACGCCGCCGTCGTCGGCCCCAAACTCCGCGGCTGGTACGACCGCAAGCAACTCCTCGAAGTCGGCGTCACCATCGCCAACAGCGGGCGCCGCTGGACCGGGCTCGACCGCCGCGAACAGGACCAGGGCCAGCACGACCAGGTCCGTACCGTCCTGTCCGTCTCCTCCGCCGGCATGCTCATCCGCCGCGACGTCTGGGACGAACTCGGCGGCTTCGACCGCAGACTTCCGCTCATGCGCGACGACGTCGACCTGTGCTGGCGCGCGCACGCCGCGGGACACCGGGTCCTCGTCGCCCCCGACGCCGTCCTGCGGCACGCGGAGGCGTCCGCGCGCGAGCGCCGTACCGTCGACTGCGCGGGCCGCTCCGTCGTCAACCCGCACCGCGTCGACAAGGCCGGCGCCGTCTACACCATGCTCGTCAACGCGCGGTCCGCCGTCCTCCCGTACGTACTCTTCCGGCTCGTCCTCGGCACGCTCCTGCGCACCCTCGCCTATCTGGTGGGCAAGGCGCCGGGCCAGGCCGTCGACGAGGTCACCGGGCTTCTCGGCACCCTGTTGCGGCCCGGACGGATCATCAGCGCCCGCAAGGAACGCGGCAAGGGCGTCGTCGAGGCGGCCGAACTGCGCCCCCTTTTCCCGCCCGCCGGCGCGACCGTCCGCGCCACCGTCGAACAGATCGCCGCGAGCCTCGGCGGCGACTCCGACGCCGACACCGGCGGCTCACGCCACGGCGCCGTCGAGTCGGGCCCGGGCGGTGACGACGCCGACTACATGGAGATCGAACAGTTCGCGCGGCTGAAGAAGCTCGCGCACAAGCCGGGGCCCGTCCTCTTCGCGATCCTCCTCCTCGTCTCGCTCGTCGCCTGCCGCGGCCTGCTCGGCGGCGGCGCGCTCGCGGGCGGCGCCCTGCTGCCCGCCCCCGCCGACATCTCCGACCTCTGGTCCCGGTACGCGGACGGCTGGCACCCCGTGGGAACGGGCGTCACCGCCGCCGCGCCGCCCTACCTCGCCGTACTGGCCGCCCTGTCGGTCCTCTTCCTCGGCTCCACCGGCCTCGCGCTGACGGTGCTCCTCGTCTGCTCGGTCCCGCTCGCCGGGGTCACCGCGTACTTCGCCTCCCGCTCGCTCGTCCCCTCCCGGCTGCTGCGCGCCTGGGCGAGCGTCGCGTACGCCTTCCTGCCCGCCGCGACCGGCGCGCTCGCCACCGGCAGGCTCGGCACGGCCGTCCTCGCCGTGCTGCTGCCGCTGCTCGCCCGCGCCGCCGTCTCCGCGTACGCGATGCGGGGGGGCGCCGACCCGCAGACGCGCGGCAGCTGGCGCGCCACCTGGGCGTACGCCTTTCTGCTCACCTTCACGATGGCCTTCACGCCCGTCGTCTGGCCGCTGGCGCTGGTGCTGGGCCTCGGCGTGCTGGCGCTCCGCCGCGCCGAGATCGCCGCGTACGGACCGCGCGTCCTCGCCGCGCTCGGCACCCCGGTGCTGCTTCTCGCCCCCTGGTCGTTCTCGCTGCTCACCGATCCGTCCGCGCTCTTCCGCGAGGCGGGTCTGGAGTTCGGGACGGGGTCGGCCTCCGCGCTCGACCTGCTCGGGATGAGCCCCGGCGGCCCCAAGGCAGTCGGCGGTGTCCTGATGGCCGGGATCGTGCTGGCCGCGCTGGCGGCGCTGCTCCGCGCCGAGCGGCAGTTCGCGATCGGCTCGGCATGGCTGGTCGCGCTGGTCGCGCTGGTCTTCGCCGTGCTGTCCAACAACTCCGGCTGGGCCGGGCCCGCCACCCTCGTGTACGGCCTCGCGATGATCGCGGCGGCCATCCTCGGCGCGGACGGCGCGCGGATCAGGGTCGCCGCCGAGAGCTTCGGCTGGCGCCAGCCCGTCGCCGTACTCATCGCCGCCGCCGCCGGACTCGCCCCGCTGATCGCCTCCGTCGGCTGGATGTTCAGCGGCGCCGCGGGCCCGCTGGAGCGCCGCGACCCGGTCCAGGTGCCCGCGTTCGTCGCGGAGGAGAGCGTCACCCGCGACCAGCCGCGCACCCTGGTCCTCGGCGGCACCTCGCCCGCCGAGGTCTCGTACTCCCTGGTCCGCGGATCGGGCGGGCGGCTCGGTGACGCCGAGCTGACCGTGGCGGGCGGCGGCGACCCGCGGCTCGACAAGGTCGTCGCGAACCTCGTCGCCGGCTCCGGCGCCGACCAGACCGACACGCTCAGCGGCTTCGCGATCCGTTACGTCCTGGTACGGGACGGCGCCCCCGCCGAGACCGGCCGCACCCTCGACGCCACCCCGGGGCTGACCCGGCTGAGCCAGCTCGACGGCAGCGCGCTGTGGCGCGTGGACCGGCAGATCTCGCGCGCCACGATCGTCGACGGCAAGGGCGACGGCGAGTCGCTCGCGGTCGCCTCCGGGCCCGTCGAGGCGCACGCGGAGATCCCGGCGGGCGCCGCCGGGCGCGTGCTGCGGATCGCGGACCGGGCCGCCGAGGGATGGCAGGCCACCCTCGACGGCGAGGAGCTGACCAGGAGGACCGTCGACGGCTGGGCCCAGGGCTTCGAACTCCCCGCCGAGGGCGGCCGTCTCGACCTCACCTACGAGGACCCGATCACCCACACCGCGTGGGTCTGGACCCAGGGCGCGCTCGCCGTCGTCCTGCTGGTGCTCGCCCTGCCGGGGCGGCGCCGCGAGATCGACGACGACCTGCCCGACGAGGACGTGGAGATCCCGGCGCAGCCCGTGGAGGGCGAGGGCCGCAGGGCGCGCCGGCTCCGGGCGGCTGCCGAGGCCGAGGAGGCCGCCACGGCCCCCGAGGACGGCGCGGCCCCCGGGGCGGCGACGGCCACGGCGGTGGCGGACGAGGGACAGCGGCAGGCATACGGGGCCGTGCCCGCGCAGCCGGCGTACGACGAGTGGGACAGCTCCACGTACGCCAACGCCAACGCCGGCCCGACCGTGAACCCGGACCTGAACGCGGGTGCGGGTACGGACCCGAACGCGGGCACGGACCCCTACCAGGCGCCGCACTACGCCGAGGACCCGTACCAGCAGCAGTACCAGCAGCCGCAGCAGCCCTATCAGGGCGACCCCTACCAGCAGCAGGGCGCCCCGTACACGGAGCCCGGGGCGTACGACCCGCAGCAGTACGGCGGGCAGCCCTACGACCCGTACGGGTACGGCACACAGCAGCCCTACGCCGACGGCGACCAGAACGACCCGCGCCAGCGCCCCGACGGGAGCAGCAACCAGTGAACCGTACGACCCTCTCCCTCATCGCGGCCGCCACCGCCCTCGCCGCCGTCACCGGTTTCGCCTCGATGTCCGCCCCGGCCGACGCGGAGACGACGACCGCAGGCGCCGCCGCCCGGCTCCCCGTGGAGCGCACCAGCCGGCTCTGCCCTGCGCCCAGCGTCTCGGACGTCGCGGAGACCACGTACACCTCCATCACGCCCACCGGGAAGGGCGGCGCGGACAGCGGGCCCGCCGCCGACGCGGGCGGCTCCGCCGAACTCAGGGAGTCCACCGTCACGCTCGCCGAACCGGGCGGCGCGGACGACGACAAGAAGGACGAGAAGGAGGACGAGAAGAAGCAGGACGACGCGGCGAAGGGCTCAGCCGCGGCCGGGAAGTCCTTCGTCACCCTCAAGGAGCCCGGCACCCCGGTCTCCGCCGAGTCGAGCGGCGCCAGCTCGCCCGCGCTCGTCGGCACGGCCACGGGCCGCTTCGCCCCCGGCTGGACCACGCAGCAGACCACCACGGTGAGCGTGGGCGGCGCGCGCGGCCTGCTCGGGATGACCTGCACCGCGCCCGACACCGACTTCTGGTTCCCCGGCGCCAGCACCGAGCGCTCCCGCCAGGACTACGTCCACCTCACCAACCCCGACGACACCGTCGCCATCGTGGACATCGAGCTGTACGGGGCGGACGGCGCCGTCAAGGCCGAGACGGGGGAGGGCATTCCGGTGCCCGCCCGGTCCAGCGTCCCGGTGCTGCTCTCCACCCTGACCAGCGAGGTCGCGCCCAATGTGACCGTCCATGTCTCCACCCGCGCGGGCCGGGTCGGCGCGGCGGTGCGGGCCGCCGACGACGCGGGCGGCAGCGACTGGCTGACCTCCTCCGGCGCCCCGGCGGGCAGCGTGGTGCTGCCGGGCATCCCGGCGGACGCGACGGACGTACGGCTGGTGGCGCTCGCGACCGGGTCCGCCGACGCCGACCTGAAGGTGCAGCTCGCCACCCCCGAGGGCACGATCACCCCGGCGGGACACGAGAGCCTGCACGTCAAGTCGCAGATGACGGCCGCGCTTGAACTGGGGGACATCACCAAGGGCGAGGCGGGTTCGCTGGTCCTCACCCCGTCGTCGGGGCGCGGGGCCCCGGTGGTCGCGGCGCTGCGCGTGGTGCGGGGCAAGGGCGAGAAGCGGGAGATCGCGTTCATCCCGGCGACCGCCCCCATCGCCTCGCGCGCGACGGTGGCCGACAACCGCGCCAAGGGCTCGACGCTCTCGCTGACCGCGCCCGGCGCCTCCGCGAAGGTCAAGGTCACGTCCTCGCCGGGCACCGGGGGCGGCGAGGCCACGGTGGAGACGTACACGGTCAAGGCCCGCTCGACCCTGGCCGTCACCCCGAAGGCACCCGCCGGGCTGAAGGGTGCGTACGCGTTGACGGTCGAGCCGGAGTCGGGCGGTCCGGTCCATGCGGCCCGCACGCTGGAGGTGCCGGAGGACGGCGTTCCGATGTTCACGGTGCAGACCCTGCCGGACGACCGGGGGACCGTGTCCGTACCGAAGGCCAAGGAAGACCTGTCCATCCTGGACGACGGGAAGTAGCGCGCCTCGGCGAGCTTCCCTCGGCGAGCGCGCCTCGGCGTCCGCCTGCTCACGGACCCCCGGTCACTCCTGGCCGTACCGGGGGTCGACGGACTCCGGCGCCAGCCCCAGCAGCTCCGCGACCTGCTCGACGACGACCTCGTGCACCAGGAGCGCGCGGTCGTCACGGTTCTTGGTACGGAGCTCCACGGGCCGGCGGTAGACGATGATCCGTGCCGGTCGGTCCTTGCCCGCCGCAGCCGAGCTGCCCAGCGGAACGGTGTCCTCCAGGGTGCTGGGCACCTCCATGACCAGGAAGTCGACATCGGAGAGCTGCGGCCAGCGCCGCTCCAGCCGGTCCACGGAGTCCCGTACGAGATCGCGGAAGGACTCCGAGCGGCTGGTCGAGAGCGGCACCTGGGGCGGGGCGACCGGCCCGCGCATCCCGCGGCCGTGGCGGTCGCGGCGGCGCGGCCGTGGCTCGGGCGAACGGGGCGGTACTGGACTGTCCATCACTGACGCAGGGTAGCTCCCCGCGGCGCCCCGTCATCGAGGCCCGAACCCTGTCGGACGCCATGTCGCATATTGAACATTCAGGCCAAGCTTCAGCTCGCTTCCCGGCGTACGCGTGATCGTCGATCACGCCTTCCTTGACGGGTTTGTCCCAAGTCGCGACCGCATGACGGGCTGTCGTCGACCGGTCACGTCTCTTTCCGTGCAGGTCAGGGCAGTTGATTCCGGCCAACTTGTACGGGATATCACGCCGCGACACGGTGGAGTGACCTGGTGGCGAGTCGTCGCAGCCCGCTCAAGAGTGCGGTACCGTCCAACATCGTGAGCCCTGTACGTCGCTGTTCGCGCACCGCGTGCGGCCGCCCTGCTGTCGCGACACTGACGTACGTCTATGCCGACTCGACCGCGGTCCTCGGCCCGCTCGCCACCTACGCCGAGCCTCACTGCTACGACCTGTGTGCGGAGCACAGTGAGCGGCTGACCGCGCCGCGTGGCTGGGAGGTCGTCCGGCTGACGGACGGCTCGGCCCCCGCGCAGCCGAGCGGCGACGATCTCGAAGCGCTGGCCAACGCCGTACGGGAGGCGGCCCGGCCGCCGGAGCGGTCGCCCGAGGGTGGCGGAAAGGGCGCACGCGGGGCGGATCCGATGGAGGTCGGGCGCCGGGGCCATCTCCGGGTGCTGCGCTCCCCGGAGTCCTGAGGCGTACGCACCGCTGGTTCTGCCGGGGCGCTGGGTGCGCGCACCGCTGGTTTTGCCCGGATTACGGGGTATGCGCACCGCCGTCCCCGCGTGGTTGCCGGGGTTTCGGATTCCGCTGACGCGGGGGGTTTCCGCTACGGATCCTGCACGGGCCATTGACCTTCACTTGGCGCGGACACGACCATTCCTCCACTCGTGAGAGATCACTTTCCGTATCGCGGAATTCCGGAGGACTGTCGTGTTCGTACAGCAACTGGAACCTGTCGCCGATTCGCTCGCACTCTCCGCCCTCGTCGCCGCTCTCCCCCTCGCCACCGTGCTGATCCTGCTCGGTGGCGTGCGTATGCGGGCCCATCTCGCCGGACTCATCGGTCTCGCCGTCGCCGTACTCGTCGCCTGTGCCGCCTTCGCGATGCCCCTCGGCCAGACGGTGTCGGCCGGCGCGCAGGGCGTGCTCTTCGGGCTCTTCCCCATCATGTGGATCGTCGTCAACGCCCTCTGGGTCTACCGGATGACGGTCAGGACCCAGCACTTCGACATCCTGCGGCGCTCGTTCGGACGCCTCTCCGACGACCCGCGTATCCAGGCGCTCGTCATCGCGTTCTGCTTCGGCGCGCTCCTCGAAGCGCTCGCGGGGTTCGGCGCGCCGGTCGCGATCTGTTCGGTGATGCTGGTGGCGCTCGGGTTCGACCCGGTCAAGGCCGCCGTCGTCTCGCTCGTCGCCAACACCGCGCCCGTGGCCTTCGGTGCGATGGGCACACCGGTCGTGACGCTCGCCCAGGTCACCGGATTGCCGCTGGACACGGTCGCCTCCGTCGTCGGCCGGCAGACCCCGCTCCTCGCCCTCGTCGTACCGCTGGTGCTCATCGGACTCGTCGACGGCCGACGAGGGCTGCGCGAGACATGGGCGCCCGCGCTGGCGTGCGGAGTCGCCTTCGCCGTCGCGCAGTTCGCGGCCGCCAATTTTCTCTCCGCCCAACTCGCCGACATCGCGGCCGCGCTGGCGGGAGCGGCGGCGCTGGTCGCGTTGCCCTCGGCCCGCCGGCCGGCGGCCGAGCCGGTACGCGCCGCCGTACTCACCGGGGTACCGAGCGAGGACCTGGGCCAGGACGACCCGCGCCCCGAAGTGGTGCGCGCCTACGCTCCGTACGCCCTGATCGTCGTGATCTTCTCCGTCGCGCAGATCCCGCCCGTCAAGGAACTGCTGGCCAAGGCGACACAGGTCTTCGACTGGCCGTTCCTCGATGTCGCGAACCCCGGCGGCGAGCGGGTCGGGGCCAATGTGTTCACGCTGCCCCTCGTCGGCACCGGCGGCACCCTCGTGCTCCTCGCCGGGCTGATCACCGCCGTGGTGCTGGGTGTACGGGCGGCGGACGCGGCCCGCGAGTGGGCGGCGACCGTGCACGAACTGCGGTACGCGATCCTCACCGTCACCTCGGTACTGGCCCTCGCGTACGTCATGAACCTGTCCGGGCAGGCGGCGACCATCGGCCACTTCGTCGCGGCGGCGGGCGCCGGGCTCGCGTTCCTCTCGCCGATCCTCGGCTGGTTCGGTGTCGCGGTCTCCGGCTCGGACACCTCGGCCAACGCCCTGTTCGGCGCGCTCCAGGTGACGGCGGCGCACCAGTCGGGCCTCGCGCCGGAGCTGCTGGCCGCCGCGAACAGCTCCGGGGGCGTGCTCGGCAAGATGATCTCCCCGCAGAATCTGACGATCGCGTGCGCGGCGGTGGGGTTGGCGGGCAAGGAGGGGGACGTGCTGCGCAAGGTGCTGCCGTGGAGTCTGGGACTGCTCCTGGTGATGTGCCTGATCGTGGTGGGGCAGAGTACGGCCGTACTGGGGTGGATGCTGCCTTAACGGTGTCACCCGGCCGGGTAGTTTGAACCGACTTACCGCGCTGAACGGAGCGCGCTGATCCGACCGCAGTGACAGGAACCTCTGGAGGGCGTGACCGTGGCCGATGTTTCACCTGTGCCGCATGCGACGAACGGGAAGAGTGCGTTGAACGCGTCGAACGCGTCGAACGCGTCGAGTGTGGCGCAGATCGTGAAGGCGTACGACGTACGAGGCGTCTACCCGGACCAGCTCGACGACCGGCTCGCCGAACTGTTCGGCGCCGCCTTCGCCGAGGTCACCGCCGCCCGGGCCATCGTCGTCGGTCACGACATGCGGCCCTCCTCGCCGGCTCTCGCGGCGGCCTTCGCCCGGGGCGCCCGCGCGCGCGGAGCGGACGCCACCCTCATCGGGCTGTGCTCCACGGACCAGCTCTACTTCGCGTCCGGGAACATGAACATCCCCGGTGCGATGTTCACCGCGTCGCACAACCCGGCCCGGTACAACGGCATCAAGATGTGCCGCGCGGGTGCGGCGCCGGTGGGCCGGGACACGGGGCTCGCGGAGATCCGCGCCCTCGTGGAGAGTTGGCTGCCGGCCGGGGCGCCGGAAGCCCCCGGGAGCGCCGCCATGGGGGCCGCCGCCATGGGGGCCGCCGCCTCTGGGACCGCCGCCACGGGGGAGGCGCCGGAGACGGCGGGAACCCTCACGCAGCGTGACACGTTGGAGGATTACGCCGCGTATCTCCTCTCCTTGGTCGATCTCTCCGCGATCCGCCCGCTGAAGGTCGTCGTGGACGCGGGCAACGGCATGGGCGGCCACACGGTCCCGACCGTCTTCGCCGGCCTGCCGCTCGATGTCGTGCCCCTGTACTTCGAGTTGGACGGTACGTTCCCGAACCACGAGGCGAACCCGCTGGACCCGAAGAACCTCGTCGACCTCCAGGCCCGCGTGCTCGCCGAGGGCGCCGACCTCGGCCTGGCCTTCGACGGCGACGCGGACCGCTGCTTCGTCGTGGACGAGCGCGGCCGGGGTGTCTCCCCGTCCGCGATCACCGCCCTGGTCGCCGCCCGCGAACTGGCCAAGCACCCGGGCGCGACGGTCATCCACAACCTGATCACGTCCTGGTCGGTCCCCGAGGTCGTCAGGGAGAACGGCGGCACCCCGGTCCGTACCCGCGTCGGCCACTCCTTCATCAAGCAGGAGATGGCCACGACGGGCGCGGTCTTCGGCGGCGAGCACTCCGCGCACTACTACTTCCGCGACTTCTGGAATGCGGACACGGGCATGCTCGCCGCGCTCCACGTCCTGGCGGCCCTCGGCGGCCAGGACGGCCCGCTCTCGGAACTGGTCTCCTCGTACGACCGCTACGCGGGCTCGGGCGAGATCAACTCCACGGTGGACGACCAGGAGGCGCGGATGGCGGCGGTCCGCGCGGCGTTCGCGCCGCGCGACGGGGTCACCCTCGACGACCTGGACGGTCTGACGGTGGCCACGGCGGACTGGTGGCTCAACGTCCGCCCCTCCAACACCGAACCGCTGCTGCGCCTGAACGTCGAGGCGCGGGACGAGGGGACGATGGCGAGGCTGCGGGACGAAACCCTGGCCCTCATCAGGGGCTGACCCGCACCTGCCCCTGACCGCGGACCCGTGGACAACCCTTGCGCCCGACGGGTGGCACCACCCCGTGGCGACCCGGGGTGGTGCCACCACGCCCCGCCGTCCCCGCACACGCCCCGCCGTCCCCGCACACGCCCCGCCGTCCCTGCCCGCCCGCCCGGGGACGGCGGGCGCGGGGCCCACCGGCGGTAGGCTGACAAGCGTCTATCCACCTGTTCGAAGGGACACCACCCCATGCCGCTCGAAGCCGGCCTCCTGGAGATCCTGGCCTGCCCGGCCTGTCACGCGCCGCTCAGCGACCGCACCTCGGACGAGACCCCCGAGCTGGTCTGCACCGGCGAGGCGTGCGGCCTGGCGTACCCGGTCAGGGACGACATCCCGGTGCTCCTCGTGGACGAGGCACGCCGCCCCGCGTAAGCGGCCACGCCCGCGCACGTACGCCTCGTACGAGTGCCGCTCACGCGAGCGCCGCTCTCGCCGGTCCTGCCGACACGCCGGCCCTGCTCACACCAGACCAGCCCTGCTCACGTGCCACACCAGCGGAGGCCCACCCCTCATGCTCGACGAGTCGCTGCTCGACGCCCCCGACGCGCTCACCCGCGCCGACCACCGCGGTCTGCTCCGTGACGCCGCCGAGGCCGGGGCCCGGGTCCGTACCGCCCTGCGGCGGACCGCCGAGGCCGGCGTCGGCGAACTGGCGCCCGAGGGCCGCCCCCGCGCCGTACTGATCGCCGGTTCCGGTGCCGCCGCGACCGGCGCCGCCGATCTCGTGGCCGCCCTGGCCGGCGGAGCCGCGCCCGTGACCCGGATCCTGCCCACCGGCGTCGCCCCCGCCGCCGGAGCCCTGCGCTGGGCGCTGCCGGGCTGGGCCGGCCCCGTGGACCTGCTGCTGATCGCCACCACGGACGGCAGCGAACCCGGCCTGGCGCTCCTCGCCGAGCAGGCGTACCGGCGCGGCTGCACGGTCGTCGCCGTCGCGCCGGGACACTCCCCGCTGAGCGAGTCGCTCGGCGGTACGCACGGACTCGTCGTACCGATGGCGACAGCGCCGAACGAGTGGGAGAACTCCGTCGAGGAGGACACCCGGGTGACCGGCCCCGGCGCGCTCTGGGCCCTGCTCGTCCCGCTGCTCGTGCTGCTCGACCGGGTCGGGCTGCTCACCGCGCCGCCGGAGAGCCTTCAGCTCGTCGCCGACCGGCTGGACCGTACCGCCGAACGCTGCGGACCGGCCGTCGTCACATACAGCAACCCCGCCAAGACCCTCGCCGCCGAACTGGCCGACAGCCTCCCGCTGATCTGGACGGAGGGGACGGCTGCGGCCCCCGCCGGGCGCCGCTTCGCCGCCGTACTGGCCGAGCTGACCGGCCGCCCCGCGCTCGCCGCCGAGCTGCCCGAGGCGCTCCAGGCCCACGGGACGCTGCTCGCCGGTGACCTCGCCGGCGGCGCCGACCCCGACGACTTCTTCCGCGACCGGGTCGAGGAGAGCCAGGCGCTGCGCGCCCGGGTCGTCCTGCTCAGGGACCGCCCGGTCGGCGGCCTGACCGCCGCCCCCGCCGCGCGGGAACTCGCCCTCGGCCACGAGACGCCCATCAGCGAACTGGAGCCGGAGGAGGGCACCGAGATCGAGGCCCTGGCCGAGCTGATCGCCGTCACCGACTTCGCCACGGTCTACCTGGCACTCGCCGCGGGCACCACCCCCGCCTGACCTCACGCCCAGCGCGCGCGGCGCCCCCTGGCACACGGCACGCGCCCCGCGCACCCGTACGCCCCTCGGCGCCGCGACACCACCCAGCGCATCGCCACCCCACCACCACACCACCACCGTGTCGCCACCCCACCACCACACCACCGCGTCGCCACCCGGACACCACCCCACCGCCACCGCGCCGCCACCTCGCACCAGAAGGCTCACCCCATGGACCGCCTCTCCAACACCGTGCGCCCCTACGCCTGGGGCTCGACCACCGCCATCCCGGAACTGCTCGGCACCCCTCCCACGGGCGAGCCGCAGGCCGAGATGTGGCTCGGCGCCCACCCCGGCGCCCCCTCGCGGCTCGACCGCGGCCACGGCGCCGGCGAGCAGGCCCTCTCGGACATCATCGACGCCGGCCCCGAGGCCGAGCTCGGTACGGCCACCACGCGGAAGTTCGGCCCCCGGCTGCCCTTCCTGCTCAAACTGCTCGCCGCCGGATCGCCGCTCTCCCTCCAGGTCCACCCCGACCTCGACCAGGCGCGGCAGGGGTTCGCGGACGAGGAGCGCCGCGGCGTCCCCGTCGACGCCCCGCACCGCAACTACAAGGACGCCAACCACAAGCCCGAACTGATCTGCGCGCTCACCCCCTTCGAAGGGCTCTGCGGCTTCCGCGCGCCCGAGGAGGCCGCCGGCCTGCTCGCGCGGCTCGACGTCGACGCGCTCAAGCCGTACGTCGACCTGCTGCACGCCCACCCCGAAGAGGCCGCGCTGCGCGAGGTCCTGACCGCCGTGCTGGGCGCCGACCCGGACGAGATGGCCGCCACGGTCACCGAGGCCGCTGCCGCCGCCGACCGGCTCGGCGGCGCGTACGCCCCGTACGCGTCGATCGCCCGCCACTACCCGGGCGACCCCGGCGTCATCGCCGCCATGCTGCTGAACCACGTACAACTCCAGCCGGGCGAGGCGCTCTTCCTCGGCGCCGGGGTACCGCACGCGTACCTCGACGGCCTCGGCGTCGAGATCATGGCCAACTCGGACAACGTCCTGCGCTGCGGCCTCACCCCCAAGCACGTGGACGTCCCCGAACTCCTCCGTATCGTGCGCTTCGAGGCGACCGAGCCGAACATCCTGCGCCCCGAGGCGTCCGCGTCCGGCGAGGAGCTGTACGAGACCCCCATCGACGAGTTCCGGCTCTCCCGCTTCACCCTCGCGCCGGGCGCCGCGCCCCGCGACCTCACTACGGACACCCCGCAGATCCTGCTCTGCACGGCGGGCGCCCCCCGCGCGGGCGGCCTCGCGCTGGCGCCCGGCGGCGCGGTCTTCGTCCCGGCGGGTGAAAAGGCCGAACTGTCCGGTACCGGCACGGTGTTCCGCGCCACAGTCGTGGCCTGATCCACCCGCCGCCCCCGCGGCTGCAACAATGTCCCGCCGTACGGCGGCGCCAGGGCCGCAGACCAAGGAAGGGACACCACGCACCCATGAGCGCGTCCGGCGGAACCAAGGCGATCGTGGCGGCGCTCGGCGCCAACCTCGCGATCGCAGTAGCCAAGTTCGTGGCATTCGCCTTCAGCGGGTCCTCGTCGATGCTCGCCGAGGGCGTGCACTCCCTCGCCGACTCCGGCAACCAGGGGCTGCTCCTCCTCGGCGGCAAGAAGGCGAAGCGCGAGGCGACACCCGAGCACCCCTTCGGCTACGGGCGCGAGCGCTACATCTACGCCTTCCTCGTCTCCATCGTGCTGTTCTCGGTCGGCGGCATGTTCGCGATCTACGAGGGCTACGAGAAGATCAAGCACCCGCACGAGATCGAGGCGTGGTACTGGCCGGTCGGGGTACTGGTCTTCGCGATCATCGCCGAGTCCATCTCCTTCCGTACGGCCATCCAGGAGTCCAACGCCACGCGTGGCTCGCTCTCCTGGAAGGACTTCATCCGCCGGGCCAAGGCTCCCGAACTGCCCGTCGTCCTGCTGGAGGACTTCGGCGCTCTGATCGGTCTGGTCCTCGCCCTCGGCGGCGTCGGTATCGCCCTGGCGACCGGCGACGGCATCTGGGACGGCATCGGCACACTCTGCATCGGTGTCCTCCTCATCGTGATCGCCCTGGTCCTCGCGGCCGAGACGAAGTCGCTGCTGCTCGGCGAGGCCGCGGGCACGGACGACATCGAGAAGATCAAGGACGCCATCGTCGACGGCGATGTCGTGACAGGCATCATCCACATGCGTACGCTCCACCTCGGCCCCGAGGAACTGCTGGTCGCGGCGAAGATCGCGGTGGAGCACGACGACACGGCGGCCGAGGTCGCCGCCGCGATCAACGCGGCCGAGTCCCGTATCCGCGAGGCCGTCCCGATCGCCCGGGTCATCTACCTGGAGCCGGACATCTACAGCGCCTCGGCAGCGGCCGCGGGCACCAACCCGGCCAAGGACGCCCCCACGCCCCCGGACACGACGAAGTAGGCAAGTAGACGAAGCAGACGGCATAGACAGGGTGGACGGAGCAGGAGGGAGAGCGGCGAGGGAGAGCGCGACCGGCTGCCTCATCCGGCACAGCCCCGCCTCCCCTCCTGCCTCCTCCTGCTGTACGTCCCTCCCTGAACCCACCCCTCCACCGTGTCTCTCCCGCGCCTCCCACGTGTCCCTCCGCATACAGGTACCGCTCCCTTCCCGGTTCGGCTGTAGGTCACTGGGCCGACCGGTGTAGATTCGTGACCAGAGCCAGACGTCGCTGCTGATGGCGGTCGGGCGGTCCGCCCTGTGGACCGGCCGAGGGAGAGAGGGCCTCCGACGGACTGCCCCGCGTAGCCCGGGCATTCGTATGCCCGCCGCCGCAGAGTCAGCCGTACGTACCCACCCTCGACCCGATTTACGAGGAGCAGCTCGTTATGACGACTGTCGCCAACCGACAGGACTTCAAGGTCGCCGACCTCTCGCTCGCCGAGTTCGGCCGCAAGGAGATCACGCTCGCCGAGCACGAGATGCCCGGCCTGATGTCGATCCGCAAGGAGTACGCGGCGACGCAGCCCCTGGCCGGCGCCCGTATCACCGGCTCGCTGCACATGACCGTGCAGACCGCGGTCCTCATCGAGACCCTGACCGCGCTCGGCGCCGACGTCCGCTGGGCATCCTGCAACATCTTCTCCACCCAGGACCACGCCGCCGCCGCCATCGCGGTCGGCGCCGAGGGCACCCCGGAGGACCCCAAGGGCGTCCCCGTCTTCGCCTGGAAGGGCGAGACGCTGGAGGAGTACTGGTGGTGCACGGAGCAGGCCCTCACGTGGCCCAACACGCCCACCGGCGGCCCGAACATGATCCTGGACGACGGCGGTGACGCCACCCTCCTGGTCCACAAGGGCGTCGAGTTCGAGAAGGCCGGCGAGGCACCGGACCCGTCGACGGCGGACAGCGAGGAGTACGGCCACATCCTCACCCTGCTGAACCGCACCCTCTCCGAGAACCCGCAGAAGTGGACCCGGCTGGCGTCCGAGATCCGCGGCGTCACCGAGGAGACCACGACCGGTGTCCACCGCCTGTACGAGATGCAGCGCGACGGCCTCCTCCTCTTCCCGGCGATCAACGTCAACGACGCGGTCACCAAGTCCAAGTTCGACAACAAGTACGGCTGCCGCCACTCGCTGATCGACGGCATCAACCGCGCCACCGACGTCCTCATCGGCGGCAAGGTCGCGGTCGTCTTCGGCTACGGCGACGTCGGCAAGGGCTGCGCCGAGTCCTTGCGCGGCCAGGGCGCCCGCGTGATCATCACCGAGATCGACCCGATCTGCGCGCTCCAGGCCGCGATGGACGGCTACCAGGTCTCGACGCTGGACGACGTCGTCGCCATCGCCGACATCTTTGTCACCACGACCGGCAACAAGGACATCATCATGGCCTCGGACATGGCCAAGATGAAGCACCAGGCGATCGTCGGCAACATCGGCCACTTCGACAACGAGATCGACATGGCCGGCCTCGCGAAGATCGACGGCATCGTCAAGGACGAGGTGAAGCCCCAGGTCCACACCTGGACCTTCCCCGACGGCAAGACGCTCATCGTCCTGTCCGAGGGCCGACTGCTCAACCTGGGCAACGCGACCGGCCACCCCTCCTTCGTGATGTCGAACTCGTTCGCGGACCAGACCCTGGCCCAGATCGAGCTCTTCACCAAGCCGGAGGAGTACCCGACCGACGTCTACGTGCTCCCCAAGGCCCTGGACGAGAAGGTCGCCCGTCTCCACCTCGACGCGCTCGGTGTGAAGCTGACGACCCTCCGCCCGGAGCAGGCCGCGTACATCGGCGTCGAGGTAGAGGGCCCGTACAAGCCGGACCACTACCGCTACTGATCCACACCCCGGCTCCCGGCACCGCACACCTCACAGAACAGGCCCCCGCACCCCCGTGTCGGGGGCTTGTTCCGTGCGTGATGTGTACGGCCGGAGCGCCGGACATACGGTGTGCTGTCAGCTCCCCTGCGGTGTGCTGTCAGCCGCCGAGTACATGAAGGACCTGAAAGCCTCATGCCCCGCGGCCGTTATTCGCTCCATGACCCGCACGATCACACCCCTCTCGGTGACGAACACTTCCACTGCGCGCCCGGCCCCTCCGGCTGGCGCTACGTCTCCCAGATCACCACTCCCTCCGGCGACCACTCGGGCTCCGTCGATCTGGCCCTCGACGAACTCGGCCGCCCCATCCGGCTTCAACTCCACGCGGCGAGCTGGCAGATCCGCGGCGCCGCCCTCGAAGGCGTCACCTGGGTCCGTACCGACCCCACCGGCACCCACGCCACGGAAGGCAACGTCAAGGCCCACGCCTTCACCGGCACATCCCCCGCCTTTCTCGTCGCGACGACCCGCCTCCTGCGCCTCACCCCCGACTCGCCCACGACGCGCGTCCGCCTCGTGGCCTTCACGGACCCGGTCCTCGCCCCCCGCACGCTCGACCAGTCCTGGGCCCTGGTGAACAGTGAAGCGCACACCACTGACAACGGGCCCCTGATCGTGGACGAGTACCAGGTCAGCGCCCTGGACACCGGTGAACAGCACACCGTTCACATTGCCGGCGACGTCGTGCTCTCGGCCCCCGGCATCGAGCTGGAAGACCTCGAAACCCCACCGTCACCACCGACCTGACGCCGAGGCCGACACCCGCCCCGCCCCGTACCTATGCGGGCGGGGCGAACCCGGTGGCGGGCGGGACGGAAGACGAGTCGCCGGAGGCGGAGGGGGAGTCTCCGGAAGGGTCGGCAGGAGGGGGAGGGGAGACCACGGGAGAACCGGCTCCGGCTTCGGGTACGACAGGGGCCGGAGCGGCGCCGACGCGGGGGCCGAAGGCGCGCCGTGCGTCCCTGGCCTGCCGCTCGTTGACGACGGCCGCCAGATATGCGCCGGCGGGCACCTCCCGGGGCGCCGGGGTGCCCGTACGAGTCGCCAGATCACCCGCGAGACGTTCGGCCATCGACCGGCTCACGCCCGCGTCGAGCTGCCCCATCCGCGTCAGGTACTGACGTATCGCGAGCCACAGATCGTCCGGTACGGCAGACAGGTCCAGCTCGGCGAAGCGCCCCACGAGCCACGGCGGGGGCGGCGGCACCGCCGCCCGGTGCGGCGTCGGCACCCTCTCCCGTACGACGAGGGTCCCCGCGAACACATCCCCGATCCGCCGCCCCCGCGCCGACACCAGCGACGCGACACAGGCGACCACCCCGACCGAGAAAAGGATCTCCACCACGCCCATCGCCCCGCGCACCAGCGCGTGGCGGAACCGTATGGGCCCGCCGTCGTCCCGTACGACCCGCAGCCCGCAGGCCATCTTGCCGAGCGAACGCCCATGGCTGAGCGTCTCCACGGCGATCGGACCGCCGACCAGCACCAGAAGGAACGAGGCGACGGCCAGGGCGGCGACGGCCGCCTCGTCCAGCGAACCCGTCGACAGCATGATGCCGACCGACACCAGCAGATACGCCGCCCCGGCCACCGCGAGATCGATCGCCGTCGCCAGCGCCCGACTCGGCAGCCGCGCCGGGCGCAGCCCCAGGACGACCGCGTCGCCCGTCACAAGCTCATCCACCGGTGCCCACCCTTCGCCGACCTTCCCCGCCCTGGAGAGGGCCAGTCTGCCAAGCTGGCCCACAACGCGCCGCAGTCAGCCGTGCCGACGCCGGCGGTACGGACCGTACGCACAGTGCCTGGAGCAGTAGCCGACCATGGACCTCGATGTCTTCGTGACCAGCCACCGCGCCGAGTGGGACCGCCTGGACCACCTTCTGGGCCGCGGCCGACGCCTCACCGGCGCGGAGGCCGATGAACTCGTCGCCCTGTACCAGCGCACCGCCACGCATCTCTCGCTGATCCAGTCCAGCGCGCCCGATCCCGTACTCACCACCCGCCTCACCCAGCTCGTGGCCCGGGCCCGCGCGACAGTCACCGGCACGCGACGCGCCGGCTGGCGGGATGTCGCGCGATTCCTGATGGCGGGATTCCCGGCCGCCGTCTACCGCGCGCGGCGCTGGTGGATACCGACCGCGCTCCTCTGCACTCTCCTCGCGGCCGCCATCGGCTGGTGGACAGGCGTCCACCCCGAAGTGCAGGCGGCGATCGGGGCGCCCGAGGACCTGCGCAGGATGACCCGTCCGGGCGGCGAGTACGAGACGTACTACTCCAGCCACCCGGCGGCGTCGTTCGCGGCGCAGGTCTGGACGAACAACGCGCAGGCCGCCGCCATGTGCCTCGTCCTGGGGGCCTTTCTCTGCCTGCCGGTGATCTGGATCCTCTTCGTCAACGTCCTCAACCTGGGCGTCGGCATCGGGCTGATGTCCTCGGCGGGCCGCCTCGACACGTTCCTCGGCCTGATCCTCCCCCACGGCCTGCTCGAACTGACGGCGGTCTTCGTCGCGGCCGGCACGGGGCTGCGTCTCGGATGGACCCTGATCGACCCGGGCCCTTACAGCCGCCGGACAGCCATGGCCCAACAGGGCCGCGCCGCACTCGGCATGGCACTCGGCCTGGCGCTGGTCCTCTTCGTATCGGGCGTGATCGAAGGTTTCGTCACCCCGTCCGGCCTGCCCACCTGGGCGCGGATCACCATCGGAGTCGTCGCCGAACTGGCCTTCCTCGCCTACGTCTACATCCTCGGCGGCAGGGCGGTACGGGAGGGCGAGACGGGCGACCTGGACGCCACGGAGCGCAGCGCGCGGCTTCCCGTCGCCGCCTGATGTGCGTGGGGCGTACTCGACCTGTTAGTCTCCTCTTCGCCCCACAAAAACCGTTGACACGGTCGGAGTGGGGAGGTAGATTTGAACGGTTGCCTCGGAGTTGGACAAGCTTCGAGTCGGCCACATAACATCTACACGGCGCCCGGTGGGACTGGATTCCCACGGAGCCCTTCTCGATTCGACCAGCAGATTGTTTTGGCCGGTGAAATTCTGTCGGCTCGCTTCTGTTAAAGTCGGGTCCGTCGAAAGACAAAAGGCCAATCCAAAGGCCACCGGAATTCTTGAGGCAGAACATGCCGAATGAATCTGGTAGAGTCGGAATCGCTGGAAAGGGAAAGCGCGAAAGCGAAGAACTGGAAAGCGAACCCCGCTCCGACGGGGAATCGGACACGAAAGAGTCTGATAGAGTCGGAAACGTAGGAACGAAGTACAGAACAAAATGAAAGACCGAAGGGAAGCGCCCGGAGGAAAGCCCGCAGGGGTGAGTACGAAGGAAGCGTCCGTTCCTTGAGAACTCAACAGCGTGCCAAAAGTCAACGCCAGATATGTTGATACCCCGACCTACCGGCTCTGTCCGGTGGGTTGAGGTTCCTTTGTAGTAAACACAGCGAGGACGCTGTGAACCACTGGTCTTATTCCGATCGGTTGGTTCCGCT
>NZ_JBIWFO010000012.1:79083-189563 GCF_044763125.1 Streptomyces sp. NPDC096310 | reverse complement strand
GTCAGCCCGCCCCCTTGTGGATACCGCATGCCCCCGTGATACCGCACGGGCGACGAGCCGTCAGCCCCTACGACTCCACGAGTTCAACCTCAGTAAGCAGAGGGTGTGTCAGCGGCTCCCAATCGGGCCATGTAGTCCGAACGAAGGCGTTTAACCTCTTCCTCTATCGTAATAAGAGTACCCCGCTCATCCCGGAAAGGACGGTTCGGGTCACCTCGGAAAGACAGCCAATTGAAGCTCGTCACGACAGCATAGGAGTGATCCACGATTAGAATTTTCGCATGAGTGTCACCCAGCCGAATAAAACGGAATTTATCGAATTCGACAGCCAGTCTTTGAAGTCTCTTCTCCGCCGCCCGATCACGTTCATTGATAAATTTCCCATCATCAATCCCGTAACCGATCACGACTGCAACATCCGACTCCAGTAGACGCCTAACACTCTTAACGAATCGATCATCGATTACCGCAGCCCGAATCCATGGCGAGATAATCAATAGCTGCTCTTTAGCTGCGTCAAGAGCGTCGGCCAGGAGTGGTGCGTGCTCATGCACTTCAAGAACTCGCACAGGGATACGCTTCAGTGTCGCCTCTGCATCATCTAGACGCCTAGCTACACCAGTCGCCAGATCTACGAGCTGTTCTCTCTTTTCAGCAGATGCTTTCTCGGTCTGCTCTTCCAAGCTGGAGAGTTGAACTCTAAAATTCTCAGTCGTCCTCCTAATTGTTTCAACTTCGGCGTCATCTGCCCGTTGCTTAATAAGTTCGTCGCCAAGCAACGCATCCACCACGGAATCAGCATCCCGAAGCGATCCGACGATTCCGATTTTTCGCTGCCCTTCCGCTTTCGCGAAGGCTAGATCATGCTCCTCGCTGACCCTACCGTCAATCGCAAATTGGACGTAAATTTCTTCCGGGCGATCTACAGATTCAAATACCAGGGCAAGGGCGCGCACAAAGAATTTCTCTCGCTTTCCATCGAGAGTCATTACCGTCAATAGATCATGCTGGGCAGTTTCCGTGATACGCCGAAGGACCGATGCTACGGCCGAGGTGTCCTCTGGGCTCACAGCCGGAGGGTCTGCCGGAAAGGCGGGAATCTCCAAGATGTGCAGATCTCTAAGGTCCCGAGGGCGCCAGCGCATAGATTTTTCGACAAAAACATATTTCCGCGTCAATCCATCATATGCCATCCGAAGAGTTCGCTCTTCCGGGGTAATATCTGTCAGCTCTTTTGCCGCCCGCTTTCCACGGTCAGAAAGTACATACCGAACCACTTGCGTCTTGCTTGTGCCTGGCACAGCAATAATGTGCCCCGAAAGGACGAGCCGCCCCATGGCAGCATCTACCACTTCCACAGGAAGCACGAGAAAGCCGGCTACGTCGTCACTGACCGCGAGCCCAGCCTCGATGCAGCGCAAAATGAACTCGTCGAGAACGCCTAGCGACTTATTCTTGAGAAGCCTGCAGCGAATCGGTACATCCCAATGAGGAAGTCCTACCTCTCTGTAGGTCACCAACCGATACCCGGGGCGCTTGGACAATCTCCGCACCGTCTCCTCGACGGCAAATTCATTCATGGCTACTCCGCCGTTTCAATTTTGCAGTCGCTGGCACGGACCATGTAGTTGCGAATTTTATACAAGGGGTTGACCGACTCGGAAGCAGATTCAATGAATCCGGCGTCACCCACAATCACAAGCGCGTCCCGGGCGCGAGAGACTGCAACATTGACGCGCTCCTCGCTTCGAAGAAACCCTAGATCCCCACTAACGTTGGACCTTGTGACGCTGAAGATTGCAATATCCGCCTCTTGCCCTTGATAGGAATCTACGGTTGCAACCCTGACTTTCAACAGCGATCGACCCAAGTCACCGCTGGCAAGAGTTTCGGTGATCTCGCGCCTTTGGGCTTCGTATCCTGTCAACACAGCAACGCTCAAGGGATCCGAATTTTGCTGCTCTGCCACCCATTGAAGACGATCCAGAATCCCAGCGATTACTCGCGCTTCACCCTTATTGCGTGTGCTTTTACCCGAGCGGCTTTCACGCCTGTCTTGCCTCTTTACCGTGTTCATCCAAACAGCAGCGGAGCCCAAGGCCATCTGCACAACTGGTGACAGGTTTCGAGGTTCCGAGGTGAGGTCGCCGCCATAGAAACATGTACTCACCAATTGGCCGATGGCAGGGTGCATACGATGCTGATGCGTCAGCGAGACTTTGCATGAATCAGGCAGGCGTTCGGAAAGGACCGAGAAGAGTGTTTCACGAACCTGTTCTCGCGTGATATTGAACTGCTCCAAAAGCGAGGGCGCTTCGAGAGCCTGCTCGACGAATGGCGGAAGTTGTCGATCATCTCCCACGAGTACCCACCGGCGGCTAGCTGCCAACGGCACAAGGGACTCGGTTGTTGTCGCCTTCGACGCTTCGTCGATAATGCACAGATCATAGTGCGTTGATTCTGCTCCTCTGACACCCGTCAGACCCACGCAAGTAGCTGCCACGACCTGTGCACGCGCTATGAGAACTGCGGTAAAATCCTTACTCCTACCGAAACGTTCTTCCCAATCAGAGGCAATGGCCTGAAGGCTCGTCAAGCGTGGGTCATCGACAGCGGATCGAGAGAGGGCCGAGTTGATTAGATCCTCGATCGAGGTATTGCCATCTTTACCCATCTCTTCGATCAGGACGCGGCGAGCATTCTCGCGAGCAGTCACTTGAGTTTGAAGATCATCCCGCCAATCGGCAAGTCGCGCTTCCATCTCGACGAGATTCGCTCCAAGCGGTCCGCCTGTTTCCAGTTGCGAGGCAAGATCCAGGCCGATCTGGATGAACCGTTCGGCCGCTGCGGCCAGTTCCGTCCCGGATCCGTGTTGTGCAGCACTCTCGATGGTCGACGCGACATCGAGGATCGGCCCCGCCATGGAGTTCACACGCTCAATTTGTTCCATCAACACGCGCCGGTTGCCTTGCTCGCTGCTCAGTTGAGATTCGAGCTCACATGCACGCTCTTGGCGACGCCGCAATTCGAGAGCAGAATTCTTAAGGTCTGTAGCATCAAGATCAATACCAAGACGTGCGGCGTACTCCTTAATAAACCTTCGACTTTCCTTCAGGACAGAAATGCGCCATTTATCCATCTGGGGAATTATCGACAGAGGCTCCACATCCTGGGCAAGCCTGTCCGAACGACCTAGCCTAAGCAGCGTGGCTGTGGGTTCCAATTCCTGAATGCGCAGTAGAGCATTGTCCAATGCGATGTGCGTTTGCGAGGTGAGCACGATCCGAGAATCTGGATTGCTGCGTAGGTGTTGCGCAACGAGTTCTGCGATAAATGTCGTTTTGCCAGTCCCTGGAGGCCCCTGAACAAGTAGAAAGTCGCGCGCTCCCAGAGAAGCCGCCACGGCTTTCCGTTTAGCTTCATCGAGGCCCGCTTGCGCATATTCGTCAATTTCCACAGCTTGTGGCACGGCGCTCTTGCGCGGATCCAGGAGTATTTCTTGCAGATCCGGACGTGCTGATTTGCGATTTACGATCTGGTCCAGCGCGTCACGCTCCCTCTTGAGTTTGGACTTGGATGCCTCGGCATCGAACTCAAGAATGCCATGCCTAGGTAGTTCGCCGGCACTTCCTTTAGTGATGTAGAGGATCGCCTCGTTATTTTCGACCCCTTCGACTTCGCCAAATAGAACTCGACGATTTCCGGAACGGACGAGTCTAGACTCCCCCGGCTCCAATCCTGAGCCGTCCGCCACCGTGAAGCGAACTCTGTTTCCATCACGTCGAAATTTATCGTAAGCTACCCGGCTTCCTCTCTCATTCTCGAGGAAGAATTTGGCATTAAGAGTCGAGCGCCAGGACGAGAAAGCTTCCGCCTCAGCCGAAAGGACCTCAGACTCAGCTCTCTCGGCGTCTCTTTCGCTTACCATCGCCATCTGGTCGGCAAGCTCACCAGCTGCTCTGACTGGATCCGTAGGTACGCTGAGGCGTAGCTTCATCCTAGGGCGATGCCAATTCGCTCGCGCGAACTCAAGAAGTTGTGCCGGCGCCATTTGAATACGAAGCACACGAAGGATTCCCTGGCGTACTCGGTGGGGCTGAGTGCGGAGGATGTATGTCTGCCCTGCGATCTGCAAGTCGGGAATCGCGCCCACGCGAGCATCGTACGATAGGGCGCCAACCGCGATGACATCCTCTAGGATCTGCTCCTTGGTCGCACTGTTTCGATATTGCTTGTGAAATGCCTCTAGTACCGAGTTCGGAAGATCGAGGAAGAGTTCGGCTTCGGGTGCCCTCCGTCGTTCCCTGCCGTCCTGGATTGCTGATAGCTGAGCGCGGAGAACGCCAGCACTCCCTGGACGCTCTTCTATCTTATTTGACAAGCACGGGGAAAGTGCTGAATAGATATCCGGAGGCAGATCTAGCTGTTCGAAACTAGATCTTACTGATGCTTCATCGGCAGGAATGTTTCCCGACAAGCAGACAACAACCAAGACCGCAAATGAATAGATGTCATAGGCAGCCGTTGGGGTTCGTGTTCCACGTTCCTCCGGGGCGTAGGGAATCGTCCCCAGCGGCGCCATAGTTTGTCCAAGACTGACGGTTTCAGCAAGTCTTGTGGTCCCAAAATCTGCAACCTTAAAGCGGCCGTGTTCTGAAACAAGAATGTTCTCTGGCTTGATGTCACGGTGGACGAAACCCTCCGCATGAATGACCTCTAGGCCAGACAAGACATCTCGGGCGACAGGCCAGAAGTCGTCCCATCCTTCTATATTGAGAGCTTCAAGCCCATCAAGGAGATCTTTTTCGAGCCATTCGAAAACTAGGTAAGGTGCTCCGTCATCGCATCGGCCCCAGTCGATCATGCGGGCCAGGTTCGGATGGTCTCCGAGAGCCTGGTAGGCGCTTAATTCGTTAGTCCACGCCGCCTTCAGTACACGATCGTCGAGAATCCTTGACGGCTTGAATACTTTAACTGCGACGTTCTCGTTATCGTTTCCAAGGTCCACGGACTTAAATAGTTTCGCATGCCCGCCCTCGCTCGTGGGAGAGTCAGGCATGGCAAAGCGCTGACCAATGATAATCGGCAACGTTAATTCCTCCCCGTTGAACGTCACCACCCAATTCCATCCGGAGGCGGGCGACCGACGATGCCACGCTCTGATGGCGCACGATCAGTTGTACAACAGTCATTCAGTCAGTGGGCGGGTTTGTGGATATTTCGTGCAGGGCTGCAGCCCGACGATGCACTAAATGCCCAATTTCGCACTCATATTAATCATCTCGGGGCGGTATACGCCACGTTGGTCTGCCAACTCAGCTTGGGCGATACCCTCAACAGGCAACATGCTCGTCCTGTGCACGTTGCGTGATCGGCGGGAAACCCCGTGGCAGCGGCCACGTTGACTGGTTCCACAACCGAGTCGGTGATCGGCCGTCCATCCACAACTCCTACGTCCAGCCGTCAAGGGACACCTGGGTGCCACTTTGGAGGTAGCGGCCAAGGGCGCTGGCGGTGGTGTGGACGAAAGCCCCGGGGATGGCGTTGGCGTCGACCCAGCAGACCTGGGAGTGCTTGCGAGGTTCGCGGTTCTCTGGCTCGCCGGTCCATTCGTGGGCGACGAAGACGACCGTGAGGAAGCCGTTGGGGGCTTCGACGCCCCAGGCGCCGTGGATGATATGGGCGACCTTGAGGGACTCCGGCTTCACCGTGAGGCCCGTCTCCTCGTAGAGCTCGCGGACCGCGGTTTCGGTGATGGGCTCGCCCGGCTCGCTCTTGCCGACGGGGAGATCCCACAGGCCCTGGGCGAACTTGGCGTTCTCGCTGCGCTGGAGGAGCACGACGCGGTTGGTGGCCTTGTCATGGACGATGACGGCCGCGACCAGCAGGGTCATCGATTCGAGCGCCGGCTTGAGGGCTTGGGAGCGGTCGTCGGTCTGCTGAGCCACGGGGTTCCCTTCGTCAGGCGGGTTGTTGGGCATGTTAGGCGAGGGCCTCGCGAGCGCGGCGAGCGAGATCGGCGGCACCGGGTACCTTGCGCCGCTGGTAGACCGCGAGCGTCGAGCGGATCGAGGTGATCGCCTTCCGGGTGCGGTCGGAGGTCATGCCCTCCATGAGGACCAGGGCCTGGGTCCAGGCCGCGACAGCTTCATCGGCTCGGGCCTGAGCGGCGAGGCTGTCACCGAGGTCGGCATGGGTGAGGGCATGGACTCGCTTGTACTTCTCCGGGTCCCAGCGGGTGAGGGCGTCGCGGTGCTGTTGTTCCGTACCGATGTGGTCGGCGAGGTCGGTCAGCGTGCGTGCGGTGTGGCTGGCCACGGTGCCGGCGGCGGGGCCGCTGACGCGGGAGAAGCTGGGCTGGGGACCGTCCTCGCGCAGGAGGGCGTCTTCGGCGGCGAGGAGAGCGCGGGCGGCCAATGGGTTCTCGCCGACGGCTGCGTAGGCGCGGGCGTGCGTGATGTGGAGGAGCGCTTCGGTCTGGCCGTCCACGTGGCCGAGGCCGCGGGCGAGGGCGCCTTTGACGAGGTCCACGCAGTGGTGGGGTTGCTTGAGGCTGAGGGACTGGTGGGCGAGGGCGCGCATCATCCAGGCGGCGTGGCCGTGGGGGTCGGCTTCGTAGGCGAGTTG
This sequence comes from Streptomyces sp. NPDC096310, assembly GCF_044763125.1. Taxonomy (NCBI): domain Bacteria; kingdom Bacillati; phylum Actinomycetota; class Actinomycetes; order Kitasatosporales; family Streptomycetaceae; genus Streptomyces; species Streptomyces sp. NPDC096310. Next base: position 182,936 of record NZ_JBIWFO010000012.1, on the reverse strand, counting down.
GTAGCCGAACTGGTAGTAGCGCTGGGCGGCGCCTTCGTGGCCGAGGTCGTGGTGTTTCCAGCCTGCGAGGTAGGCGAGTTCGGCGACGGCGCCGAAGGCGGTCTGGCGTAAGGCTTCTGTGAGGAAGCGGCCGCGCAGCATGGGGGCTGCCGTGTCGGCGAGGTACGCGGTGACCGTGGTTAGGCCGTGGCCGCCGCCGAGGCGTTCGTCGGCGGCGCTGAAGGCTTCCGTGATCTGTCGTACGACGTCGATGTCGTCGCTGCCGACGAGGGAGCGGGCGGTGCGGGCGCGGAGCATCCGCGAGGTGGCTTCGTGGTCATGCAGGAGCGGCATGGCCACGCCGGCCGTGGTAAACGCGGCGATGGCGAGGAAGCGGCGGCGTTCGACGTCCGCACGGCCGAGATCGGTGACCGCGGTAACGGGGTCGGTGTCCAGTGGCGGCTCCGCGTCGGGTGAGTGGAGACCGAGCTCGGTTCGGGTGACGACGCGGCCCAGCCGCCGGGAGAGCGCTTCGGCGAGGTACTGCCCTGCCTGGCCGGACGGCGCGCGTGCACCGCCCACCCAGTGGGAGATCGCCGACTTGTTGGTCTGGAGCAACTCGCCGTTCTCGGCGGCGATGCGGCGTACGTCCTTGGCGAGCGCGTCGTACGTGCACCCGGCCGCGTTGATCGTGTCGCGCAGGCGGGAGTTGGCGCTAGTCGGTGCCGACACGATCGCCTCCACTCCGGATCCGTAAACCGTGTATACCGCTTGACCTCGGTCACACCGTACCCACTCTGCGTAGCGAGCGGTTCACTTATCGACAGCCGCCCCACTCTCAGGCCGGGCGGCCCCAAGTTCCGTACGCCCTAACGGGTTCGGGCATTCCTATGCCCCGGCCCGGACGATCAGAGACGGAGACACGGTGACCACCATCGACACCGCGACCATCACGGTCGAGCTGCCCGACGCCTTCGACCCGCGCTGGAACCGCCTGCCCGGCATCCACGTGGACGGCCGGCGCATCACCATCGACCCGGCCGAGTACTTCTTCCGCTTCGAGTCCAGCCCCTGGCTCGTCGCCGACTGGGACCTGGTGAAGGCCCAGCTCCTCGACGTGGACGAGACGACCGAGAGCACGGTCGAGCAGCTCGCGCTCGACTTCATCAAGAACCACGGCCAGTCCACCTCCGACGCCGCCCGCGTGTTGACGACGGCGTACGGGGTGTACTCGTACCTCTTCCGCAAGGAGCACCTGGCGAGCCTTGGTCTCCCTCAGGTCACAGCCGACCACCTGCGCATGCTGCGCGAGGCGGCCACGCTGATGGCGCTCAACAAGGTCGAGCTGAACGGGCACATCTCCAACGTCGGCCCGTGCTGGTTCTTCCCCGCCGCAACCTCCGTTGTCTTCGACCTGGACGAAGCGACGGGCGGAATGCTGGACGAGGTCTACCACGGCAGCTGGTTCAACGAGCACCGCCGGATCGAGTCCATCAAGGCCCACGCCGCGCTCGGCGGCCGGCTCGTGCACGGCTGCCAGTCCGTGCCGGACCAGTCCGGCGGCGTCGTCGCGCCCTACGGTGCCTCGATGGCCAACTTCCGTGACGACCTGGCCGAGTTCAAGGCGGGTTGGATCGAGCAGGTCTACGCCCACCGCGTGCCCGCAGCCGAGTAACCCCAACCCAGTACGGCTCCGGGGCGGGCCAGCTCGCGCGCCCGCCCCGGAGCCCACCAGTCTCCTGGAGACCCCCATGGACCAGAGCCTGTCCGCCGCCCTGCTGAACGACCTGTGCACCCTCGTCGGCAAGCCCCTCCCCGAACGCGCCGAGATTCGCGTCTGGGGCATGTCCGGCGTCGAACGCGTCACCTTCCCCGACGGCACCACGGCCGTTTTCAAGTACGCCAAGGAGCCCTTCGACCGCGAGGCCCAGGCCCTGCGGCTGGCCCACCAGCGCGGGCTCCCGGTCCCTGCTCTCCACGCCACCGCCATGCAGGACAACTGGCTCGGGATGCTCATGGACGACCTCGGCACCCCCGTACGGAACGCAGACGACCTCGACGGTGTCGCCGCCGCCGTCATGCTCCATGCCGCCCGCCCTGCGGGCGGTCTGTCCCTCCTCGACGGGGCGGGCCTCGGAGCCCTGCCCGGCCGAGCCCTCGATCACCTCCAGCGGCTGCGGAAAGCCGACCGGTGGACGGACTGCGCCGACATCGAGACCGCTCTGGGGAAGATCTCCGCCGCAGCCGAGTCCCGTGTCCAGGGGGCGACGCTCGACCCGTTCGGCTGGGTCCACTCCGAGTTCCACCCCACGAGCGTCCACATCGGAGAACACGGCTGGCACCTCCTCGACTTCGCCCGCGCCTTTACCGGTCCCGGCCTGATCGACCTCGCCTCGTACCACGGCACCACCGACGTGCCGAGCCCCTTCCGCATGCGGGTGTTCCTGGAGCAGTACGTCACCGCGGGCGGGCACGAGGACGCTCTCGCCGCGCGGGGCGGACTGGCCGCAGAGGCATGGGCCCTGGGCTGGCACCGCATGTGGGCCGTGGAGTGGTTCATGGAGCAGGCCATCCGCTGGATCGACGATCCGGCCAAGGACCCCGCGTACATCCCCGTTGTCCGCCGCCACCTGGGCGACGTGGTCCAACTCCTGGAGGTCTAGGTGCTCGCCCAGATTTCCCCCTGGTACGCCCACGCAGCCCAGCGCACAGCCGCTGCCCCCTCACACGCCCTCACCGCGCCTGCCCGGATGGAATGGAGCACCCACGCCGGCCTCGGTCCCGGCGCCGAGATCCTGGGCCGGGACCTCTGCGGCAAGCGCGTCCTGGAGCTGGGCTGCGGCCCCGGCCACAACGTGGCCCACCTCGCGAAGCACCACCAGGCCCGCGCCACCGGCGTGGACCTGGTCGGCCTCCAGGTACGCCGGGCCCGCTCCCACTACGGCCACATCGACGGCGCCACCTTCGCCGCCGACCACGCACTGCACCACCTACAGGCCACCGGCCAGACCTTCGACGCGATCTACTCCGTCTTCGGCGCCGTCGGCCTCGTCGCCCCAGAGCTCCTCCTCGCCGCAATCTCCCGACGCCTGAAACCGGGCGGTGTCCTGGCCTTCTCCGTCCCTCACCCGGCACGGGCCGGAAGACATCCATCCACGGACGACCGTCCGCGCGAGGACTACGTCACCATGCCCGACCGCACCCGACTTCCCCTCGCCCGACGGGAGTTCGACGCCCGCCGCTGGGGAGCCCACCTCTCCCGGACCGGCCTGCGCATCACATCGGCGCTGGAGCTGCGGCACCCGCGCCGCGACCCGTGGCCCACCACCCTCCTGATCACCGCCCGCAAACGCTGACCGATGGAGGAAACGATGCCCCTGCCCTACCTGCTCCTGGACATCGACGGCGTCCTCATCCCGTTCCCGGCCGCCGACGGCAGCACCCCGCCCACCCATGTCCGCCACACCGTCCTGCCCACCGGTCGGCATCCCGGCAACCCCGTGCCCATCTGGCTCGACCCAAGTCAGGGCAGCATCCTCACCGCCCTCACGACCAGCGGACTCGTCACCCCCGTGTGGTGCACGAGCTGGCGCAAGGACGCCACCACGATCATCGGCCCCCTCCTGGGGCTGTCCGACTTCCCTTACCTCGACCTGCCTAGACCCCAGATCACCACCAGCCATCCCGACGGCTACCTCTGGAAACGAGACCACGTCGACGTCTGGCTGGCAGACGCCCCCGCCGTCTGGATCGACGACGACTTCACGGGCCTCGACCGCGACTGGGCGGCGGAGCGCACTACGAAGGGAACGGCGACCCTCCTCATTCAGCCCGACCCGCACCTCGGTCTACAGCCCGAGCACCTGACTGAGGTCACGAGGTGGGTCACACAGGTACCCACAGCTCGCGCAGCCTGACGACCGATGCCCTCGCCGCCACGGACGGGGAGGGAAAGCGAGTCTCGCTGTTGGGGAGTTCTTCCCCGGAGGCCGGTCAAGGCCCCTCCTGCACCAGCCGGGATAGCGTCCTCGGATGAATCTTCATCTCATCAATGATGTGCCCGACGGTCTGACCCGACGAGCGCGAACCTTTGTCGGCACGCATGGCGTCAAAGTAGACGTTCGCCCCGTTGAGGGGCACCGGGGGTGGTGGCTCGAACGGGACGTTCCACCAGCGGTGATTGATCGGATGTCGGCCTACCAGGACCGATGGGGCGGTCTGCTCCTGCCACCCGCACCGCAGTACGACGGAGGCCCCAAGTACCTCGATCCGGACTCGCCGGAAGAGGACTCCGCAGGGTGGTGGTTCGAAGCCGGGATGCAGCGGACCGCAGTCCCCTACTCGTTCATGATCGATCCATCCGGTGAGTTCGGCATCCAGGCGGAAAAGTGGGCTCCTCTCCACAAAACCATCGAGGGGTGGGTGGAAGCGCTGGCCTTGGCTCACCACGCATCTAAATGGGCGAAACAGGTCACCAAGCTCGTCGGAGACGATGTCACCAGCATTGACTTGAGAGGTTATGTGCCTGTACGCGAGGTGATGGGCTTGACCGACACCTGGTGGCGAGGACCCGATGCGCTGGTCGCCCTCTACAGCGGTGAGGCCACTTCGCTGGACTTCCCCAGAGGCCGCGTTGCAGTGATCTACGCCGGCCTCGATGAGTGGGGCCTGCGAGGAGGTGTGGCCGACGACGGCTGACCTGTCGTTCACCTTGTCTCGGCTGGGATGGAGGCAAGGTAGGCAGCGGTGCCAACCAAGAGGCGATCGATAGTCTCTTCGCATGATCGCGAACGGAGATCGCCAGCTTCCTGCCGCCCTTGCCGCTGCGATGGCAGTTCGGCTCGAGTGCATCGGCGAGGACAGGGTCGATTTCGAGCCCTACGAGTCCTTTCTGACTGCCGATGAGACCACCGACTGGTTTCGCGCGTGGACAGGTAACGCCGAGCTGAACGGAGACGACTTCCGTGTCTTCGGCCAGGACGGCACCGGCGGTTACGCGGCGTTTTGGTTGGTCCGGCCGGGTAGGGAACTCGTACAGCAGCCCGTCGTCTTCCTGGGGTCGGAAGGTGAGACAGGCGTCGTCGCCAGCGACATGGGTGCCTTCCTGTGGCTTCTAGCTGACGGCTTCGGCCCGTGGGAGGCTGCCACTTCGGACGAGCCCGAGCCCGATTGGGCTCCGCAGGGCAATCGTGACCTGGCTGCAGTTGCGGAGCGATTTGCTCCGGACCACCGTGCGTCGGCCGCAGCGATCATCGCTCAGGCTGGGAACGAGTTCCCAGACTTCGATGACACCATCGAGAAGCTTTGCCGTTGAAACCGAACCGATGCCCTCGCCGCGATGGCTGGCGAGGGCATCAGGCTGGGGTCAGCGGCGCCGACTGCGGTCTTCAGCCCTCCTATCTACTGGGGCGGCCGAAGCCCCTTGTGCTGAAGAAGCCAACGACGCCTGCTTGAAGGTGCTTCGGCTGTGAGCCGCCTGCATCCGTCGATTCGGCTGGGCGGTGATGCGCCAGTTGAGGACCTCAGCAGGCCGCTCGGCGCTGGAGAGCTCGCGCTGGGAGCCCATCTCGGCCAGGAGGCGGCGAGCGTTGTGGCCCTCCGTCTCGGCGCGGGCGAGGGTGGTGGTCAGCGCAGGCCAGGAAGGGTCGGCCATGATGCGGTCGGCGTGGTCGGGGATGGCCGCGCGGACGTCCTGCTCGAAGCGGCGGGTGGGTTCGGCTCGTGGGGCGCGGCGGGTCAGATCTGCCAGGACCGGGGTGGCGGCCTGCTGGTAGCCGGCCTGGAGGTGGCGGAGGGCTTCGTCGGCTGCTGCGGCTTGCTGTTGGTGGCCGCGCTGTTCGTGCCACTTGGCGGCGGCGCGGGCCAGGTGGACGGTGGCGAGGAGAAGGGCGATGGCGAGTCCGCCGGGTTCGTTGGGGGCGTAGGCGAGTTCCTTGGCGGCTTGGCGGCTTGGCGTAGGGCGTGGGCTGCTTGGTGGTCGGCGCGGGTGGCGGATCGGCGGGCGCGGTTGTAGGCCGAGGCGGCTGCGCGGAGCTCTGCGCGGTGGGGGCCGGGTGTGGCGCTGGCGATGTTGTAAAGGGCGCCGCCGAAGGCGGCGAGGTGACCTTGGGCGGCGGCATCGTCGTCGGAGTCGAGGGCGGTGTGCGCCATCTGTATCGCGGCGATGGTGTGCTGCCACGGCTCCGCGGGATCCGCCGGGAATCGGGGGCGGTCAGCAATCTCTTGGTCAGGGAGACGTTCGCGGAGGCGGTTGATGGAGAGGTCGGGGGCGAGTTTCGAGCCGCCGTACCAGACGGGTTCGCCGGCGTTGTTGGTGTCGCCGGGTGCGGCGAGGCTCTAGCCGATGACGTCGCCGCTCTCGGGGCCGAGGCGTGTCTTGACCTTGATGCCGAGGGACTGCAGCACGGTGAAGTAGTCGGCCTCGGTGTGCACGGCGGCGGCGACCGCGTAGGCCCGCTCGCGCAGCCAGTGCCGTGCCGTCACCGTCTGGCCCTGGCGCTCGGCCTTGGCGCGTTCGGCGCCGGTGGGGGTACGGGGAGCCGTGAGGTCACCGGACTTCAGGCGGCGCAGGCCGAACTCGGTCTCGATCCTGCGGCACTCGGCCTGGGCACGTCGGCCGTCCTGGTGGGTGCGGGGGCGGCGTCCGTCGGCGCGGACGGTGGTGGCCATGATGTGGATGTGGTCGTCGGCGTGACGGACCGCGATCCATCGGCAGGCCCTCTCGTCGCCGTCGGGGGCGATGCCCGTGGCGTGCACGACGCGGCGGGCGACCTCGGCCCACTCGGTGTCGGTGAGGTAGCGGTCGCCGGGGGCGGTGCGGACCGGGCAGTGCCAGACGTGCTGAGGGGGCTTCTTGCCGCCGAGCTCGCGGGTGCGGAGGTCGACGTGGTGGTCGAGTCGTTTGGCGAGCTGGGTGTAGGTGGCGGCCGGGTCGCGGCCGGGGTCGGGGGCGCCGGCCATGTCCCAGGCGGCGACGATGTGGGGGTTGGTGTGCTCGTCGCGGCGGCCGGGGCCGAAGAGGTAGGCGATCAGTCCGCGGCTGTCGGAGCCGGTGGAGACGTCAGGAACCATGGGGCGCGCCTTCCGCGAGGAGCTGGTCCATTGAGGTGGTAGCTGCTGTGTGCCGCTTGCTCGACGTGGTCGAGGACCGCTTCCACTCGCTCGGGCACGGTTCCTCGGTTGATGGCTGCGGTGATCTGGTTGAGGTTGCTGCCGATGCGGTTGAGCGCGACCGTGTGTGCCTCGACGGCCTCGATCAGCGGGCGCAGAGGATCGTCCTCCGGGCTGCCGAGCATCCCTGCTGTGCCTCGTGCGACGGCCAGGGCGGCGTCCCCGACGAATCCGGCGAACCTCTGACCACGCTGCTGAGCGGCGACGTTGATCTCGTCAACCGCGCTGGGCGTGAAGCGGATGGTTTTTTCCTGGTCGCGCCTCTCGACGGTGCGCTTGCGGTTCACCTGGGCGGGTAGGGCGGGGGCGTCGAGATCCCGCCAGGAGGGCTGCTCGACGGGCGGCGGTGTCGTAGCCGGCGTGTCGGGAGGAGTAGTGGCGGCAGCGGGCCGGCCGGAGTCCTCCGCCACCCCTGGGGCGGGGACAAGCGCGGACGAAGCCTCGTTAGAGGCTCGTTCGCTCCAGCTTGCTGCTGGTCGTCGGGGGAGCCTGAACAGCTTCCTGCGACGGCAGGAGGTGGTGTCGTCGGTGCTGGATTCGGGCATGGTGGTGCTCCGTCAGTCGAGGGGTGGCGGTTCGTCGCGTCCGTCGCATCCGTCGCATGGCTGGTCAGCACAGGTACGGAGGTAGCCGCAGGTACGGAGTGATCCGTAACGGCGAGGAGATCCGTCCCCGCGCTGACCTGCGCGGGGACGGATGCGACGGATTGATGCGGACCTGGTGTCAGCGAGCGGGCCTGGGGCCTGCGGGCCCGCCCGGCGGGCCGGTGGGCAGCGTCCCGGACGGAGGGGCGGGTGGCCTGCCCGGGGTCGGCCGTGCCGGGACCTCAGCGGTGGGTACCGACGGGGCGGGGTCGGGGCAGTAGCGGGCCCAGGCGTCCACGAACTGGTTGCGGGCGTACGCCTTGGCCTGCCTGCCGTTCTCGAACCGGTAGTTGGCCGGGCTGATACCGAAATCGCGCAGCAGATTCGCCAAGTGGTAGGCGTTCAGACCCTTCGTGCCGTACTCCGCCCACGGGGCCTCGGCGTCCTGGATCAGCACGGCGAGCAGGTCCTGGCTGCGTAGTGCCTCCTTGCTGCCCTCCTGGTCGAAGACTCGGCCGATGTCACGCAGCAGCCGCGTCTTCAGCGTCGTCTGCTCGTCTTGGACCACCTCGCTGCGCGTCATCGCCAGACAGGCGGCACTGGCCCGCGCGGGCCAGTGCCTACCGGCGAGATCGGCGACGATGACGAGCGGCTCCCATGTGTCGGCCGCGCGGTCCTCGACGGGCATCTTCGGCACCATGCCTGCGACGGCGCCGCGCAGCGGGACCAGCCAGTCGGCCAGCCGGTCGCGAATCGCGTGCAGCTCCGGCACGGAGTACCGCGAGCGGAACGGGGTGATCCGCTCCCCCGGCTTGCGCTTCTGCATACGGATGACGATCGCCCGGTCCATGATCGTGTCCGGTAGGTCGCCGATGCCGGCCAGCGCCGCCATCGCGAAGGTGGGGAACGCGGTCGGCTTGTGCTCCGGCCCGGAGATCCGCCAGGCGGGGCGGTTGCGCTGGTGCCCGGCGTTCAGCAGGCCGCGCAGGTCCTCCTTGTCGCCCGCCTTGGGGCCGAAGATGGTGTCGGCCTCGTCCACCAGCAGCGTCGGCGGATTCTTGCCGATGACGCGGAAGACGACGGCGGGGGAGGTGTTCACCGTCATCATCGGCTGGTGGACCGTCTCGTAGAGGACATCCAGGAGACGGGACTTGCCGCACCCCTTGGTCGGCCCTACCACCGCCAGCCGTGGCGCGTGCTGAAGGCCGGGCTGAATGTGCGAGGCGGCGACCCAGAGGGTGACCGCGGTCAGGGCCTCGTCGCTCGGCAGCACCACGTACCGCCCGATCGCCGTACGGAGATCGTCCAGCAGAGCGGTGCCTGGGCCTGCCGCGCTGTCGCCGTCCTGCGCTTCCGGTGCGTGGCGAGCAGTATCGTCCGCGCTGTAAGGCACGGTGGTCGGGGTGCCGGCTTCCCCAAGCCGCGTCTCCGGCGCGTTCCGATTCGGGACGCCAGCCGAAGCATCGGTCGCGGTGGGAGCGGAATCTGGCCTCTGCTCCGTCGCTCCCTTCCGATGCCGGGGCAGGCCCTGGCCCGGGACGGCGATGGGCGGCCAGACGGCACCGGATGGGTTCGGGGCGGCGGGGGACGTAGGGTCGTCCACAGATGTTCCTCTCGGGTGGGGGCGAGACGGGCAAGGTCTCACCCCCGACCAGTTCGTTCAGGGATGGGCGACGTGCATGGGGATCTCCGGCCCTCGGCGTTGGCGCGCCGGGGGCCGTTGCTGTGTCTGGGCCTGTCGGTGGCTCATGAGGCCAGGCCCCAGTCCTCTCCGCCGTCGATCAGCGCGCGCTCGTAGCGCAGCAATTCGGTCTCGGGGTAGAGCACCCGCTTGCCGATCTTGATACCGCGCGGTCCCTTCTGGAGATGGCGCCAGTAACGGACGGTGCTCTCGGCGGTGCGGTAGCGCTCGGCGACCTCAGCGGTGGTCAGGTATCGCATGCGTTCCCATTCGGCTAGGTGTCGATTCGATCTGCATAATCAGTACCTCATGATCGGCGGTTAGCCAAACCGGGAAGCGCATGTTTCAATTCGGATAGCGATGGTCGCGATGGAGGTTCGATGGACGAGGGCATGACCGGGGGCGAGGTGCCCCTGCTCTACAGCGAGGGCAACGTGGCGGGCCGCGTGGCCCTGGAGCGCGAGGTCAGAGGCTGGAGCACGACCGAGTTGGCCGAACGCGTGACCAGAGCCGGCGTGAAGATGAACCAGACCGCCGTTTGGCGCATCGAAAACGGCTCACCCCGCCGCCGGATCAACCTCGACGAGGCGCTCGCCTTCTCCCGCGTCTTCGAGCTCCCCCTTGAAGAGCTGATGTCCCCGCCCCTGGAAGGGCTCGACATCGACAGCAGACGGCTCGTCCAGGAGGCCGTCGAAGCGTTTTACGAGACCCGCGACGCCCGCGACCGTCTGCACCGCGCCGTGGTCGCCGTCGCCGGCCACATCAAGGCCCACCCCGACAGCTCGCAGGCGATCCACGAGCAGTGCCTCCGCCTCATGGGCGACGAGCGAGACGCCCGCACCCTCAACGGCGACATCGAGGACGGGGGCCACTACTGACAACCAGCACCAAGGAGAAGTCACTTGGCGAACATCCAGAAGCGACCGAACGGCAAATGGCGAGCCCGCTACCGCGACCTCGACGGCAAGGAGCACGCCCGCCACTTCGACCGGAAACTCGACGCCCAACGCTGGCTCGACGAGGTCACGACCAGCGTGGTCACCGGTCAGTACGTCGACCCACGGTCGGCGAAGAAGCCCTTCACGGAGTACGCGGAGGAGTGGCGGGCCAGCCAGCCGCACCGGCCGTCGACGGCCAAGGCAGTAGCGCAGCACCTGCGTTGCTACGTCTACCCCGTCGGGGAGAAGCGGGCACTCGGCGCGATCAAGCCCGGTGACGTGCAGAGCTGGATCACCAGCCTGGCGACCGCCCACAAGCTCGCCGCAAGCACCTCCCGCACCGTCTTCAACACGGTCAACGCGGTCTTCAGGGCAGCAGTCCGCGACCGCATGATTCCGCACAACCCTTGCACCGATGCCAAGCTGCCCTCCGTGCCTCGAAAGAAGGTAGTGCCGCTCGCGGTCGAGCAGGTGCGGACGCTGGCCGAGGAGATACCCGGCCGCTACAAGGGCCTGGTCCTGCTGGGCGCTTGCACAGGGCTCCGCCCCGGCGAGCTCTTCGGCCTCCAGCTCCGGCACGTGGACCTGCTGCACGCCACCGTCTCGGTCGAGCAGCAGATCCAGCAGACCGCCAAGCACGGCGTGTACGTCTGCCCGCCCAAAACCGCTCGCTCGCACCGCACGGTCCCGCTCCCTCGCATGGCGGTGGATGCGATGAAGGCCCACCTGCGGGACTTCCCCGCCGATGGGCCCGAGGGCTGGATCTTCACGGCGCCGCAAGGCGGACCCGTGGTCTACACGCACTTCATGGACGGGTCCTGGCGGCCCGCCTGTGCGAAGGCCGGCATACCGAAGGGCACCGGACCTCACGCCCTCCGGCACCACTATGCCAGCCTGCTGATCAAGCACGGCGAGTCCGTGAAGACGGTCTCCGAGCGCCTCGGCCACACCAACGCGGCCATGACGCTGAACATCTACACCCACCTGTGGCCCGACTCCGAGGAGCGGACCCGGGCCGCCGTCGACAAGGCGTACGCGGACCGGTCCGCCGAGGCTCAGCCACAGGTCGACGAAGCGGCGTAACCGCTCCCCCGCGTGCCGGACTCGTCCAGCACGCTGCGGACTCCGTGCGGACCTTAAAGGCCGCCCAACCCGCTCCACCGCAGGTCAGACGGCCTTTCGCCGAACGTATTACACGTTGAACCGGAACTCCACCACATCGCCGTCCTGCATCACATACTCCTTGCCCTCCATCCGCGCCTTGCCCGCCGCGCGCGCCTCCGCCACCGAGCCGGTCTCCACCAGGGCCGCGAAGGAGATGACCTCCGCCTTGATGAAGCCCTTCTGGAAGTCGGTGTGGATCACGCCGGCCGCCTCGGGGGCCGTGGCGTTCTGCTTGATCGTCCAGGCGCGGGATTCCTTCGGGCCTGCCGTCAGGTAGGTCTGGAGGCCCAGGGTGCGGAACCCCACGTGGGCGAGGGTGGCCAGGCCCGGTTCTTCCTGGCCTACCGACTGGAGGAGTTCCAGGGCCTCGTCGTCGTCCAGTTCCGCGAGGTCGGATTCCAGCTTCGCGTTGAGGAAGATCGCCTCGCCGGGGGCGACCAAAGCGCGCTGTTCGTCCTTGAAGGTGTCGTCCGTCAGCTCCTCCTCGTCCACGTTGAAGACGTAGAGGAAGGGCTTGGTCGTGAGCAGGTGCAGCTCGCGCAGGGGCTCGGCCTTTTCGGCGCCCTGGACGATGCCCGCGGAGAAGAGCGTCTCGCCGGTCTCCAGGATGGCCTGGGCCTCCTCGATCGCCTTGACCTGGCCCAGGACCTCCTTCTTGATGCGCGACTCGCGCTGGAGGCGCGGAAGGACCTTCTCGATGGTCTGGAGGTCGGCGAGGATCAGCTCGGTGTTGATCGTGTCGATGTCGTTCCTGGGCGAGACCTTGCCGTCGACGTGGACGACGTTCTCGTCCTTGAAGGCCCGGATGACCTGGCAGATCGCGTCCGACTCGCGGATGTTCGCCAGGAACTTGTTGCCCAGCCCCTCGCCCTCCGAGGCGCCGCGCACGATGCCCGCGATGTCGACGAAGTCGACCGTGGCCGGGAGGACCTTCTGCGAGCCGAAGATCTCCGCGAGCTTGTTCAGGCGGGGGTCCGGTACGCCGACCACGCCGACGTTGGGCTCGATGGTGGCGAACGGGTAGTTGGCCGCCAGCACGTCGTTCTTGGTCAGGGCGTTGAACAGGGTCGACTTGCCGACATTCGGCAGACCGACGATTCCGATCGTGAGCGACACGTTGGCGACTTCCTGGAGTGAGGACCGGCCGGCGGCCGAGGACTGGCTGAGGACCTTCGCGGCCCGATCGCCCAGTTTACGGGCGTGGCGCGGCGGCCGACGACGGGTGCGCGGCGGCGGTCGTACGGCGCCTCATGGCGGCCGGCCCGCCGCCGGGCACCTCGAACTCACCTCCGGCGTCACCCGGAGGGCGTGTCCCGACCCCGGTTCCCCGGTTCGTCCGCCTCCGCCACCTACGTTGGTCCGGTGGAGCAGCAGCAGAGGACACGTCAGCAGCCCCAGCGGCGGCCCCGGCCGCGGCACCTCCCCGCCGCGCGCCGGCGGCGCGTGCCGCCCGTCGTGCAGCGGCTGCGCAGACTGCCCAACCCGCGGCTCACCGGGCTGGGCGCCGGGCTCTTCGCCACGGCCTCGATGCTCTTCTTCGCGTTCCTGGACACGTTGCTCTTCGATGCCGAGCCGGTGGTGTACGGGGTGCTGTTCCTGCCGGTCAGCGCCGTGACCGCGCTGTGGGTACGCCCCGCCGACCTGGTCACCGCGCCGATCACCGTCCCGATCGCCTTCGCCGTCGGCGCGCTGCCGATCGCGGGCGGGAGCGGCGGGTTCGGCGGGCAGGTCATGGGGCTCGTCACCACGCTGGCCGTGCAAGCGGGCTGGCTGTACGGCGGCACGCTCGTCGCCGGGCTCATCGCCACCGTACGGAAGGTGCGCGAGATGGGGCGGCGGCAGCTCGCCAGAGACCTGGCCGCGACCCGGGCCGCGACCCGCGCGGGCGCCGGGCCCCGGGGTCGGGCGCCCGGGAGCGGCCGGACACCGGCCCCGCGGAGCGGCGCCATCGCCTCGCGGGCGGTCCGGCGGGGATAGCCACCACCCCCGGCCGCCCGGCGCGCGTCAGCGGCCCGCCGCCGCCATCGCCGCACCGACGATCCCCGCGTTGTTCTGCAACTCGGCCGGCAGGATCTCGGCCCTGATCCCCTCGATCAGCGGGATGAACTTGTCGGCCTTGCGGCTCACCCCGCCGCCGATGATGAACAGCTCGGGCGAGAACAGCATCTCCACATGGGCCAGATACTTCTGGACCCGGTGCGCCCAGTGGTGCCAGCTCAGCTCTTCGTCGTCCTTGGCCTTCGTGGACGCGCGCTTCTCGGCGTCGTGGCCGTGCAGTTCGAGATGGCCCAGCTCCGTGTTGGGCACCAGGCGGCCGTCGGTGAAGAGCGCGCTGCCGATGCCCGTACCGAAGGTCAGCAGGAAGACCGTGCCCTTGCGGCCACGCCCCGCGCCGAAGGCCATCTCCGCCACGCCCGCCGCGTCGGCGTCGTTCAGGACGGTGGTCCGCAGGCTCAGCCGGTCGCCGAGGACCTGGCCCGCGTCGACGTCGATCCATGCCCTGTCGACATTGGCGGCCGTACGGATCACCGAGCCCGTCACCACTCCGGGGAAGGTGATGCCGACCGGCCCGGACCAGCCGAAGTGCCGGACGACCTCCACCACACCGTCGGCGACGCTCTCGGGCGTCGCCGGGTGCGGCGTGAGTACTTTGTAGCGGGGCTCGACCAGGTCGCCGCGGTCGAGGTCCACGGGCGCACCCTTGATCCCCGAGCCGCCGATGTCCACTCCGAAGACGTTCATGGACACAACGTTACGGGCAGATGCTGACAGCGACGTGCGCGGAGGACGGAACGGCTGGTCCGGCTTTCCGGAACGGTTCGCTCCGGAAAGACCGCACCCCGACCGGAACGGTTCGCTCCGGCCTTGTTCGTCCTACTTCGAGAGCGCCGCGGCCTCGGCCCGCAGATCCCTGCGCAGCTCCTTCGGGAGCGAGAACGTGATCGACTCCTCGGCCGCCTTGACGATCTCGACGTCCTGGAAGCCGCGCTGGGAGAGCCATTCCAGGACTCCGTCGACCAGGATCTCCGGTACGGAGGCACCCGACGTGACCCCGACCGTGGAGACGCCGTCGAGCCATGCCTCGTCGATCTCGGCGGCCTCGTCCACCAGGTGCGAGGCACGGGCGCCCGCGCCGAGGGCGACCTCGACGAGCCGGACCGAGTTGGAGGAGTTCTTGGAGCCGACGACGATCACCAGGTCCGCGTCGGCGCCCATCTGCTTGACCGCGATCTGACGGTTCTGGGTGGCGTAGCAGATGTCGTCGCTCGGGGGCGCGATCATCAGCGGGAACTTCTCCTTGAGGGCGTCGACCGTCTCCATGGTCTCGTCCACGGAGAGCGTGGTCTGGGAGAGCCAGACGACCTTCGACTCGTCACGTACCTCGACGTTCGCGACGTCCTCGGGGCCGTCGACCAGCGTGATGTGGTCCGGGGCCTCGCCCGAGGTGCCGATGACCTCTTCGTGGCCCTCATGGCCGATGAGAAGGATGTCGTAGTCCTCGTTGGCGAAGCGCACGGCTTCCTTGTGGACCTTGGTGACCAGGGGGCAGGTGGCGTCGATGGTGGCGAGCCCGCGTTCGGCCGCCTCCTCGTGGACGACCGGTGCGACGCCGTGCGCGGAGAACATCACGATGGAGCCCTCGGGGACCTCCGCCGTCCTGTCGACGAAGATGGCTCCCTTGTTCTCCAGGGTTTTCACGACGTACTTGTTGTGGACGATCTCGTGCCGGACGTAGATCGGCGACCCGTACTGCTCCAGGGCCTTCTCCACGGCGATCACGGCACGGTCGACACCCGCGCAGTAACCGCGCGGAGCGGCGAGGAGGACGCGTTTGCCGGCGCGGCGCGCGGCGTCTCCACTGGGGGTGGCGGCGGGCGACGGGCGGGACGTTGCAGTCATGCCTCCCATCGTAAGGCCGTGCAGAAGAGGCGGAACGTCCTGCCTCTGCACGACACTGGTGCGTACGCGATCGAGGGAGGGACCCGATGGCCGACAGCGGCACGGGTGGCAGCGGCGGGGACAGGGCCACCGCCGGAGCCGCGGGGGCGGGGGCCACGTCGGGCGGTGACGGGCTGCGGCGGTCGCTGGGCTTCCGGGATCTGGTCGTCTACGGGCTGCTCTTCATCGCCCCCATGGCCCCCGTCGGCGTCTTCGGCACCCTTGACGCCCGGTCGCACGGCGCCGTGGCCCTGGTCTATGTGGTGGCGACCGTCGCGATGGCGTTCACGGCGTTCAGCTACGCCCAGATGGTGCGGGTCGCCCCGCAGGCCGGATCGGTCTTCGCGTACGCGCGCAAGGGGCTCGGTGAGGGGCCCGGCTTCATCGCCGGGTGGATGGCGATGCTCGACTATCTGCTGATCCCGGCGGTGGCGTACCTCTTCGCGGGCATCGCGATGGAGGCGCTGGTGCCCTCGGTGGACCGGTGGGTGTGGACGGCGATCGCCGTGGTGGTCACGACGCTGCTCAACCTCTGGGGGGTACGGGCGGCGGCCCGCGTCGGCTTCGCGGTGCTGGCGATGGAGCTCGTCGTCCTGCTGGTCTTCGTCGTGTCCGCCGTGGTGGTGCTCGTACGGGACGGGGCGACGCGCGGCTGGTCGTCGCCGTTCACGAGCGATACGGGGTTCTCCCTGGCGTCGGTGCTCGGCGCGGTGTCGGTCGCGGTGCTGTCGTACCTCGGGTTCGACGCGATCGCCTCGTTCGCCGAGGAGGTGACGGGGGGTTCGCGGCAGGTGGCGCGGGCCGTGCTGTTCTGTCTGGTGCTGGCGGGCGTGCTGTTCATCGCGCAGACCTATCTGGTGGCGTTGCTGGAGCCGATGACCTCGGCGGAGCTGGCCGCCGATCCCGCGAAGCAGGGGTCGGCGTTCTACGACGCGGTGGACACGGCGGTCGGGACGTGGCTGCACGACCTGGTGGCGGTGAGCAAGGCGATCGGGGCGGCGTTCGCGGCGCTGGCCGGGCAGGCGGCGGCCGGCCGGCTGCTCTTCGCGATGGGCCGCGAGCGGCGGCTGCCGCACGTGCTGTCCCGTACGAGCGCGGGTGTGCCCCGGGTGGCGCTGCTGCTGGCGGCCGTGGTGACGCTGGTGGCCGCCGTGTGGGCGGCGCGCCGCCCGGACGGTCTGGACCATCTGGTCTCGGTGGTGGACGTGGGGGCGCTGACGGCGTTCGTGCTGCTGCACGCGTCGGTGGTGGGGTGGTTCGCGGTACGGCGCCGGGAGGGGCCGCCGCGCTGGTTCGCGCATGTGGTGCTGCCGGTGATCGGCGCGGCGATCCTGATCGCGGTGATCGTGGAGGCGGCGGTCTCGGCGCAGGTGGTGGGCGCGATCTGGCTGGCTGTGGGGCTGGTGGTGTTGCTGGTGCAGCGGGGACGCGGGGGACGGGCGGGCGCCACGCCGGCCGGCGGATGAGCCGCGAGGCCCGGCGCGGCGACGGGACGGGGCGGGCGGAGAACCGGGGCGTTGTCAGAGGCGGCCGATACGCTCCTCGGCATGGCACTCCACACGTCCGCGGACGCTCCGCTGCCCGTCGGTGAGGTCTCGCGGCTCATCGGCGGATGGATCGACCGCCTCGGCGCCATCTGGGTCGAGGGGCAGATCACCCAGCTCTCGCGCCGGCCGGGCGCGGGGGTCGTCTTCCTGACCCTGCGGGACCCTTCGTACGACATCTCGGTGAGCGTCACGTGCTACCGGCAGGTGTTCGACGCGATCGCGGACGTGGTCTCGGAGGGCGCGCGGGTCGTGGTGCGGGCCAAGCCCGAGTGGTACGCGCCGCGTGGGCAGCTCTCGCTGCGGGCGACGGAGATACGGCCGGTGGGGATCGGCGAGTTGCTGGTGCGGCTGGAGCAGTTGAAGCGGTCACTGGGGGCGGAGGGGCTGTTCGCCGCCGACCGTAAGAGGCCGCTGCCGTTTCTGCCGCAGCTCGTCGGGCTGGTCTGCGGGCGGGCGTCGGCGGCCGAGCGCGATGTGCTGGAGAACGCGCGGCGGCGGTGGCCCGCGGTGCGCTTCGAGGTCCGCAACACGGCGGTGCAGGGGGTCAACGCGGTGGCGCAGGTCGTCCAGGCGGTCAAGGAGCTGGACGGGCTGCCGGAGGTGGACGTGATCATCGTGGCGCGCGGCGGCGGCAGCGTGGAGGACCTGCTGCCGTTCTCGGACGAGCAGTTGATCCGTGCGGTGGCGGCGTGCCGTACGCCGGTCGTCTCCGCGATCGGGCACGAGCCGGACGCGCCGCTGCTGGACCTGGTGGCGGACGTACGGGCGTCGACGCCGACCGACGCGGCGAAGAAGACCGTGCCGGACGTGGGCGAGGAGCTGGACCGCGTCCAGGGCCTGCGCGACCGGGCGCTGCGTACGGTACGGGGGCTGCTGGACCGCGAGGAGCGCGGGCTGGCCCACGCGCTCGCCCGGCCCGTGATGGAGCGCCCCCACCGGATGGTGGAGGAGCGCGACGCCGAGGTGGCCGCGCTGGCCGACCGGAGCCGCCGGGTGCTGCGTCATCTGCTGGACCGGGCCGACTCGGAGCTGTCGCACACCCGGGCGCGGGTGGTGGCGCTGTCGCCCGCGGCGACGCTGGAGCGCGGGTACGCGGTGCTCCAGCGTCCGGACGGGACGGTGGTACGGGCGCCGGGGGACGTCACGGCGCCCGAGGAGCTGCGGGCCAGGGTGGCGGAGGGCGAGTTCACGGTGCGGGTGGTCGCGGAGTGAGCGGCGCGACCGCGGGGTGGGCGGCGCGGACGAATCGTTGTCGGATCGCGCGGTCACGCGCGTACATAGGGTGGATGACATGACGAGCACGGACAACACCGCGGAAGCGGCCCCCGCCACGGACACACCGGGCTACGAGCAGGCGCGCGACGAGCTGATCGAGGTCGTACGCCGACTGGAGGCGGGCGGTACGTCGCTGGAGGACTCGCTCGCGCTGTGGGAGCGCGGCGAGGAGCTGGCGGAGGTGTGCCGCCACTGGCTGGAGGGCGCGCGGGCCCGGCTGGACGCGTCCCTGGCCGAGAAGACCCCGGAGGCACGGGACGATTAACCTCGCCGTTTCGGTTGGGGCTGCTGGGCGGCTGAGCGAGGTTGTTTGAGGCCGCGTCGGCTGGGTGGACATGGTGAGGGCCCGACGCGGGGCCGGGTTCTCCAAGGTCCTTGGGTCGAGGTGGGCGGGGACGGCGGGTCAGGTGGCGGGGCGGGGCAGTGCGGCCAGGCGGTGGAATGCGGCCGTGAGCTCATGTCGCCAGGGCCAGGTCGCCGATATCCGAAGGCGGAGGCGGCGGCCGCCCCGGGTGATCCGGGCGGCGACGTGCAGGAGCCGGTAGCGGAGTTTCTTGGGTTCGGCAGCCGAGAGTTCGCCGTCCAGCAGAAGGATGCGGGTCCAGGCCAGGAGGTCGATCGCCGCGAGGCTGAGTTCGAGCCAGGCGGCGTTGACCGGGAAGCGGCGGGAGGGGAAGCGGCCGAAACCGGTGGTCTTGCCGCACCGGATGTGGTCTTCAACTGTGGCGTGTCCGCGGTGGCGGACCTCCAGGAACTGGGCCGAGCCGGAGGTGAACGGGGTGTCGGTGAGGAAGACCTGGTGCCGCATGCCCTCGTCCTGGTCGAAGAGCGAGAGCTGGGCTCCTGGATGGGGACGTTCACGGCGGACGATGATGCGGGTGCCGGCCGGGTAGCCGGCAAGGTCGGTCATGCCGGTCAGCTCGGCGACCTCGGCGGACTCGCGGAGGGTGCCGTCCTGGTCCAGGGCAGGGTGCCAGACCTGGTCGGGCAGGGCGCGGATCGCGCGGCGGACCGGCTCGGTGACCGCGTATCCGACCGAGAAGAAGGTGCGGATTCCGCGTGTTCGCAGGTTTCGGACGTGAGTGAGGAAGACCTTCGCGGAGCCGGCACTGTCGGTGCGGACGAGGATGTCGGTGCCGTGCCGGTGGGCGTCGGGGATCTGCGCGAGAGCGTCGTCCAGAACCGCGATGTGGTCCGCGGCCGTGTTGGCTCCGGCGTTCCCGGGCCGCAGCCGCCCGGACATGCCCTCGCCGGTGTTGGCCAGGAAACACACCAGAGGATGGAAGCCGAAGCCGCCTTTATAGGTGGGTGCGGCCGCCTCCTTCTCGGAGTGGCAGGTGATCAGCGTGGCGTCGATGTCCAGGACCAGGCCGGGCAGTTCCTGGCCGCCGGCTTTCGCCGCCGGTATGCCGCCACGAGTCTCGGATGCCTGCAGCCAGGCCACTTCCCGGGCCTGGGCGCGGGCCGGGCGCAGGCGGTCCAGTATGCGTTCGTCGACGGCGGCCAGCAGCCGCCAGGCAGTCGGTGTCGAGGCGACAGGGCCGAACACCTCGCCCTGGTCGCGCAGGACGGCCAGATCCGTGATGGTCTGACCGCCGTCAGCGAGCATCACAGCGAGGTCGGCCGCGATCCGGCCCGGGTCATGGCCGGTGCCGCGGGGCCGAAGCGGTCTCAACGCGGTGGAGTAAGCGCTGGTCAGTCCGGTGACGTCGGCGAGATCAGCCAGTAGCCGTGCCCCGGCATGCCCGACCACCCCCGCACCATCGGCGGAGACATGAAGCCTGGGACGCGAACCGATACCCTGCACGCAGAAAGTGCCTTCCACCTGGACCGACAGAACCCCTCGACAAGGTTCATCGTCCCAGCTCAGAAGGCACTTTCGCGTTCCCGCTCAAGATCCGGACCAAAGCCCAACTGAAACGGCGAGGTTAAGGAGTCGCGCCCCGCCTCGCCCCGCCCCGCTTCTCCGCTGCGGGCCCCGCCCGGGCCGTAGGGGCGTCTGGACCGTCGGGAACGTCAGTGCCGTCGGGCCGTCAGCGCCGCCCGGGCCGTTGACCGGGCCACGCGCCCGGCCCCCGTGCCGTCCTACCGGCTCTCTTCCTACCGGCTCTCTTCCGTGACCGTTTCCGCGCTCGCGCCCGTGCTCGCGCCGGCGCCCGTGTCGGAGGCCTTGTCGGCCTCCAGGGCCCCGGCCATCTCCGCCAGTCGTCCGTAGGACGCGGTGCCGGTCACCACGGTCGTGGCGTCGCCCTCCGTACGTGTCAGGGCGTCGTACTTCGGTCCCTTCCAGCGCTGCCAGGTCTCGCCCGCCACCTGCTGGGTCTCGCCGGTGTTCTCGGCCTGGTGGCTGACCTCCGCCACGAACTTCTTCGCGGGCGCCGTCGACTGCTCGACCGCCACGTACTCGCCGTCCGGGTCCAGATAGCCGAGGTGCCACGCGTCGGCGTTCTGCCGCTCGTACGTGACCGAGGTCGGCTTCCACGTCTGCGCCAGCCCCACCGGGGCCAGCACCGGGTACGGGGCCGCGCGGCGCGCGGTCACCAGCTCGACCCGGTAGTCGACCGCCTTGACCGGGGCCGGTGTGTCGTCATGCGGAATGAACATGTAGATCGCGGCGACGACGACCCCGATGACCGCCATCGACAGGAACATGTCCCGCACTGTCTGTCTGCCTCGCATACCTGCCACGGACCCATCGTCGCATCACCCGGTCGCGCTCATACGTGGGCCCCTCTGCTCAATATGTCGATGTGCGGATAGAGTCGTATCACCCTCTTTTCCGGTCGTCGCCGTACAGAAAGGTGCGCTCCGTTGACCGAACATCAGCTTCCGACCCCCCTTGAGGTGTCTCCCGAGGCCCCCGACCGCAACCTCGCCCTGGAGTTGGTGCGGGTCACCGAGGCCGCCGCGATGGCGGCCGGCCGGTGGGTCGGGCGCGGCGACAAGAACGGCGCGGACGGCGCCGCGGTGAACGCCATGCGCACCCTCGTCTCCACCGTCTCGATGAACGGTGTCGTCGTCATCGGCGAGGGCGAGAAGGACGAAGCCCCGATGCTGTTCAACGGCGAGGAGATCGGGGACGGCACCGGCGCAGAGGTCGACATCGCCGTCGACCCGATCGACGGCACCACCCTCAACGCCAAGGGCATGCCCAACGCCATCGCCGTGCTCGCCGCGGCCGATCGCGGCACGATGTTCGACCCGTCCGCGGTCTTCTACATGGACAAGCTGGTCACCGGCCCCGAGGCCGCCGACTTCGTGGACATCAACGCACCCGTCGCGGTGAACATCCGCCGGGTCGCGAAGGCGAAGCGCTCCTCACCCCAGGACGTGACGGTCGTCGTCCTCGACCGGCCCCGCCACGAGGGCATCGTCAAGGAGATCCGCGAGACAGGCGCCCGGATCAAGTTCATCTCGGACGGCGACGTGGCCGGCTCGATCATGGCCGCCCGTGAGGGCACCGGCGTCGATCTGCTGATGGGCATCGGCGGCACCCCCGAGGGCATCATCTCCGCGTGCGCCATAAAGTGCCTCGGCGGCGTCATCCAGGGCAAGCTCTGGCCCAAGGACGACCAGGAGCGGCAGCGCGCCATCGACGCGGGTCATGACCTGGACCGGGTGCTCTCCACCAACGATCTGGTCAGCGGCGAGAACGTGTTCTTCGTGGCCACCGGTATCACGGACGGCGAACTGCTGCGGGGCGTGCGCTACCGCTCGGAGACGGCGACCACCCAGTCCCTGGTGATGCGCTCCAAGTCGGGCACGATCCGGCAGATCGACTCGACCCACCGGCTGTCGAAGCTGCGGGCCTACAGCACGATCGACTTCGACCGCGCCAAGTAACCCCGCCGGTAACGCCCGCCGGCCGGGTCCCGTGCGACGGACTCGGCGGAAGGGGTGCCCCTCTGTGCGGCGGGGTGCCCCTTCCGTCCGTTCACGTCCTCGTGTACGCGTCCCCCGTACTCAGGTCCTCCGCCGGAAGCCTCAGCCCGCGGCGGCGATACGGTCGCCGGCCGCCGCCTTTCTCAGCTCCACCTCGCGCCGCCTGCGGCGCGCCAGCACCACCCGGCGCTCGGCCGCCGTCAGCCCGCCCCACACCCCGTAGGGCTCGGGCTGGAGCAGCGCGTGCTCCTGGCATTCGAGCATCACCGGACACCGGGCGCAGACCCGCTTCGCGGCCTCCTCCCGCGCCAGCCTCGCGGCTGTCGGCTCCTTGGAAGGGGCGAAGAACAATCCGGCTTCGTCCCGACGGCATACAGCCTCCGAATGCCAGGGTCCGGCCTGGTCCTCCCGAGCGGGACTCCGCTGGGTGGGAAGGGCGGCCACCTGGAGGGGCTGATGCGGCAGTTGCAGCACGGTCTACTCCTGACGACGGCTTCGCGAGCGAGAGACGATGCAGCTTTCCCTACCCGCTGTGCGCACGCCTATGCACTGAGTGGCACCCAGTTCCGGTGTCCGGAACGCCGTACGGAATTTCGGACACCGCACCCCAACCGACCGCTTTTGGCCGGAAATCGGCGGCCCGGGTACGGAAGTGACGGCGGCCGAGGCGCGGAAACGTCAGTGACCGAGGTGCTTACGGAGAGCGTCGTTGACGAGATTCGCGATCCACTTGCCGCGCTTCGGTTTGGCCTCGACATTGCCGAAGACGGAAGTGCCGTTCACCACGACCGTGGGCGCGTCCCGGTCCGGGGCCTCCAGCGTACGGACCTCGAAATTCCCGAAGACGCCGTTGCCGTTGCCGCGCAGCGTGATGTTCTCCGGAACCGTGATCTCCACATTCCCGAAAATGGACGTCGCGTTGATCACGGTGACCCGCTGGCCGAAGAGTGCCTCTGTCAGGTCGATCTCGACATTGCCGAAGAGCGCGAACGCGTTGACCTTGGCGCCGATACGCCAACGGCCCTTCCGCGTCGAACTGCTGAAAATCGCGATCATGTTCTCGGCGGGGGCCGCCGGATCCTCGGGCCCGTAGCCGTACCCGCCGCCCGTGCCGCGCGCCGGTCCCGCGGCACGGCCTTCGCCGCCGGGGGCGGGCAGGTCCCTTACCAGTGGCTCCAGTTCACCGACCGTCTTCGCCCGGTAGACGGCGTCGATCCGCTCGCCGTGCTCCTCGGCGTCCAGTCGGCCCTCCGCCAGCGCCTCCCTGAGGATGTCAGCCGTCCTGTCCCGGTCGGCGTCGGAGGCGCGGAGACCCGCGGGCCCGGGCTCCGCCGGCGCGACAGGCTTCCGCTCGGCCGGCTTCTGAGGCTGCTGAGGCTGCTTTTCGAGGTCCACGCCCCCAGCCTAGCGAAACGCGATAGATCGCGACTAGAGCCTGTCCGGTGCCGGTCTCGGCGGTACGCCCGGATTTCCCACTGAGCCTTACCTCACAGGAGCGGTGTCGGTGGCGCGCCCTAGGCTGGAGCATGCCGCAGCCAATGGGGGCCGCGCCGCCGTCTGTCGAGTGAGGAATGGCCGTAATGCCGGAATTTGCGTACTCCGATCTGCTTCCGCTGGGAGAGGACACCACGCCCTACCGCCTGGTGACCGCCGAAGGTGTCTCCACCTTCGAGGCCGACGGGCGTACGTTCCTCAAGGTCGCCCCCGAGGCGCTGCGCACGCTCGCCGCCGAGGCGATGCACGACATCTCGCACTACCTGCGCCCGGCCCACCTCGCGCAGCTCCGCCGGATCGTGGACGACCCCGAGGCGTCCTCGAACGACAAGTTCGTGGCGCTCGACCTTCTGAAGAACGCGAATATCGCGGCGGCGGGCGTTCTCCCCATGTGCCAGGACACCGGTACGGCGATCGTGATGGGCAAGCGCGGCCAGCAGGTGCTGACCGAGGGCGGCGACGAGGAAGCCCTTTCGCACGGAATCTTCGACGCGTACACGAAGCTGAATCTGCGCTATTCGCAGATGGCTCCGCTCACCATGTGGGAGGAGAAGAACACCGGCTCGAACCTGCCCGCGCAGATCGAGCTGTACGCGACGGACGGCGGCGCGTACAAGTTCCTTTTCATGGCGAAGGGCGGCGGCTCGGCCAACAAGTCGTTCCTGTACCAGGAGACGAAGGCGGTGCTGAACGAGACCTCCATGATGAAGTTCCTGGAGGAGAAGATCCGTTCGCTGGGCACCGCCGCGTGCCCCCCGTACCATCTCGCGATCGTCGTCGGCGGTACGTCGGCGGAGTTCGCCCTCAAGACCGCCAAGTACGCCTCGGCGCACTACCTGGACGAGCTGCCCGCCGAGGGCTCCCCCACCGGTCACGGCTTCCGTGACAAGGAGCTGGAGCAGAAGGTCTTCGAGCTGACGCAGCGGATCGGGATCGGCGCGCAGTTCGGCGGCAAGTACTTCTGTCACGACGTACGGGTGGTGCGGCTGCCGCGGCACGGCGCCTCGCTGCCGGTCGCGATCGCCGTCTCCTGCTCGGCCGACCGCCAGGCCGTAGCGAAGATCACCGCCGAGGGTGTCTTCCTGGAGGAGCTGGAGAAGGACCCGGTGCGCTTCCTGCCGGAGACCACGGACGAGCACCTGGGCGAGGGCGAAGGGGAGAACGCGGGCGGCGACGTCGTACGGATCGATCTGCGCCGCCCGATGGACGAGATCCTCGCCGAGCTGACGAAGTACCCCGTCAAGACCCGGCTCTCGCTCACCGGTCCGCTGGTGGTGGCCCGTGACATCGCGCACGCCAAGATCAAGGAGCGGCTGGACGCGGGCGAGGAGATGCCGCAGTACCTGAAGGACCACCCGGTCTACTACGCGGGCCCGGCGAAGACCCCCGAGGGGTACGCCTCCGGCTCCTTCGGCCCGACGACGGCCGGCCGGATGGACAGCTACGTGGCGCAGTTCCAGGCGGCGGGCGGCTCGAAGGTGATGCTCGCCAAGGGCAACCGCTCGAAGCAGGTGACCGACGCCTGTGAGGCGCACGGCGGCTTCTACCTCGGTTCGATCGGCGGCCCCGCGGCCCGGCTGGCGCAGGACTGCATCAAGAAGGTCGAGGTCGTCGAGTACGAGGAGCTGGGCATGGAGGCGGTCTGGCGGATCGAGGTCGAGGACTTCCCCGCGTTCGTCGTCGTGGACGACAAGGGCAACGACTTCTTCACGGAGCCCGCCCCGGCGCCCACCTTCACCAGCATCCCGGTCCGCGGCCCCGGCCTCGGCTGATCGGCCGGCCCCTCGGACGGCCCCTTCCGGTGCGGGAGCGGGCCGTCCGGGAACACATCGGATCGACCGGACGCTCACCTTTGACGGAGGTATGACGACGATGACGACCGATGAGAACCAGTACCGGACCGAGCACGACTCCATGGGCGAGGTACGGGTCCCCGCGCACGCCAAGTGGCGGGCGCAGACGCAGCGCGCGGTGGAGAACTTCCCCATCTCGGGCCAGCGGCTGGAGCGTACGCACATCGAGGCCCTGGCCCGGATCAAGGCCGCCGCCGCCAAGGTCAACGCCGGGCTCGGAGTGATCGACCAGGACATCGCGGACGCCATCCAGGAGGCCGCCGCCGAGGTCGCGGAGGGCCGCTGGGACGACCACTTCCCGGTGGACGTCTTCCAGACGGGCTCCGGCACCTCCTCGAACATGAACACGAACGAAGTGCTCGCCACGCTCGCCACCGAGCGTCTGGGCCGGGACGTCCATCCCAACGACCACGTCAACGCCTCGCAGAGCTCCAACGACGTCTTCCCGTCCAGCATCCATGTCGCCGCGACCGCCGCCGTCACCGGCGGGCTGATCCCGGCGCTGGAGCATCTCGCCGCCTCGCTGGAGCGCAAGGCGGAGGAGTTCGCGGACGTCGTGAAGTCGGGCCGTACGCACCTCATGGACGCCACGCCCGTCACCCTCGGCCAGGAGTTCGGCGGGTACGCGGCCCAGATCCGGTACGCGGTGGAGCGGCTGACCGCGTCGCTGCCGCGCCTGGCCGAGCTGCCGCTGGGCGGTACGGCGGTGGGCACCGGCATCAACACCCCGCCCGGCTTCTCCGGCGCCGTCATCGCCGAGGTGGCGCGCGCGACCGGGCTGCCGCTGACGGAGGCCCGCAACCACTTCGAGGCGCAGGGCGCCCGCGACGGGCTCGTGGAGACCTCCGGCCAGCTCCGTACGCTCGCCGTCTCGCTCACCAAGATCTCCAACGATCTGCGCTGGATGGCGTCGGGCCCGCGCACCGGCCTCGCCGAAATCGCGCTGCCCGACCTCCAGCCCGGCTCCTCGATCATGCCCGGCAAGGTCAACCCGGTGATCCCGGAGGCCGTCCTGATGGTCGCCGCGCAGGTCACGGGCGCGGACGCGACGATCGCCGCGGCCGGCGCCGCCGGGAACTTCGAGCTGAACGTGATGCTCCCGGTGATCGCCAAGAACCTCCTGGAGTCCGTACGGCTGCTGACGAACGTCTCGCGGCTGCTGGCGGACCGTACGGTCGACGGGATCACCGCCAACGCCGAACGGGCCCGCGCGTACGCGGAGTCGTCGCCGTCCGTCGTCACGCCGCTGAACAAGTACCTCGGGTACGAGGCCGCCGCGAAGGTCGCGAAGAAGTCGCTGGCGGACCACACCACGATCCGCGAGACCGTGCTGGCGCTCGGATACGTGGAGCGCGGCGAACTCACCCTGGAACAGCTCGACGAGGCTCTGGACGTCCTGC
This sequence comes from Streptomyces sp. NPDC096310, assembly GCF_044763125.1. Taxonomy (NCBI): domain Bacteria; kingdom Bacillati; phylum Actinomycetota; class Actinomycetes; order Kitasatosporales; family Streptomycetaceae; genus Streptomyces; species Streptomyces sp. NPDC096310. The sequence goes on along the minus strand of NZ_JBIWFO010000012.1, from coordinate 156,030 downwards.
GCATGACACATCCGTGAACGGCGACGGTGGAGCCGGCGACGGCCCGGCACCGGCCGCGTACACCCCGTAAGATCCCTCCATGAAGGAGACGGCGGCGAACGAACACTGGGCGGCGGGCACCCAGATCCTGTGGCGGTACCGGGAGAACGCCGGGGAGGGCGTGCACATCTGCCGCCCCGTCACGGTCGTGCAGGACACGGACGAACTGCTCGCGGTGTGGCTGGCGCCGGACACCCCGTGTGTCCGGCCGGCCCGCGCGGACGGCGCCCCGGTGCACCACGAGCCGCTGGCGACCCGCTACACCGCGCCGCGCACCGTGGTGCGCGACCGGTGGTACGGGATGGGCGTGCTGAAGCTCGCGCGCCCCGGCGACCCCTGGTCGGTCTGGCTGTGGTGGGAGCGCGGCTGGCGCTTCCAGAACTGGTACGTGAACCTGGAGGAGCCCCGCACCCGCTGGGCCGGGGGCATCGACTCCGAGGACCACTTCCTCGACATCGAGGTCTACCCGGACCGGAGCTGGCGGTGGCGCGACGAGGACGAGTTCGCCCAGGCCCAGCGCGACGGCCTGATGTCACCGGACCAGGCACGGCGGGTCGAGGCGGCCGGGCGCGCGGCGATCGAACTGATCGACGCGTGGGGCACCCCGTTCCGTGACGGCTGGGAGCACTGGCGCCCCGAGCCGCACTGGCCGGTGCCCCGTCTCCCGGACGGCTGGGACCGCACCCCGGCCGGGCTGGTCACCTGAGCGCCGGCACGGCCACCCCGCGGGCGTTGCCCGGAGCGGCGCCGGGCACCCTTCGAACATTTCCCTGAGTGTGTCGCGGTGCCGCACGAGGTGACTGGTGACGGACGGGACGCCTGCCGCGGTGACGGATTCGGGCCCGGGTATCCGCCCCGGCGCATACGACCTCATGAGATCCTTGATGTGCCCCCAGGGTGCAAACGTAGGATCGTCCTCCGGAACACCGCATCCGGTCGCATCTGGTCAGCGGAGTGACCCGGCGACCTGCCTGACCACCAGTCACCGCACCACAGACACACCGCCGTTGACCGCTACGACCGCACGCCACAACGACAGTGACTCAACTTGAGGGGAGTGGAGCCGTGCGCCAGGGCCGGCACCCAGTCGAAGAGAGCGCATCGCACCCCCGGCCCGGACGGACGGAATCCCACGCGTGACGGAGCATCCCCCCTCCCACGAAGGCCGGCAGCCCCTGGTTGCCCGGCAGCAGGAACGCACCCGGCCGCGGCAGGAGTCCGCCGCCTCCGTGCCGCAGCCCGCCGGGCCCGCCCCGGACCCCGCCGGTACGGCCCGGCGCGAGGGGGACCGGCTGCGTTTCGTGGGGGCCGCCACCCGGCGGATCGCCCGCGGCATAGACCTGGACGAGATCGTGCTGGGCCTGTGCCGCGCGACCGTACCCACCTTCTCGGACGCCATACTCGTCTATCTGCGTGATCCTCTGCCGGTCGGCGACGAGCGTCCCGTGTCGCCGTTCGTGCTGCGGCTGCGGCGTACGGACCGGCTGCGGCTGACCGACGAGGACGCGGAGAACCCCACGAGCGGCGCGCTGCCCCCGCAGATCACCGAGGGCCTGCGGCTGCCGATCCTCGATCCGCAGTCCGACGCCATGCCGGCCGCCGAACTCTGCGAGGTGTTCTCCGGGGGCGCGCTCTCCGAGGTGCTGCGCGGGGTGCGCCCGGTCTTCGGCGACTCGGCGGCGGCCCGGGCCGCGCTGCCGGAACTGCTCGGCGCGGACCGCATCGTCCCGACCGGGCACCGCGCCATCCTCGCGCCGCTGCGCGGCCGGCGGCGGGTCATCGGCGCGGCCGTCTTCCTGCGCCGCCCCGACCGCGCGGCCTTCGAGCCGAACGATCTGCTGGTCGCGGCGCAGCTCGCCACGCACACCGCGCTGGGCATCGACAAGGCGGTGCTGTACGGGCGCGAGGCGTACATCGCCGACGAGCTCCAGCGCACGATGCTGCCGGAGAACCTGCCCCAGCCCACCGGCGTACGGCTCGCCTCGCGGTATCTGCCCGCCGCGGAGACCGCCCGGGTCGGCGGCGACTGGTACGACGCGATCCCGCTGCCCGGCAGCCGGGTCGCGCTGGTCGTGGGCGATGTCATGGGCCACTCCATGACCTCCGCCGCGATCATGGGCCAGCTCAGGACGACGGCGCAGACCCTGGCCGGTCTCGACCTGCCGCCGCAGGAGGTGCTGCACCACCTCGACGAGCAGGCGCAGCGGCTCGGCACCGACCGGATGGCGACCTGCCTCTACGCGGTGTACGACCCGGTCGCGCACCGGATCACCATCGCCAACGCGGGCCATCCGCCGCCCATACTGCTCCATCTCGGCGGCCGGGCCGAGGTGCTGCGGGTACCGCCCGGGGCGCCGATCGGGGTCGGCGGCGTGGACTTCGAGGCCGTCGAGCTGGACGCGCCGGCCGGGGCGACCCTGCTGCTCTACACGGACGGTCTGGTCGAGTCGCGGCTGCGTGACGTGTGGACGGGGATCGAGCAGCTCAGGGAGCGGCTGGCGGCCACCGCGCAGCTCACCGGGCCCGATCACTCGCCGCCGCTGGAAGCACTCTGCGACGACGTGCTCGACGTGCTGGGCCCGGGCGACCGTGACGACGACATCGCGCTGCTCGCCGCCCGTTTCGACGGGATCGCGCCGAGCGACGTGGCGTACTGGTTCCTGGACCCGGAGGACGCGGCGCCGGGGCGGGCCAGGCGGCTCGCCCGGCGGGCGCTGGCCCGCTGGGACCTGGAGGAGCTGAGCGACGCGGTCGAGCTGCTGATCAGCGAGGTCGTGACGAACGCGGTGCGGTACGCGGAGCGTCCGGTGACGCTGCGACTGCTCCGTACGGACGTACTGCGCTGCGAGGTGGGCGACGATTCGCCGCAGCTGCCGCGGCAGCGGCGCGCGCGGGACACGGACGAGGGCGGCCGGGGGCTGTTCCTGGTCAACCGGCTGGCCCGGCGGTGGGGGGCCACCCGGCTCTCGACCGGCAAGGTGGTCTGGTTCGAGATCCCGACCCGGGTGTGAGGGGTCGCGGTCCCGGAGCGTGAGGGGCGGGCCCGCCCGCTCGTGGCCGGCGTGGCCCCGGCGTGGCCCCCCGCCGGGGCCGGGCGCGCATATGTTGCCGACAAGGTGTCGCCGGGGTTAGCTGGGGCACGCGGCCAGTAGTGACCGCTGCCCCGGCCCGGGACGTATCGGGGGCCTCCCCCGGCCCTTTCCGGGCCCTGGCTCCCCGACCCCCGACGGGAGGACATATCGTGGCCGCCTCATCCCCCAAGACGCCGTACACGACCAACAACGCCGGTATCCCGGTGGAGAGCGACGAGCACTCGCTCACCATCAGCCCCGACGGTCCCATCCTGCTCCAGGATCACTACCTCATCGAGAAGATGGCCCAGTTCAACCGCGAACGGGTCCCCGAGCGTGTGGTGCATGCCAAGGGCGCGGGCGCGTACGGCTTCTTCGAAGTGACGAACGACGTCAGCCAGTTCACCAAGGCCGACCTCTTCCAGCCCGGCCGGCGTACGGACATGCTGGCCCGCTTCTCCACCGTCGCCGGGGAGCTGGGTTCGCCCGACACCTGGCGCGACCCGCGCGGTTTCGCGCTGAAGTTCTACACGGAGCACGGCAATTACGACATGGTCGGCAACAACACGCCGGTCTTCTTCGTCCGTGACCCGATCAAGTTCCAGGACTTCATCCGCTCGCAGAAACGCCATCCGGCGACCGGGCTGCGCAGCAACGACATGCAGTGGGACTTCTGGACCCTCTCGCCCGAGTCCGCGCACCAGGTGACGTGGCTGATGGGCGACCGGGGCATCCCGAAGTCGTTCCGGCATATGAACGGCTACAGCTCGCACACCTATATGTGGGTGAACGGTGCGGGTGAGCGGTTCTGGGTGAAGTACCACTTCAAGACCGACCAGGGCATCGACTATCTCCCCCAGGCCGAGGCCGACGAGATGGCCGGCTCGGACGGCGACCACCACCGCAGGGATCTGTACGAGTCGATCGAGTCCGGGAACGCGCCGACCTGGAGCCTGAAGGTCCAGATCATGCCGTTCGAGGACGCGGCCACCTACCGGTTCAACCCGTTCGACCTGACCAAGGTGTGGCCGCACGGCGACTACCCGCTGATCGACGTCGGCCGGATGACCCTGAACAAGAACCCGGACAACTTCTTCGTCCACATCGAGCAGGCCGCGTTCGAACCGTCGAACCTGGTGCCGGGCATCGGCCCGTCCCCGGACAAGATGCTGCTCGGGCGGCTCTTCTCGTACCCGGACACGCACCGCTACCGGATCGGCCCGAACTACAGCCAGCTCCCGCCCAACCGGGCGCGCTCGCAGGTGCACTCGTACGCCAAGGACGGTCCGATGCGGTACGAGGCGTCCAGCGCGGCGATGCCGTACGCGCCGAACTCGTACGGCGGTCCGGCGGCCGACATGGCGCGGTTCGGGGACCCGGCCGGCTGGGCCTCGGCGGGCGAGATGGTGCGCGAGGCGTACAAGCTGCGCGCGGAGGACGACGACTGGGGACAGCCGGGCACGATGGTGCGCAAGGTGTTCGACGACGCGCAGCGTGAGCGGCTGGTGGGGAACGTCAGCGGCCATCTCGCGCAGGGGGTGTCCCGTCCGGTGGTGGACCGGGCGCTCCAGTACTGGCGGAACATCGACAAGGAGATCGGCGACCGGATCGCCAAGAAGACGAACGGCGGCTGAGCGCACGCGGAAACATGCGGGAAAGCGGGCGAGGGGCGGACACCCGGTGGTGTCCGCCCCTCGCCCGCGCGCTCGTGAGCGCTACTGGCCCCACGGAGGCCGTCCGGTGTTGGTCGGGCCGTCGCCGGGGAAGCCGCCGGTCTCCCCGCCCCCGTCGGTGGGGGTCACGTCGTCGCTGGGCTCCGGGAAGATCGGCGACGTGGTGGGCGGCTCCGGGGTCCCGGGCTCGCTCGTCGTGTCGGACGGCTCGGGCCCCGGCGAGTTGGTCTCGGACTCCGAGGGCGTCGGGGTCGGGGTGGGGGTCGGCGTCGGGGTCGACGGGTCGACGGTCGGGGTCGGCTTGACGGGCTGGGTGACGTCCAGGTCGAACGGTGTGCCGGAGCCGCCGTTCAGCGCGCCGCGCGTGTAGTCGGCCCAGATCCTGGCGGGGAAGCCACCGCCGTTGGCCCGGCCGGAGTTGGCGGTTCCGGTCAGGGTGACCTGGCCGCCGCCCTCCTTGGGGGACTCACCGAACAGCGCGACGACCGTGGTGAGCTGCGGGGTGTATCCGGCGAACCACGCGGACTTGTTGTTCTCGGAGGTGCCGGTCTTGCCCGCCGCGTCGTAGTCCGTGGTGTCGGCCTCGTGCCCCGAGCCGTTGTCGACCACGCCCTGGAGGACATGGGTGACGGTGTCGGCGGTCTCGCGGCCGACGACCTGGGTGCCGACCGGGTCCGCGAGTTCGACCGTACGGTCCTTGTGATCGGCGGACTTGACGATCGACGGCGTGATCTTCTTGCCGTGGTTGTCGAGCGTCGCGTACACCCCGGCCATGTCCCAGGTGGAGGCGTTCATGGTGCCGAGGGTGATCGCGGGGCGCTCCGGGAAGCCCTTGTCGCGCATGCCCATCTCCAGGGCGGTCTTCTTGACGGCGGCGGGCCCGACGTCCACGACCATCTGCGCGAAGACGGAGTTGATGGACTGGTTCATGGCGGTCTGGACGCTGACGTCGCCGTAGTCCTGGTCGTCCTCGTTCTCCGGGGCGAAGGGGGTGTCGCTGCCCTCGACCGGCCGCTTGCTGGTGCCGTCGTAGACGGTGCCGATGTCGATCTTCCGGCCGTCCTGGGTCTCCGAGCCGTTCTCCAGCGCGGAGGTGAGCACGAGGGGCTTGAACGTCGAGGCCGGCTGGTAGTCGGAGCGGGTGGCGTTGGATATCCAGTGCTGGGTCGCGCCCACGCCGCCGTAGAGGGCCACCACGTGCCCGGTCTTCGGGTCGACGGAGGTCGCCCCCGCCTGGACCGTCGCGTCCGTGGAGTTCTTCTTACGGTTGATCTTGGACTCCAGCTCCCGGTCGACCGCCTTGACGAGGGACTGCTGCCGCTTCCTGTCGATGTTGAGGGTGATCGTCCAGCCGCCCTGGGCGATGGCCTCCTTGTCGACGCCCTGGCGCGCCAGTTCGTCCTGCGCCGCCTCGACGAGATAGCCGGTCTGGCCCTCCATGCCGGGGGCCGCCTTGGGCTCCTTGGGTACGGGGAACTTCAGCCCGGAGCGCTCGGAGGCGTCCAGCCAGCGCTGTTCGACCATGTTGTCGAGTACGTAGTTCCACCGCTCGGTGACGAGCCGCTTGCCGCGGGCGGTGGCCTCGGACCAGTTGTACTGGTTGGGCGCCTGGAGCAGCGAGGCGAGGTACGCACCCTGCGCCACGTTCAGTTTGGGCGCGTCGACGCCGTAGTACGCCTGGGCCGCGGCCTGGATGCCGTAGGCGCCGCGGCCGTAGTAGCTCGTGTTGATGTAGCCGGCGAGGATCTCGTCCTTCTCCTTCTGCCGGTCCACCTTCAGGGAGATCACCAGCTCCTTGAGCTTGCGGGTGACCGTCTGGTCCTGGTTCAGGTAGTAGTTCTTGACGTACTGCTGGGTGATGGTCGAGCCGCCCTGCCTGCCCTTGCCGGACAGCGTGTTGAGGACGCCGCGGGCCGTGCCCTTCAGGTCGATGCCGTTGTCCTTGTAGAAGGACTTGTTCTCGGCGGCGACGAAGGTGCGCTGGACCTGCTTGGGGATCTTGTCCAGTCCGACGATCTCGCGGTTGACCTGGCCGGTACGGGCGAGGATCGTGCCGTCGCTGTACTTGTAGACGTTGCTCTGCATCTCGGCCTGGGCGTTGGCGCTCGGCACCGGGACGACCAGGTAGAGCACGAACAGCCCGCCCATGCCGAGCAGGCAGAGGACGAAGAAGGTGCCGAGGAGTTTCCGCAGCGTGAAGAGGCGGCGTATGCCGCCTTTCCGGCCCGTCCGGCGCGCGTCCCGCTGCCGGGCCAGTCTCTCGTCCGCTCGGCCCATCGCCGTGTCGCTCCGCTCTCGTGTCAGGTCACCTGTCGGGTCGTCCGTCCGGACTCGTTCACGGCGCTCCCCCACCGGAATCAGCTCAGAAAGCTAACACCGGTGCCTGTGACAAAGGCCAACCGATCCGGTCTTTTAGGACGTGACAATCAGCACCCATCCCACTGGAACCGACTCCTGTGAGCGCCAAAGGGTTGCCGGATGAGTTAATGTGTAATCACATTGATAGCCACCGCCGCCCGGCGGGGCGGATCGGAAACGGGGAACGAACATGGCCTCCACCAGCACAAACACCGGCACACCCGGCGCACGGGACACCGCGGGAACCGTCGACGGCGCTCCGGAGATTCCCGAGCCACAGGTGAGGGAATTCCCGGCGCACAGCATCGGTGGCGGGCTCGCGCTCCTCCTCGGACTGCTCGGCGTCGTCGTCGGCGTGGTCCTGGTCGTCGCGGGCGCGGCGGCCGGCTCGGGCGGCGCCAAGGCGATACTGATCATCGTCGGTGTCCTGGTCGCGATCGGCGCGCTCTTCGCGATGGGCGGGCTGAACATGGTCGCGCCGGGCGAGGCCCGGGTCGTCCAGCTCTTCGGCCGCTACCGCGGCACGATCCGTACCGACGGACTGCGCTGGGTCAACCCGCTGACCTCACGCACCGAGATCTCGACGCGGGTACGGAACCACGAGACGGCCGTCCTCAAGGTCAACGACGCCTACGGCAACCCGATCGAGCTGGCGGCGGTCGTGGTCTGGAAGGTCGAGGACACCGCGCGGGCCACGTTCGAGGTGGACAACTTCCTGGAGTTCGTCTCCACGCAGACCGAGGCGGCCGTACGGCACATCGCCATCGAGTACCCGTACGACGCCCACGAGGAGGCCGGGCTCTCGCTGCGCGGCAACGCCGAGGAGATCACCGAGAAGCTCGCCGTCGAACTGCACGCCCGGGTGGAGGCGGCCGGGGTCCAGATCATCGAGTCCCGCTTCACGCATCTCGCGTACGCGCCCGAGATCGCCTCGGCGATGCTCCAGCGCCAGCAGGCGGGCGCCGTCGTCGCGGCCCGCCGGCTGATCGTGGACGGCGCGGTCGGGATGGTCGAGGCGGCCCTGACCCGGCTCACCGAACAGGACATCGTCGAGCTGGACTCGGAGCGCAAGGCGGCGATGGTGAGCAATCTCCTCGTCGTCCTCTGCGGGGACCGCGCCGCGCAGCCGGTCGTGAACACGGGCACGCTCTACCAGTGACCGGGGGCGAGCAGGGGCCCGAGCCGGCACCCGGGCCCGGCCACGCGCAGGGCCGCGGGGGCGGCGGCAGGGCGGAGCGCAAGCAGGTGCTGCTGCGACTGGACCCGACGGTGTACGACGCGCTGGCGCGCTGGGCCTCCGACGAGCTGCGCAGCGCCAACGCGCAGATCGAGTTCCTGCTCCGCCGCGCCCTGGGCGAGGCGGGCCGGCTCCCGGGCAACGCGGCCCCGATCCCGCGCCGGGGCCGGCCGCCCAAGGCACGGCAGGAGCCGCGCGAGACCGAGTAGGCGGTACGGGGCACCCGGGGAGCCCCGTACTTACCCTCCTGGTGCCACAGCAACCCCGTAGCGGGAACCCCCGGACCCCGGAACCCCGCTATACACGCGCTGTAGAGTGCGGTTCATGTCAATCGGCCACACCCTCCTCGGGCTCCTGGAGTCGGGGCCGCGCCACGGCTACGACCTCAAGCGGACCTTCGACGACCAGTTCGGCCAGGACCGCCCCCTCCACTACGGGCAGGTCTACTCGACCATGTCCCGGCTGCTGAAGAACGGGCTCGTCGCCGTCGACGGGGTCGAGAGCGGTGGCGGCCCCGAGCGCAAGCGGTACGCCATCACCGACGCCGGCGTCACCGATGTCGAGCAGTGGCTCGGCCGGCCGGAGAGCCCGCGGCCGTACCTCCAGTCGACCCTCTACACGAAGGTCGTCATCGCGCTGCTCACCGGCCGCAGCGCCCAGAGCCTGCTCGACACCCAGCGCGCCGAACATCTGCGGATGATGCGCGACCTGACCACCCGCAAGCGCGACGGCGACTTCGCCGACCAGCTCATCTGCGACCACGCGCTCTTCCACCTCGAAGCCGACCTGCGCTGGCTCGAACTGGTCGCGGCACGGCTGGACCGGCTCGCCGCGGAGGTCAGGCCGTGACACCCGCCGCCGCGGACCCGCTGCTCGTCGCCCGCGCGCTGCGCAAGGCGTACGGCGCGACCGCCGCCCTGGACGGGGCGGCGTTCTCGCTCCGCCCCGGCGAGGTCGTCGCCGTCAGGGGCCCGTCGGGCTCCGGCAAGTCGACCCTGCTGCACTGTCTCGCGGGGATCGTCCGCCCCGACTCGGCACCCTCACCTACCGGGGCCGCGACCTGACCGCCATGGCCGACGCCGAGCGCTCCGCCCTGCGCCGTACCGAGTTCGGCTTCGTGTTCCAGTTCGGGCAGCTCGTACCCGAGCTGACCTGAGCGGAGAACGTGGCGCTGCCGCTGCGTCTCGCCGGCGCCCGGCGCAAGGACGCCGAGCGCGCCGCGCTGGAGTGGCTGGAGTGGCTGGAGGTCGCCGACGTGGCGGCCAAGCGGCCCACCGAGGCGTCCGGCGGCCAGGGTCAGCGCTACGACGCTGGTCCACCTCGACGTGACCAACGAGTACCGGGTCGACACCGTACGCGGCGAACTGCTCCGCCCCGACGGCGCCCACCCGCCGCTACCGCCCGGCGTCGCCGAACTGCCGGGCCCCGGCGCCATGGTGGCCTCCCCCGCCCTGCGGGACCTGCTCTCCTCGCCCGACGGCGCCCAGTTGAAGCGGCGCCTCGGCCACCGCGTCGTCGGCACGATCGGCGACCGCGGACTGACCGACCCCTCCGAACTCGCCTTCTACGCGGGCAGCGACACCCTCACCCGGCCAAGGGCGGCGAGCGGACGGCCGGTTACGGCTTCGCCACCCCGCTGGGCGGACCTGACCGTGTGCTGGTGACGCTGATCGGCCTGATCTGTGTCGTCCTGCTGGTGCCGGCGACCGTCTTCATGGCCACCGCCGTCCGCTTCGGCGGCGAGCGCAGGGATCGCAGGCTCGCCGCGCTGCGGCTGGTGGGCGCCGGCATCAGGACGACCCGGCGCATCGCCGCCGGGGAGGCCCTGTTCGGCGCGGTCCTCGGGCTGCTGACCGGCGGCGTGCTCTTCCTGCTGCTGCGGCGGCTCGCGGGCGGCATCCAGGTGTGGAACCTCAGCGCGTTCCCCGCCGACATCGTGCCCGTCCCCGCGGTCGCCGCGCTGATCGTGGTGGCCGTACCGGCCCTGGCGGTCGCCGTGACGCTCGTCGCGCTGCGCGGCGTCACCGTCGAGCCGCTGGGGGTCGTCCGGGGCACCGGGCCTCGCCGGCGGCGGCTGTGGTGGCGGCTGCTCTTGCCGGCCGTGGGACTCGCCGTGCTGATCAGGACACGGACGGCCGCCGACGTGGCGCGGCTCCCGGGGGACGATGTCGTGGACACCGACCCGTATCCGATCGCGGCCGGCGCGGCCCTGCTGCTCGTCGGGCTGACCGCGCTGCTGCCCTGGCTGGTCGACGCGTCGGTGGCCCGGCTGCCCGGCGGCGGCCCGGTGTCCTGGCAGCTCGCCGTGCGCCGGCTCCAGCTCGACGGCGGCGGCGCGGCGGCACGCGCGGTGAGCGGGATCACCGTGGCGGTCGCGGGGACGGGCATCCTCGCCACCCCCGCGGCGGTCGACGCGCGTCTACTGGCCGGCGGGCGGACCCGGGCCATGCTGCGGATGGCCGACCGGAGCCCCGCCGCCGAGGAGCGGGTACGGGACGCCGCCGCCCGGGTGGATCTGTCCCTGCGGGTGTCGAGCGCTCAAGTGGTCGAACGGGACAAGGCGTTCCACAGCGCGCGGACGGCCCTGCTGGCCGCCGGTACGGTCACGATGGCGGTGGTCGCCCTGTCCCTGCTGGTCGCGCAGATCGAGCAACTGCGCGAGCGGGCACGTCTGCTGTCGATCCTGGCCGCCTTCGGCACCCGCCGCTCCACCCTCGTCCGGTCGGTGCTCTGGCAGACCGCCGTCCCGGTGGTGATCGGCACGGCCCTGGCGACGGCGGGCGGGCCCTGGGCGTCGTCATGCTGAGGCTGATGGGCAAGCCGTACACCGGCTGGTGGGCCTGTCTGCCGCTGGCCGGCGCAGGCGCGGGGGCCGTCCTGCTGGTGACGGTGGCCACGCTGCCCGCCCTGTGGCGGCTGAACCGGCCCGAGGGCCTGCACGCCGAGTGACGGGCCTCCCGGCGCCTCAGAGCCTGTCGGGTGCCCGCCGCTGCCCCGGTACGGGGTCCTGAGGGGCGTCCCGTACGGGGTGCGGCGCGGCGGCCCGCGCGTCGTCCCGTACGGGGTCCCACGCGTCGTCCCGTACGGGCCGGGGCGTGGCCACCCGTACGGGAAGGTCCCGCAGCGCGGCCCGGAGCGCTTCCGCGAACGTCGCGAACTCCTCACCGCGGGCCGCGCCCGTACGCATGGCCAGGGCGATCCGGCGCGAGGGGGCCGGCGCCTCGAAGCAGGCCGTGGCCAGCCGTCCGCCGCGGCCGGTCTCGACCTGGACGGCCGTACGGGGCAGCAGCGTCACGCCGAGGCCGCCCGCGACGAGTTGGACCAGGGTGGAGAGGCCCGCCGCGGTGGTCGTCGCGGGGATGCCGTCCGTGCGGCCCGCCTCGCGGCAGATGTCCAGGGCCTGGTCGCGCAGGCAGTGGCCCTCGTCGAGCAGCAGCAGCGGAAGCTCGCGCAGCGCCTGGCGGGGCAGGTCGTGGCGGCCGGCCAGGGGGTGCCCGTCCGGGGTCACCAGGACGAAGTCCTCGTCGAAGAGCGGCAGTTCGGTGACGGTGGGCTGGCCGAGCGGTACGGCGAGCAGCAGCAGGTCCAGCCGGCCCGTGGTCAGTCCGTCGAGCAGGGACGCGGTCTGCTCCTCGTGCACCTGGAGATCCAGCTCCGGGTAGCTCCCCCGCACCAGCCGCAGCACGGTCGGCAGCAGATACGGCGCCACGGTGGGGATGACCCCGAGCCGCAGTATCCCGGTGAAGGGGGCCCGTACGGCCTCGGCCTCGTCCAGCAGCGCGCCCACTTCGCGCAGGACGGCGGTGGCGCGCTCCGCGAGCCGTTCGCCCGCCGGGGAGAGCAGGACCTTACGGGTCGTACGCTCCACGAGCTGGACGCCGAGGACGTCCTCCAGCGCGGAGAGCGCGCCGGAGAGCGCGGGCTGGCTCATCCCGATGGCCGCGGCGGCGTCCCGGAAGTGGAGATGTTCCGCGACGGCCGCGAAGGCGCGCAACTGGGACAGGCTGGGCTGTTTCCCCCGCTGGGGAGTTGGTACGACGGCCACTGATAGGTACCTCCGATCACGGAGACCGAGTCTAGCTATTTCTGTGATCAATACCGAATGTGCCACCATCAGTGATACGCCCAACCCCCTGGAAAGCCTTAAAAGGTACTTTCCTCCCCTGCAAGGAGAGCACGTGCTCACTGTTGGTGACAAGTTCCCCTCGTTCGAACTGACCGCCTGCGTCTCGCTGGAGAGCGGCAAGGAGTTCGCGACGATCGACAACAAGACGTACGAAGGCAAGTGGCGCGTCGTCTTCGCGTGGCCCAAGGACTTCACCTTCGTGTGCCCGACGGAGATCGCGGCCTTCGGCCGGCTGAACGACGAGTTCGCCGACCGTGACGCCCAGATCCTCGGCTTCTCCGGCGACTCCGAGTTCGTGCACCACGCCTGGCGCAAGGACCACCCGGACCTGACCGACCTGCCCTTCCCGATGCTCGCGGACTCCAAGCACGAGCTGATGCGCGACCTGGGCATCGAGGGCGAGGACGGCTTCGCGCAGCGCGCCGTCTTCATCGTGGACCCGAACAACGAGATCCAGTTCACGATGGTGACCGCCGGTTCCGTGGGCCGTAACCCCAAGGAGGTCCTGCGGGTCCTGGACGCGCTCCAGACCGACGAGCTGTGCCCGTGCAACTGGACCAAGGGCGAGACGACGCTCGACCCCGTCAAGCTCCTGTCGGGCGAGTGATCCGCGATGTCACTCGATGAGCTGAAGTCGGCGCTGCCGGAGTACGCCAAGGACCTGCGGCTGAACCTCGGTTCGGTCATCGGCAACAGCGAGCTGCCGCAGCAGCGGCTCTGGGGCACGGTGCTGGCCTGCGCGATCGCCTCGCGCTCCCCGCGCGTGCTGCGCGAACTGGAGCCGGAGGCCAGGGAGAACCTGAGCACGGAGGCGTACACCGCCGCCAAGTCGGCCGCCGCGATCATGGCGATGAACAACGTCTTCTACCGGACCCGGCACCTGCTGTCGGACCCGGAGTACGGGACGCTCCGCGCCGGTCTGCGCATGAACGTCATCGGCAAGCCGGGGGTGGAGAAGGACGACTTCGAGCTGTGGTCGCTCGCCGTCTCCGCCATCAACGGCTGCGGCCAGTGCCTCGACTCGCACGAACAGGTGCTGCGCACGGCGGGCATGGACCGCGAGACGGTCCAGGAAGCCTTCAAGATCGCCGCGGTGATCCAGGCGGTCGGTACGACGCTGGACGCCGAGGCGGTCCTCGCGGAGGCCGTCTCCGCGTAACCGCGTACGGCCGTCACACGCTTCGCCCCGCCGGACCCTCACGGGCCGGGCGGGGCGAAGCCGTTTCCCCGGCCAGGCCGGGCCCCGTCCGTCACTCCTTGAGCGTGGCCATCAGGTCATCCGGGACCGTCCCCCGCCTCCGCCACGGCGGGCGAGGCCGAGGGCCGCGGGGCGGCCGGGGCGGGGGCCGGTGCGTCGGAGGGCTCCGGCGCCGCAGCCGGCGCCGCATCCTGAGCCGGGGCGGCGGGGGCGGGCGCCGGGGTCGGCGCGAGGGTGTGGGCCGTCGCGCCGTGCGGCGGAGGTGTGTTCCTCAGCTCCTTCTCCTGGCTGTACGCACGGAGGTAGCCGACGACCGTGTTGGTGACGGCCACCAGCGGCACCGCCACGACCGCCCCGCCGATGCCCGCCACCAGACCGCCGACGGCGACCGCGAGGACGACGGCCAGGGCGTGCACCCGGACGGCCCGGCCCAGGATGAAGGGCTGGAGCACATGGCCCTCGATCTGCTGCACACCGAGGACGACGAGCAGCACCATCAGCGCGGTGAACACGTCCTGCGTGACCAGCGCCACGACCACGGCGAGCGCGCCCGAGATGACCGCGCCGACCAGCGGGATGAACGCGCCCAGGAAGATGATGACCGCGAGCGGCACGGCGAGCGGGACATCGAGGAAGTAGAGCCCCAGGCCGATGAAGAGCGCGTCGATCAGCGCCACCAGGACCGTGCCGCGCACATACGCGGTGAGCGTGTGCCAGGCGCGCGGTCCGGCGCCGGCGACGCCCTCGCGGGCCTGGGCGGGGACGAGCTTGAGCGACCAGTTCCAGATCGTGCGGCCGTCGTACAGCAGGAAGAGCGTCGAGAAGATGGCGAGGAACACGCCGGTCAGCAGCTCGACGATGACGGTCACGCCCTGGAGCCCGGCGGAGGTGATCGCCTCCGTGTTGGCGCCGACGGCGTCGCTGAGCGTCTTCGCGATGCCGTTGATCTGATCCTCGGTCACATGGAACGGGCTGTCGAGGAGCCAGCGTTTCAGTTCGTCGATGCCGTCCGTGACCCGGTTGGAGAGATCGTCGATGTTCTCCATGACCTGCCACACCACGAACCAGCCGACCAGCCCCATCAGCACGAATCCGGAGATCGCGGTGAGGGCGGTGGCCAGTCCCCGGGGCACACCGCGTCCCCTGAGCCAGGCGACGGTCGGCTGGAGCAGCGCGGTGATCAGCAGGCCGACGACAAAGGCCATCACGACCAGTTGCAGGGCGCTGATGACGCGCATCAGCACCCAGAGCAGCCCGCCGAGGACCAGCAGCCGCCAGGCCGCCTCGCCCGCGACACGCATGCCCCAGGGGATGGCGGTGGCGGGGTCGGGCTCGGGGGCGGCCACGGTGGCGGCGGGAGCGGCCCTGGCAGGAGCGGGAGCGGGAGCGTCGGCAGGTTCGGGCGCGGGCGGCGGGACGCTGTCCCGTACCTCCCCGGCCACAACCCCCTCGTCGGCGTCGGCCTCGGCCTGGCGCTGGTCGAGGCGCTCCCCCAAACGGGTGAGCTCCGCACCCACCTGACCGAGCCACGCTGGCAGTCTTGACATGAAGCTTCCACTTCCCCCCGTCTTGCTCTCCACGCCCACTCCCGGAGCCTGCTCGATAAGAACCGTACAGGGGAGAAGCCCCCCACCGTAGGACGGCGGGGGGCTTCCCGAGGTTGAGCGCCGAGCACCGCGAAGGGCTCGGGAAGAGGTACTAGTACCAGTTGTTGGCCTGCCAGAACGACCAGGCGCCACAGGGGCTGTCGTACCGGTCGTTCATGTACCCGAGGCCCCACTTGATCTGGGTGGCGGGGTTGGTCTGCCAGTCGGCGCCCGCCGAGGACATCTTGGACCCCGGGAGGGCCTGGACCAGTCCATACGCGCCCGAGGACGGGTTCTGCGCCTTGTAGTTCCAGGTCGACTCGTGGTTCACGATGTTGCTGAAGCACTGGAACTGGTCCGCGGGGACGATGGACCGGGCGATCGCCTGGACCTCGGCCACCGTGTAGGAGCCCTGCTGCGGGAAGGACCCGGAAGTGGAGGTGGACCGCGTCTCGCTGCGGCTCGCGCGCTCCTCGGCCTCCTTCTTCTCTTTCTCCTCGGCGGCCTTCTTCTCCGCCTCGACCTTGTCGTCGGCCGCCTGCTTCTTCGCCTGGGCGTCCTTCGCGGCCTGGATACGGGCCGACTCCTCGGCGGACTTCCGCGCCGTGGTGTCGGCGGCGGCGGCCTGGGCGTCCGCCTGCTGCGTCAGCGAAGCGGTCTGCACCTGGGCCTGCTGGCCCGCGGGGATTTCTGCGAGGAGCGTCATGTCCGCCGCGGTCGCCTCGAAATTGTCGCCCGAGGTCTGGGGGTCGCCCGAGGCGACACCCACCACAGCGCCGACGGTGGTGACCGCGGTGGCAGAAGCCACGGCAAATCCCCGGACCGAGATCCGGCTCACACGGTGTCCTTCCAGCATCGCCCGCCTACGTGACCTCGCGGGCGCGATCGTGCCCCTGGCACTGGTCTCCGTACAACGTGGGTCACGGGAGACACGGGCCCGGTGGACAACCTCCTTGCGGAGGGTGCCGCGTGGTGCGCGGGCGGCATGCGGCGGCAGTTGTGGAGTTGTGTGGTGCCGCACCCTGATGGTGCGTGTGTGCCGCATGCGGGGCCTGACGGAAGCAAGACTCTGCCGGAAGGCAACGCCGGGAGGCAATTCTTCGTTGCGTGGGAAAGCTCACACGTCGTTCGTCCCAGCAGTTTCAAGGAAACAGGGGCGCGGCACAGCGCCGCCCGGCTAAGCTCTTCGGCTTCGCCGGGCGGCGCCAAGTGTGGTGATACGAGGTCAGATCTGGCCGTCCTCCAGCATTTCGGTCACGAGCGCGGCGATCTGCGAGCGCTCGGAGCGGGTGAGCGTGACATGCGCGAAGAGCGGATGGCCCTTCAGTTTCTCGACCACGGCGACAATTCCGTCGTAACGGCCCACCCGGAGATTGTCGCGCTGCGCGACGTCATGGGTGAGCACCACACGGGAATTGGCCCCGATCCTGGACAGAACGGTCAGCAGAACGTTCCGTTCGAGGGACTGGGCCTCGTCGACGATGACGAACGCGTCGTGCAGCGAACGGCCGCGGATGTGCGTGAGCGGCAGCACCTCCAGCATGCCCCGCCCCAGCACCTCCTCGATCACGTCCCGGCCCGCGACCGCGGAGAGCGTGTCGAAGACCGCCTGCGCCCAGGGGCTCATCTTCTCGGCCTCGGAGCCGGGCAGATAGCCCAGCTCCTGGCCGCCGACCGCGTACAACGGCCGGAAGACCATCACCTTCTGATGCTGTCTGCGCTCCAGGACCGCCTCCAGGCCCGCGCAGAGGGCCAGCGCCGACTTTCCGGTGCCCGCCCGGCCGCCCATGGAGACGATGCCGACCTCGGGGTCGAGGAGGAGGTCGAGGGCGATGCGCTGCTCGGCGCTGCGGCCGTGCAGCCCGAAGGCCTCACGGTCGCCGCGTACGAGCCGGACGTTGCCGTCGGAGGTGATACGGCCGAGCGCCTTGCCGCGCTCGGACTGGAGCACCAGACCGGTGTGGACCGGCAGATCGCTCACCTCGGGCACATAGAGCTTCTCCTCCGTGAAGAGCAGGTCCACCTGGTCGGCGGCGAGCGTGACTTCGCTCATCCCCGTCCAGCCGGAGGCGTCGGTGATGGCGAGCTCGGCGCGGTACTCCTCGGCGAGGAGACCGACCGACGACGCCTTGATGCGCAGCGGCAGGTCCTTGGAGACGACCGTGACGTCGTACCCCTCGGCCTGGAGGTTGCGCGCCACCGCGAGGATCCGTGAGTCGTTGTCCCCCAGTCGGAAGCCGGCGGGCAGGATGCCGGGATCTGAGTGGTTGAGCTCGACGCGCAGCGTGCCGCCCAGGTCGCCCAGCGGGATGGGGGCGTCGAGACGGCCGAAACGGATACGGAAGTCGTCCAGCAGGCGCAGCGCCTGACGGGCGAAGTAGCCGAGCTCCGGATGGTGCCTCTTGGCCTCCAATTCCGTGATCACCACGATGGGGAGCACTACTTCGTGCTCCTCGAAGCGGGACATGGCATTCGGGTCGGCCAGCAGGACGCTGGTGTCGAGAACGTAGGTGCGCCTGTCGGGCATGCGGCGCTTTGTGCTGGTCACCACGGAAGGACGTACCCCCTCGGATGAGGTCGGGGTTGCGACGGCGTCGCGGGCGGGTGGGCCGGGCTCGGGCCCCATGCGCGGGCCGAGCGCCGGCCCTCCATGTCGCCCGTACGACGTGGCGCACGGTCGTCCTGGTGCAAAGGGCCTCCCGGGCGGACGGCCCCATGCCGTCCGCTGAGATGCGATGTCCACGGACCTGTCTTTTCGGACATCGACCTGGGGGAGGTATTCCCTCGAACACGCGCCGCCATGCCACGGCATACGGCGGACGGTGGGTGAACCGTGGGTGAAGTGCCCTGGGCGCGCGGCCGGCGGGGCCGGCTCCGGGACCGGACGGGGCGCGCGCGGGCGGCGGCGGACACCTGGCCGAAACGGGTGCCGCGGCGGTACGTAGGCCTTGCGGGGTACGGGGAAGGTCAGGTTCCGTAGCGGCGGTGACGGGCCGCGTAGTCACGCAGGGCGCGCAGGAAGTCGACCTTGCGGAAGGCGGGCCAGAAGACCTCGCAGAAGTAGTACTCCGAATGGGCGCTCTGCCAGAGCATGAAGCCGGAGAGACGCTGTTCCCCACTGGTGCGGATGACCAGATCGGGATCGGGCTGGCCGCGGGTGTAGAGATGGGACGAGATCAGGTCGACGTCGACGATCCCGGCCAGTTCCTCGAAGGAGGTGCCCTTGCTCGCGTGGTCCATCAACAGGGAGCTGACCGCGTCGGCGATCTCCTGGCGGCCGCCGTAGCCCACGGCGACATTGACGAGTATTCCCTTGTTGCCCAGGGTGGCCTGTTCGGCCTCCTTGAGCACGGTCTGCGTCTGGGCGGGCAGCAGGTCGAGCGTGCCGACGTGGTGCACCCGCCAGCGGCCGTCGGCGGCGAGGTCGCGGACCGCGTTCTCGATGATCGCGACGAGCGGGGCCAACTGGTCCTGGGGACGGTCGAGGTTGTCGGTGGAGAGCATCCACAGGGTGACGACCTCGACCTTGGTCTCGGAGCACCAGCCGAGCAGTTCCTGGATCTTGCTGGCGCCGGCCTTGTGGCCCTGCTCGGCCGTGCCGCCGGAGGCCTTCGCCCAGCGACGGTTGCCGTCCAGGATGACGCCGATGTGCTTCGGCACCTGGGCGTGGTCGAGGCGGCCTTCCACCCGGCGTGCGTAGAGCCGATACACCAGGTCGCGCACGTTCACTGAGTCCACCCTCTCGATTCCGTGGGGACCGGCGCGTCCGCTGGCGGGATCCTGGGGCCGGCCCGGGGACCCCGAAGCCGTCACATTACTGCGGACCCCTCATGGTCACCCAACCCGGTCTGTCACAAGTCCGTGATAAGGAGGGAAGCATGACCAATTCTCCCTCTTATCTCGCGGCCGATGGCCGGTACGACTCCATGGAGTACCGCCGTACCGGGCGCAGCGGCCTGGAACTGCCCGCGATCTCGCTCGGTCTGTGGCACAACTTCGGTGATGACCGGAGGCTCGATACGCAGCGCGCGATTCTGCGCCGCGCCTTCGATCTCGGCGTCACACACTTCGACCTGGCCAACAACTACGGGCCGCCGCCGGGATCCGCCGAGCTGAATTTCGGCAAGATCTTCGCGCAGGATTTCTCGGCCTACCGGGATGAACTCGTCATTTCGACCAAGGCCGGATATCTGATGCATCCCGGCCCTTACGGGGAATGGGGTTCCCGTAAGTACCTGCTGTCGTCGCTGGACGCCTCGCTGAAGCGAATGGGCCTGGACCACGTCGACATCTTCTACTCCCACCGTTTCGACGCGAACACTCCCCTGGAGGAGACGATGGGGGCGCTGGCCTCCGCCGTACGGCAGGGGAAGGCGCTGTACGCCGGGGTCTCGTCGTACACCTCGGAGCAGACGGCGGAGGCGGCGCGGCTGCTGCGGGAGATGGGCGTCCCCGCCCTCATCCACCAGCCCTCGTACTCGATGATCAACCGCTGGACGGAGAGCGACGGGCTGCTGGACACGCTGGAGACGGCGGGGATGGGGTGCATCTCGTTCGCGCCACTCGCCCAGGGGCTGCTGACGGGCAAGTATCTGAAGGGCATTCCGGAGGGGTCCCGGGCCAGCCAGGGCAAGTCCCTGGACCCGGATCTGCTCTCGGACGACGTGGTACGGCGGCTGCGCGGGCTGGACGAGATCGCGCGGCGCAGGGGCCAGTCGCTGGCGCAGCTCGCGCTGACGTGGGTGCTGCGGGATCCGCGGATGACCTCGGCGCTGATCGGCGCGTCCGGCGTGCGGCAGCTGGAGGAGAACGTCGCGGCGCTGTCCGCGCCGAAGCTGTCGGCACAGGAGCTGAAGGAGATCGACGGCTTCGCCGTGGACACGGCGGGAACCAACATCTGGGCCGGCCGAAGCTGACATTCCGTGACGCCCGGGGCTGACACGCTGTGAGCGCCCGGAAGGCGCGCGGCCCGCGCGCCAGGGCGGCGATACGGGCGACGGCGTGCCCGTACGGAAGCCGGAGCGGCCGGGGCGGGGCCGGAGCGGGGGCCCGGCGCCAGGCCGGGATCCGGCCCGGGCCGGGCCGGCCTCGTGCCCGGATCGGGACCGTATCCGGACCGGACCTGGACTGGACCTGGGCCCGGACCTGGACTGGACCAAGGGTGAAGGAGGACGAGGCGCGGGCCGGCCGGGGAGGGAAGCGGAAGCGGGGCCACCCGGCGTCTCCTGCCCCGGCCCGGTGACCGGACCGGGACAGAAAACGGGCCGGTCCGTGGGGGGGGGGATACGGACCGGCCCGAGGGGGGGTTTCCACCATAACCCTTCGTGAGGGATCGTGGGGCCCCTCGTGCAGCAAGATGACGCTCCGAAAGCGGCGGTCCATGACGGGAGACGCCCGCCACCAGGCTTTTCCAGTGACGGGCGAGAAAAATGGCGAGTAGTCGCCATACCGTGTCGTCCCTCTCAAGGGCGATCCGGTGGAGCCTCACCTTGACGCGGGGAGCGCTCAGGGCCGCCGCGCACCCTCTCGGCGGGGGCTTGAGGACACGGGCGAACCCTCCGGACGGACCGCCTCGATCAGGAAGCGGGTCGTCGTCGCCACGAAGGGCCCCTCGGCCTCGATCAGGCGGTGCAGCTCCGCCAGCCGGCCCGCGTACGCCTCGACGGTGAAGCCGGGCACCATCCAGACGACCTTGCGCAGGAAGTAGACGACGGCGCCGATGTCGTGGAACTCGGTGCGCAGGAACGCCGTCCGCAGATCCACGACATCGAGACCGGCCGCCTCCGCGGCGGCCACGGCCCGTCCGGGGTCGCGCGCGGACCGGGCCTCGGGCGGCCTCGGCCCGAGGAAGTACTCCACCAGCTCGAAGACGCTGGCAGGACCGACCTCCTGAGAGAAGTACCGGCCGCCGGGGCGCAGGACCCGCGCGATCTCGTCCCACCACACCCGGACCGGGTGGCGGCTGACGACCAGGTCGAAGACGCCGTCCGCGAAGGGCAGCGGCGGCTCGTCCGGGTCCGCCACGACCGTGACCCCGCGAGGGCGCAGCAGCGCGCCGGCGCGGGCGAGGTTCGGCGGCCAGGACTCGGTGGCGACGGTGAGCGGCGGCAGCGCGGGTACGGAGGCGAGGACTTCCCCGCCGCCGGTCTGGATGTCGAGCGCGGCGCCTGCGTGGGCCATCCGGGCGGCCAGGGAGCGGGCGTACCCCCAGGCGGGGCGTTCCTCGGTGGCCCGGCCGTCGAGCCAGGAGAAGTCCCAGCCGTCGACGGACACGGCCGCGGCTTCGGCGATCAGCTCTTCGAAGGTGGGCATGGGGGCGATGGTGACAGGGCCGGGAGCGGCGTCGCGAACACTTTTCGTACGGGCCGGGCCGGGCGCCGGGCCGGCCCGGGGAGAGTCAGGCGGAGACGGACAGGGCGCCCAGGAGAAGGCCGAGCAGCGCGCCGACGATCATGAAAGGCCCGAACGGGATCACCGACTTGCGCCCCGCCCGGCGCAGCACCATCAGCCCGACCCCGTACAGCGCCCCGAGCAGGAACCCGGCGCAGGCGCCCACGAAGAGCACCGGCCAGCCGTACCAGCCGAGGACGACGCCGAGGGAGAGGGCGAGCTTGACGTCACCGAAGCCCATACCGTTCGGGTTGATCAGGAACAGCACGAAGTAGCAGGCCCCGAGGACCACCCCGCCGAGCAGCGCGGTCGTCCAGGAGCGGCTGCCGTCGCCGCCGTCCCCACCGCCGGGGACCAGTGCGGCCAGTCCGAGGAGTACGGCGGCGGCGAGGGCCAGGGGCAGCGTGAGCTGGTCGGGGAGGCGGTGGACATTGCGGTCGACGAGGGCGAGGAGCAGCGCGACGGGCGCGAGCAGCAGCCAGACGGCCAGCTCGGGGCGGGGCCCGGTGGCGGCGGCGAGGGCGCCGCAGCCGAGGGCGCCGAGGACGGGGACGAGGCGGGAGGGCGCGTAGCGGACGAGGGAGGCGTCGGGCGCGCCGGAGTGATCGGGGACGGGGGCGGTCTCGGGGACGGGGGCGGTTCCGGGGGCCACGGATGCGTCGGCGGCTTCGGGGGCTCCTGGTGTCCCTGGTGCTCCGGACGCAGCGATCGCGCCGGTGTCGTCGGTCGGGGCACCGCCGCCGGTGCCCGCACTCGTCCCCGTACCGCCGGAAGCGGGGAGGCCAGGAGATGTGACACCGGGAGCCGCCGCGCCCGGGACCGTGACGCCTGGAGATGTGACGCCTGGGGCTGTGACGTCGGTGCCGGTGGCCTCGCACTCCGGGCACCGCGCCATGCCGAGCCAGCCGCCGGCCGCCCCGCCGATCAGGTGCCCGGCCGGGCAGCGGTCGCGCCACGGGTCGCCCGGCTCGACGGAGAACCGGTACGCGGCACGCGGCAGCAGCACTCCGGTAGCGGCGCCCCAGAGAACGGCGAGGACGATCAGCGTGGCGTACACCCCACCGACCCTAGGTCCACCCGCCAGGCCCGGTCATGGGTCCTGGGGCCCACTTCCCGCGCCCCAGGACCCAGATACGCCCGCCGGAGCGGCCGCCGCCACCACCGGACGCTACGGTCTACGGCCATGGGTACATGGCGGAACGGCAGGGGACGGCTGACGGTCGCGGCGCAGGACGCCCCGGTGGAAGTGGAGCTGGAGATCGCCGCGTCGTACGGGACACGGCGGCGCGGGCTGCTCGGCCGGACGGGGATCGACGGGGCGCTGCTGATCACGCCGTGCAACAGCGTGCACACCTTCCGGATGGGCTTCACGATCGATGTGGCCTACCTGGACCGGTCGTTGAAGGTCGTCCAGGTCCACACGATGAAGCCGGGCCGGCTCCATCTGCCACGGCTGCGGGCCCGCCACGTCCTGGAGGCGGAGGCCGGGGCGATGGAGCGGTGGGGGCTGCGGCCGGGGACCCGGGTGAGCGTGGAGGTACAGCGGCCGGGCTGACAGCGGTGGTCCGCCCGCGGATCTACAGCAGCCCTTCCTTCGCCGCGACGGCCAGCAGCGGGACCAGGGCGAACAGAGCGGTGCCCAGGCAGATCAGCGCGGGGACATAGACCGGGCCCCAGGTGCCGGGGCCCGCGACGGTGGCGCGTTTGTGCGGGGACCTCGGGTCGTAACTGACCCTGACCGGCGCCCCCACCTGGTGGCCGAACATGCCGGGCCGGTCCTTGAACTCGACGTCGGTGCCGTCCTCCGTACGGAACGCGAAGACGAACTCGGGGTGGGAGCTGGACGATCCGGTCGCCAGCCCCGAGTTCCTGACGACCCGGCGGTCCACACAACGCCCCTCGGCCCGCCGTCCGCTCCGGAGCAGGGCGAGCACCATCAGGACGCGCCGGGCGAAGTACACCGAGACGCCGAGGGCCGCGACCCCCACGAGCAGGAAGAGCGCTTCGATCCCCACGCAGTACTCCGATCTGTTCTCCGCTGTCCCTACTTCGCTGACTTCGCCGGCTTCGCTACTTGAGTGAAACGCCGGCGATGATGTCCTTGATGTCCTTGTCGGACAGCAGCCCCTTCTCGGCGTTGACCGTGATGAGGTACGGACGGTCCTTGGTGTCCAGGCCGGCGATCATCACACCCGCGAGCTTCGTGCCCTTGGGCGGCTGTCCCTGCGCGCCGGTCGAGGTGGAGGTCCAGTCGACACGGCGCGCCTCCGCCTTGCCGTCGGGCCCCGCGACCTCGATCTCGGTGGTCTCGGAGGGGGTCGCGCCGAGCTGGACGCGCGCCTCGGCGGCCGTACCGGCCATGTCGGCGTCGTTGATGCCCTGCCCGTAGTCGAACTCGACGTAGATCGAGCCGACCGGGGAGCCGTCCTTCGTACGGACGGCTCCCGCCGCGTCCCCTTCGGCGAGGTCCGCGGCGGCGACCTGCTTGAACTCCGCCGGATGCGCGACCGTGAGCCGGTCCGTCGTCAGCGTGGACCAGCCCTGCGGGGTCGTCGCCGCTTCCTTGCCGCCGGTTCCGCAGGCGGTCAGGAGCGCGGCGGCGAGACCGGCGGTCACGGCCGTACGGACACCGTGCCGCCGTGGCCTCGAAGCTGTCGGCTTCGGCGTGGACTTGAAGATCATCCCTGTTTTCCTCACTGGTACCGGACCGGCGGGGGTCACTTGGCGCAGTAGCTGTACGGCACGTAGTCCCGCTTCCCGTCCCTCGGCGCGCCGAGGAATTCGGCGTCCTTGAGGGTCTCGGACTTGTTCTCCATCGAGATGGAGGCCCCGATCGAGATCCCCAGGTTCAGCTCGAAGCCGTACTCCTGCGCGTCGGACATGCCATCGTACGATGTCCTGCTCGACTTGCCCTTGTCGAACAGGAGCCGCCCGAAGGGGTCGTCCGCGCCGGGGCGGCTGGTCGGGGTGTTGGTGTCCAGCAGGTACTCGAAGGCCGCGGTGTGGTCGCCGTTGCCGTCCAGCCACGCCTGGCCGACGGCGCGGTCGGCGTCGCCCTTCTCGCCCTTCTCGAAGGCGATGGTGTTGGTGACGACACCGATGTCACTACCGCCCGAGTTGTCAGTGTTCTTACCCTTTCCGCCGCGCTTGTCCTTGCCGTCCTTGCCGTTGTCGCCGCCGACGCCGCCGGTCTGGCCGCTGAAGGTCTCGGTGGTCTGCGTGAAGTCGATGCGCAGCAGTTCGCCGGTCTTCTGGTCCCGGGTGACGGTGACGGTGGCCGAGCGTTCGCCGGTGAGGTGCTTGCCCT
Source organism: Streptomyces sp. NPDC096310 (assembly GCF_044763125.1). Classification (NCBI taxonomy): domain Bacteria; kingdom Bacillati; phylum Actinomycetota; class Actinomycetes; order Kitasatosporales; family Streptomycetaceae; genus Streptomyces; species Streptomyces sp. NPDC096310. The sequence continues at coordinate 131,045 of NZ_JBIWFO010000012.1, read as the reverse complement.
TCTTGACGCCGCCCGCGTCGACGCCCGCGCCGACCGTGCCGTCCGCCTTCACGGAGTACGTGTACGACTTGGTGCCGCGGAAGTCGTCCTTGGTGACGAGCGCGTCGCCGCTGATCTTCACGTCCGCGCCCAGCTTGCCGCTGAGCGTTCCCTCGGCGTCGGCGTTGACCGACAGTTCGCCACCCGCCTTGCCGTAGACGCCGACCGAGGCCTGGCTGATGTGGCGGTCCTTGAGCTTGTCCTCGACGCGGTTGCGGATGTTCTCCTCGTCCTTGAGGGCGCCCTTGCCGAAGAGGTAGAGGATGCTGTCGCCGACGCTGGCCTCGGCGCCGCCCGGGGAGGTGCGGCGCATCTCGTACATCTTCAGCTTCTCCAGGTCCTCGCGGAAGGACTCGGCCTCCTCCCGGCTCTTGAAGACCCAGGTGTCGCCGTTGCTGACCTTGACGCCGGCGCCGAGGTCGACCGAGCCCGTACCGAGCTTGCCCATCTTGCCGCCGAAGCCCCCGGTGACACCGGCACTCGCGGAGTCGGTGAACGTCGTGTAGATGAGCTGGTCCTTGTCGTCGACCTTGCCGTCCTCGTTGACGTCGTAGTTGGCCTGCATCGTCTTGTCCTGGAAGCCGTAGTCCTGGCCCCACTCGAACCAGCCCAGCTTGGCCTTGCCGCCCGCGGTGTCCGAGATGGTGGATATCGTGCAGAGCGGGGGCTCGAAGTCCTTGTCGGCGAGGGGCTCGTTGTCGTCCTTGCCGTCCCCGCCGGACGCACAGGCGCCGCCACCGCCACCGCCGCCGAGTGCGGGGATGGCGCAGCGGATGCGGTCACCGATGGAGCCGCCGATACCGGCCGCGCTGACACCGAGGACGAGGGCGACGACGACGATGATCGCGCCCAGGTACTCCAGGGCGGTGGCCCCGCCGTCCGATCTGAACCGGCGCCGCGCGCCCCCCGTACGTCCCCTGCTCATCGCTCCCCCTCGCGTATGCGGTCCACGGCGTATCCGGTGACCGCTCCGGCCACGACGACGGCGCTGGACATCAGCACGCCTTCGACGGACACCCGTTCCCACCTGAGGGCGAGATTCAGAGCCTGGGCGAGAACGGGCACGGTGAAGACGGCGAAGGCGTGCCGTACGGGCAGCTCCCTGAAGGGCTCGCGATGCGCGCGCGAGGAGGCCCAGGCGCCGAGCGCCACACAGACGGCGTTCGGCAGATGGATCACCAGCAGCCGGCCGCCGAACGTTTCCAGCCGCTCGGTCGACCCCAACGTCTCGTAGATGTAGGTGACTTGGAGGTACGAGGTGAAGGCCAGCACGACAAACCCCGCCGCCCAGGCGAGAGCCATCGCGGGCAGCCCCCCGCTCTCCGACGCCGCATCCCCGTAACCGGCTCCCCGGTACGGCGGCCCTCCTGTCCCACGCATCCGCGCTTCCCCCTGTGTATTGGCCGGATTCGACCGGTCCACCGTAGGGGGAGGGGAAGGCGAGGTCGTGGGCCCGTGGGCCCAGAGGCAGGCCCAAACGCGCGTGCGTGTGGCGAGAACTCCGCTGTTTACGCGGCGCCCACCCGGTCTGTCTTCGCGCGTCCTCTTCTCCGGGAACGAGCGAAGCGGCGGATCCACCCGTCGTGATCAGATCCGCCGCTCGGTTTCGTGACGGGTGAGCCTACGAATCGCCGCGCGGGAAGGAGACCTCCACGCGGCGGTTCTTCTTACGGCCTTCTTCCGTGCTGTTGTCCGCGATCGGGAAGTCCTCGCTGTATCCCCGGACCTCATAGGTGATACCGGAGTTGTTCAGCTCCTCACCGAGAACCTTCTGGACCGCGTCGGCGCGCTGCTTGGAGAGGACCTTGCCGTGTTCGTAGGAGCCCAGGTTGTCCGTGAAGCCGAAGACACGGATCTTCGTGGCGTTCTGCTTCTTGATCTCATTGGCTATGGCAGCGATTCGGCCATTCGCCTGTCCGCTCAGGGTCGCACTGTCCTTGCCGAAGAGGACCTCGGCCTGGAGGGCGAACTTCACCGTCTCGTTCGTGTCCTCGCGACGTTCCTCGCCGCCCTGGTCCTCGACGATGGACTTGATGTCCAGCACCTTGGACGGTGCGAGCGTCGCGCCCTTGGCAAGCTTGAGTCCTGCGCTGTTCGCGTCGATCTGTACGGGCGGCTCGGCCGAAGCCTCCGTGCCAGGGGGCACGCTGGGGCCCTCATCGGCATGGGCGCCTGAGACGCCGAGAGCCTGCACACCGGTGATCAGCACCGCTGTCGCGATCAGCGATACCGCATGACGTGACGAGATCGTCCTCGTGGTGAGGGAATTCATGACGACGATCACCCGGAGATCTTGATCGAGGTCGTGGCAAAGGTGGGCAGCATGAAATCGACCACCGTGGTTTCCGCCGGCGGCGCGGGGAACTGCATGAAGACCGGCACCGACTCTCCGGCTCCGACCGACTGGATACCCATGGTGCACAGGCACCTGCCGTCTGTGTCGCGGAGAACGTAGTAGCGCTTCTTGCCCTGACTGTCGACCAGGGTTCCGCCACTCACCGCGTTTCCACTGCCGCTGATGATCTCCTGCTCGTTCCCTCTCCAACTCGGAACCTCGTAGAACGCCTTGTCGGTGGTGTTCTTCATCTGGCCCGTCACCGTGACAAACCCACCCTTGTCACGGACCACCGAATTGATGGTGTACTCCATGCCACCGGCACCCTTGACAACGGCAAGTTTCGCATTCGGATCGGCCTCGTCCCCGGCAGCGGTATCGCCCTGAGGAGTACCGCTGGCGGACGGCTTGGACGACGCGCTCTCCTTCGCCTTCGCGTCCCCATCACCGCTCCCGCAACCAGCCACAGTCAGGGCCAGGGCAGCCGCTATCGCGGCCGCCGCCACTCCCCTGCGGCCCTTCATCGTGCGCCGAATGCTCATGTCTGCTTTTCCTTTGCTCGTCATTCGCTTGTCAGTTCACGTCGACCAGGTGCACGGTGAAGAGGGTCTTGCTCAGCGCGTCCCAGAGGCCCGGTTCGCTCGGGTCAATGATGACGTCGCTACCACCGTCACAGCTGAATTCCACCGGCGTCGGCTTGTCGGCCTCATCGTCGCCCGAGTCGTCGCCCTCGCCGGGGGAAGCACCGTCGTCGGGGGAAGCACCGTCGTCGGGATCTTTCTCTGGCAACGAGCACCGGAACTCGACCACCGCGGTGGACTCGGCCGTGGCGTGCTTCCGCTCCGTACCGGGAATCACAGACTTGCCCACGGTGTAATCGGTCCTGACCTTCACGGTGATCTCGTCCCGCAGGAAACCGAGCCTCGGGTCACAAGCAGTGACCTTTGAGCGGTTCTCTCCCGCGAGTTCGCGAGCCGCGGCGCACGGGCCGTGGCCGAAGAACTTGTCACCCTTGAAGAAGTCGTTCAGACCACCCGGGAGCAGCAGGGCCTTGAGGAAACCGGTCCCCATCTCGTCCCGGGCCTCCTGTGCCGCGGCGAGCGCCGCGGCGTCAGCCGCCCCTTGAGCACCGTTGCGTACCGCGGATGCCTTGCCGACCGTGAAGAAAGCGAACGCGACAAAGAGCAGGCCCGCCACCATCACAATGTAGATGGGGAAAGCCTGCCCTCGGTCGCTGCGGCGCGCTGCGCCCATCAGCCAGCCTTGACCTTGTCCACCTGCTCGGTGATCTTCCCCTGGATCTTGCCGCCGATACCGGAGGCCACGATCCCACCGATGATCGCCACGACCACGAGGATGATGCCCAGGTACTCGAAGGCGGTCTGACCGCGGTCCATGTTGGCGTAGCGCTTCTGGATCCTCGTGACCGCGGTGTTCGCCCAGCCGTTCACACGGATCTGAGTGTCGACGGCGGCCTTCAGCATGGTGTTCTTCGACATGGGGTTCCCCTCCGGGTTCGGCCGACCGCCTGCCGGCCGACATGTGCGTCTCTTCGGTGCCGCCCCCGTTACCGACTTCCTCCCGGCCGGTTCCGTTGGCGACAGGAGAAACGTACGCCGGGACGCCGGGTACGCCAGAGGGCCCCAGGGCCCAATGCCGGGCCCAAAGCGGGGCTTGGGCCCTTCCACGCGACTGCTGGGTCCGCGGACCCAGGTCTGCGGGCCTGTTGGTACTCGCGCATACGACGTCTGCGTCCACGCCCACATGGGGGCGCCCCGGCTGGTGCGGGCCACTCCGCCCGGTCGCCACCCCCCGCGCCTTCGCCCGTTCAGCCATGGCCGACCCCGCCCCTTCCCGCGCCCCCGCCCGGCGTCGTGCCGAGCCACTTCGCTATCGCCTCACTGCGGCTGCCGCAGTGCAGCTTGGCGAAGATCCGGTTGATGTGGTTCTTGACCGTCTTCTCGCTGATGAAGCAGGTGGCGGCGATCTGCTGATTGCTCATGCCGGACGCGATCAGGTCCATGATCTCCACCTCCCTCGAACTCATCCCGAACTCATCCCGGTTGCGGCCCGCGAGGGCACTCCGCGAGCCACCCCCAGACTGTGCCACATCCGATTGCATGTGCGAAACGCTTTGAGGAAATCGCGGGTCCGTGGACACCAACTCACCCTCCCTTTGGCCAGTTCTGGCGCTTCGAAGGGAAGGGACGCCCGAACTATTTGCATGTGCATTCGCATCATGTGAGGGCCCCGCCGGGGGCCCCGCGTCGCCGCCGTAAGGGACACCCGTCGCGTACACAGTGCCCAGCCCCTCCGGCAGTGACCTGCCCTGGGCGGGAACCGGACCGCTGCGCATGTGGTCCAGCAGGGCGTTGGCCGCCGTGGGCGTGAAGTGGGCCCGGCCCTGCTTGATGTCCCGTACGGCCGCGACGAGTTGGTCCGCGGTGAACTCTCCGTGGACCAGATAGCCGCCGGCCCCCAGCCGTAGCGCCTCGTGGACGATCTCGCTCTCCCGGCTGTACGTGAGCATCATGACCGGGGATATCCGTACGAGGTGGGGCAGGGCCGAGATGCCGTCGACGCCCGGCATCCGCACATCGAGCAGGACGACGTCGGGGCGGGTCCGCCGGGCCACCTCGTAGGCCTGGCGGCCGTCCGCGGCCTCGCCCACGACCTGGATGTCGTCCCGGCCGGAGAGCAGCGCCGTGAGCCCGGCGCGTACGACCGGGTTGTCGTCGGCGACGACCACCCGCAGCGGTACGGCGGCCGCAGGCCCCGGGAAGTCCGGCAGTCCGGTGGACTCGGCGGCGGGCGGGTGAGACGGCAGGGGTATGGAGGGCAGGGGGGAGTGAGGAGCCCCGTCGTGCGCCGACGTGTACTGGGACGCATGACGTGGCGTGTGCTGCTGCCCTGAAGTGCGGGAAGGGTCGTCCGGCATCGTGCGGTCTCCTCTCTGGGGAGTCGGGGAGTCGGGGAGTCGGGGAGCGGAAAGCGGGGAGTCAGGTCTGTTCGGGCGGTGGCGCCGAGCGGAGCGCCACCAGGGGCAGGTCGACACGTACTTCCGTACCGGCCGCGGCCTTGCCCCTGCCGATCCGGATACGGGCCCCGATCGCCGCGGCCCGTTCGACCATCCCGACGAGGCCGAAGTGCCCGGCCCGCCGGAGCCCGTCCAGGGTGGTTCCGGGCGGGAGCCCCCGGCCGTTGTCGTAGACGCTGATACGGAACTGGTCACCGACCGTGCCGGCGGAGACATCCACCCTCTCCGGCCGGGCATGACGGTGCGCGTTCTCCATCGCCTCGGAGGCGATCGTGAGCAACTGCCGTGCCACCGCATGGGGCACGGCGGACACGTTCTCGTCACCGAACTGCCGGAACGACACCGTGAGACCGCTGCGGTGGCCGAAGTCCTCCGTACGCGCGGCGAGTTCGCCGATGACGGCCACTCCCCCGTCGAGCCCCGATTCGCGGCGCAGGTCCGAGAGCAGTTCCCGCGACTCGCCCGCGGCCCGGCGGGCCGAGCGCGCGACCAGCTCGGCCTGCTGCCGTACGGTCTGCGGGTCCATCCGCCCCGCGGAGCCCGCGAGCCCTTCGGCCGCCATCGCCAGTCCGTGCAGCGTCTTGGCGACCGAGTCGTGCATCTCCCGGGCGAGCCGGGCCCGTTCCTCCTCGATCGCCTCGCTCACGGCGAGCCGCGCCCGCGTCTCGGTCAGGGCCTGGCTGGCGCTGCCGAAGCGGAGCAGCAGGCCGCGCAGGGTGACACCGACGGCGCCCGCGATGACACAGAAGCCGGGCAGGAGCAGCGCCGTGGCGACGGTGGCGGTCAGTTTCTCGCTGGTCAGATAGACCAGTGCGAGGACCAGGATCTGCAGCGATGTGAAGAGCGCCGCGCCCCGCCAGCCGTAGACGAGGCCCGCCAGCAGCGGGGTGCAGACGGTGACGTACCCCAGGGTCGAGTCGGGTGTCGCGGTCACCAGCAGGAGGGCGCCGAAGACGGTGTCCGCCCCCAGCAGCAAGGGGTGTTTGAGCAGCAGCGGGCCGAACCGCTCCCAGTCGCGGAACAGGACGTACGAGCCCATGAACGTGACCAGGACGGCGCCGCTGACCAGCACCGTCGGTGCACCGGGCGCGGTGCCGGCCAGGGCGAACGGCGTGGCCATGGCGATCATCGCCAGCCGGAATCCGAAGACTTGGCGGCACATCGCCTGGAGCGCGTTGAGCTGGATCGCAAGCGCGGGAGTCGCTTCCGGCTCGGTGGGGCTCAGGCGTAGATCCGCACCCAACCCGGCTCGCAGCCGCGGCAGTTGCAATGCCATGTGCCTGACACCCCCTTCTTTCCGACGTCGCGTGCGAGGCTGCACCTCAGCCGCCCAAATTGCCGAAGTCCACGTTCGCGCCGTAGTAGAAGCCCACGGTGAGCAGCAGCAGCGTGCCGGGCAGCAGGAACGAGGTGACGGCGAAGGTCGCCTTCGGGACAGCCTTCGCCGCCTTCCGCCGCGCGTTCTGGGCGTCCGTACGGCGCATGTCGTTGGCGATGGCGATCAGCGTGTCGACGATCGGCGCGCCCAGTTCCTCGCCCTGCTGGAGCGCGGTGACGAACATCGCGACCTGCTCGGAGTCGTTGCGCTTGCGCAGCTCCTCGAACGCCTGGCGGCGGCTGACACCCATGTCCATCTGGCGCAGGGTGATGCGCAGTTCGTCGGACCAAGGGCCCGCGTACTTCTCTGACACCCGGTCGAGCGCCTGCCGGAATCCGAGGCCGGCGCTGACGACGACGGCGAGGACGTCGAGGAAGTCGGGCAGGGTCCGTTCGATGTGGTCCCGCCGGACGCGGATGGCGGACCAGATACCCACCTCGATCCAGAAGAGGGCGAAGAGAATCATGAGCAGGGCCGGAAAGACCTGCCCACGTATGATCATCGAGAAGGCACCGGCCACACCCAAGGCGCCGTAGACCGCGCGCCGTGCCGCGTAGCGGTCGATCGTGAGACCGCCCGGGTTGCCCGCCAGGTCGATCTGGCGGCGCTTCTTGTTGACCTGCTTGGGGCCCATCATCCGCAGCACGGCGGGAGCCCAGCGCATACCGAGCCGGTCGATGCCGGAGCCGACGGCACTCGTACGGGTGGACCCGACCTCCAGGGCGATGGCGAGGTCACCGGGCAGTTTGGCGTCGGCCCGGTACATACGGATGCCGTGGATGGCACCGTAGACACCGAGTCCGATCACGAGCGCGAGCAGCAGTTCCATGTCTGCCTCTCCCCTCAGATGTCGATACGGGACAGGCGGCGGATCACAACGAATCCGATGGCGTAAAGGACCAGCGAGGCGATGACAGCGGCCTGGCCCGCCAGCGCGCCGGTCATACGGTCGAGCGCGCCCGGCATCACGGCGTTCAGCAGCAGCAGGGCGGCGAACCCGAAGGCAGGTACGGCGTAGGCGGTCACCGTCACCTGCGAGAGCTGGGTCTTGACCTCGCGGCGGGTCTCCTTGCGCTCCTCCAGGGTCTCCGTGAGGTTGCGCAGCGAGCTGACGACGGTACCGCCGGCCCGGTTGGAGAGCACCAGTGTGGTCACCAGGACGACCAGTTCACGGGAGGGCAGCCGCTCGGACAGCTCACCGAGGGCGTTGTCGAGGGACTCCCCCATGGCCAGCCGGCGTGCCACCCAGCTCAGTTCCTCGCCCGCCGGCGCCTCCAGCTCGTCGGCCGCCATGGCGATGGACGTACGCAGTGCGAGTCCGGCCTGAGTGGCGTTGGCGAGGATGCGGGAGAGTTCGGGAAGCTGGTTGATGAAACGCTCGGTCCGCTTGGTGCGCTGCCAGTTGAGGAAGGTGTTCGAACCCCACAGCGCCGCGAGCCCGGCGAGCGGCCCGAAGAAGGAGGTGAGCAGGGAGGACGCCGTCAGCCACAGCACGACCACAGCGGCGATCATGTAGACGAAGTACTCGCCCGGTGTGAGATCGAGACCGGTCGCGGCCAGCTTCAGTTCGATCTTCTTGCCGATCCTCGTCTTGCGCAGTCGGCGATCGAGGCCGCCGAAACGCCTTTTCCGGCCGACGATCGGTATCTGACCGGTGGTCGAGAGCCGGTCGACGAGCGCCTGGCGCTGGGACCTGCCCGACGCGTAGGCGTGCACGCCCATGACGCCGAGCAGGCAGCACAGCAGCGTGACACCGATCGTGGGGAGAACGAGATTGTCCATGACGGGCTACCTACTTGGCCTCTCGGGTGAGGAGCTGTTCTTCGGACGCGGCGACTCCGAAGGCCTGCGGAATGGGCTGGTTGGCCATGTAGAGACGCTCGGCCACGCGTCGCGGGAGCGGGAAGTACTGGAAGGTGCCGTGGATCCGTCCGTCGCCGTCCATGGGGCGCGCGTTGAACCGGACGGCACTGACGATGCGGTACGCGTCGCTCCCGTGCGAGTCGAGCACCGCGATCTCGGTGACCCGGCGGGAGCCGTCGGCGTGCCGGGTGAGCTGGACGATCACATCGACGGCGCTGTTGATCTGGTCGTGCAGCGCCTCGAAGGGGATCTTGATCTCGGACATCGACGCCAGGGTCTGGAGACGCATCAGCGCGTCCTCCGCGTTGTTGGCGTGGACCGTGGCGAGGGATCCGTCGTGGCCGGTGGACATCGCCTGGAGCATGTCGAGGGACTCGCCGCCTCGGACCTCACCGACGACGATACGGTCGGGGCGCATACGCAGGGAGTTGCGGACGAGGTCACGGATGCTGATGTGCCCCTTGCCCTCGACGTTGGCCGGACGGGACTCCAGCCGGATCACATGGGACTGCTGGAGCTGGAGTTCGGCGGAGTCCTCGATGGTGATGATGCGTTCGCCCTCGGGGATCAGTCCGGAGAGCGCGTTGAGCAGGGTCGTCTTGCCGGTGCCGGTGGCGCCCGAGACGATGATGTTGAACTTCGCCTGGACGAGCCCGGACAGCAGAAGGACCATCTGCTGGTCCAGCGAGCCGAAGTTGAGCATCTCGGTCAGGGTGAAGGCACGGGGGAACCGGCGGATGGTGAGCGTGGCGCCCGTCAGGGAGAGCGGCGGGATGATGACGTTGACACGTTCACCGGAGGGCAGACGGGCGTCGACCATCGGATTGGACTCGTCGACACGCCGGTTGACGGTGGAGACGATCCGCTCGATGGTCTGCATGAGCTGGTCGTGCGAGCCGAAGCGCATCGGGAGCTGTTCCACCCGGCCGCCGCGCTCGACAAAGATCTGGTCGGGCCCGTTCACCATGATTTCCGTGATCGAGGCGTCCTCCAGCAGAGGCTCCAGGATGCCGAGGCCGAGGGCCTCGTCGACGACCCGGCGGATGAGCTGGGCGCGCTCGACGGTGGAGAGGACCGGGCCCTCACGGCTGATGATGTGCCCGAGGACACGCTCCAACCGGGTACGCCGGTCGGCGGCCGCCAGGGCGGACATCTCGGCGAGGTCGATCTCTTCCAGCAGCTTGGCGCGGTAGGTGACGACGAGGTGGCTGTCCTCCCCCGTCGTGCCGTGGTCCTCGGGAGAGGTGATCCGTGCCCGCAGGCTCATGGTGCGTAACTCCTCGGTGGTGCTGACCGTTGGTGCGTCGGTGCGGTTGGTCCCTGAGCCGTCTTCGTCCGCATCGGTCAGCCGCGCGGCATGGTCGAACTGCGTTCGACCCATCCCCAGTCCTCGATACCCGGAACCACCGAGGGGATCTTGACCTTGGCGGTGTACGTCACGTTGTCGCCGCCCCGATGCGTGAAGCTCATGCTCTCGGCACGGGAGAGCCAATCGCTGGTGGCCCTGCGGCCCGCCGTCTCAGGAAGCAGTTCGCGGTCCTGTTCGTCCTGGCTCGCCGTCCTGGCGGCCGCGCGCGCGGCCGTACCCGCCTGGTTCACCGTGTACGCCACGATCCCCATCTGGATGGCGAAGAACCCCACGAGCAGCAACAGCGGGACGAAGCCCAGATATTCGAGGGCGACCTGGCCGGACTGACGGTGGCCGCCTCGGCGGCTTCTGGTGTCTTGGCGCTCTGCCATGGCTTCAGTTCTCCTTGACGGACGCGGCGTCGCCGTCGACCGGGAACGGGAAGTTCAGCACGCCCGGCACCATCACCGGGACATTGAGCGTGATCTTGGCGCGGTAGAGACCGGGTTCCCTGCCATTGCATTCATAGCCCACGCCTTCGGTCCAGGCGACCGGCAGATCCTCACGCGCCGCCTGCTCGCACGCCGCCTTCCGGGTCTGCGAGCCGCCCTCGGTCCCGGAACCGGCGCGCGCCCCCATGTCCGCCGCATTCCCCGCCAGAATGAACGTGTACCCGATCAGCGCGCACTGCCAGAGCGCCACCAGGAGCAGGATGATCAGCGGTGTGACGCCCACGAACTCGATCGCGGTCTGGCCCCGGTCGCGGGACCGTGGACGGATCCGGGAGTGGGAGTGGGAGTGGGTGCGGGCGTGGGAGCGGATGTGGGAGCGAATCCGGGTGCGGAGGCGTCGTACAGCCGTGTCCGGGCCGTACGTCCGCCTCTGGACCCGCACCCGCGTCTGCCTCTGCCGGCCAGTTCGTTCCCCCGAAGCGCACATGGTCAGCCATTCCCCTCTGTGGAGCCGGAACCCGCTCCGCCCCCGCCGCCCCTGCGGCGGCGGGTGCCGATCGCGCCCCGGTCGTTGCGGAACTTGGCGTTCTTTTCGGCGGCTTCGGGGACCTTCACCAGGCCGAGTTCCCCGGCCAGTCCCCACAGCGCCTGTTTGACGACGCTCTTGCTCTCCAGTTCGTGCAGCCGGCCCGCGTCCACCACGCCCTGGAGTTCCTTGAAGTTCGCCGGGACCGCGGAGTTCGCCAGGCGGGTTCCGGTGATCTTCTGGATCAGGGCCGGCTGGATCTCCGTGGCGCGGCTGTAGCGGTTGACGACCGTGGTGGTCTCCTCCGCCTTGCGGATCTGGAGCCGGTCCCACAGCCGTACGATGCGCTTCGCCGCCCGTACCGCGATCACGTCCGGTGTGGTGATCAGCAGCGCGGTGTCGGCCATTTCCACGGCGGCGGCGTTCGCGCCCGTCATCTGCGTACCGCAGTCGATGACGACCACCTCGTACCGGGAGCGCAGCGCGCCGATGATCTGGCGGACCGCCCGGTCGGTGACCTCTTCGCCGCGTTCGCCCTCGCCGGGGGCGAGGAGCAGGGCAAGACCGCTGTCGTGGCTGAAGACCGCGTCGGACAGGACGCGTGGCGAGATGTCCGTGATGGCGGCCAGGTCGACTATCGAGCGGCGGAACTGGACGTCGAGGTACGAGGCGACATCGCCGGCCTGGAGGTCCATGTCCACCAGGGCGACCGTACGGCCCGACGCCTGGGCGGCCAGGGCGAGCTGGATCGAGACCAGGGTCGTGCCCACGCCGCCCTTGGCGCCGGTGACCGTGACGGCGGTGCCACCGGGGCCCGTGAAGACGTCGCCGCCGTGGCCGAGATGGCGGCGGACGCCGACCGACCACTGGGCGGCGGCCTGGAGCCGGTTGGCCAGTTCCTCGTAGCTGAGGGGCATCGCGACCAGGCCGCGGGCACCCGAGTCCATGGCCGCCGCGAAGAGGCCGGGGCTGGCGTCGGCCGTGACGAGGACGACCCCGACCGCGGGGAAGCGGAGCGCCACCTCGCGGATCAGCTCCAGCGCCGGGACCGGGCCGATCCGCTCGTGCACCAGCACCACTTCGGGCAGTTCGTCGAGCGATTCGCCGGCGAGCCGGGCGAGCAGGTCGACGAGCTGCGTCGAGTCCGACACGGGCGGCGCCGGCTCCACGTCGGGGAGCTGGCTGAGCAGCGTGGTGATGGATCTGGCCGCGTCGGGGTCCCCGACGGCCGGGATGATCCTCGTCGACATCAGTACCTCACTTGTCCTTGCCGAGCTCGTACGTGCGTTCGCCGGGGCGGAGGGTGGTGTCGCTGCCGGGAGCGACGAGCGCGAGGCGGACGTGCTGCGCGAAGGACTCCGCGTACGCGATGCGCTGGGCGTCGAGGGTCTTGAGGGCGAAGGTGATCGGGACGGCCTCGGTGGTCTGGTTCTTCGAGTCCCGGTTGGGCTCCAGCGCGGTCAGTTTGCCGACGTCGAGCACCTTCGCGTTGGAGACGATGATTTTCGACTGGGCCGCGGCGCCCTGGCTCTCGGCCGCGAACGTGGCGAAGACATTCACCGAGGCGCCCGGGGTGATCTTGCCCGCCACACCCGTGGCTGCGTCGATCATGATGGCGATCTCCTGCTCTCCTGGCTGGAGCGCGGGACGCTTGACAATCATGTCGTTCTGGAGAAGCGAGCCCTTGCGCAGCTGGGTGATGGCCACCTTGCCACCGACCTCGGAGAGGTTGGTGACCGCATTGTCGGAGAGCCAGCGCTTCGGCATGGTGATCTTCTCGAACTGATCATTCCGCAGGGCCTCGTAGGGGGCCACATCCGACTTCAGCCGGTAGGCGGCCACTTCCGGTCCGACCTTCGAATTCACGTCGCTGATCACGGAAAGTACACCGACGAACGCGGCGAAGGCGCAAAGGACGGAAAGAAGCAGAAGTATGACGCCACGGCGCTGGCGGGAGTTCATGAACCGTACAACCTCGATCGGGGACGTTGGTGGCGAACGGACGAACGGACAGGAGCAGGTGAGCGGTGCTGAGCGGAGTGGTGCCGGACGGACGGGTCGGGTCGGGTCGGGTGGAAGGCTCTGTTACGGCGGAGACCGCCGCGCACTTCCCGGCAGTGTCCGCCTGTTGTGTGTCAGGTGTCCGCGGGGGCCGCGTACCGGTTCCGTCGCGGTTCCACGGCGACCCACGGGTCCATGACTACGGCTCCTGACTCACGGGAGCCTCATCGTTCAGGACACCGGTTGGCTGAGATTGGTTCTCGGGAGTGTGCAGCGGAGAGGAACAGAAGCCGCACCGGTCGCCTATCAACTCCATTCCGCACCAATGGCATCGCTCGCGCCGGACGGACGCCACCAACTGGTACATCACGGAGATGTCCGGAAGGTGTGCCACGAACTCCACCAGCTTGCCGGTACCCCACCAGCGCGCCGATTCCCCGGGCAGTTCGGCCTCGGACACCCCGGCGACCTGCCAGGCCGGCGCGAGCGTCTCGGTGACCCAGTCGGACTGCGACTGCCCGCGCGCGACCAGGAGCCGCGTGGCGAAGTCGGGGCCGGTCAGTTCACCGGAGCCGATCTTGACGAGCTGCGGCTGCGGGGTGGCGACCACACCGAACTGCGAACCCGGCACCCAGGACCTGGCGTGCGCCTTGAGGCTGACGGGAACGCGGTCGAGCTTGGCCACGGAGCTGAGCAGCGCGCCCGCGTGGATGTAATGGGACAGCAGCCGGGCGGCCGAGGCGACCACACCGGGGCTGAAGTCACATATGGACAACTGGCGCAACTGGCGTACGAGTACGGCGAGTCCGAGCGGCGGCAGGTCCGACCTGAGCAGCGCGACGCGGTCCGTCTCCAGGACGGACCGCACGGCGTGCATCCGGCGTTCGTACGCGGCCGGGATCGAGGAGGGATAGACGGCGACGACATAGCCGTAACTCTCGACCAGCATCTGCATGTCGGTGAGGGCGTCCTCGAACGACTGCGCCTCGGGAGGCTTGAACGCCGCGGCGGTGGGCGTCTGCTGGTCCTGTGCCGGCAGCACCAGGTCGGCGCTGGTGACGGCGATTGCGGTCGACACGTGCTGATTCCCCGTTCCATCCGTTACCGGCGGAGCCCGCCGGGAACCGCGGGCCGCCTACTGCTGAATACACCCGCGTCGGCACTTTATCCAGCCCAATCCATGACTACCAAGCTTTTCACCAGGCGGAACGTCATAAGGGTGGATAGCCAGCCGAATTGGACAAAACGAAGCGGCGATTTCGACCACGAATGCGAACTGTGGGGATTTCGCACGCATCGCATCCGCCACCGCCTCCACTCGAATGTGAAAACGAAACAAGTTCACTTTGCCGAAATTTCAGAGTCATAAACGTTTCACCGCGAGGACAGCAGGCCGCCGTCCCCGCTCACCGCCACAACTCCATTGGCCTGAACCAACTTTACGCCCGGCGAACAGGGACTCGGCAAGAGCAATCACATCGATCTTCACCGCGGGCGCGGTACGGGCGTCATACGGGCCCGGCCGGGCACCGAGGCGGGCACCGGACGCGACAGCGGCGGCGTCGGGGTCGGTGGCGGTCGGTGGCGGCGGCGGCGGTCGACGGCGGCCCTCCGGGCCTACCAGGGAATGTCCCGTACCTGCTGCACACACAGCACGACGAACAGCAGCCCACCCGCCGCCAGCATCACATTGCTCAGCGCCCCGTTGCGCCATTCCGCGGGGGTACGGGGGGAGTTGAGCAGCCAGATCAGGGTGAGCGCGAGGAACGGCATGAAGAAGGCGCCCAGCACGCCGTAGACCACGACCAGCCCGAAGGGCTCGTCCAGGAAGAGCAGCGAGATCGGCGGGAAGGTCAGCCAGAGCAGATACGCGCGGAACGGCACCGAACGCTCCCGCTCACCGGACGCGACCTCCACGACCGGCGCCGCGGTCCCGGACACACCGGATACACCGGACACACCGGAGGCTCCGGACCCACCGCCCCCGGACGCCGCCGCGCGGTCCGCGCGTACGCGCTCCACGAAGTCGGCGAACATCAGGCTCACCCCGTGCCACACCCCGATGAGCGACGAGAACGACGCGGCGAAGAAACCGATCAGGAAGAGCTTGGCGGTGACCGGGCCGAACCGGTCCTCCAGGATCGTGCCGAGATCGATCAGCCCCCGGTCGCCGGAGGTGAGCGCCATGTGCGAGGAGTGCAGCAGCTCGGCGCCGACCACCAGCATCGCGACGACGAAGAGCCCCGTGGTGATGTACGCGACCCGGTTGTCGAGCCGCATCACCTTCATCCAGGCGGAGTTGGTCCACCCCTTGGCGTTCACCCAGTACCCGTACGCCGCCATGGTGATGGTGCCGCCCACCCCGCCGATCAGCCCGAGCGTGTAGAGCAGCGAGCCGTCCGGCAGGACCGGGGCCAGCCCGGCGAAGGCGGCGCCCAGGTCGGGCGCGACACGGACCGCGACGTACACGACCACCACGAACATGACGCCGATCAGGACCGTCATGACCTTCTCGAAGACGGCGTACCGGTTGAACCAGACGAAGACCAGGCCGACCAGACCGGTGATGACGGCCCAGGTCTTGAGCCCCGGGCCGTCCGGGAAGAGCGCGACGATCGGGAGCGCGCTGGAGGACATGGCGGTGGCCCCGTAGACGAAGCCCCAGACCACGACGTACACCGCGAAGTACCCGGTGGTCCACCGGCCGAGGCTGCGCCAGCCGTCGAAGAGAGTGCGTCCGGTGGCGAGATGCCAGCGGCCCGCGGCCTCGGCGAGGGAGATCTTGACGACGCAGCCGATGACCGCCGCCCACAGCAGGGTGTAGCCGAACTTGCTGCCCGCGATGAGGGTGGCGACCAGGTCACCCGCGCCGACGCCGGTCGCGGCGACCACGATCCCGGGGCCGATGTATGTCCAACTCGACTTGCGGGGCCGGGATGCGGCGGTGCCGGCCTCGTCCGTGCCGGCACCGCCCGTGCCGGTCTCCGTGGTTCCTGCCATACGTTGTCGCCTCCCGCTCGTCTCGTTACGTGACCCGAGTCACCAAAGCGGGGCGGCGATCATCGCGCAAGAGGGCCTGCGGTGAGGGTTCGGTGGGTGCGCGGGGGCGCGGGAGAGGTGTGGGCGGGACGTGTGGGCGATTCCGCCCGTACGCGGCTCAGATCACCAGGCTCAGCAGCGCGGCCACCACGAACCCCGCCACCGACAGCACCGTCTCCAGCACGGTCCAGGACTTGAGGGTGTCGCGCTCCGATATCCCGAAGTACTTCGCGACCATCCAGAAGCCGCCGTCGTTGACGTGCGACGCGAAGATGGAGCCCGCCGAGATCGCCATGATGATCAGGGCGAGATGCGCCTGCGAGAGCCCCTGGCCCTCGACCAGCGGGACGACGATGCCCGCCGTGGTGACGATCGCGACCGTCGCCGAGCCCTGCGCGACCCGCAGCACGACCGAGATCAGCCAGGCCAGCAGGATGACCGGCAGGCCCACGTCGTTGAAGGTGTCGGCGAGCGCGTCCGCGATCCCGCTGCCCTTGAGGACCGCGCCGAAGACCCCGCCCGCGCCGACCACCAGAAGGATGTTGCCCACGGGCTTGAGGGAGGCGGTGGAGACCGTCTCCAGCGAGCCGCGCGACCAGCCGCGCCGTACGCCCAGCAGGTAGTACGCGAGCAGCAGCGCGATCGTCAGCGCCACGAAGGGGTGGCCGAAGAACTCGATGACGGAGCGGAGGGGATGGGGTATCCCCTGCTCGGAGCCTGTCGGAGAGCTTGGGGAAGGGGCGAACGCGATGGACGAGAAGGTCGCGAGCAGGATCAGGATCAGCGGGGTGCCGATGATGGCGATGACCGTGCCGAGCGCGACGGGGGTCTCCCGCGGGGTGAGCCCCGAGGCCCGCTGCTCGGCGGCGACGGCGGCCTTGGCCTCCTCCGCCGCCTCGACCATGTCCTGCGGTACGTCGACGAAGAGGCGGTTGCCGATCCACGCGGCGTAGGCCCACGCGGCGAGGACGGCCGGGATCCCGACGATCGTCCCCATCAGGATGACCCAGCCCAGGTCGACCTCGAAGAGCCCGGCGGCGGCGACGGGACCGGGGTGCGGCGGCAGGAACGCGTGCGTCATGGAGAGCCCGGCGAGCAGCGGCATCGCGTACAGCAGGATCGACTTGCCGGAGCGTTTGGCGGCGGCGTACACGATCGGCGCCAGGACGAAGATGCCGACGTCGAAGAAGACGGGGATACCGAAGACGACCCCGGTGACGCCCATGGCGAGCGGGGCGCGCTTTTCCCCGAAGAGCCGGAGCAGCCGGGTGCTCAACACCTCGGCGCCGCCCGAGACTTCGAGGATGGCACCGAGCATCGTGCCGAGTCCGATGATGATCGCGACATGGCCGAGGATGCCGCCCATCCCCGACTCGATCATCGAGACGGCGGCGGACTTCTGAACCGTGCCGAAGAGTTCGGTGACGGAGAGCCCGGCGGCGAGGCCGACGGCTATGGAGACACCGAGCAGCGCCACGAAGGGCTGGAGTCTCACCTTGATGATCAGAACGAGCAGCAGCGCGATACCGAGGGCGGCGACGGTCAGCAGACCGGCGGTTCCGCCGATGAGAAGGAGCAGGCCGCCCGTGTGGGGCGGGGTCGCGGGGGCGTCAGCGGCGAGCAGCATGGGGGACCTCTGGACCTCTGGTCGGGCAGGGACATGGAGGATCGCGGAGCGGCTGGTGCTGTAACGGGTGCTGTGTGCGGGAAAGCGGTACGGGACCGAGGCCGGGGGCCGGTCGGCCCAGGACGGCGGGTCAGCCCAGAACGGCGAGGACGTCGATCTCGACGAGGAGTCCGGCGGGCAGTCCGACGTAGACCGTGGTCCGCGCGGCGGGCGGCTGCGTCAGCCCCTGCTCCGCGAAGTAGGTGTTGTAGATCTCGTTCATCTCGGCGAAGTGGCCGACGTCCGTGAGGTAGACGCGCACCATCATCGCGTCGTCCCAGCTCGCGCCGCCCTCCTCCAGGATCGACTTGACGTTGTCGAGCGTCTGGAGCGTCTGCTCGCGCAGGGTCGGGCCCGCGGGCGTCGGCGGCTGTCCCTCGACGGCCGGGAGGAAGCCGACCTGGCCCGCGACCTGGAGGATGTTGCCCTTGCGGACGCCGTGCGAGAACCGGGCCGGCGGGGTGGTGTGCGTGGCGGGCGTCAGCGCGGTCTTGGCGGTGGGGGCGGTCTGCTCGGTCATCGGGCTTCCTTGTCCGGGTGGGGGTCTGGATGGGGGTCTGGGTGGGGGTCTGAGTGGGGGTCTGAGTGGGGCGCGGTGCCGGAGTACTCCCGGCTGATCGCGTCGGCGGTACGCCGCACCAGCGGGAGCAGGGCGAGGAGTTCGTCGGCGCCGACGACGACGTTGGGCGCGGAGACCGACATCGCGGCGACGACCCGGCCGTCCGTGCCCCTGATCGGGGCGGCGACGCAGTTGATGGACTCCTCGTGGCCGCCGAGATCGGTGGCCCACCCCTGTTCGCGTACGGTCGCCAGCTCCTTGAGGAAGGCGGCCGCGTCGGTCGTCGAACGGGGCGTGTACGCGGGGTAGTCGAGGCGTTCCGCGACCGCGCGGCGCTCGGCTTCGGGGAGGTCGGCGAGGAGCAGCTTGGCGACGGCGGCGACGGTGATCGCGACCGGTCTGCCGATCCGCGAGTACATCCGGACCGGGTAGCGGCTCTCGACCTTGTCGATGTAGAGGACGTCGCCCTCCTCGCGCACGGCGAGATGGACGGTGTGGCCGCACTGGTCGTTGAGCGCGGCGAGATGGGAGTGGGCGATCTCGCGGACGTCCAGATTCTCGACGGCCTCCTGGGCGAGCGCGAAGAGCCGGGCGCCGAGGCGGTAGCGCTGGTCCTGCTGGCGGTGGACGAGCCCGTGCTCGTGGAGCGTACGGAGCAGCCGGAGCGCGGTGGACTTGTGGACACCGAGCCGCTCCGCGACCTGCCCGAGGTCGGCGGGGCCCTGGGCGAGCAGCGGAAGGATGCTCAGCGCGCGGTCGACGGTCTGGCTCATGCGGTACGTACCTCCGGTTCACCCGCGCCCGTCCAGCCCGGTCCGAGACGAAGTGTGCCCCAGGCGCTCCCGTCCAGTGCGGCGAGGCGGTCGGCGTGGTCCCGGGAGGGCGGCGTGGCGAGGTCGCCCGCGACGGTGAGGGCGGCGGCGGCCATGAGGTGGCCGTGGCGCAGCCGGGCGGCGACGGGCAGGCCGCGCAGGGTCGCGGAGAGGAAGCCGGCGGCGAAGGCGTCACCGGCGCCGACGGGGGCGACGACGTCGACGCGGAGCGCGGGCACGTCGGTGACGGTGTCCCCGGAGCCGGAGCCGGAGCCGGAGCCGGAGCCGGAGCCGATGCCCATGCCGGTACCGGTACCGGTACCGCCGGCGGTGCGCGTACGGGTGTACGCCGTCGCGCCCTCGCTGCCGCGCTTGACCACCAGCGTCTCCGGCTCGGGCAGCGCCGCCCGGATCGCGTCCGCGCCGTGCAGGTCCCACGCCTCGGCCGCCTCGTCCTCCCCGACGAGGACGAGGTCGGCGCCGCGCGCCAGGTCGAGCAGCACCCGGGCGCCGTCCGCGTCGCGCCACAGGCCGGGGCGGTGGTTGATGTCGAAGGAGACGAGGGGGCGGCCGGGTACGCGGCGGGTGAGTTCCCGGGTGAGGGCGAGGCAGTCGTCCGAGAGGGCGGGGGTGATGCCGGAGAGGTGCAGGACGCGCCCGGCCCACAGGTCCTCGTACGGCAGGGCGCCCGGTGCCATCGCGGAGGCGGCGGAGCCGGCCCGGTAGTAGGCGACCTCGTGGACATCGGTGGCGCGGTCCGTCGCCGTACGGAAGTAGATCCCGGTCGGCCGGTCCGGGTCCCTGCGGACGCCCGAGGTGTCCACGCCGTAGGCGCCGATCGCCTCGACCAGGTGATCGCCGAAGCCGTCGGCGCCGACCCGGCTGACCCACTTCACGGTGTGCCCCGCGCCCGCGAGCGCGCAGGCGACGTTGGACTCGGCCCCGCCGATCGTCCGGTCGTACGAGGGGACGTCCGCGAGCCTGCCGGGGCGGGTGGGCAGGAAGGTGACCATGGACTCACCGAGGCAGACGGCGTCCACGCTCGGGGCGACGGCGCGGTCCGCGGCTACGGTTCCGGTCACGCTGGGGCTCCTCAGGGGTCGGAAGGGTCGGGAGAGGTTGCCGACGCCGGGAGGGGTCGACGGTGTCGAGCGGGGCACCATTGACCCGGTGTCTGCCCGGATGTTAGACACCGTGGAGCGACATACGCAATGCTCGTTGCGGAGAATGCAACAGAATGCGGTACGCCACGGGCACGATCACGATCACGGCACCGACGACGGGAAGGCACCCATGGCCGCCGACGAGCACGCCGAGCACGCCGAGTACGTCGACCACCGCTTCAAGGGCCTCCCGCCGGACGCCGAGGGTCTGACCGTCGGGGCGCTCGCCGCCGAGCGGCGCTCCTTGTTCACCGGCGGCTTCACCACCCCCGTGCTCGCCCTGTCCGCCGAGGCGGTCGAGCACAACCTCGCGCTCCTGGAGACGTACGCGGAACGCCACGGCCTCGCCTTCGCCCCGCATGGCAAGACGTCCATGGCCCCCCAGCTCTTCGCGCGCCAGCTCGACCGGGGCGCGTGGGGCATCACGGCCGCGGTCCCCCACCAGGTCCGTGTCTACCGGGCGTTCGGCATCCCGCGGATCTTCCTCGCCAACGAGCTGGTCGACGCGGCGGCCCTGCGCTGGCTCGCCGCAGAGCTGGGCCGGGACCCCGGCTTCCGCTTCGTCTGTTACGTGGACTCCGTGCGCGGTGTCGAGCTGATGGACGAGGCGCTGCGCGCCGCCGGCGCGGGCCGTCCTGTGGACGTCGTGGTGGAGCTGGGCGCGGGCGAGGGCGCCCGTACCGGAGTCCGTACGGAGGCGGAGTGCGCGGCGGTCGCGGACGCGGTGGCCGCCGTACCGACGCTGCGGCTGACGGGTGTCGCCGGTTACGAGGGCGAGGTGCCCGGCGCCGACCGCACGACCGTACGGGACTGGCTGCGGCGGCTCGTGGCGCTGGCTGCGCAGTTCGACCGGGCGGGCCGCTTCGCCGGCACGGACGAGATCGTGCTCAGCGCGGGCGGCAGCGCCTGGTTCGACGCGGTGGCGGAGGTCTTCGCGGACGTTCCCGCGCTCTCCCGCCCGGTGTGCAAGCTGCTGCGCTCCGGCGCGTACATCTCGCACGACGACGGCCACTACCGCCGGCTCACCCCCTTCAACCGCGTCGCCGGGGAGGGCGCCCTCCAGCCCGCGTTCCGGCTCTGGGCCCAGGTCGTCTCGCGCCCCTCCGCCGCGCAGGCGTTCGTCAACGCGGGCAAGCGGGACGCCGCGTACGACCTGGACCTGCCGGAGGCGCAGGTCGTACGGGACGGCCGCACCGGCGCGATCCGCCCGGCCACCGGGATCACGGTCACGGGCCTGTCCGACCAGCACGGCTGGCTCGCCACCTCGCCCGAGGCGGAGCTGGAGGTCGGCGACTGGGTCGGGATGGGGCTGTCGCATCCGTGCACGTCGTTCGACAAGTGGCAGCTCATCCCGCTGGTGGAGGCGGACGGCACGGTCACGGACTTCATCCGCACCTACTTCTGACGACAGGGAGGGCCGTATGGATCTCGTCATCCGCGACGTCCGCGTCATCGACGGTACGGGCGGTGCCTCGTACCGCGCCGACGTCACCGTCACGGCCGGCCGGATCTCCGCCATCCGGCCGGAGTCCGGCGGCGGCCCGAGAACACCGCGCCCCACCGGGGCCCGGGTGGTGGACGCCGCCGGGCTCGCGCTGGCGCCCGGTTTCATCGACATGCACGCGCACAGCGACCTCGCGCTGCTGCGCGACCCCGACCACTCCGCGAAGGCCGCGCAGGGGGTGACCCTCGAAGTCATCGGCCAGGACGGCCTGTCGTACGCGCCGGTGGACGACGCCACCCTCGCCCAGGTCCGGCAGGCCATCGCGGGCTGGAACGGCGGCGGTGAAGACGCTGCCGACTCCGTCGACTTCGACTGGCGCACCGTCGGCGAATACCTCGACCGGCTCGACCACGCCTTCGAGGGGCGCGGCTTCGACGGCGGCGGCATCGCGGTCAACGCCGCCTATCTGGTCCCGCAGGGCACGGTCCGCGCCCGGGTGGTCGGCTGGGACGACCGCCCCGCGACGGGCAGCGAACGGGCCGCGATGGAGCGGCTGGTGGCCGAGTCGCTGGAGCAGGGCGCGGTCGGGATGTCCTCCGGGCTGACGTACACGCCCGGGATGTACGCGGACGGTGCCGAACTGGCCGCGCTGTGCCGGGTGGTGGCGCGGTACGGCGGCTACTACTGCCCGCACCACCGCTCGTACGGGGCCGGGGCGCTGCGCGCGTACGAGGAGATGGTGACGCTCACCCGGCGGGCGGGCTGCGCGCTCCATCTCGCCCACGCCACCATGAACTTCGGGGTGAACAAGGGGAAGGCGCCCGAACTGCTCGGTCTGCTCGACCGGGCGCTGGACGCGGGCGCGGACATCTCCCTGGACACGTATCCGTACACCCCGGGATGCACCACGCTCGTGGCGATGCTGCCCAGTTGGGCGAGCGAGGGCGGGCCCGGCGCGATCCTGGAGCGGCTGCGGGACGACGCGAGCGCCGAGCGGATCCGGTATGTGCTGGAGGAGGTCGGCGCGGACGGCTGCCACGGCGTGCCCATCGAGTGGGACACGATCGAGATCTCCGGGGTCACGGACCCGGCGCTCGCCCACCATGTCGGCAGGACGGTCGCCGAGGCGGCGGCGTCGGCGGGCGAGACGCCGTGGACCACGGCGCGCCGGCTGCTGATCGAGGACCGGCTCGGCCCGACGATCCTCCAGCACGTCGGGCACGAGGAGAACGTCCGCGCGATCATGCGCCACCGGGTCCACACGGGTGGCAGCGACGGCATCCTCCAGGGCGCCAAACCGCATCCGCGTGCGTACGGCACCTTCCCGCACTATCTCGGCCGGTACGCGCGTGATCTGGGCGTCCTCCCGCTGGAGGAGTGCGTGGCCCATCTGACGGCGCGCCCGGCGGCCCGGCTGGGGCTGCGGGACCGGGGGCTGGTCCGGGTGGGCCACCGCGCCGATCTGGTGCTCTTCGACCCGGACACGGTGGCGGCGGGTTCGACCTTCGAGGCGCCGCGCACGCTGCCGGTGGGGATCCCTTACGTACTGATCGACGGCCGCTTCGTGATCGAGGACGGGCGCCGTACGGATGTGCTGGCGGGGAGGTCGGTCCGGCGCGGCGCCTGAGAGCCTGGCGGGTGACCTCTGACCGGGCGTCCACGCCCTGGCACGGACGTGCCTGGTGGGAACGGGTGGGCGAGCCGCTTCACACAAACTTGTGACCGAGCCGCCGGAAACGGATCCTCACCCGTCCTTCGCTCGTCTCTCTCCCCGGACACGGTGATCAGAGGCGAAAGCGGTGGGGACGATGGGGCGCTCGGGGAAGGCGCGCGGGGGCGGGCGACCGGTCGGGACACGGCTGCTGTCGACGGCGCTCGCGCTGGCCGGGACGGCGCTGCTGGCGGGGTGCGGCGAGCGGACGGTGGACGGGAGCGACGCGCCGGCACCGGTGCCGCGCCCCGGGGTGACCTCGCCCGTACCGTCCCCGCACGACGGCGGAAAGGGCGCGGAAGGACGGGACGACGACGGGCGGAAGGGCACGCCGGACGACGGCCGGAACGGCGCACGGGACGGCGGGCAGGGCTCCGCGCGGGACGGCGCACGCGACAGTGCGCGGGACCGGCGCGACGGGCCTGCGCCCGCGCCGCCCCGGCAGACCTCGTCGCCCGACCCTGCTCTGGCGCCGCCCCTGGTCAGCATGGACATCGCCCACGCGGTGGAGGGCGGCGGCAAGGCGGTCAGCCTGACCATCGACGACGGCCCCGACCCGGTCTGGACGCCGCGCATCCTCACGATCCTCCGGGAGAACGGGGCGCGGGCGACCTTCTGCATGATCGGCCCGCAGGCCGCCGCGCACCCCGCGCTGGTGCGGCGGGTGGTGGCGGAGGGCCACCGGCTGTGCGACCACTCCGTGACGCACGACACCGGAATGGACCATAGGTCCAGGGCGTACCAGCGGGAGCAGATCCGTACGGCGGCCCGCCAGATCGAGGAGGCGTCCGGCGGGGTGAAGCCGCTGTACTACCGGGCGCCCGGGGGCGCCTTCACCCCGTACAGCCGGCAGATCGCGGCGGGCGCGGGGATGCGGCCGCTGGGCTGGAACGTGGACTCGAAGGACTTCGAGACGCCCGGCTCGGACGCCATCCTGCGTACGGTGAAGGACGAGCTGGGCAACGGCCCCACCCTCCTCTTCCACGACGGCGGGGGCGACCGCTCCCAGACGGCGCACGCGATGGAGCGGCTGCTGCCGTGGCTGCGCGGGAAGGGGTACGCCTTCGGCTTCCCGGAGCGCTGAGCCCAGGGGCACGCCGCTCTGTACGCCGTGCGGACCAACGTGGGGAAGAACACCACGCGGGCTGCGTTACACGGCCGTAAGGTGGCGGACATGCAGGTCATCCAGTCGACGAAGCTCGCCAACGTCTGTTACGAGATCCGGGGGCCGGTCCTCGACGAGGCGATGCGGCTGGAGGCGGCGGGCCATCGCATCCTCAAGCTCAACACCGGCAACCCGGCCGCCTTCGGCTTCGAGTGCCCGCCCGAGATCCTGGAGGACATGCTCAGGAACCTGAGCGGCGCGCACGGCTACGGCGACGCGAAGGGGCTGCTGTCCGCCCGCCGCGCGGTCATGCAGCACTACCAGACCAAGGGCATCGAGCTGGGCGTCGAGGACATCTATCTCGGCAACGGTGTCTCGGAGCTGATCCAGATGTCGATGCAGGCGCTGCTCGACGACGGCGACGAGGTGCTCGTACCGGCCCCCGACTATCCGCTGTGGACCGCGTCGGTCTCCCTCGCGGGCGGTACGGCTGTGCACTACCGCTGCGACGAGCAGGCCGACTGGATGCCGGACCTGGCGGACATCGAGCGGAAGATCACCGATCGTACGAAGGCGATCGTGATCATCAACCCGAACAACCCGACGGGTGCCGTGTACGGCGAGGAGATGCTCGGCTCGCTCACGGAGATCGCCCGCCGCCACAACCTGGTCGTCTGCTCGGACGAGATCTACGACCGGATCCTGTACGACGGCACCACGCACACCCCGACGGCCGCCGTCGCCCCCGATCTGCTGACCCTCACCTTCAACGGGCTCTCCAAGAACTACCGGGTGGCCGGGTTCCGCTCCGGCTGGCTGGCGGTCTGCGGCCCCAAGGCGCACGCCTCCTCGTACATCGAGGGGCTGACGATCCTCGCCAACATGCGGCTGTGTGCGAACATGCCCTCGCAGCACGCGGTGGCCACCGCGCTCAACGGCCGGCAGTCGATCGAGGACCTGGTGCGGCCGGGCGGCCGGATCCTGGAGCAGCGGGACACGGCGTACGAACTGCTCACCGGGATCCCCGGCGTGACCTGCGTGAAGCCCAAGGGCGCGCTGTATCTCTTCCCCCGGCTGGATCCCAAGGTCTTCAAGATCAAGGACGACCGGCAGATGGTGCTCGATCTGCTGCGGGCCGAGAAGATCATGGTCGTGCACGGTACGGGGTTCAACTGGCCGGAGCCGGACCACTTCCGGATCGTCACGCTGCCGGCGGCCCAGGACCTGACGGACGCGGTGACGCGGATCGGGACGTTCCTGGACGGTTACTCCCAGCCGTAGAGGTTTCCGGGCTCCGGACCACGGATGCCGGAACGCACTCAACTTTAGACTGATTCCAAGGTAGGATGGTCTCCTGACCACGCAAGGAGGCCGTCCCATGTACGAGCCCATCCGTACGAAGTCGGTCCACACGTCGGCCGACGACGCCGACTTTCCGCACCGGAGCCGCGAGGACGAGCTGAAGATCCAGCTCTCCGGCCATCTCGCCGCGCTGCTCGCGGTCACCGACGAGCTGGGGCTCGACGAGGCCGCGGAGGCGATCGCCGGGCAGATAGGCAGACTGCGCGGCACCCCGCCGGCCCGTCACGCCGGGCTGACCGGCGCCGACCCGGCCGCGCTGCACCGCCGGGCGCTCGCGCTCGCGGGACGCGCGCTCGTCGTCGCCGCCGCGCGTGCCGACACGGCGTCGGCGATCCTCTCCGCCGAACGCATGGACGCGCACACCGCCGCGCTGGCGGAGCTGGTGCCGGAGGGGAGCCTCCCCGACCGGAGTCTCCCTGATCAGCGCCTCGTAGGCGCTCACTGACGGCCCCGGTCCGCGGGCCGCGGAGGCGCGCGGACCGGGTGCCACCGTTCGACTCACCGAGGTCGCCGCGCGAGCAGCCACTCCAGGTCGGGCAGGAAGTCGTCCACCCCGGCGACAAGGGCCGGAGCGTGATGGGGACAGCCGTACACATCGACGCCCAGGCCACTCGCGGAGGGCCGGGCCCCGACCTTCCGTACGGATCGGGTGGCACCGCAGGTGGCACAAGGGTAGGGCACGTCGGTCACGGGTTCACGCCTTCTGACCGGTTGGCCCTCGTCGGCCTCCAGCAGTACGGCCCCACCCAGCCCCACCAGCACCACCTTGAGCCAGCGCACACAGGCAGGATCCTCACGGGTCACGGGCGGGGGAAGCCGGCCACTCACGGGGCCACCGCCAGCCGGAAGATCAGCCCTTTCCCACGCAGGGTGGGGACAACGGACCATCCCGGGGCGAGCAGATCGAGCAACCCCAGCCCCCGGCCGCACTGATCCCAGACACCGTGCCGCCGCCGCTCGGGCACCGCCTCGCTCCGGTCGTGCACCTCCAACTGGATCGCCCCGTCGCGCGGCGCATGACAGATCAGATCGAACCCGCCACCCCCGGCGTGCAGTACGGCGTTGGTGGCGGTCTCACTGACCAGCAACTTCACAGTCTCGTGATCCACGCGAGGAAAGGGTGCGTACGCACGGCCCGCTATGGCGCGGGCCTCGGACACGGCAACAGCCGTGCAGGGGTAGCGCTCGACCGCCAGGACGTAACCGTACTGATCCATTACCCACACCTTTCAGGCGCGCAGGGGAGAAGAGCACACACAGCAGTCATCTGCTTTCGCTACGTGCGCCGCCCAGTTTGGGTCACGTGACTCACCCAGTGCAACTCAATGTACTCGGACCGATCCGAGGAGTCATAGGGTGGTCAGCTGACCGATACTGTGGCGTCGTCGAGGACCACGCCGCCGAGAGGGGAACTCGTGGCCGTCAGCGTCAACGCGAACGCGATCTTCGCCATGCGCCGCGTGGGCGAGGAAATCCAGCGCCTCCGCACCGAAGCCGGCCTCCAGCAGGAGGCCGTCGGACAAGCGCTCGGCGTCTCGCGCTATACGGTGGGCAAGATCGAGCGCGGCAGAGCATTCCCCACCGACGAGCAGCTCCCTAAGCTGTTCAAGATCTTGGATGTCACAGCCGATGAGCGCGCCGGGATTGTCGCAGCGATCGAGCAAGGCAGGTCATACGGCCGCGCCTGGTACGAACAGCCCGAAATCCAGGCCCTGTTCAGCGGAGACTCCTACCGTTTCCTGTCGCTCGAAGACGCCGCGGAACACGTCTCGACGCACTCGGGAACGTACGTACCGGGGCTCCTTCAGACGCGTGAATACATTGAGGCGATCGTCGCCTTCGGCCAGAAGCACGAAAGCACGGAGCGCCGTGAAACGTTCATCGAGGCCCGGTTGAAGCGGCAGGACGTCCTCACTCGACGCAACCCCCTTGCCATGGACGCCATCTGTCTGGAGTCCGCCCTGCGATCCCTCGTGGGCGGACCGGAGGTCATGCGTGCGCAGCTCCGGCATCTGGTGTCGTGCGCCCAGCAGCAGAACATCACCCTGCGGGTGATCCCCTTCTCCGCTGGAGCGGCGAACATCGCCAGTGCCATGTTCACCATCATTGATTTCGCCGGTTCCGGCAATCGCAGCGTGGTTTCGCAGGAGCTGTCGAGAGGCGATACGCTCGATGACGATCCTGCCCAAGTGCGTCGCAGTCGACGGAAGTTCGCAGACCTCGCAGGCCACGCGCTGGACAGAGAAGAATCCTTGCGCCGTATCGAAGAGATCGAGAAGGACCTTCAGTGAGCAACTCAAAGGATGACCTGTACGCCACACCGCTCGACGGCGAGTGGGAGAAGTCCTCGTACAGTGCCGGCTCAGGAAATGACTGCGTCCAGATCATGCCCATCAACGGTGGCGTCGCCTTCGGTGACACCAAGCGGCGCGACCTCGACGGTGCTCTGCGCTTCACCGACAAGGAGATGCTGGCCCACATACTCGCCGTCAAGGCAGGCCAGTACGACCACCTCATCCCCGACGGCACCGAACTCTGACCCACCGGCCGCATCAACGGCCCCCTGTCCGCAGAACACTCGGCTGGGCCCCAGCCGAGTGCCTGCCTCCGAAGTGGATTCAGCTGGTGCTGCCGGTGACGGCCACCATGGTGGCCGTTCCCGGGTAGCCCGTGGGCTCCTCCGCGGCATCCCACTTGCCGTTGGCGTGGCGCAGCGTGTGCTTGATCCGTCCGTCCGCCGTGAGGACCGCGGTCTGGAACTCACCCTCGACAGCCGCCGCGTCCACGCTGACGGCGGGCTGATGAGGGCCCAGCTTCCCGCTCAAGTCGCCGAACGCGCTCCAGCTCCCGCTGGCCGCGCGGATCGCGTGCTTGATGTCGCCAGTGGGGCTGGAGAGAATGATCTGCAGGTCACCGCCGATGCCGGCGAAGGCAATCCCGTTGACGGAGTCGAGTCCGGTGGGTTGATTGGAGATCCGGCCCCATCCGGTCCAGATGCCGTCCGCGTTCCGCAGGCCGTGGTATGCCTTCTTGTCGGCGACGACGCCGATGTGAGTAAGGCCGCCTGATGTCCCCGAGACGGTGACCTCCGTGGCGTTGCCGAGGACACCGAGCTTCGTGGTCACGTTGCCCCAGTTACTCCACTTCTCGTCCGCGTCCTGGACAGAGTGGTAGACGTTGCCGTCCGACAGGGCAACCAGGGCCAGCCCCTTGCCTGTCGAGGTGACCGCGATCCGCGACGTCGTCCCGGGGTCAAGGCAGCCGCCGAGGTGGCGCTGACGGGAAGCGACACGGACGTACGGCTCTTCCTCGACGCCGAGAAGGACATCGCCGAGCTGCACGACGACCGGATCGCCACGGTCCAGATCTTCTCGTTCGGTGGCCGGGGTGTACAGGAGGCCGCGCAGAGCGCGCTGGCCGGCACACCGGAGCAGTTGCGGACCTTTCTGGAGAGCGGCTGGCAGGCACCGCTGGAGCATGACCAGCGAGTCCGGGTCACCCAGCTGATCAGCGCTGGTGGCCCCGGGGTCCAGAAGGCCGGACAGGCCGCGCTGAACGGCACGATCGAGGATGTCCGTGCTTTCCTGGACAAGGGCCAGTTCACGGCCCGGGACAACGACGACCGGGTCCAGCTGGTGCAGATCATGAGCACCGGCGGGCCCGCCATCCGGGAGGCCGCCCGGGTCGCGGCGGCCGGGTCCATTGAGGACATCCGCGAGTTCCTCCAGGTCGGCCAGCATGTGGCACGCGCCCGTGACCAGGAACGCTCCACAGTCGCGCAGCT
The DNA here is from genome assembly GCF_044763125.1 of Streptomyces sp. NPDC096310. NCBI lineage: Bacteria > Bacillati > Actinomycetota > Actinomycetes > Kitasatosporales > Streptomycetaceae > Streptomyces > Streptomyces sp. NPDC096310. The sequence goes on along the minus strand of NZ_JBIWFO010000012.1, from coordinate 101,421 downwards.
TGCGGAACAGGCACGCGAGGCCGGCCGACAGGCCGGGGTGGAGACGGAGGCGGCAAAGGAAGCCTCCGCGCGCGCGGTCGCCGCGTCAAAGCTGGCCAAGGAAGCCGCGCAGAAGGCCGCCAAGGAGACCGAGGCGGCGAAGAACGACGCCAATCGCGCGGCGGGCGCGGCGAACAGAGCCGCCGATGCAGCGGGGCAGGCCGCGAAGGCCGCCCAGCAGGCCATCAACGCGGCTGCCGCCGCGAACACCTCGGCTCGTGTCGCGGCAAACGCGGCGGCCCAGGCCGCCTCCGCCGCGGCCGGTGCGGCGCAGGCGGCCTCCAAAGCACGCGGGGCGGCGGCCGACGCCGCCACCGACGCGAGCAAGGCGTCGACGGCGCGCATGGCGGCCGAGGGCGCGCGTACCGCGGAAGGGCGCGCGCCTGGCGGCGCAGGCGGCCGAGCAGGCCGGTGTAGCCGCGACTCAGGCCGGTATCGCGGCCAAGGGCGCGCTGAGCGCGGGCGCCAACGCCGACGCGGCGGCGGACGCGGCCCTGGAGGCCAGCGGCTATGCCGACCAGGCGGGCGCCAGCTCCGCCGCCGCGCGCGCGGCGGCGGCCCAGGCCCGCCGGCACGCTCAGGAGGCCACCCGCGCGGCGAACACTGCCCAGTCGTTGGCCGCAGAGTCCGCGATCGCCGCCTACGAGGCGAGGGACGCCGCCAACTCGGCCGCTGACCACGCCGAGGCGGCCGCCAAGGCCGCGGACGAGGCGGCTGAACACGCCGGGGACGCAGCGCAGGCCGCCACGAAGTCGACCGCGCATGCCGCAGCGGCGAAGAAGGCTGCCGACGCCGCGAGCGACGCGGTCGCCAAGGCCCGCAAGATCCATGACCTCGCCCGCAAGGTCGAGGCGGCAGAACTCGCCGCACGCACCGAAGCCGCCGTCGAACAGGCCAAGGACCTCAAGGCTGAGGACACGGAACGCACCAGGGAGGCGGCCCGCGCGGCCAAGGAGGCGAAAGACCTCGACGCCGAGGCCGTACGGCTGGCAGCCGAGGCGGGCCGCCCCGACGCGGACACCGGGGAAGTCGCGGGCAAGGGACGCCAGGTCGCCCTGCTGGCGATGAAGACCCGCGGCCCCTGGAGCCGCACCGCCGCCGAGGTCGCCCTCGCCAGTCCTGACGACGAAGTCGTCGAATACATCCGCACCGGGTGGCAGCAGGCTGAGGAGCAGGACGAGTACGCGCGCGTCGAACGCCTCGCACAGGATTCGGAGTTCACGGCGGTACGCACCGCGGCAGAGGAGGCTCTCCAGGGCGACGCCTCGCGTGTCCACTCGTTCTTGACCACAGGACAGCACGAGGCCGCAGCAAACGACTACCGTGTCCAGGTCGTCCAGCTCATGGACGGATCCGAACGAGGCGTCAAGGAAGCCGCCCAGACAGCTCTGGCCACCGGAACCACCGACGCGCTACGCACGTTCATCAGCACCGGGCAGTACACCGCACGCGACAACGACAACCGCGTCACCGCCGTCCAGCTCATGACCAACGGCGGCCCCGAGGTCAAGGCAGCTGCCAGGATCGCCCTGGAAGGCCCACCCGGACTCCTGCACGCCTTCGTACGGAACGGCCAGTACCAGGCCGAGCGCAAGGACAAGCTGACCAGTACCCATATCGCCCAGGTCCAGCGCCTGATCGCCGGAGCGGCCTCCATCGCCGCCACCGCCCAGCAGAACGCGTCCGAGGCCGCACGCGTCGCCGCTATCGCCCGCGAGGCCGCCGCCGAGGCCGAGGAGTACGCCAAGCAGGCCAAGGCATCGGCCAGTCAGGCCAAGGACTACGCCGACCAGGCCGCCAAGTCCGCGAAGGACGCGGAGACCTCGGCCGCCCAGGCGGCCCAGTCGGCCAAGACCGCCCGAGCTGCGGAGGCCGACGCCCACCAGGCGGCGCGCCGCGCCTCCGTCTCCGCCTCCAACGCCGAAGCCTCTGCGTCCGCCGCCCGTGGCTCCGCCGACGAAGCCTGGGCCGCCGCCAACGACGCCCGCGCCTCCGCCCTCGCCGCGGGCAAGGACTCCAAGGCCGCCGACAAAGCTGCCAAGGAAGCCCTCACGGCGGCTACCGCCAAACTCCGCCAGGAAGCCGAAGCGGTCCGCCAGAACGAGGAGGACCGGAAGGCGACCGGTGAACTCCAGGACATGGAGGACTCCTTCCTCGCCGCAGCGGCCGACGAGGAAACCAGTGTCTGGCAGATGCTCGCCGCCGGCGGCCATCTCGTCCTCGACATCGCCGGCCTCATCCCCGTCGTCGGGGAGCCTGCCGATCTCATCAACTGCGGCTGGTACGGGGCCGAAGGGGATGCCCTGAACAGTAGTCTCTCCTGCGCCGCCGCCATCCCCATCCTCGGCTGGGGCGCCACCGGTGGCAAACTCGGCGTCAAAGGATTCACCGCCGTCGAAGCGTTTTTCAAGGCACAACGCGCCGCCGGTAAAACTCCTCACATCTGGAGCAAAGGCAAGAAGTCCACACATGCGGCAAATGCCGCGCAGCACTGGGGGAAACACAAGGCGGAGTTTCCCGAGCTTAAGGGCGCCAGAGAATACGTGGAACTGGCGCACAGTTACAGAATCGCCACCCTGACGCCGAAGCCACCTGCCGGAATGCGAGTATGGGACCAGAACGGCGGATCGACGGCAGCATACGACATTCTGACGAATACATTCGTCGCGTACGATAAAAACGGAATTCCGCAGACGATGTACAAACCTCGTCCGTACAATCAGCAGACCAATCCCACGAGGTACAAAGGAACGCTGGAGCAATGGCTGCAGGATCCCGCTCGCGGAACGGCCAGACGCTAGCGTTTCGTGATCCCCTGGATGTCACTCCGGTGGGACAGGTACACGAGCAATCGGAATGGGAAAGATGAGCAGTGAAATCGAGCATGCATGCCGTATCTGCGGGGCTATTTTCCCGGGTGACCCCACCTGGGAGAACAGTGTTCCCAATTACGTCATCTGCAATTGTTGCGGACTGGAATCCGGGATCGGCGACACCGATCTGGAAAGTGTCCGCAGCTATCGCGGCTACTGGGTGGGTAACGGCGCGAAGTGGAGTACGCCGACGCGGAAGCCGGACCACTGGGACCTGCTGAAGCAGCTGGAAAACATCCCGCCCCAGTGGCGCTGACGCCGAGATGACGGACGTCGAACATATCTGCCGTGTGTGCGGATACGACTACGGCGGTTATTCCATTCGGGAGGATGGCGCCGGCAACCACGACATCTGCGACTGCTGCGGCGTCACCTTCGGCTACGAGGACAATCTACTGGAGGGCGTAAGGGATTTCCGGGCCCACTGGGTCGGTACGGATTTCGCCTGGGCCGACGCGTCCATCAAGCCCCGTGGGTGGGATGTGAACGAGCAGATGCGGAACATTCCGTCTCGGTGGTGCTGACACCGACGACCGTGCGCCGTGCCGCCGTTCCCCGGCGCCATCCCGCGGGCCACCCGTAGCACCGTACTCACGGAGCCTCATCAGAGAACGCTGACGGTTAATCCGGAGTTGTACTCAACGTCGGCCTTCGAGACCATATTGTGGCCTTGAAGGCCGGCGTTGTCGTACGGAGCGAATGAAGATATCGTTGAGGTCGGGGGAGATCAGCCCCACCCGGCGAGAGGAACGAGACATTCCCGCCATGAAGAGCGACGTGGCCCGCAGGCTGGAAAGCCTGTCCGGGGCCAGTGGTTCAGAGATATTCGCACTCGGCGATGAAATCGAACGCCGTCTTTCCTCCGGAGAATTCGAGTGGGTTGATCTTTTCGCGGAGGCCGTGGCCCTGCGGGCCGCCTCCGGGACCGGTGAGGGACTCCACTACCAGGTGGTCCTCGACCGTGTCCGCCGCACACTTGCCGCCCATCCCGGGCCACAGAGCCTGCGCATCCTGACAGCCGTAGTGGCTTCTCGGGGAGCCGACGCCCAGGAACGGGTGCGGGCCGAGCGGGGTCTGGCGCGGCTCGTCGCGGACGGCCACCGCGTCGAGGACATCGCCGGGGTGGTGTTCGCTGCCGGGGCCGCTTCCACGCTGTCCCGGGAGTTCAAGGCGTGCCTTCTCCACGAGTTGGTGTTCCTGTCCATCCCGGTGGAGGAATACCCGGCGCTCCGCGCCTTCGCCGGCACGCTGGTCTCCGAGGGACATCCCCTCGCGGTGCTGCCGTTGCGGCTGCTCCCGTCGGAACGTGGGCTCCGGCGGCCACGGAGCGCGGCGGACGACTGGACCTGGGCGATGCCTCCGGCGTCGGTGTCCGCGTTCGACGAGCCCGAGCTGCTCGCCTCGCCGGACGCCCTCCGCCGTACCTCGGGCATCGACATGACGGAGATCACCGACGCGCCGTCCGCCGCGGCCATGGGCGTCGCGGTGAGGCCATGGTGTTCGGAGTCCAACGGGGTTGTCGCGGCGCAGGATTTCTGGTCTCCCGACGCCGTGTCACCGGACGACTTCGCGGCCGTACTCCGGAGGCTTCCGCTGACGGCATGGCCCGAGGGTCAGCCACCCGTGCGGGTAGCTCCGACGACCCCGGACACGGTGCTGCGGACCCTTCTCACCGCAGCCGTCCTCCGCTCGGCCTACGGCTCCGGCCTGGGCCGTGCCTATGGACGGCTGGCCGCCTGGCAGTCCCTCGGCGGGCTGACCGGTGCCCCGGCCGATGCCCCGCCGGCCCGCGTCACGGAGCTGGTCGAGCAGACGCACTGGTTCCGGATCGCGCCCGTGTCCGACTGGTTCAACGAGGTGGCCTGGGACCTCGCCGTGGCCGCCCTGCGTCCGGGTGGTCAGGAGATCGCGGTCCTGACCGCCACCGACACCGACTGAGAACCGGTAAGCGCCGTGGGCTCGGAGCCTCAACAGGCTCCGGGCCCACGGCGCTTCGCGGTGAAGGTCCGCCCGGGGTTCCGTGAGCGGGCGTCAGCCCAGGCGTGCGACCAGGGCGTGGTACTCGTCCCACAGCTCCTTGGGGGCGTGGTCGCCGAAGGTGTTGAGGTGCTCGGGGACGAGAGCCGCCTCCTCGCGCCAGACGTCCTTGTCGACGGAGAGCAGGAAGTCCAGCTCGGCCCCCGACAGCGCCAGACCCTCGGTGTCCAGGGACTCCTTGGTCGGCAGGATGCCGATCGGGGTCTCGACGCCCTCGGCCGTGCCCTCCAGGCGCTCCACGATCCACTTCAGGACGCGGCTGTTCTCGCCGAAGCCGGGCCAGACGAACGTGCCCTTGTCGTCCTTGCGGAACCAGTTGACGTAGTAGATCTTCGGCAGTTTCGCGCCGCCGTCCTTCCGTACCGCGTCCTGGCCGACCTTGACCCAGTGGCCCATGTAGTCGCCCATGTTGTAGCCGCAGAACGGCAGCATGGCGAACGGGTCGCGGCGCAGCTCACCGACCTTGCCCTCGGCGGCCGCCGTCTTCTCGGAGGCGACGTTGGCTCCGAGGAAGACGCCATGCTGCCAGTCGAAGGACTCGGTGACCAGCGGCACGGCGGAGGCGCGGCGGCCGCCGAAGAGGATGGCCGAGATCGGGACACCCTTGGGGTCCTCCCACTCGGGCGCGATGATGGGGCACTGTCCGGCGGGGACGGTGAAGCGGGCGTTGGGGTGGGCGGCGGGCGTGCCGGACTCGGGGGTCCAGTCGTTGCCCTTCCAGTCGGTGAGGTGCGCGGGCGGCTCCTCGGTCATGCCCTCCCACCAGACGTCGCCGTCGTCGGTGAGCGCGACGTTGGTGAAGACCGAGTTGCCCCACATGGTCTTCATGGCGTTGGCGTTGGTGTGTTCGCCGGTGCCGGGCGCGACGCCGAAGAAGCCCGCCTCGGGGTTGATCGCGTAGAGCCGGCCGTCCTCACCGAACCGCATCCAGGCGATGTCGTCGCCGATGGTCTCCACGGTCCAGCCGGAGATGGTGGGCTCCAGCATGGCGAGGTTGGTCTTGCCGCAGGCGGAGGGGAACGCCGCCGCGACGTACTTCGGCTCGCCCTGCGGGGGCGTCAGCTTGAGGATCAGCATGTGCTCGGCGAGCCAGCCCTCGTCGCGTGCCATGACGGACGCGATGCGCAGGGCGTAGCACTTCTTGCCGAGCAGGGCGTTGCCGCCGTAGCCGGAGCCGTACGACCAGATCTCGCGGGACTCCGGGAAGTGCGAGATGTACTTGGTGGAGTTGCAGGGCCAGGGCACATCGGCCTCGCCCTCGGCGAGCGGGGCGCCGAGGGTGTGGACGGCCTTGACGAAGAAGCCGTCGGAGCCCAGTTCGTCGAGGACGGGCTGTCCCATGCGGGTCATGGTGCGCATGGACGCCGCCACGTACGCGGAGTCGGTGATCTCGACGCCGATCGCGGAGAGCGGCGAGCCGAGGGGGCCCATGCAGAACGGGACGACGTACATCGTCCGGCCGCGCATCGAGCCGCGGAAGACACCGTCCTCCCCTGTGAAGATCTCCCGCATCTCGGCGGGGGCCTTCCAGTGGTTGGTCGGGCCCGCGTCCTCCTCCTTCTCGGAGCAGATGAAGGTCCGGTCCTCGACACGCGCCACGTCGGAGGGGTCCGAGGCGGCGTAGTACGAGTTGGGCCGCTTGCCCGCGTCGAGCTTCTTGAACGTGCCCTTGGCGACGAGCTCCCCGCACAGGCGCTCGTACTCGCTCTCGGACCCGTCGCACCAGACCACGCTGTCCGGCTGGGTGAGGGCGGCGATCTCGTCCACCCAGGAGATCAGGCCCTGGTGAGCGGTGGGCGCCGCGCCGGAGGCGGTGCCGAGGGTGGTGCCGGAAATGCTGGAGGTGCTGGGAGCCGCGTTGTCGCGCGCCACGATCGCTCCTTGGTGAGGGGTTTTGAGGTTGTCTGCCCCTTGGGGGCTCCGACCCGGATGCTTCGTAGCCGCTCATCCGGTGCCGACCGCACTCATTTGATCATCCGACCCATCCGCCCATATGTCCAGAGGGCCGCACACGTGAGCATCGCCACTCCGGGAGCACCCCGGGGACACATGAAGGGCGTACGTACGGCACCGGAAAGGCACCCTCGCGCCATGTGCGCGGCACGGGGAGGCGGCCGGGCGCCGACCGCCCCGGCCGTGGCGGAATTAACGGAGCCGACCCTCCGTACCGGGACGTAACTTACGGAGCCGTAGGTAGCATGAACCCCATGACTCCTGCCGCGCCCGACGCGCCCGCGAACCCCCCGTTGAGCGAAGGGGGGCCGGCCGCGCTCCTGTCGTTGCCGATCCCGGTCAAGCCGAAACTCCGCGGCTGGCTGCACGCGGGCATGTTCCCGGCCGTCCTGGTCGCGGGCCTGGCCCTGATCGCCCTGACCGGCTCCACCCGCGCCCGGATCGCGTGCGGGATCTACGTCCTGACGGCCTGTCTGCTCTTCGGCGTCAGCGCGATCTACCACCGCGGCGAGTGGGGCCCGCGCGGCGAGGCCGTGCTCCGCCGCCTCGATCACGCCAACATCTTCCTGATCATCGCGGGCACGTACACCCCGCTGACGATGCTGCTGCTGCCGGACTCGACGGGCCGGACCCTGCTCTGGGCGGTCTGGGCGGCGGCCGCGGCGGGCATCGCCTTCCGGGTCTTCTGGGTCGGCGCCCCGCGCTGGCTCTACACGCCGTGCTACATCGCGATGGGGTGGGCCGCGGTCTTCTTCCTGCCCGACTTCCTGCGTACGGGCGGGATCGCCGTCCTGGTCCTCGTGATCGTCGGCGGCCTGCTGTACAGCGCGGGCGGTGTGATCTACGGGCTCAAGCGGCCGAATCCGTCACCGCGGTGGTTCGGCTTCCACGAGGTCTTCCACTCCTTCACCCTCGCCGCGTTCGTCGTGCACTTCGTCGGTATCTCGCTGGTCGCCTCGCAACACTCCTGAGCGGAGGGGGCGGCCGGAGCGGCCACGCGCCAGGCGTCGGACGGATCAGGGCCGCCACGGCTCCGGCACATGACCGGAGAGCGTCGTGACGGGGTCCAGGGGGTGGCAGATGCACGACAATGAGAGACATGGCCGCGATCTCTCACACCCCCCTCGACAAGCAGCTCTCCCAGCTCACCCTGCGCGAGCGCAAGAAGCTGCGGACACGCGTGACGATCCGCCGCGCGACCTACCGGCTGATCACCGAGCAGGGGTACGAGGCGACGACCGTCGAGCAGATCGCGGAGGCGTCCGAGGTCTCCCCCTCGACGGTCTTCCGGTACTTCCCCACCAAGGAGGACATCGTCCTCACCGACGCGTACGACCCGGCGATCGCGTCGTCGCTGCGGGAGCGGCCGGCCGGTGAGTCCCCGCTCGCGTCGCTGCGCGCCGTGATGGCGGAGGTGCTGGAGAGGTCGATGGCCCACGAGCCTGAGGAGCTGACCCAGCGGACACGGCTGCTGGTCAGGGTCCCCGCCGTCCGGGCGCGGATGACCGAGACCATGTCGGTGACGGCGAAGCTCCTCGCCGACGTCCTCGCGGAGCGCACCGGCCGGCGCCCCGACGACCTGGACCTGCGGGTCTTCGTCGGCGCCGTGCTCAGCGCGCTGCGCGAGGTCACCCTCCACTGGGGCGAGCACGGCTGCCAGGGCAACCCGGTGGCCCTGCTCCACCAGGCCCTCGACGGCCTCGAAGGCGGCCTGCGCCTCTGAGCACCGCCCTGGCGCTCAGGCGTTCGCGGGGAACGCGATGACCAGGGCGGATTCGTTGTCCGGCAGATAGTGCACGGTCACCACCCGGCCCACCTGGACATGCTGGACGGCGCGCGGCGGCAGGTACTTCACGACCTCGGTGGTGAAGCCGGTGCCGTCGGGGCGGGTGACCCCCAGACCGATCACCAGCCGCGGGTTGCCGCCGCGCAGCTCCCCCGGCACCTCCAGGGAGCGCACCACCGCCTGGGCGGCCACCCCGCGTTCGGCGATCCGAAGGTTCTCCCGGGAGGTGAGGCCCTGGCGGACCATCACCTCGTTCAGGGCGTGCTGGGCCTGGGCCGTGTCGCCGGTGCGGTCGATCTCCACCTTGTCCGTACGGCCCGGCAGATAGCGGACCGGCAGCATGGTGCCCGGCTGGAACAGGGCGACGTCCGTCATCGGCACGACGAGCCGGGCGTACGAGGCGAACGTGGCACCGTCCGCACCCTGCACCGACAGGTCGATCCGCAGCTCCGGCTGGTCGTTGAGGGACATCCCGGTGGGCCGGGTCCCGGTGACGGTCCCGACGCCGATCAGACCGTCGCGGAAGGCGGCGCTGTTACGTCCGGAGAACGCCGCCATCACGCTGTCGCCGGTGAAGGCGAAGGCGAGGGGCACCACCGTGCACGCGAGGATCGGCGCGATCATCTGCGGCCCGACCCAGGCGAGGAAGCCGAAGCCCTCCTCGGTCTCCTGGGTGAACCCGTTCCACAGGTAGTAGCCGACCGAGCCGAGGAGGAACAGCAGGGCCAGGGCCCGGATGAGCTTCTTCATGATGGTCACGTCCTTCTTTCCCCGAGGGCCCCCGAGGGGCCGTTACGAGGACCGTAGGAACGGCCGTCCGCCTACCGATCCCAGGTTTGGCGCCGCCGGGGCCCGCGTTTAGCCTGACGTCATGCCGACAGGGGTGGGTGCGGGGCGGGGGGTCCGGCCACGGGCGATGGTCCTCGACGAGGTGTGGCGGGAACTCGACGGTGTCGGCGCGCTCAGCGGCCCGCAGGGCGGTCCTCTCAGCCGTACGGTGAAGCTCGTCCTCGACCCGCTGGTGATCCGCCCCGTCCTCCATCCCCGGTGCGCGGGCCCGCTGGTGACGGCCGACGGGGCGGCGCTGCTCGCCACGCTCGTCCACGCCGCGGGCGACACGCTGCGCGCGACGGCCGCGTGGTTCGCCCTCCTCAAGCGGGTAAGGCGGGAGCTGCGCCTTACCGAGGGGCACCCGCAGGACCTCTACTTCCAGCGCTGTTTCGAACTGGCCGCCACCCTGGGGGCGCCCGACGCCGCCACGGGCCGCCCGACCGCCGAGGAGACGCTGCGCGAGGTCCACGGATCCGCGCGCGGCCGTACGGCACGGGCGCTGCGGGAGTACGTCACGGACCCGGCCCACCACGGCGAGCTGACCGCGGCGCTGGAGCGCGCGTGGGCGGACCGGCACCGTGCGCACCCGCGTGTTCCGGCCACTCCGGGGGCGGAGCCGCCCGCCGTACGGGACGTGCTCGACGCCTGTCCCGGCACGGACGGCCGCGACGGCGGTGCGGCGCTGCTGCGGCTGGTCGCCGGGGCCGCGGGAACGGCGGCGGGCCACGCCCTGTGGGACACGCCCGGGCGTCCGGGGCGGCCCGCGCGGGAGCTGGGGCTGACCGCGCGCCCGGTGCCGGCCGCCCCCGGGCTGGGCGGGTCCGCCTCGACCTCGGCGATGGGGCCACCGTTCGACCGTACGGTCCACGAGCGGGTCTTCAGCGTGCTGCACGCGTCGCACGACCGGGCCGGACTCGCCCCCGTACCCGAACTGGTGCGGCGCGAGATCGCCCGGAGCTGCGCACCCTGGGCGCTGTCCGACGAGTCGCTGCGCGTGGCCGCGACCGTGGGCACCGAACTCGCCCTGGGACTGCACCCGTTGGGCGCGGCATCGGCGGAGGTGGTGGATACGGAGGCCCCGACGCGGGCACACCGGATCGTCAACAGCCGCTGGCGGCGCGAGGCGTACGTCCTCCAGGCACGGCGGCTCGCGCTCTCCCCTTCCGGTGCGAAGGGCGAGTCCGAGGGCGGCTCCGAGGGCGGCTCCGAGGGCGGGCCCCTGGGAGGACCCGTGGCGGAACCTCTCGCGCGGATCGCGGAAGACCTCCGTGCCCCGTGGCGGGCGTATCTGCGGCGGCTGTGGGTACGGCTGCACGGGCGCGATGTGCGAGAGGCGCCCATGGACGATCTCGCGGAGCTGTGGGACGTCCTGGACGGGGTCGCGCGCTCGGTGATCCTCGACCACCGGGGCCGGGTCAGACGGGCCCTCAGCACCCGTTCCGTACCGGAAGGAACCCTCTGATGGCCGCCACCGTACGGATCAGCCGCGCCGAGGACCTGCATCTCATCGCCCCGGACCCGGCGGCCGGACCGAGCGTGCTGGACGGTGATCCGGGCGTGGACGTCGCCGTGCTGGAGGTGGCGGGCGGCCATCTGACCTGGAGCGTACTGGCGTTGGAGGCCCCGCCGGTGGCCGTGCTGGACGACGCCGGTCTGGCCCAGGAGTGGGTGTGGGCGGTGTACGGCGAGCGGGTCGCGCTGGCCCTGGCGGATGGCGGCGGCGTGGTCGGCGGTACGGAACCGGCGCAGCCCGCGCTGGCCGAGAGCGCCCGCCGGCTCGCGTACGCGCACTGGGCGGCGCGCTGGTGGCCCGCCTCGGTGATCGACTCCATCCCGGCGCTGGACGAGCGGCTGCTCGACCGGGAGATCGTGGAGCTGACCGAGGCGTGCGATCCGCTCTTCGCGGGCCGGGACGATCCGGCGGAGCCGGCGGGTGCCGCTCCGGGTGCCACCGCCGGCACCGGGCAGCCGCTCCCCCGCCCCGGCGACTACGCGCTCACGGCCGGTCCCGGCCCCTCCTCCGGTCCGGGGACTTCGGGGGATCCGGGGACTTCGGCGGACGGGCTGACGCTCGCGCGCGGCATGGGCGGCTCCGACTGGCGGCGGTGTCCGCCGGGGCTGGTCGACGCCTCGGAGCGCGCCGTGTCCTGGCAGCTCGTACGGGCCGCCGCGCGCACCACCGTCATGGTGCAGGTCGTCGCCGCGCCCGGACCGCCCCCGGCGGACCTGCGGCTGACGCCCCGCGCCGCCGTCAGCGGGGTGGCCGATCCGCTGGACATCGGGCTGCGCCGGGTGGCCGACGCCTGGCTGGGCGACGCTCAGGTGCGCGGCACAGAGGGGGTTCCGGGTGCGGGGATGGCGGTGGACGTCTACCTCCCGGGGTTCGGCCCGCCGCCCGTACGGCCGGGGCCCGGGGACCGTCCGGCCAGGGAGCGGATACGGGACCTCGCCCGCGCGCGGCTGGCGGGAGCGCGGAGCGGTTCCCCGGCCGGTCACGGTGCGCCGCTGCGGGCGGAGATCGCCGCGTCCTCCGACGACTCGGACTTCTGATGGCGGCCGACGGGCCCTCCCCGGCCGCCCCGGACACGGACCACCTCTCCGCCTCCGTACCCACTGACCCCACCGAACGGGCGATGTCCGGGATATCCGCGCTCATCGACGCGGGGAACGACGCCTTCCTCCGGGGCGAGTTCCCCGTCGCCCTCGCGCGGTTCGACCAGGCGGCCGAGGCCGCCGCCCACCATCCGGAAACCCTCGACCTCCGTACGCGGGCCCTGGTCAACCGGGCGAGCACGGCCGACCGGATGGGCGACCACCCGGCCGCCGTCGCCTCGTTCCGCGAGGCGCTCGGGCTCTGCGAGCGGCTGGCGGGGACGGTCGCCGCCGAGGACCCCGTCATCGCGGCGGCCGTCACCGCGATGCGGGCGTCGGCCCTGGTCAATCTCTCCCAGGCCCTGCTGAACACGGGCGACTTGAGCGCGGCGCTGTACACCCTGGAACAGGCCAGGGAACTGCTCGACCCGAAGGACGAGATCCTTCCCGAGGACACCGCCGATCTCTTCATCGCCACTCTGGTCGCGCTCACCGCCCTCACCATCCAGCGCGAAGAGTGGTCCAGGGCACACGAGTTGGCTGTTGAATCCCTCGATGTGGTGCTGCGGCACCGTCCCGCACTGACCGGGCGTCCGCTGATGAATCTCTCGGCGGTCCATCTCGCCACCGGACGGCCCGACCTCGGTGAGGACTTCGCGCACCAGGCCATCGCAGCGTTCGAGGCGTCGGACACCCCCTCCGGGGTCGCCGAGACACGGCAGAGCCTGGCGCAGCTCTGTCTGCGCTCCGGCCGGATCGCGGAGGCGCAGCCGCTGCTCGCCGCGAGCCAGGAGTTCTTCGACCGGGCCGGGATGGACCGCCAGTCGGCCTTCGGTCTCGACCTGCTGGGGCTGTCGGCCGCGCTGCGCGGGGATCAGGCCCGCGCGGTCGAGCTGTACGGCCGGAGCCTGGCGCGGTTCGAGGCGTGCGGGGCGCCGATCGGCGCCGCCGAGGTGCGCGTCCGGCTGGCGGCCGGTCTGCACGCCCGGCGGCGGTACGACGAGAGCGAGGCGCAACTGGACCGGGCGCAGGAGGCGTTCATGGCGAGCGGGCTCGGGCTGCGGCGCGCTCAGACGGACTTCTTCCACGCCACGCTGCTGGCGGACCGTGTACCGGGAACCGTGCCCGGCGCCGCCGTCGGCCCGGCGGGCGCCGCCCTGCTCGGCCGGGCGGTCGGCCTGGCCGTACCGGCCGCGCTCGCCCTCGACGCGGTGCGGTTCACGCTGGCCGGCGGCGCGCAGCGGGAGCGGTGGCGGCGCGCGCTCGCGGAGCCGGCGATGCGGCTGGCGTTCCGGCTGGCCGTGCGCGCGGGCGCGGCGGATCTGGTGGCGGAGCTGATCGAGTCGCGGTGCGCGGGGACCCCGCTGCGAGCCGGCCCACCCGACGACGCGGGGATCCCAGGGGCCCCAGGTGCCTCGGAGGCCGCAGGCACCACAGGTGCCCCAGGGGCCGGTCCCCCGGGGCTCCAACCGCCCGACTTCCTGCACCCGTTGACGTTCCCCGGCCGGATGAACGCCGCCTCTCCCCACCCGGAGGAGCCCGGCGACGCCTTCCAGCTCGGCGCCGCCCTCGCCGGGGTCGCGGCGGAGGCGGGGCTGCCGGTCGACCCGCCGCCCCGGCTCGCCCTCACCCGTACCGGAACGGTCGCCCTCGCCGCTTACCTCGCGCAGGCCGAGGCGCGTTACGGCGCCCGGATCCGTACCGCCAGGGTGGTGCCGACATGGTGAACGCCCCCCTGGCCCGGCCGACCGCCCTGGTGCGCATGGCGGACGCCGGGGATCTCTACATCTCCTGGCGCTGGACGCACGATCTGGCCGCGACCGGTATCGGGATCGTTCCCCGTGCCCAGCTCACCGCCGCGATCACGGCGCTGAACGACGCCCTGCCCGACGCGGGCGCCGCCCCGCCCGCGCACGCGCTGACCGACGGCGCCTTCGCCTCGTACCGGAGCGAACTCGCCCTGGCCGAGCTGCTGTCGCGGACCTTCCTCCCGTACGGCCTGGCCCAGCAGCTCTACGAGCTCTACCGGCGCGGTATCCGCCCCCATCTGCGGATACAGCCGTCGCCACGGGTGGCGCAGGTTCCCTGGGAACTCCTCGCGCCCGACCCGGACGTGCGTCTGGTGGAGATCGCCGATCTCAGTCTGCTGGCCCCGGCGAGCGTCGTGCACGCCGCCGGCCGGCCGGCCAGGGCGTGGGCGGACTCCCGTCATCTGCCGGTCGTGGGCGTCCTGGATCCACGGGTGCCCGGGTTCCGCGCGGACTCTGCGCTCGGCTCGGTGCTGGGCCGGATGACGACGGACGCGCCGGTGGCCGGGATGGTCGCCGGGTACCTGGCGCAAGGGCGCTGGCGGCCTGAAGTGGCGGACCCGGTCGAGGCGTTCCGCCGTACCGACATGGACCGGGAATGGCTGGGCGCGGCGTTGAGGGCGGGCGCCTCGCGGCTGCTGTACGTCGGCCATGTGACGGCGGCGGCCCCCGCCACCGGGCAGAGCGAGGACGCCCAGCTCCATCTGGCCTGCGGTGCGGGGACCGTGGGCTTCGCTCCGCCGGTCCGTGCGCACCGGCCGCTGTCCGCGAAGGACCTGTTGCTGGGCGGGTACGGGCTGCCGGGAACGGACGGGCCGCCGGACGCGGACACCGCGCACACCTCCGGCCGGGAGCGGTGGCCGATCCCCAGCCGTGTGGCGCTGATCGCCTGTGAGAGCGGCGGGGACCTGCGGTTCGGCGAGGCGTTCGGGCTGGCCACGGCGATGGTGCACGGCGGCGCCGAGACCGTCACCACGGGACGCTGGACGCTCCCCACCGATCTGGCCTTCCACCGGATCGGCGGGGCGGCGCCGACATCGCACCCGCTCCAGGACGCGGTCCGCGCGATCGACGCCGCGCACGAGCAGGACGACGCGGTCCTGGCCCATGGCGACTGGCAGCGCGAGTGTCTGGCGGCGTGGCGCGCGCTGCGTACGGTCGAGCACTCGCCAGTGCTGTGGGGCGCGTTCGCCACGATCAGCACCGCCCGCACGGGGGACGTCGGCTCGGCGTGACGGCCCCCGGCGCCGTCAGCTCGGCCTGAGGGCCCCCGGCTGCCGGATCCGGGCCGTGACCGTCTTCGGCCGCTGGTACTCGTGCAGGGCCAGCGTGCTGAGATCCGTACCGTGGCCCGAGGCGCCCCGGCCGCCGTGCGGCAGCTCCGCCGTCTGCACGAGATGGCAGTTCAGCCAGGTCTCGCCCGCGTCCAGCCGCCCGGCGAGGGCGAGCCCGGTCTCCAGATCGCTGGTCCAGACGCTCGCGGCCAGCGCCTGCGGCACCCCGTTCGCCAGGGTCACGGCCTCCTCGACCCCGTCGGCCGCCTGCACCGTCAGCAGCGGGCCGAACACCTCGTCCAGCACGGCCGGATCGTCGTCGGGCAGCTCCGCCAGGACACGCGCCGGACGCCAGAAGCCGCCCTCCTCGCCCGCCCCGAGCACCAACTCCCCCTCAGCGCTCGCCCGGGCGGCCGAGGCGCCGACGATCCGGTCGTAACGGGCCGCCTGGTCCGCGTTGTTGAGCGGTCCGAAGTCCCGGCCCGCCGCGCGCTCCCGCATCGCCGCCGTCAGCAGGGCGACCACCGACGCGTGGTTGTCCCGGAGGGTGATCACCCGCGCGGGTACGGCGCAGCTCTGCCCCGCGTTGTACGTCGTCGCCCGCGCCAGCTCCGCCCAGGTGTCGTCGGGGGCGTCGGGCAGGACCAGGACCGGGCTGTTGCCGCCGAGCTCCAGGCTGACCCGCTTCGTCCCGGCGCGGGCCGTGACATCGGCGCCCGCCGCCGCGCTGCCGGTGAAGGCGAGCGCGTCGACACCGTCCGCCGCCACCAGCAGCCGTCCCGTCTCACGGTCGCCGGGGAGGGTCTGCGCCACCGCCTCGCCCAGCGCCTCCCGTGCGTGTGCGGCGAGGAGCAGCAGGGAGTCGGGGGTGGTCTCGGCCGGTTTCGTCACCACCGTGTTCCCGGCGGCGAGGGCGGGCGCGCACCGCCAGGCGGCCATCATCAGCGGGTAGTTCCAGGGGACGACGACGCCGACGACACCGAGCGGTTCCCAGCGGACCCAGCTCTCGTGACCCGCGACGAAGCCGCCCGCCGCCGGTGCGGACCGGGTGCGCGCCGCCCAGGCGTAGAAGCGGAAGAGGTCCGCCGCGTTCTCCACCTCTCCGGCGGCCTCGTGCGCGGGCTTGCCCGTGCCCGCCCGTTCGGCGGCGATGTAGGCGTCCGCGTGTTCCTCGATCAGTGCGGCGAGGCGGTCGAGGCGCCGGGAGCGCTCCCTCGGGGTCAGCGCCCGCCAGCTCGTGAAGGCCCGGCGGGCCGCCGTGACGGCGGCGGCGACCTGCGGCGCGCGGCCCACCGGGGAGCTGCCCCGGGTCCGGCCGGTCCGTGGGTCCGTCAAGGACACCGTGCGGGAGTCGGCGTCGGTCTTCAAGGTGCCTCCATCGAATCGAACGGGTGGCGGACGGGTGGTGGACGGGTGCCCGTCGGGTTCACGTCACGTCGTACGCGCGCAGCCACAGCTCCAGCGTGAGCACGAGCCACAGCTTGCCGCCCTGCCGGGGCAGCAGCGCGCCCTGCCCTTTCATCCACGCGCGCACCGTGGACTGCCGGAACAGCCCCCGGGCCCGTGCCTCCCTGCCGAGCAGCAGATCGCCCGCCAGTTCGCGCAGCGGGCCGCCGAGCCACTGCTGCACCGGTACGCGCATGCCGCTCTTGGGCCGGTCCACGACCGTGGCGGGCAGCAGGTCCCGTACGGCCTCCTTGAGGACCCACTTCTCGATGTCACCGTTGAGCTTCCAGCGGGGCGGCGTGGCGAACGCCTGGTCCACCACCCGGCGGTCGAAGAGCGGGGAGCGGCCCTGGACGCCCTGGGAGGCGGTGAGCCGTTCGACCTTGGTGAGGATGTGGTGGGCGCCTTTGGTGCGCAGATTGCAGTGCAGAAGCTGGTTGAGGAGATGGTCCATCCGGCCGTCCCTGGCCTCGGGCCGCAGATACGGGGTGATGAACCGCTCCGGGCGCGGCAGCCCCTCCAAGGCGTCCAGCGCGTCGGCGGTGAGCAGGTCGGGGAGGTCGGTGAAGCACTTGCGGTACGAGCGGAGATACGCGTTCTCGCGCGCGTCCGCCGCGTCCGCCGCGTCCTCGGTGGCCCCGCCCGCGATGTCGCCGCGCTGCATCTCGTACACCAGCATGGGCAGGTTCTTCGGGCCCCCGAACACCGGGTCGCCGCCTTCCCCGTTGAGGACGACGCGCGGGCCGTCGGCCGCCACGGCCTCGGCGAGCATCAGGTTGGGCACGGTCAGCGGGTCGCCGACGGGGCTGTCCAGCAGCGCGGCGGCCTCCGCGAGGCGGGCGGCGACGGCGGCGCCCGAGACGCTGAGGACGCGGTGACGGGTGCGGCAGTGGGTGGCGACCAGGCCCGAGTAGCCCAGCTCGTTGGGGAGTTCGTCGCCGAAGCTGATCGAGTACGTGTGGACGGGGTGTGCGTGCAGCTTGGCGGCGAGGGCGGTGACGAGCGAGCTGTCGACGCCGCCGGAGAGCAGCACGGCCACGGCCTGCGCGTCGGGCAGCCGGCGGGCCGTGGCCTCCTCCAGCAGGCCGCGTAGCTTCAGGGCGTACTCCTCGGCGGGCGCGTCGCCGCCCTCGTACCGCGCGCTCAGCCCGTGGCCGATCCGCTCCTCGGGCTCCCAGTAGTGCTCCTCCGTCAGCGTCCCGTCGTCGGCGAGGCGCAGGCAGCGGCCGGGGAGAACTTCCCGTACCCCCCGCAGCAGGGTCTCCTCGCCGGGGAGATAGGCGAAGGTCAGGAAGGAGCGGACGGCGGCCAGTTCGAGCCCGGTGGGGAGCGCGGGCCAGCGGCGCAGGGCGCGCAGAGAGGTGGAGGCGGCCCAGGAGTCGTCGGCGCGGGCGTAGAAGAGCGTACGGGCGCCGACGTGGTCGCGGATCAGGACGAGGTCACCCTCGTCGTGCACGGCGAGCGCGAACATGCCTTCCGCCAGCCGGATCCCGGCTGCCCCGAGCCGCGCCCAGCAGCGCAGCAGCAGCTCCCCGTCGGGGCAGTCGGGCCGGGCGGGCGCGCCGGAGCGGGCGAGCGCGGCGAACAGCTCGGGCCGGTTGTGCAGTGTGACCTCGCCCACGGCGGTACGGCCGCAGGCGGTGAACGGTCCTGTGGCGTGGCCCGGTTCGTCGTGGATCAGCGCCGCGCCGGGTCCGCCGGCGCCCGCGTCGTACCGTACGGCCGCGCCCATCGCGGCGAGGTGTGACCGCGCCCGTTCGGGGGTCGCCGCCAGGCAGGCACAGAAACGCGCCATGGTCACCCCTCCTCTCGTCTCGCTGCTCTCCGTTCCGGACGGGTGGTCTCCGGGGGCGTCCGTCTCCTGGGAGGCCGTCCGTCGCCCCGGGGCCGGTCATCCGAAGTCGTCGTCGCTCCAGCCGCCGCCGTCGTCGGAGCCCCAGCCGTCCCCGGCGTCCCAGTCACCGCCGCCGCCGTCACCACCGCCGTCACCGCCGCCCGTGTCACCACCGCCGGAGGGGCCCTGGCCCGCCGCCTGCTGCTGTTGCCGCAGCGCCTCCTCCTCTTCGGGGGTGAGGGCGGCCGGCGGGAACTGCGCGGCCGTGACCGTGAGGGCCGCCAGCCCGATGCCGCCGAGGACGACGCCCATCCGGCCGCCGAAGGAAGTCCTGTTGACCATCACCGACTCGCCCTGGCCCCAGACGGTACGGCCGTAGCCGATGTCCCGGCCGTAGGTGACCGTGCCGTCCGCGTACCGGCGCTTGATGATCCGGTCGCCGAGCAGTTCGTCGGTGCCTGAGGCGCCCTGGTTGTCGTGCCAGCGCACGAGGGTGCCGTCGTCGCGCCGCCGCCACTCCTCACGGCCGGACTCGTAGGTGCGGTGGACGCTCCCGTCGGCGAGGAGTTCGTCCCGGTACGGGGTTTCGCGTGGCCGGTTCATCGCCTCTTGTCCTCGTGTCGCCGGGCCGGGTCCACCGGCCAGGTCATGAAGCCCGTCGTACGCAGCTCGCGCAGGCCGGTCCACACGGAGTGGTCGGGGGTCCTCGGTCCGCGCACCAGTCTCAGGACGGTGCGCAGCAGCCGGGCCGGGGGGACGGACTCCACCTCGGCGGAGCGCCCGCGCGCGAGCCATGCCAGCTCGCGGGCCTGGAGCGCGGACGGCAGAACGGCGGCGAGCCGCGTGTGCCCGTCTCCCGCTTCCGCGTCGCCCCCGCGCCCGGAGAGGAGACGCAGCGCCACCGCGTGCCGGGGTACGAGCCCCATCGAGGCGACCCGGACACCGGGGGCCGGGTCCCGGAGCGCGGCGCGCACCCGCGCGGTGAGCGCGATGCCCGCCACGCTCGCGTCGTGCAGGACATGCACGGTGGCGTTCTCGACCCGCCCGAGCCCGGCGGTCAGCCGGGGGTCGAGCGGCAGGTCGGCGGCGGCGAACACCGGGCAGGCGGCCTCCAGATGCACATCGTTGGCGAGGAGCATGCGCGCGACGGACCGGCTCTGGCAGATCAGCAGCCGGGGCAGCCCGTAGTCGTGAAGATCCGGCTCGGCGGACGCCCGTGGCGGCACGCCGGACCGCGCCCCGGCCAGGTCGCCGTCACGCTCCCTCTCCGGCTCCGGCCCTGGCTCGGGCGCCACGGGCGGCAGCAGCCCGGGGAGTCTCCCCCGCGCCGTCTGCCGGCGCAGCGCCTCCGCGAACCGCTCGTACCGTACGGGCGGGGCGGGGGTGAGCGGCACCGCGCGCGGCACGGCACGCACGGGACGCAGGACCCGGCAGGTCTCGTAGTAGAGCTGACGCTCGGTGAAACGGATCCGGGCGGGCGCCCCGGCCCGGCTCACGGCGGTGAGCAGGGCGCGGTCGAGCACGGCGTCCACGGCCCGGTCGAGAAGCCGGTCACCGGCCCGGTCGACGGCCCCGCCGCCGGTCATGTGGCGGCCTCGCCGGGCCAGGTGAGGAATCCGACCGCCTCGGCCTTCGTCACATCGGCGTCCTTGGCTCCTGTGACGCGTTCGACGACGCGGATGACGGCGGCGAGCAGCTTGGCGGGCGGCACGGCGCCGAGCGGGCTCGTCCACCCCTTCGCCAGCCACTCCAGCTCCGCGTCGGTGAGCGTCCCGCTCGCGCGCAGCCGGTCCAGCGTCCCGGACGACGGCTGAGGCCCGCGTTCGGGTACGGCGCCCGGCGCGTTCATGACGGCCCGGGGCGGCAGCCCGGCGTCGACGACGCGCCGGCCGGGCAGAGCGGCACGGATGTCCTGGGCCAACTGACTGCCCTTCACATCGGCGTCGTGCAGCACGATCACCGGCACGGAACCGGGCGCCACCTGGTCGGCGCGGGTGACGAGGGCTATGCCGAATCTCCCGGGTATCCCGTTGGCCGCGAGGAAGACGGCGATGCTCGCGTCACCGCAGAGCAGCACGGCCCGGGGCCGTGCGGGCGGCTCCGGGTGCCGGAAGTGCCGCTCGTCCACGACGCCGGACGGGAGCGATCCGTAGACCGAGGTCCACAGGCTCATCGAGGTGGAGCGGAAGTGGCTGAGAGGGTGCTCCTCGACGGCGCGGTGTCGGCGCCTGAGGGACGAGACGTACACGAGGATCGTGACGGCGCCGAGCAGGAAGCCGAGGAACACGACCACCCCGGCGCCGGCGGACCCCCCGCCGACCAGCAGCAGGAGCGTGACGGGCAGCCCGGCCGCCAGACATCCGACGGCACCGGCCCGGCCGCTGCCCCGCTTGGTCTCCTTGCGGGTCAGGGCGTACCAGAGCTGGTTGACGGTGATCCGGGTCCGGCCGCCGTCGGTGAGCTTCGCGACGACACGTCGGATCCGTACGTCGCTCAGCCGCAGCGAGTTGGTCTTGGGGTCCAGCGCGAACTGCCGGTTGCACTTGGAGCAGGTACGGCCCGTGCGCTCGCGCTGGAGCAGGCTCTGGTCACAGTGCGGACAGATCATCGGGGCCCCTCCAGCACGGCCGCGGCGCGCCGCAGCACGGCGGCGATCCGCTCGCGTGCGCCGACGGCACCGATCCCGCCGGCACGCTGAAGGCGCTCGATCTCGCGCAGCGCGGCGGCGAGGCTCCCGTAGTCGGTGGCCACCTGACCGACGGTCGGGGCCCGGTCCACGGTGGTGACCTGACCGCCGCCCGCGGACGAGGCCGGACGAGCCGTCCCCGCCCCCGCCTCCACGTCAGCTCCCGCACCGGCACGCGTATCCGCATCCGCGCAGCGCCGCTCGGCCTCGTCCGCCGTGATCGCGTAGTCCTCGTGGTCGATACCGAAACCGGTGTTGGCGGCGAGGATGTTGAGCGGCTTCGCCCCCCGGTTGGCGAAGGAGTGCGGCATCATCTCGGGTATCCGGATCATCGCCCCGGGGAACAGCCGTACGTCGGCGACCCGGCGCCGCACCGGGTCGTACAGACCGCAGGACGCGTGCCCGAGGCTCAGCACGATGTGCTCCCCACCGTGCGCGTGCGGGGTGAACGCGCTGCGCGGTCCGACGACCCCGAGCTTGAACGTCGCGTTCGACGGCCGCTCGGGGGACGTCCGGGCGTCCCCGACGAGATAGTGGGCGAACTGCCCCTCGTCGATGAACCGCAGGAACTCCTCGCTCGGCCCCAGCTCCCGGGCCCCTTCCCCGTCCGCGAGGAGCACCCGGCCGTCGGGCCGGAGATGGAACACCTCCACGCCGGACGGCAGCCCCCGCGCCAGCCGCGCCATCCCCCGCACCCCGGGCACATCGGACCGGGTCCCTGATTCCACGTCGAACATCAACGCCCCCCTCGCGCTGCCGACCACGATCGCAGCGTAGAGCTGTGATCGGGAACACTCGGAACCGATGATAGGGCGGGCCACTGACATCCCGGTGAAGTCGCGGCGCCCGCCCGGCCCCACGAGGACGCCGGGGACAACACGGCGCCGCGCGCCCCCCCCAGGCGAATTTCGTCTCCCGGCCGCCGGTCACCCCGTCCTCAGGTCGCCCTTTCCGCAGGCGAGGCCGTCCCTGTCCGGGTCCAGACGGAGCGGGTCGTCCTTGCCGTTGACCTTCAGCCGGCCGTAGTCGTTGGCCGCGAGCCAGGCGCAGCGCGCCTTCGTCACCTCACGGCTCGCACCCGCGTCCGCACCCGCACCCGCACCCGCACCCGTGACCGTCTCCGGAAAGACCGTCGGTACGCAGACGTTCACCGATCCGTAGTGCCGGTCGCATCCCGCC
>NZ_JBIWFO010000012.1:0-78984 GCF_044763125.1 Streptomyces sp. NPDC096310 | reverse complement strand
CCCGCACCCGCACCCGCACCCGCACCCGTGACCGTCTCCGGAAAGACCGTCGGTACGCAGACGTTCACCGATCCGTAGTGCCGGTCGCATCCCGCCACCCGTGGGCTCACCGGCTCCGACGCCCTGGGCTTGCGCGGCTGCCTCGCGGGCCGGGCCAACTCGCCCGCGAAGTCGTGGACATGGGCCGACTCCGCCGCCTTCGCGGCCAGTTGGGGCGGGCCGCCGAGGTGGACCCATTCGGCGACCGAGGGGATCCCGGCGGCGTCGACCGCGAAGAGCATGTACCAGCCCGGGGGCGCCAGGTCGGGATTGCTCGTGACGTTCAGGTCGACGTTCTTCCCGTCCACCGAGAGCGGCAGGTCCACGAAGCGCTGGTTCGGGTCGGACGAGTGGGTCACCGCCGCCGGGCGGATCAGTTCCGCCTTGGCGATCGGCCGGTCGACCGTGATGCGCTGCGTATCGCCGTACAGCCACTGGTTGTCGATCAGCGAGGTGATCCGCGGCCGTTCGCCCCGCAGGAGGTACGGCGGGGTGTAGAGCGACACCTGATGGTTCCAGGTGCCGTTGCCCGGGTTGTCGCCCGTCGTCATCACGCGGCCGTCCGGCAGCAGGAACGCCGAGGAGTGGTAGCCGCGCGCCTGCGGGTCGGCCGCCACCGGGTCGAAGGTGTCCGTCGCCGGGTCGAAGAGCGACGACTCGTAGACCGGGTCGGCCCGGTTGTGCAGCGCGCCGCCCGTCTCCAGCACCTTGCCGTCCGGCAGCAGCACCGCCGAGCCGTACATCTTGCCCTGCGCCCCGGTCTGCGGCTGCGGGCCCGCCCCGAGGTCGACGGTGCCCTGCGGGAGCGGCGGGCCCGCCGTGTAGCGGGGATTCGGGTCCTTGAGGTCGATGAGGTCCGTGAGCCGGCCCGCCTCCGGGTTGGCGTCGATGTTGCCGCCGCCGATCGTCAGCACCCGCTGGTCCTGGGCGGGCGGCAGCAGCACGCTCGCCGACTGGTCGCGCTCGTCCTTGTTCCGGAGCCCCGGTACGTCGGTCACGGTGTTGGTGTCGTAGTCGTAGACGGAGGAGCCGGTGCCCGGGGTGCCGTTGCCGAAGACATGGCTGCCCGAGTAGAAGAGTCGGCCGTCCTGCATCAGGATCATCGACGGGTACAGGCCCCAGTACGACCAGGTCTGGTTGACCTGCCAGGTGGGCAGCCACTGCCCCTTCGCGGCCGACCACCGCTCGGCGGTCACCGAGCCGGTGGAGTCCTCACGGAGCCCGCCGAAGGAGAGCACGTCGCCGTTGCCCATGAGGGTGGCCGACGGGTACCAGTGGCCGTCGTTCATGTCGTTGGTCCTGCTGTACGTCTCGGTCGCCGGGTCGAAGACGTAACTGTCCCTGTACCCCTGGTACCCGACCGTGCCGTCCGCCGACGGATAGCCCTTCGTGCCGCTCATGACCAGCACGCGGCCGTCGGAGAGCTGGACATGGCCGGAGCAGAACATGTCGTCGGGCGTCGGGACCGTACGGTACGAGCCGTCCTCCGGGTCGTACACCGCGGAGGTGAAGGTGCCGGCCTCGAAGCTGTCGACGTCGTTGCCGGAGCCCGCGATCAGCAGCACCTTGCCGTTGTGGAGGACGACCGAGTGCATGGACCGTACGGGGTTCTCGGTCGGCAGGACCTCCCACCTCCCGTCGGCGCACTCCTGAAGGGTCCCGGTGCACCCGGGGTCGACGGGCGGCGCGGCGACCTCCTCCATGCCGTAGTCGTCGGTGGTCACACTGCCCGTGCCGTACACGGAGACGCCCCAGGTGATCCGGTCGGTGCCGGGCGGGACGACGGGGGTGCGGACCTCGGCGCGCCGGTAACCGGGGCTCGGCTCCAGGGACTTGAGGTCGGTCCAGTACTGCCAGCCGGCGGTGGTGTCGTGCCGGAAGAGGGTGAGCGCGACGTCCGTAGTGGTCGACTTGTACCAGACGGACAGATCGTACTGCCGGTCCGGCCGCACGTCGGGCGCGCAGTCGGCGGACTCCGTGATGAGCGCCTTGCGGTCGCCGTCGGCGCGGCGGGTCAGCTCGACCTTGAGGGCCTTCGTACCGGAGTGGGCGTCGGCGACGGTGGTGAAGGAGAAGTCGTTGTCGCCCCAGCCGGACGGCTCCCAGCAGTACGGCAGGTCCCCGGCGCCGCCGGTGCCCGGTGTCTCGAAGCCGGGGTTCCTGACGAGGTCGGCCCCGGCCAGGGCGGGCTGCTGGGTGCTCAGCAGCAGCCCGGCGGTGAGCGCGGTGACGGCGAGGAGCGCGGTACGGCGCGAGGCGCGAACGGTGGGGCGCGCGCGCCGTACGGTACGGCGCGACGCGCGCGCTGTCCCGCTCGGCCCGCGCCCGCGGAACACACTCATCGCCCGGCCTCCGTCTCCAGGTCCCTGACCCTGCCCGACGCCGCCACGGGGCTCTTCTGCCCTGACCGCCCCGCGGCCCGCTTCGGCAGGTACACCAGCGCCTCCGTCCCCACGAACCGCACCACGAACGTGGCGAGCAGCGCACACGCCGTCGCCGCCAGCGCCCCCATCCCGAACCACGCCACGAACAGTGCGATCAGCGGGATCCGCAGCAGCAGATCGGCGTTGGCGAGCAGCGCGAACCGGCCCGCCCGGTCCGCCCGGTGCCGGTGGACGCGCCGGCTGCGGAAGAGCAGCGTCTCGATGAGGACGAAGTTCCACGCGACACCGAACTGGTTGGCCACCACCTCGGCCGGCAGATAGTGCACCCCGGCCGCCGTCAGCCCGTACAGCGCGAGCAGGTTCGGTACGAAGCCGGTCAGCCCGATCAGTCCGAAGGCGGCCATCCGGGCGAGCGGGGAGGCCGTACGCAGTTCCACGAGGTGGCGCAGGAAGCGCAGGCCCTCCTTGGCGGTCGACTTGGACTCGCCGGCGAACCGGTCACGGAAGACGAACGGGACCTCGGTGGGCTGCTCGGGGCGGCAGCGTACGGCGAGTTCCAGCAGGATCTTGTAGCCGAGCGGGCGCAGCGCCTCCGAGGTGACGGCGGAGCGCCGGATCGCGAAGAAGCCGCTCATCGGGTCGCTGATGCCGCGCAGCCGGCCGGGGAAGAGGCCCTTGGTGAGCCAGGTCGCCGCGCGCGAGACGGCGACGCGGTAGCCGCCCGCGAGCCCGGCGCGGCTGCCGCCGTCGAGGTAGCGGCTGGCGACGACGAGATCGGCGGATCCGCGCTCACCGGCGGCGACGAGGTCGGGGACGAGCGCGGGCGGGTGCTGGAGGTCGGCGTCCATGACGACGATCCAGTCGGATCCGGCGGCCTTGAGCCCTTCGACGACGGCGCCGCCGAGCCCGCCCTCGGGGGTGTCGCGGTGGATGACACCGACGGGAAAGGGGCAGTCCTGCGCGGCGGAGGCGATGACGGCGGGGGTGTCGTCGGTCGAGTCGTCGACGAAGAGCACTTCGCAGGGCAGCCTGGCGGGTACGGCGTCGGTGAGCTGGCGCAGCAACTCCCGCACGTTCCCGGCCTCGTTGAAGGTCGGGATGATGACGGTGACGGCGCCGGGCTCGGCGACGGCGGTCGCTTCGAGTACGGGGTCGCCGAGTTCACGGCGTCCGAGGGGGCCCGGCTCCCCGGCCCCGGTGGGCGGAAGAATGCTCATCGCTCATCGCCTCCCGTGCGGGTGCCGTGCGGCGCGGCGGCCCGGTCGTTCCCGGAGGTCCGCCGCGTCTCGATCCCTCGCGTCTCGATCCGGCGGATCTCGATCCGGCCCTCGCCGGTGCCGAAGACGGCGACGGATGTCGAATGGGTCAGTGCGTCGCGCACGTTGGGCAGGTCGCGCGCGTCGCGCCGTACGGTCGGGGAGGCGACGACGTAGTCCAGGTCGCGCCAGCCGCCGGGCATCGTCCTCGTGACGGCCGGGTCGAGGTCGGCCTTGTAGAACCAGATGGCGCCGAGGCCCGGTTCGTACCCCGCGTGCACCAGGTCGAGCCAGAGCGCGTCGTCCACCAGCACCCGGGCCCGGGACGGGTCGGGGACCTCCCGCGCCATCCAGGAGGCGGCGGCCCGGTAAGGGGCGTTGGCGTCGGCGGTCAGGGCGGTGCGGTCGCCGTCGTACCAGCGCGGTACGACGAGTACGGCGGCGGTCGCCGCCAGCGCGGCCAGGGCGGTCCACCGCAGGCCCGTCACGGTGCGGCTCTGCTCGGGGCGGCGCCCCTTGCGCAGCACGGCGTGGGTGACGCTCGCCGCGCCGCCGGCCAGCACCAGCGCCAGGAACGGCAGCCCCTGGATGACGTACATCGCGGGCAGATAGCCGGACGGGCGCAGGGCGACGGCGGTCAGGGTCACGACGGCGAGGGCGGGCCCGGCCAGCGCCCGCGCGGTGACCGACCAGCGCAGGGTGACCACGAGCAGCAGCGCGCCCGCGATACCGCCCAGCGGGAGGATCCGGTCGTAGTACAGCCAGGACTGGAGCACGCCGTAGGAGCCGCTGCCCGGGTCGAGGACGAAGCCGGAGCCCGGACGGCTCATCTGGTACGTGATGCCTTCCCAGAGCGAGACATGGCCGCCGCCGGGCAGCAACTCGCCTTTGAGCAGGGCGAAGAGCGGGTACGAAAGACCGATCAGCACACAGGCGGTGACGGCTCCGGTGACCGCGAACTTACGGGTGTCACGGTGGCTGTGGCGCCACATCGTGACCAGCAGCGCGGGCAGCACCACCAGCATGGTCTCCTTGGTCAGCACGCCGATCGCGGCGGCCAGACCGGCGGCGAAGTGGTGCCAGAGGTGGCGGTGGGGCGAGGCCGCGAGACAGAACGCCAGCAGGATCCACAGCACCGCGAGGTTGTCGAGGAAGATCTCCCGCTGGAGCACCACGGCGAGCGGGGAGAGCCCGAAGAGGACCATCGCGAGCCCGGCCGCCCAGCGCGGCAGCCACAGCCGCCGCGCCAGCACATACAGGAGGACCGCGCTCGCCGCGCTGACCAGCAGCATCGCACAGCGCATGGGCGCGACCGTCATGGCCTCGGGCGAGAAGAGGGAGGGCAGCCAGGTCAGGAAGGCGATCTGTATCCAGCCGAGCGGCGGATGGTCGTACCAGTACGTGTAGTGGGCGAGGCCTTTGCCCTCCTGGACGGCCCAGGCCTGGGCGAGATAGGTGCCCTCGTCGTCGCTGAGGGTGGGGTAGTGCTGGATGTTCCAGCCCTGGACGAGCAGGATCGCGACGAGGAGGACCCCGCAGAGGAGCAGATCGGAGCGTGAGCGCCGGAAGCGTACGACCGGCCGCGGTCCCGCGCCGGGTACGGCGGGGGCTTTCGGGGCGGGCCCGCTCGGCGTGGGGACGAGCGGTCTCCGGCCCGTCCCCGTCGTCGTCGTCGTCGAGGGGAGGGTGGAGGTCACGCGTGGACGTCCTCTCGGGTCAGATGCGCGCCGACATGGCTGGTCAGCTCCCAGTCGTCGCGTCCCCGCCGGTCGCGCCAGACCGCGCGGATCGCCGCGACGGCCAGCATGACCTGGTAGAAGGGGCCTCCCGCGATGAGCTTCAGATAGTGCGTGAGGCGGATCCGCAGCCCGTACTGCGCGCCGAAGTCGTGGAGTCCGACGATTTCGAAGACGAAGGTCACGAGGGCGGTGACCAGCGGCAGGAAGGTCACGAACGCGACCGTGACCGGCACGTCGAGGAAGAGCGCGACACAGACGTTGAGCGGGATGACGAGACCGGTGAACGCCTGGAAGAACGGCGTCATCAGGGTGTAGCGGGCGAGTAACCGCTGCCCGGATGTGGGCAGTTGGCGCCAGTCGCCCTTGCGGTAGACCTGGAGGAAGCCCTGGTTCCAGCGGGTGCGCTGCTTGAGCAGCGACATCAGCGAGCCGGGGGTCTCCTCGCGGGTGACCATGTCGGAGTCGTACGCGACGACGACCTTCTTGCCGACGCTGGAGAGCCGTACGCCCAGGTCGCAGTCCTCGGCCAGGCAGTTCTGGTCCCAGCCGCCGGCCTCGCGCAGTACGTCGGTCCGTACGAAGACGGTGTTGCCGCCGAGCGGGATGAACCCCTTCTGGGCGTGCAGATGGAGCCTGCTGCGGAACCAGAAGAAGTACTCCAGGCAGTTGCGCAGGCTGTACCAGCTCGAATGGAAGTTGATGAGCTGGACCCCGCCCTGGACGACATCGGCGCCGGTGGAGCGGAAGGCGTGGTCGACATGGGTCAGCAGCTCGGGGTGGACCTGGTCCTCGGCGTCGAAGACCCCGACGATCTCGCCGGCGCAGTACGGCAGCGCGGTGTTGAGCGCCTTGGGTTTGTTCTTGGCCTCGTGGGTGTCGACGACGACCCGGACCCGGCCGGGGGCACGGGCGGCCGCCCGCTCGGCGACCGCGGCGGTCTCCGGGTCGTCGTGTCCGACGATGACGATGATCTCGAAGCTGGAGTGGCTGGATTCCAGCAGCCGTTCGATGGTGTGCTCCAGCACCGCCTGCTCGTGGCGGGCGGGCAGGAGCAGCGAGAACGAGCCCGCCCGGCCGCCGTCGGGCGGGTCGAACCGGGTGGCGGCCAGCGTCTCCGGCGTACGCCAGGCGTGCATCTGCCACCACAGTGTGAACGCGGCCATCCAGAACAGCGCCAGTGAAACGGCGGCGATGAACGCGGCTATGAAAACGGACGTGACCACACGGCCCCCCTCGGCCTGGGTGGCCGCGGCGAGGCCCCCCTGGCCGCCTGCGCACCCGTCGTCCCCCTGTACGCATGTCCCCCACGCGCACTTGTTGCGTCTGCTGTGAAGACAATAAGGGGGACCTGTGACGACTGGAGGGCCGATTGGGTGAATGCTGCGTTTCGGGCCCATTCACCACGGGTCAGGAATCAGCCACGCTCTACTCGAACACACCCAATTCGCCCTTCAGGTGTTCGAGTTCGGTCGTCGGGGCGGAGCAGACGAAGCGACGGCAGACATACGCGGTGGCGCGATCGCCGACCAGCGGGCGGTCCGCCAGCAGCGGGAACTCGTCGCTCCCCGGCGCGCCGGCCGCGACGACGGCGCCGGGCGCGGTGGCCAGCAGTGCGGCACGGTGCAGCGCGGCGAACCCGTCCGCCGCGCTCTCACCCTCCGCCGCGCCCGCCGCACCGCTCTCCACGCCGCTCCCCGCGCCGAGGACCGCGACCTCCCGGGGCCCGTCGAGCGCGGCCTCGGCGACCGCGAGCCCCCAGCCGATGAAGCGCGGCGCCCGCGGCCCGAGCGCCTTCACGACCCCCAACGCCGCTTCCGCCGCGCTCCGGTGACGCTCGGAGCCGGTGTGCGCGGCGTACGAGAGCAGCGCCCCGGCGGCGGCCGTCCAGCCGGACGGTGTGGCGTTGTCCGTCGGGTCCTGGGGCCGGCGGATCAACTGCTCGGCGTCATCGGCGGTGTCGTACAGAGCGCCGCGCTCCGCCACGAACCGGTCGAGGACAATGTCCAGGAGGAATCCGGCGAATTCCAGCCACACGCCCTCACCGGTGACCCCGGCGAGCGCGAGGAACCCCTCCGCCACATCGGCGTAGTCCTCCAGCACTCCGGCGTTCGCGCCGACCCGGCCGTCCTTCGAGGTACGGGCCAGCCGCGCCGCGTCGTCCAGGTGGACGCGTACCAGCAGATCGGCGGCCTCGGTCGCCCGCTCCACCAGATCAGGCCGGTCGAAGTACGCGCCGGTCTCGGCCAGGGCGGCGATGGCCAGCCCGTTCCAGGCGGCCACGATCTTGTCGTCGCGCCCGGGCCGCTCCCGCAGCTCCTCACGGGCGGCGAGGAGCCGTGCCCGTACGGACTCGACGCGCGCGGCGTCCACCACGCCTTCGCCGACAGGCAGTTGGAGCACGGAGGCACCCTCCTCGAAGGTGCCCTCCTCCGTCACCCCGTAGTACTGGGCGGCGAACTCGGCGTCGGACTCCCCCAGCACATCGCGTAGCCGGCCGGGAGTCCAGACGTAGAACGCGCCCTCCACATGCTTCCCGTCGCCGCTGCCGTCCGCGCTGTCCGCGTCCAGGGCAGAGGCGAACCCGCCCTCGGCGGTGCGCAGTTCACGGACCATGAAGTCGGCGGTCTCGACGGCGACCCGGCGGGCCAGCTCCGAACCGGTGGCCCGCCAGACATGCGCGTACACCCGGCACAGCAGGGCGTTGTCGTACAGCATCTTCTCGAAATGCGGCACAACCCACTCCCGGTCCACGGAGTACCGCGCGAAGCCCCCGCCGAGCTGGTCGTAGATCCCGCCGCGCGCCATCGCCTCACAGGTGTCCGTCGCCATCTGGAGCGCGCCCTCGGAGCCGGTACGGGCGTGGTGCCGCAGCAGGAACTCCACCACCATCGCCGGCGGAAACTTCGGCGCCCCGCCGAACCCGCCCCGCTGCGCGTCGTACTCCCGGGTCAGCCCCAGCAGCGCCTGCGCCAGCTCGCCCTCCCCGGGCGGCCCGTCCCCACTCTGCGCGAGCGACCGCCCGGCCAGCTCCCCGACGATCCGCGCGGCCACCTCGGCCACCTCCTCACGCCGGCCGGTCCAGGCGGAACTGACACCTTCGAGCACCTGCGGGAAGGACGCCATGCCGTGCCGGGGCGCGGGCGGGAAGTACGTACCGAAGTAGAAGGGCGCGCCGTCCCCGTCGAGAAACACGGTCATGGGCCACCCGCCCTGCCCGGTGGCGGCCTGCACGGCCTCCATGTAGACGGCGTCGACATCGGGCCGCTCCTCACGGTCGACCTTGATGTTGACGAAGTGGGCGTTCATGTACTTGGCGGTGGTGCGGTCCTCGAAGCTCTCGCCCGCCATCACATGACACCAGTGGCAACTCGAATACCCCACACTGAGCAACACCGGCACCCCCCGCCGCCGCGCCTCCGCGAACGCCTCGGGCGACCAGGGCCACCAGTCGACGGGGTTGTCGGCGTGCTGGAGGAGGTACGGGGAGGTCTCATGGGCCAGTCGGTTCGCCATACCTCAATCCTCGCGCACACCCGCGCCGCACCCGCCCCGGGGCGAGGGACGACACGCCCAGGACCCGGACGAAGGGCTCAGCCCCAGGTGAGCGGATCGAGATGGCCCTGCGGGCACGCCTCAGGCGATGGCCGCGATATCCCCGTCATCGAAATACATGGCCTGATGCAGGCGCCCACCCAGAGCGACGGCACATCGGGCGAGGACCTCCTGACCGGAGATGTGCCCCCGCTCGATCGGCGACACTCGCCCCTTGGTCACGCCCATACGGTCGGCCACGCCCTGCTGGGTCAGCCCTCGGGCCGTCGCAGTTACGCCAGACGGCGGCCGGTCATCTCCGCAAGAAGCTCCTCTACCGAACCCGCCCGTCACCAGATCCCCAGGGGCCCGGTACTGCCAGGCCGTAGCGGTGCCCGCTCAATCCGACGTTCCGCCGGGCGCACTACGATCTCCGGCATGGCGAAACGAGCGGTGCGGAAGCGGGCGCGGAAGATCCTGGGGGAGGAGCCCGTGGCCCTGGTGTGGTGCGAGATCCGCAAGGCCATCCCCACTCCGCCCAAGGACGTTCACCTCGCCGCGGGCAAGGGGCGGCTGAAGCCGCGCCACCACTGGCTTCTGTACGTCGGGGGCGCGGTGTTCTTCTTCGTCGTCGTCCCGATCATGGTGATCGACAAGCTCGGAGAACTCATCCCCTTCTCACCCTCACGGCAACGGGGACGGCGGAGCGGAGGGGCGCAGTCCCCGCCGGACGCCCGCCCCTCGGGGCCTGGCCAGGACCCGACGAACGGCATCTTCGACGGCGACTGGAATCTGACCGCGGGGCAGCTCCTGCTCCAGTGGTACGGGCACTCGCCCAACCCCCAGCGTCTGGTCATGCTGGCCCGGGACCGTATCTGCGTCGCGGCGTCTCCGCGCCGCCTGCTCTCACCGACCAAGGCCGACGACTTCCGGAGCGTCGCCGAATTCCCCTTCGATCAGGGCCGCGTCGAAGGGGAGGCGGGCCAGCCGCGCGGCTTCGCCACCTTCCGGTTCCGCTTCGCGGACGGTTCCTGGCTGGAGGTGGGAGGTCTGGCCGAACCCGAGGACGCCGACCACTTCCTCCGCACGATCAGCGACTGAGAGGGCGCCGCGCGCGCCCTCCGCGGCGGGCGGAGGGCGCGACGTACCGTTTCGGAGGCCGGTCAGTGGTTCTCGGCCGCCGGTTCCAGGACGAAGAGCGGGATCACGCGGTCCGTCTTCTTCTGGTAATCGGCGTAGTCCGGGAACGCCTCGACCGCGCGGTCCCACCACAGGGCCTTCTCCTCGCCCGTCACCTCGCGGGCCACCATGTCCTGGCGCACCGGACCGTCCTGGAGTTCCACGCGGGGGTCGGCCAGAACGTTGTAGTACCAGACCGGGTGCTTGGGGGCGCCGCCCAGGGAGGCGACCACGGCGTAGGAGCCGTCGTGCTCCACCCGCATCAGGGGGGACTTGCGGATCTTGCCGCTCTTCGCGCCCAGCGTGGTCAGGATGATCACGGGCAGGTCGCGGCGCTTCTCGTCGTCCGGGCCGATCAGGGATTCCAGCGTCGTGCCGCGCGTGCCGCCGGAGCTTTCGTACAGCTCCACCTGGTCGCGGACCACCTGCTGAGCGCTCGGCTCGTACTCGCCTTTGAGGGGCATGCTGTGCATCTCCATGCTGTCGAGTGCTGTCGGAAGAGACCTCGTCCCGTGGAACGCCCGGGACGGAGCCAATCATTCCTGCACCGGGTCGGCGAACAGCCGAACGACAGGCACTACTCGCCATCGCGCCCCGTCCGCAGGACAATGTGTGCTCACCATGCTCTCGGAGGGGGACGCATATGCGGGAAAGCCACCGGGCCGAGGCCGAGCGGCTGTTGGTACGCGCCGTGGAGGAGGAGGTACGGCGCTCCGGCGGGCGGACCGACGGGAACGCGCTGCTGGCGCGCGGGCGCGGGGCCCTGGACGCGATGTCCGCCGGGGCGGCCGAGGAGTACGCCGCGTACACGCAGGCCCTGGACGCGGCGCAGGCGCCCGGGGTTCCGCTGTCCCAGCGGTTCAGCCGGCAGAACATCGGCACGCCCGCCCTGGTCACGTCCGTCGCGGCCGTGGCCGCCATCGGTGCGGATGTCGCGCTGGGGACGGCCTCGGGGATCGCGCTCGGCGCGGGCGCCGTCGTCGCCGTGGCCGGGGCGGCGACCACCGTCGCCAAGGTGACCGTCTCGCACTGGCCGGCCGCGCACCGCAGAGCCGGCGCGGCCGGACAGCCGGGCGGCGCCGAGCAGTTGCGGCTCCAGTGGCTGACGGCGCTGGAGGTACGGGGCATCCGGCCCTTCCTCGACCAGCAGCGGGTGCTGGTGTCCGCGACACGCCGGGGCGCCAAGAAGTCGCCCGTCGTCCCGCAGTTGCGGGGCGGGGACCGCAGCGCCGCGGCCCGCCGCCGTACCGTACTGGAGCAGTCGTTCGGCCATCTCCCCGAGCCCGCAGGGCCGTTCGCGGGGCGCCGCGCCGAACTGGCCAGGATCGCGCAGTGGGTGCACGCGGCCCGTGCGTCGACGGAGACGAAGCCGACGGTCGTCGTGCTGTACGGCGCCCCCGGGGCCGGCCGCACAGAACTGGCCGTACGGGCCGCGCACCAGCTCAGGGACCAGTTCCGGGGCGCCTGCCTGGTCGATCTGCGCGGCGGCGGCACCCTGGAGGCGCCGCTGTCGACGCGGGACGCGCTGCTGCACCTGCTGAACCGGCTGGGCGCGCCGCGCGAGCAGTTGCTGTTCCGCGAAGGCGCCTCCCCCGAGCAACAGGTGCGGCGGCTCAGCGAGTTGTACCACCAGCATCTGACCGGGCTGCCGGTGACGGTGGTCCTGGACGACGTCTCCGATCCCGAGCAGGTGCGCACGCTCGTACCGGAGCGTTCCGACAGCCTGGTGCTGGTGACATCGCGCCGCCCCGTCGAGCTGCCGGCCGATGTCCCTGCCTGGGTGCACCAGTTGCCCGTCGAGGCGCTGGACGGGGCCGGCGCCGAGGAACTGCTGCGCGCCGCCGCCGGAACGGAACAGGACGCGGCGACGGCGGGGGCGCCGTACGACGTCCAGTCGGCCGACCGCGTACGGGAGCTGTGCGGTGGGCTGCCGCTCGCGCTGCGCATCGCCGGGTCCTCGCTCGGCGACGGCCGCACCGCGCACCGACTGGCCGCCGATCTCGACGCGTACGGCCCGGTCGAGCCCGTCGAGCGCGCCCTGTGGCTGCGCTACACCGACCAGAACGACCAGGGCCGCCGGCTGCTGCGCCGGCTGGCGCTGGCGGGGCGCGCCTCGCTGGGCGCGGGCGCCGCGGCGGCGCTGCTGGCGACGGACGAGCAGGAGGCGGGACGGCTGCTGGCGGCGCTGGCCCGGGCCGGTCTGGTCGAGCATGTACGGGGCAGCCGCTACCGGTTGCACGACGTCGTACGGACGTTCGTGCACGCGCGGCTGCGCGACGAGGAGCCGGCCGAGGAGCGTACGGCCGCGCAGGAACGGCTGATCCGTAACTACGGCGAGCTGGCCGACTCCGTGATCCGGCTGGTCGACGGCAAGACGTCCACGCGCGCGGACCTCTTCAAGAGCGCGGCGGGCGCGCACGGTTTCTCGTCGCTGGACGCGGCGCTGCGCTGGCTGGACGACGAGTCGAGCTTCATCACGGCCACCCTGCGCCACGCGGAGGGCGTGGACCAGCAGGCGGTGCTCAATCTGCTGGGCGCGCTCTGCGACTACTGCCTGCTGCGCGGCGACCTCTACCGGCTGGGCGAGATCAACGAGTTGACGCAGGCCGTGGACCAGGGGCTGCTGGTGCGCTCGGTCCAGTGGCGGACGGGCATCGCCGCCCGCCAGCTCGGCGAGCTGGACAAGGCGCGTACGACGCTGACCTCCGTGGTGGGCCTCTACCAGGAGGCGCAGCACGAGGCGGGCGCGGCCCGCGCGCTCTGTTCGCTGGGCATCACCCTGCACCACCAGGGCAATCTGACGGAGGCGGCGGCGAAGCTGCGCGAGGCGCTGGCGCTCCAGGAGACGGCGGCGCTGGCGGGTGACCGCGGCTGGACGCTGCACGCGCTGGCGGCGGTGGAGCGGGACCGCGGCGGTCTGGAGGAGGCGTTCGGGACGCTCACGGCGTCGCTGGAGCTGCACCGCGAGAGCGAGTCGGTGCACGGCGAGGCGTGGGCGCACTTCCAGCTCGGGCAGTTGTTCCTGCGGATGGGCGATGTGGCCCGCGCCGAGGGCGAGTTGCGCGCGGCGCTGGAGCTGTACGGGCGGACGCGGGACGGCCGCGGCGAGGCGTGGGCGACGACCCAGCTGGCGCGGGCACGGCTGGTGGAGGGTGAACAGGCCGAGGCGGCCGAGCAGTTGCGCGAGGCGCTGGCCCGGCACCGGGACAACGAGGACGCGCGCGGCGAGGCGTGGACCCTGTACTACCTGGGCCAGGCGCTGGAGGATGGCGGCGACCGTGACCAGGCGGTACGGGAGCTGGAGCGGGCCCGCTCGATGTTCTCGCGGATGCGTGACGTGTACGGCCTGGCCTGCGCCCGGCACCACTCGGGCCGTGTCACCCGCGACCAGCGCGCCGCGCAGACCGGCAACCTCCGCAACTCGGGGTTCGCCCGGCAGCTCCTGGTCGACGCCCGCGCGGACTTCCGGCGGATCGGGGTGGCCCACGGCGAGGCGTGGACGTGTCTGGAGCTGGCCTTGGTCGACGCGGGCAACAGCCGCGCGGCCCAGGCGCTGGCGCTGTGCGACGAGGCGACGGCGCTCTTCACCTCGTACGGGGACCACCGGGGCGCGGACTGGTCGCGGTTCCTGCGCTGCACGCTGCTGCCGTACGGCTCGGCGGGCGGTACGGAGGTGGGCTCGGCGGTGGCCGAACAGGAGCTGGCGGAGCTGGCCGCGGCGGACCACCCGGTGCGGGACGGGAAGCTGGCGGACTCGCTGGCCGCGTTCGGGGTGATGCTGGGCCGGGGCGTACGGCTGGAGGACGGCTGGCAGGCGTGGGACCTCGGCATGGTGCCGAACCGGCACGCGCGCGAGGTGATGGGCGTGCCGGTGGAGGTCACGCCCGCCTGACGACGCCCAAGACACCCGGCCGACGCCCGCACACGCCGAAGGACCCGAGGACCGGCCGCTCCCTCCCGGGAGGGAGCGGCTGTCCTTCAGGCAAGACGGCCCCTACGGGCCGAGCCGACCCCGTGGTCCGGTCGTCCCCCGGTGGACAGTGCTGACCGTACGGACCGGGCGGTCCCGGCCGTACCCGTCGCCGCCGTCGCCCGCTACTCGCCGTGCGGGGCCGGTGACTGCCGGCCCGCCGCCGTCGTCGGCTGTCGCTCCGGCGCCTCCTCGAAGTCGACCTTCCCCATGTGCCGGGTCATCGACTTCATCAGCAGCCACACGCCGCCCGCCATCACCGCGAACACGATGAACCCCAGCACGCCGGGCGTCACCTTGTTCTGGTCCAGCTCCTGGGCGAGAGGAACGAGCTGGGTCATTGCCTGGGTCGCATACATATCAGGCATTGTCGCGGATGCCCGCGAAGAGGTCGCTCTCGGGGAGGGATGTATCGACGAGGGACTTCGCCAGCTCGTACTCCTCGGTGGGCCAGACCTCGCGCTGGAGCTCCATCGGGATACGGAACCAGCCGCCGTCCGGGTCGATCTGCGTGGCGTGCGCGACCAGCGCCTTGTCGCGGATCTCGAAGAAGTCCGCGCAGGGGATGAACGTGGTCAGCGTCCGCTCCACCCGCTCCATCTCCTTCCACCGCTCCAGCCACTCGCCGTACGGGGACTCCAGCCCGCGGGAGAGCAGCGCCTCGTGGAGCGCGACCGTACGCGGCTTGTTGAAGCCCTGGTTGTAGTAGAGCTTCGCGGGCTGCCAGACCGGGCCGAAGTCCTCCTCGGGGAACTGCTCCTTGTCCGCCGCACCATCGAACGCGATCATGGAAATGGTGTGGGTCATGATGTGGTCGGGGTGCGGGTAGCCCCCGTTCTCGTCGTACGTGGTGATGACCTGCGGCCGGAAGGAGCGGATCGACCGGACGAGCCGGCCCGCCGCCTCCCGCGGGTCCACCAGCGCGAAGCAGCCCTGGGGCAGCGGCGGCAGCGGATCGCCCTCGGGCAGCCCGGAGTCGACGAACCCGAGCCATTCCTGCTGGACGCCGAGGATCTCCCGGGCCTCGTCCATCTCCTTCTTGCGTACCTCGTGGATGTTCGCCTCGATATAGGCGTCACCCTGGAGCTTGGGGTTGAGGATGGAGCCGCGCTCGCCTCCCGTGCAGGTCACGACCAGCACGTCCACCCCCTCGGACACGTACTTGGCCATGGTGGCCGCGCCCTTGCTCGACTCGTCGTCGGGGTGGGCGTGAACGGCCATCAGCCGTAGCTGCTCAGTCAAGACTCGATCCTCAGTGATGTGGCGCTTAGGTCGGCTTCTATAGTGACGGATATCGGGGGACGGAAATTCCGGCGGTCCCCGCCCGAGAGGAACGATCATGGCTGCGGTGCGCGAAGAGCTTCCCGCAGGGCGGTACGGCCGCTCCGGGGACGGGGACGCACGCGCGGACCGGCGGCTGCGCCGCCTGGGAGTGGTCCTCGGCGGAGCACTGGTGGTCCTGCTCGGCTGGTACGGCTACCACTACGTGATCGACCGGAGTGTCTCCGGTGAGCTGATCAAGTTCAAGCGGATTTCCGCGACCGAGGTCGAGGCGCACCTGGAGGTCCGCAAGGACCGGGACGCGAGCGGGAGCTGCACCCTGCGCTCACTG
This sequence comes from Streptomyces sp. NPDC096310, assembly GCF_044763125.1. Taxonomy (NCBI): domain Bacteria; kingdom Bacillati; phylum Actinomycetota; class Actinomycetes; order Kitasatosporales; family Streptomycetaceae; genus Streptomyces; species Streptomyces sp. NPDC096310. The sequence continues at coordinate 63,274 of NZ_JBIWFO010000012.1, read as the reverse complement.
GCGGAGAGCTTCGGCGAAGTGGGCCGCAAGGACGTGCGCTTCGGGCCGGGTGGGACCCGGATCGACGAGGTGGTCACGATCCGTACGACGGAGAGCGCGACCAGTACGGAACTGGTGGGCTGCACCTCCGACTGAGCGGACGCGCGACCAAGTCATCGAACGCATGAACGAATCGACTGCCGGCCGTGCCACGACGGGGCGGACGGCCCGGTGACCCGGCCCCGGAACGGGCGTGTGCCGCCGGGTAGACCCGCCGGACAGCGCGGTGGATCTCGGCGCTGACCTGCGCGGATCCATTTCTGACGGCAATTGTCCTCCCCCTCGCGCCACGAAATTGTTAGGCTCGTGGTTTCGCCCACCCGAGACGGCACATGCTTCTGGGTAGGGCGTTGCTTTGTATCCCCAGCACCTACGAGGAGCACCAGTGACCCAGACCAGCGAGAACGTCACCTGGCTCACCCAGGAGGCGTACAACCAGCTCAAGGCCGAGCTGGAGTACCTGTCTGGTCCCGCGCGCACGGAGATCTCCACGAAGATCGCTGCTGCCCGCGAGGAGGGCGACCTGCGGGAGAACGGCGGGTACCACGCGGCCAAGGAGGAGCAGGGCAAGCAGGAGCTGCGGGTCCGCCAGCTCACCCAGCTCCTGGAGAACGCGAAGGTCGGCGAGGCGCCGACGGCCAGTGGTGTGGTGGCCCCCGGCATGGTCGTGACGATCGCCTTCGACGGCGACCCGGACGACACCCTGGACTTCCTGCTCGCCTCGCGCGAGTACGCCAGCACCGAGATCGAGACATACTCGCCGCAGTCCCCGCTGGGCAGCAGCGTGAACGGCAAGAAGATCGGCGAGAGCGCGGAGTACGAGCTCCCGAACGGCAACAAGGCCAAGGTGAAGATCCTTGAGGCCAAGCCGTACCAGGCCTGAGTCCGCGCCCGCTCTCCCGCCCGTGCTCGCACGTGTGTGAACGTCTGCCCCAAGGGCTGGTGCGCCCGGCATCCCGCCGCGCGCACCAGCCCTTCGGTGTGTCTCAGCCGAGGATCGTGTAGCCGGCCTCGCGCAGCGCCCTCGCGACCTCGGTGCAGTGCGCGGGCCCCTTCGTCTCCAGGTGCACCTCCACGTCCGCCTCCGTCAGCCCGAGCCGCGGATCCGTCCGTACATGGCTCACGTCCAGGACGTTGGCGTCGGCCACCGACAGCACGCCGAGCATGGTGGCGAGCGCGCCGGGGCGGTCCGTGACCCGCAGCCGCAGGCTCAGATAGCGGCCCGCCGCAGCCATGCCGTGGCGCAGGATGCGCTGCATCAGCACCGGGTCCACATTGCCGCCCGACAGCACCGCGACGACCGGGCCCCGGAACGCCTCCGGGTCGCCGAGCAGCGCGGCCACCGGGCTCGCACCCGCCGGTTCGACCACGAGCTTGGCCCGTTCCAGGCAGAGCAGCAGGGCGCTGGACAGCTCGTCCTCGGAGACCGTACGCACCTCGTCGACCAGTTCCTCGACGATCCGGAAGGGGATGTCGCCCGGCCGGCCCACCTTGATCCCGTCGGCCATGGTGTGGGGCGACTCGACGGTCACCGGCCGGCCCGCGCGCAGCGAGGGCGGGTACGCGGCAGCGCCGGCCGCCTGTACGCCGATCAGCCGGACATCGGGGCGCAGCGCCTTCACGGCGACGGCGATGCCCGCCGCGAGCCCGCCGCCGCCGATCCCGACGACGATGGTCCGCACCTCGGGGCACTGTTCCAGGATCTCCAGCCCGACCGTGCCCTGCCCGGCGATGATGTCCGGGTGGTCGAAGGGGTGGATGAAGACCGCGCCGGTGTCGCGCGCGTACTCCTCGGCCGCGGCCAGGGTCTCGTCGACGACCTGGCCGTGCAGCCGGACCTCGGCGCCGTAGTCGCGGGTCGCCGCCACCTTGGGCAGGGGCGCGCCGACCGGCATGAAGACCGTCGAGCGGACGCCGAGCAGCGTGGAGGCGAGGGCGACCCCCTGGGCGTGGTTCCCGGCGCTGGCCGCGACGACGCCGGCCGCGCGCTCCTCCGGGGAGAGCCCGGCGATCCGTACGTAGGCGCCGCGCAGTTTGAAGGAGCCGGTGCGCTGAAGGTTCTCGCATTTGAGCAGGACCGGGGCGCCGACCAGCGCGGTGAGGTGTCTGCTGCCTTCCATGGCGGTCGTCCGCGCGACACCGGAGAGCATCTTCTGGGCCCCACGGATGTCGTCGAGCATCAGGGAGTGAGGGGAGGGGCGGGACGTACCGAAGCTCATACGGCAAGTCTCGCAGCTCACCCGGGACCCGTCATCGAGGTGATCGTCGAGCACGGTCGGGCACCTGGAGCCGCGCTGGACGACGCCCCCTGGAGGAAACAGGGGCCTCCCTCTGCCGGGCGGGCCGCCCGCGCACGCCCCGCGCACTTCTTCTCCACCCGGTTTCCACAGGGCAGGTACGGTGCGGAGCCCGGCCGCGTACTCTGTCCACCACCACACGACCCCCGTACGAAAGAGCCCCCAGCCATGCCCCCCATTCAGGACATGACTTCCGCTGCGTCGGCTTCCCGGGAGCGGACTGTCCAGCCATCGGACGACGCCGCCCTCCTCGATGCCCTCCAGCACCAGGTGGCCGTCTTCGCCCGGCGGGCCGAACAGACCCGGCTCGGCGGTGTCGGCCAGGTCCGCAACTCGATGGACCGCGCCGCGTATCTGCTGCTCAACCGGCTCGACCAGGAAGGCCCGATGGGCGTCAAGGCGCTGGCCGCCGGGATGGGCATCGACTCCTCGACCGTCACCCGGCAGGTCGCGCCCCTGGTCGACACCGGTCTGGTCAAGCGCACCTCGCACCCGGAGGACGGCCGCGCGGTCGTGCTCCAGCTCTCGGCGCGCGGGCTGGCCAAGCTCGACGAGGTGCGCTCCTCGCGGCGCGCGCTGATGGCCCAGGTCACGGCGGACTGGACGGAGGACGAGCGGGACTCCTTCACCACGCTGCTCACCCGCCTCAACGGCGCCTTCGCGTCCCGGGGGGCCCGGCTGCCGGCCGGCGAGCAGCCGGGGACGGACGCGGAACCCGTCGTGGAAGCGGCCGCGGACCAGGCGGACGAAGAGCCGACGGAGCAGGCAGGGCCGTCGGAGGAGGCGGAGCCCGGGGCGGGTGGGAGCACCGGCTCCTGATGCCCTCTTGACCCGGGCGGTCCGGCTGGCCTGATATGAGGTGGTGCGAGAGCGGCGGGCGACCACGGATCGGCGCCGCGCCCGGGAGTTCGAGGTCTACGCTGCGGGCGCGGCCGGCCGGCTGCTGCACACCGCCGCGCTGCTGACGGCGGAGCCGCCCACCGCGACGCCACAGGCGCAGCGCCTGCTGGTCGCCGCGCTGGCCCGTACGTACGCGGAGTGGGACAGCCTGCACGACGCGGACCCGTACGACCACACCCGCCGGGAGCTGGCCCTGCGCTTCGCCGACGAGGCGTGGCGCGTCCGCTGGGCGGGCCTGCGGGCCGCCCGGACCACCGGGAGCGTCCCGGAGGGCGGGCCGCTGCGCGGGCTCGGCGCGCGGGAGCGGCTGGTCCTCGTACTCCGCCTGTACGAAGGCCTCACCGAGGAACAGACCGCGTCCCTGCTCGGCCTCCCCGAGGACCGGGCCCGCGCGCTCTGCGCCCGGGCGATGGCGACCCTCAGGCGCACCACCGCGCACGGCCCGTCCTCCGACGGCCTCCCGTCCGGCGAGGCCGGCCCATGAGCGGGACGAACCGCAAGGAGGCGGAGATACGGCGGCTGCTGGACCTGCCGCGTCCGCCCGTACCCGCCGATCTCGTCCCGCGTGCGGCCCGGCGCGGCGAACGGGTGCTGCGCAGGCGCCGGGTCGCGCGCCGGGTGGTCTGGGCGGTGCTGGTGGCGGCGGTGGTCGTCTTCACCGTGTGGGCGTGGGACGTACACCCGTGGGTGCCGCCGCCCGCGACCACGACACCGCCGCTGGAGGGGTGGTGAGCGCGGGCCCGGGGCGCTATCCGAGGGCCTGCTGAAGATCGGCGAGCAGGTCGTCTCCCGACTCGATCCCCACGGAGAGGCGGACCAGGTCGGCGGGGACCTCCAGTGGCGAGCCCGCGGCCGAGGCGTGTGTCATCCGGCCCGGGTGCTCGATCAGCGACTCGACGCCGCCCAGGGACTCCCCCAGTGTGAAGAGCTTCGCGCGGTCGCAGACGCCGACCGCCGCCTCCTCGCCGTCCGTGACCCGGAACGAGATCATCCCGCCGAACGCCTTCATCTGCTTGGCGGCGATCTCATGACCGGGGTGGTCGGGCAGCCCCGGGTAGAGGACCTGGGAGACGCGCGGGTGGCGGCTGAGCATCTCCGCGACGCGGGTGGCGTTCTCGCTGTGGCGGTCCATACGGACGGCGAGGGTCTTGATGCCGCGCAGCACCAGCCAGGCGTCGAACGGCCCGGCGACGGCGCCCATCGCGTTCTGGTGGTACGCCAACTCGTCGCCCAGCGCCTCGTCCTCGACGATCAGCGCCCCGCCGACGACGTCCGAGTGCCCGCCCATGTACTTGGTCGTGGAGTGGACGACGACGTCCGCGCCGAGTGCGAGGGGCTGCTGGAGGTACGGGCTGGCGAAGGTGTTGTCGACGACGAGCCGCGCCCCGGCAAGGTGCGCGATGCCCGCGAGGGCCGCGATGTCGGTGATGTTGAGGAGCGGGTTGGAGGGCGTCTCGACCCAGATGACCTTGGTGCGGGGGGTGAGCGCCGCCTGTACGGCCGCCGGGTCGGAGGTGTCCGCGACCGAGAAGTCCACGCCCCAGCGGGAGACGACCTTCGCGAAGAGCCGGAAGGTGCCGCCGTAGGCGTCGTCGGGGATGACGACATGGTCGCCGGGGACCAGCAGCGTACGGAGCAGGCAGTCCTCGGCGGCGAGCCCGGACGCGAAGGCGAGCCCGCGCAGGCCGCCTTCCAGGGCGGCGAGGTTCTCCTCCAGGGCGGTACGGGTGGGGTTGGCGCTGCGGCTGTACTCGTAACCGCCGCGCAGGCCGCCCACCCCGTCCTGCTTGTACGTGGACACCTGGTAGATCGGCGGTACGACCGCCCCGGTGAGGGGGTCGGCGGTGTTCCCCGCGTGGATGGCGAGGGTCTCGAAACGGTGCTGGTCGCTGGAGTGCTCGTGGCTCATGGGCCCGAGGGTAGCGCCGTGGGGGCCGGGCCCGTGGCCGCGTACGGCACGGGCATCCGTGCCGGGGCCACGGGTGATTCCGTACCGGACGGCGTCCGGGACAATGGACGCATGGAGATTCTCTGGGTCCTGCTCGCGATGGGCCTGCTGGCCGCGGTCATCGCCCCGTACGTCCGGCGCCGCGGCGGCGGTATCCGCCAGGTCGCGCCCGGATCACCGGACGCCGCCGACCCGGCCGCGTACGGCTTCGTACGCCAGGAGGAGCTGGACATCCGGATGCCCGGCCCCGACCAGGACCTCATCGACGTCCTCGATGTCGTCCAGGGCACCCAGGACTGGCGCGCCGCCGCGCAGCTCCTCGCCGGGACGGACAAGGACGGCGAGGTGCGCTGGCAGCGGGTACAGGCGTTCGCGGGCGCGGCCTCGCTGGAGCTTCAGCAGCGGCCCGGCGTCGGCGGCGCCTGGCTGCGCGCATGGCGGTCGGAGTCGCCGAAGGACGCGGGCGGGGCGGCGGTGCACGCGGAGTTCCTGGTGCAGCAGGCGTGGCGGTCGTCGGCCGCGGGGACGGACGACTTCCGGATCATTCTGGAGGAGGCGCGTACGGTCTGCGGCCAGGCGGCGCTGCTGGCGCCGGGCGACCCGGTGCCGTACATCGTGGAGCTGGCGGTGGCGCGCGGGCTGGGCTACCCGCGTGAGGAGTTCGACCTGCTCTGGGCGAAGGTGATCGACCGCGCTCCGGCGCACATGGGGGCGCATCTGGCGGCGCTGCACTACGCGTGCGAGAAGTGGCACGGCTCGCGCGACGAGGCCGACGAGTTCGCGACGGCCGCGGCGGCCCGCGCCCCGCAGGGCTCGCTGCTGGCGGCGCTGCCGCTCTTCGCGGTGTACGAGCACCTTCCCGAGGTCAATCTGGTGCGCGGCTTCTACGAGAGCGCGGTGGTGACGAAGGCGGTCGAGGGCGCGCTCTTCGCGGTCCACGCGGCGCGGCAGGACGATCCGATGCTCTCGCACGTACGGCACCTGCTGATCCTCTTCCTCGTACGGTGCGAACGCTGGGCGGAGGCGATGAACCAGCTCGTCCAGGTGGACGGCCACGTGGGCGCCCTCCCGTGGACGCATGACACAGACCCGGCGGCGCAGTACACGGTGTACCGGGCGCTGGCGGTGGCGGGCTACGAGGCGAACGGCGGCAGCCCGGCGACGCTCCCGCGCTGACGCGTACGGGGCACCGGGTGGGCCGGCACTCCGGGGGCCCGGCGCCGGTGCCTCGGCCCACCCCAACCGCCCCCCCCTCACCTCATCTCCCCATTTCCCCATTTCCCCAACTACGTTGCCCGGCAAGGGATCTGTGTTGCCGTGCGGGCCGGCCATGCGGGATGATCACCTTCCCCCCACTGCATGTTCATGGTCATTTCCATGCCGCATTTCCGTGGGGGAGAAGCTGCCGGGACCCGGTCGGGCCTCCTCTCCTGGTGTGCGCCTCCGCCCGCTGACAGGAACGCCTTGACCAACCTTCTCCCGATGATCGCCGTCGCAGTCCTCGCCTTTCTCTGGTTCAGGAACCGACGCTCCGGTGGATCGGCCCCCTCCGCCCCCGTCAAGCAGTCGGCCCGCTCCGTCGAACTGGGACTGCTGCCCCTGGACCAGCTCGACGACCATCACACCGCGCCTCCCGTACCCGAGCTGACAGGCGCCCTCAAAGCCGCACGGAACGGCAGTTGGCAGCCGGCCGCCGACCTGCTCGCCGCGACCGGTACGGACTGGGAACGGCGTTCGTCGTACGCGGACAGCCTCGGTGAAGCGGCCGCCAAGGGAGACGGCTGGCTCGTCGCCTGGGAGAAGGCCCGCCCCGACGACCCCGACGCCGCGGTCGTCCGGGCCCGCGGCACGGTGAACCTGGCGTGGAGACAGCGCGGCGCGCAGTGGGCCACACAGACCAGCCGCGAACAGTTCGACGCGTTCCACGAGACGCTGGGCCGCTCGCGGCAGGAGATCGCACGAGCCGCGGAACTCAACCCGCAGGACCCGACACCGTACGTGACCGAGATCTGGACCGGGCTCGGCCTCGGCTATCCGCACGAGGAGATGCACCGGCTCTGGACCGAGCTGACAGCCCTCGCCCCGAACCACTACGAGGCCCACTTCAGCGCCCTGCAGTACTGGTGCGCGAAGTGGCGAGGCTCCCACGAACTGGCCCGTGAGTTCGCGGCGCGCGCGGCGGCGGGCGCGCCTCCCGGGCGCCTGATGTCGGCCTTCCCGCTGATCGCCTGGTTCGAGGCTCAGGTGCGGGAGCCGGTGAGGGCGTCGGAATACCGGAGCCCCGAGGTGACGGCTCTCGTCGACGCCGCGCTCATCGACGTGGCAGCGGCCCCGGCCGGCCATCCTCGGCTCACCGAACTGCGCCATCTGCTGGCCCACTTTCTCTCCGAGCAGGGCAGGTACGAAGCGGCGCTGGAGCAGTTCCGGCTGGTGGACGGCTACGTGGGAGCGCTTCCGTGGCGCTACTACGAGGACACCAGGCGGGCGTACATGGCGGCGCGCGAAAAGGCGGTCCGCAAGGCCGGGTGAGCCGGTCCGGAACTCCGCACGGGACGGAATGCCGCACGCCCCTTCCACGTTGTTACGTACAGTCCCCCCAGCCGAGGAGAGCCGACCATGTTCCTGTCCCGCCGCACCCCCGAGCTGCCCACCGCCGAGGAAGCCCTGCGCGGCCGGCCGGAGCCCGCGTTCGCGGTGCCCGCGCGCCACACGGTCCTCGGCAACCCCCTGGTGGGGCCGTACCCCGAGGGCCTGGAGGTGGCGGATTTCGGCCTGGGCTGCTTCTGGGGCGCCGAGCGTAAGTTCTGGCAGACGGACGGTGTCTGGACGACCCTCGTCGGCTACCAGGGCGGCTTCACTCCGAACCCGACGTACGACGAGGTCTGCTCGGGCCTGACGGGCCACACGGAAGCGGTCCGTGTCGTCTTCGACCCGAAGACCGTCACGTACGCCGAGCTGCTGAAGCTCTTCTGGGAGTCCCACAACCCGACCCAGGGCTTCCGCCAGGGCAACGACGTGGGCACGCAGTACCGCTCGGCGATCTACACCCACTCCCCCGCCCAGGCCACCGCCGCGGACGCCTCCCGCGCCTCGTACCAGCAGGTCCTGACGGGCAACGGCTACAAGACGATCACCACGGAGATCCTTCCGTCGGAAGGCCGCCCCTTCTACCCGGCGGAGGCGGACCACCAGCAGTACCTGGACAAGAACCCGGCAGGCTACTGCGGCCTGGGCGGCACGGGCGTCTCCTGCCCGATCGGGGTGACGCCGGCGGGCGCGTGACCCCGGCGCGGGCCGCCGGCGCCACGTTCCAAGGCCACGTGCTCGACCCGTGTACATGCCCCGCTCATTACGTGTGCGACCCGGGATACGGCTGACCGCTTTTCCCAAGACTGATTAAAATGATGTCCTGAGTCCGGGGCACCGCGTTGCGCGGTGCCCCGGACTCAGTTGGGTCCGCCGGATCCGCCGGTACGAAACCGAGGGGGAGCGATGTCGTTCGAGGAAGAATGGGCTCAGCAGAAGCAGACTGTGGCCGAGCGCCAGTCGTCGGACATGCGGCTCAATCAACTCGACCCCGGCGGTCCCGCGTCGCCCGGAGTCGGCGACCCCGATCTGGTCACGGTCCCCGCCGCGAAGAAAAAGGCGGCCAACACCATAGAGAACCAGCTCGAACCAAGGACCAGGACGGCGGCGGACGCGGGCGATGAACCCATGCGCGTCGCTGTCGCGGAGTTCAAGGAGTGGAACACCGGCGCGGGCTTGAAGAAGGCACACGCGCACTGGGACTCCCAGGTGGAGCGGCTGATGAGCCGACTGAACTCGGAGAAGGTCTTTCTACGGAAGACGTCGAATCTGCTGGCAGGCCAGGACCTGACCACCGAGGCCGGATTCGCCCCGCTGCGATCCAAGGTCACCGGAATCTAGGGGGAGCGCAGCGGTGCCGAGCTACTACGAGGTCATGCACATCAAACTCTCCGAGCTCACATCTGCCGCGGACGGCTGGAAGGAGATGGCCGCCCGGTTCAAGAAACTTGAGGACCTGTACGAGGAAGACATCCAGGACGTCGCCTCCGAGAACAAGTGGACGGGCTTGAGCGCGTCGGCGGCTGCTCCGAACTTCGCCGTGACACGCGGGCAGTTCGATGCGGCCCAGAAGGAAGCACTCGGCATGGAGTCGCTGCTGCGGGATGCCCATACGACATTCACCGACCTCAAGGCGAAGGTGGAGTCGGCCGTCGCCGACGCCGTCAAGGCCGGCATGAAGGTCTCCGACCAGGGGATGGCGCGTTACGACTACAGCAAGGTCGACGCGGCCACCGCGAAGTCCGTGCGCCACGACCCGGATCTCCCCAACGTGGAGAACTCGTACACCAGCAACATCATGGCCGCGGTGAAGGCCGTCACCGAATTCGACCAGGACGTCAAGACAGCTCTGCTGAACGCGTCGGGCGCTGACAACACCGCGCTCTTCGGCTTCAACCCCAAACCCGTGGGCGATGTCCAGGCGGTCGAGGCGCTTGACCTCACGGAGAAGATCAACGCGGGCGAGGCGTCGCAGAAGGAGATCAAGGAATACCGCGACGTCATGCGGGAGAACGCCAAGGACAAGCACTTCGCCGAGGCGTACCTGCACTCCCTGGGAGCGGAGGACACGGTACGGCTCGCGGACCAGATGAACCTGGCCGCCAACGAACGCGGCGCCTCCGCCGGGGACAAGAAGCTCTACGAGTCCATCAACACCAGCCTGGCCAACACGGTGGCCTCCGGCACGAAGGATCCCGACAGCTACGCCTACAAGCCCTTCATGAAGGGCCTCAAAGAGGTGGGCGACGACAACATCGGCGGCAACCTGTCACCGACCAACGGGTACCAGTCGCTGGTGACGCTGATGAAGAACGGCGACGGATACGGGAAGCAGTTCCTCAATGATGTCGGCGACGACATCATCAAGGTCGAGAAGGCGAACCCCAACAAGTGGGAACACGCCTACGATCCCACGCGCCCGAACCTGGTGTCCGACCCCCTGGACGGCCTGCTCCAGGTCATGAGCAAGGAACCGGACGCGGCGACCTACTTCCTCGACCCCGAGGCGAAGGGCAACAAGAACGGCCACCTGGAGTACCTGCTCACGGACCGCGAATGGAAGAACGAGTACATGTCGGCGCCGGGCGGCATAAGGGAGTTCGAATCCCCCTACAAGGCCGCAGGCCTGGGCGCCGCCATCGAAGCCGCCGCCACCGGCAACGAACCCGGCACCAAACCCGGCGAACCCGGCCCGCACACCGAGGGCCAGGCCCGCGTGATGCACAACGCGATCAAGTTCCTCGACGAAGCGGGCGGCGACGAATTCCCCGAAGACCTGCAAAACCTCCGCCAGCCCATGGCCCGCGCCCTCACCGACTACGTCGCCGACACTCACATCATCCTCAACGGCCAGGAATCGAAGTACGGCGGCATCGCCGGCGCGGACAACATCAACGGCTCCGGCGACAAGGCGCACATAGCCGTCGGCCAGGCCAGCCTCGTCCGCGTGATGCGGGGCATCGCGGACGACGCGCCTTCCTTCTCGCTGCTGTACGAGACGGAACGGGCCTACGGTGCGGACATACTCGCCAATACACGCGCCTACAACGGCGACACAACCCACGGCTTGAGCGCCGACTGGAATGTTCACGGTAAAGAAATCGGCATGGGCATGGGCGTCCTCAACGGAATCGGAGCCGACGTATACAAGGATAAAATGGATGATCGGGTGGAATGGGCCGAAGACACTTCCACCTATTCATCCATCGGCGCAAACGGCCTCATCGGCGAGATCCCGATTCTGAGCACGGCAGGAGGCGCACTGATCGACTCCTACGCATACGACTGGACCAAGGATGTCACCGAAGCAGCCGAGGACGAAGGAAAGAAGGATTCCAGCGATAATTTCGCCAAGGGTGTGGACGGAACCAATGAACTGTTCCAAAATTGGGGAGAAAAGAATGGAATCACGGAAGACAACTCCTTCAAATCGGCAAGGGATCTCGCAAACACAGGTCACAGCGACGGGCGAGGGGCAGCCGCAGCCCACCTGTGACACGAGAATCCGCAGCCGCTGGAAGCGGACCGCCGTCATCGCATCACTTGCACTGGCCGCGACTTCCTGCACATCCGAGAGCCCGGATCGATCGAACAGTGATTCATGCGGCAGCGTCCGCACCTCCCAGGAGGGAGAACTCGTTCAGCAACTTCTCGGCACGAGCGAATACAAGACGACAACATTCAACACGGACAGCGATCTGTCGGAAAAGCTTTCGGAGAAGCTACAGGCACAGAAACCCGACGGCACAACTTCTACAGTTCAGGCATGCGCGTTCTCTCCGAAAATCCGAAAGACCAGCGGGGGTGAAACCCTGCATGTGGAATTCAGTTGGACACCTCGCGCGAGTCCGGAAAAATGGGGACGCGCGGCAGATGGCGCAAGCTATTACAACCTCAACGACGTGCCCGGCGAGTCGGACGAGACTCTTTCCAGGCTTCGCGTTGAATGCAACTTGCCCGGAGAGTTGAACGAATCATCAAAACAGGCCATCCTGCAGGCGGAGTCCTCAAACACCGCATACACAGGGGACAAGGCCGACAAGAATGTGCGAGATCGACAGATCACCTTCCTCTACTTTATGACCCGAAAGGCCACAGAAGCCCTCGGCTGCGAAAACAACCCACTAAAAGAAGACCCAGCCGTCAAGGCATACAGCACCCCCGAAGAGGCAGCACAGGCCGGAAACCAGTCAGGGTGAGCGGCCTCAACAGGGCGCAGCCATCGCGGAGGGCGAGGGGCACGCCGTAGCCGCCTTCCCGTTCTGGAAAGGATCAGGGCTTGACCTGACTGCATCGCCCTCGGGAGCATCGGAACGACAGGTGCACGCCCACGCGAGGAGCAACCATGCTGCGCAAGCTGACGGGAGATCCGAACTGCAAGAACGGATCGTGTCCGACCTTATGAGGCACCGAAAGCGCGAAGAACTACGTCGTACAGGGGCTCGTCATCACCGACCCGGAGCAGCTGGCCCAGCCTCTCCCGCCCCCAGCGTCCCGCCCCTCACCCACGCCGAATTCATCGCCCTCACCGAGGAGTTGGTCGCTGACAGCGCGCCCCGCCTCTTCGCCGTCGTCCGGTCGTACGAGCCCGAGGGCGCCGGTCCCGAGGAGGCGGACGCGTGGGTCGCCGCCTGGGGGATGGCGTTCGAGGAGCATGCCGAGGTCGTGAGCGTCTGCGGCGGCACTCGGATGAGTGTTCGCTCGCTGGAGCGGGCCGTGGGGAGGTTCGGGCGGGGCGACCACACCAGCGCCCGGGTGGTGTGGTCCCCGGGGCCGCGTGACCCGGTACGGCAAAGGTCGGCGCAGTACCGGACCCGATGCCCGTGACGTGAGTTCTGCCGTGCCGAGGGGTAGCGGTGTGGGGCGTGTCCGGTGGTGTGTTGGGTGCCGTGTGCCGCCCCCTCCCGGTGTTGATGTTCGCGGTTCCGGGTCGTGCGTCAAGGGCGCTCCTTCGTCGCGTCGGCTGCGCCGATGGCCTCCGGCCACCCTTGACCCACGCCCCTCCACCGCTGGTAAGGCGGTGGAGGGGGCGGCCGGGGGAGGGGTCCCCTGGGGAGCCAGGTTCGTTGCCGGGGTCGGTTCCAGGCCGCCGGGCTGGTTCGCCCTGCGGGGCACGCGAGAGTGGGGTGAGGTGGTGGCGGCTTTCGTCAAGCGTCTGCGGACCGGATGTGGGTTGGGGCGCATGCCCGGCTGGTCACTCACTGTGGGTGGGGCCGGTGGTGATGGGCGCCCGGGTGAGGAGAGGGCCGGGAAGAGGGTGCGGAGAGAGGTGCGGAGAGGGTGCGGGCGGGGCGGCGGCCCTGGAATTCCTTCTGCTGTGCCGAAAACTCCGCAGGGCGGGACTCCCAGCACACCACTCCCCCGAGAGACACCACCCTCGTCACACCAGTTCACACACGCCTCTCCTCTTACGCCACCGGGCACCTCCGACACCCCGCTCCCTCCCTCCCCGCCACGGCGAGTGACCAGCGGGGCATGAGCACCCGCCAACAACCGGTCCGCAGACGCTTGACGAAACCCGGGCCACCCCACTCCACGACCGCGCGCCCCGCAGGGCGAACCAGCCCGCAAGCCTGGAACCCACCCCAGCCGCGCAGGTGCTCCCCAGGGGACCCCTCCCCCGGCCGCCCCCCTGAAAGCTGTACCAGCGGCGGAAGGGTGTGGGTCAAGGGTGGAGCGCAGCGGAATCGGCGCAGCCGACGCGACGGAGGAGCGCTCTTGACGCACACCCTGGAGCCGCGACCATCAAAGCTGGAGGGGCGCCCCCTCCCGCCATAAAGCACCACGGGCCAACCCCGGTTACCCCTTGGTCCGCACCCGCACCCGCATACGCACCCACACCCGCACCCGCCGGATCGGGCGGGGGCGCAGTGCCTACAGTCACGTGTCATGGACTGGTTGGAACGGGTGGGGAGTCTGCGGCAGTGGACGAACAACGGGGTGCGCGCGCCGCACAAGCCGCTGCTGATGCTGTACGCGCTGGGACGGTTCCGGCGTGGACCCGAACAGGGTTTGCGCTACTCGGACATCGAGCGTGACTTGAGTGATCTGCTGCGGAACTACGGGCCGAACCACCGGACTTCGCCCGCCTATCCGTTCCACCATCTCGTCAGCGACGGTGTGTGGGCCGTCCACACCGACAAGGGGGGAGCGAGTCCGGGCACCGGAGTGCGGGAGCTGCGGAACACCGGGGCGGAGGGGCGGCTCGTACCGGAGTTGCGGAACGCGCTCGCAGCGGACCCGGGGCTGCTGGGGCGGCTCGTACATCTGCTGCTGGACACGCACTTCCCGCCGTCGCTCCACGCGGACATCGCCGCCGATGTCGGGCTCGACCTGGAGCTGGATGCCGCCCTCCGGTCGGCCGCGGCACCGACCGCCGTACGGGAGGACCGACGGCGCGGTGTCGAGCTGCGCAGGCGGGTGCTCGTCGCGTACGAATACCGGTGCGCCTTCTGCGGCTTCGACGGTTCCCTCGGCGGGGTGCCGGTCGGGCTGGAGGCGGCGCACGTACGGTGGTGGGCGTTCCAGGGCCCCGACGAGTTGTCCAACGCGCTGTGTCTGTGCTCGCTGCACCACAAGCTCTTCGACCGGGGGGCGTTGGGGCTGGACTCCGGTCGGCGCATCATCGTCTCCCGGGAGTTCGTCGGCCGCGGGGCCGCCGCGCGGAGCCATGTGCTCGACCTGAGCGGTCGGCCACTCGTCGGTCCGCAGAGCGGCAGTGCCGGTGTGGCCTCCGAACACGTCGACTGGCATACGGCGCAGGTGTTCCGCGGTGAGGCGCGGACGCCCGGGACCGTCTGACCGTACGACCCGCCGTACCGCTCTGCCGTTGGCTCATCTGCTGACGGCAGAGCGAGCGGGCGTCGGGCCGGTTGCCGGGCAAGGGTGGAGACGAACGCGCGGCGACCGGCGTCGCGTCACATCGAGGAGGAACGATGTCTCCATTCGTCACCGACCGGGATCTCGCACCGGGCCCGTACGCCGCCGAGCAGGGCGCGGGGGCGGGCACGGCGACCACGCCGTTCGACGATCATCTCGCCGCGCGGCTGCTGACCCAGCGGATCGTCGTGCTCGGCACCGAGGTCACCGATGTCTCCGCGAACCGGGTCTGCGCCCAGTTGCTGCTTCTGTCGGCGGAGGACCCGCGCGGCGACATCGGGCTGTACATCAACAGCCCCGGCGGCTCGGTCACCGCCGGAATGGCGATCTACGACACGATGCAGCTCATCCCGAACGATGTCGCCACCCTCGCCATCGGATTCGCCGCGAGCATGGGGCAGTTCCTGCTCACGGTGGGCGCGCGGGGCAAGCGCGCCGCGCTGCCGAACGCGCGGATCATGATGCACCAGCCGTCGGCCGGCATCGGCGGGACCACCGCCGACGTCGCGATCCAGGCCGAGAACCTCGAATTCATGAAGGGGGCCATCGAGCGGATCACCGCGGAGCACACCGGCCAGGCCGTGGAGACGGTCTCCCGCGACGGCGACCGCGACCGGTGGTTCACGGCCGAGCAGGCCAGGGAGTACGGCATGGTCGACCGGGTGGTCTCGTCGCTCGCCGACGTACGGCCGGCCGCCGCGCAGCGACGGATGGGGCTCTGACATGGGCCAGTACACGATCCCGACCGTCGTCGAGCGCACCCCGCAGGGCGGCGAGCGCGCGTACGACATCTACAGCCGGCTCCTGTCGGAGCGGATCATCTTCCTCGGCACCGAGATCGACGACGGTGTCGCCAACGTCGTCATCGCGCAGCTGCTCCACCTGGAGTCCGCGCATCCGGGAACCGAGGTCTCGGTGTACATCAACTCCCCTGGCGGGTCATTCACTTCGCTCATGGCGATCTACGACACGATGACGTTCATCGGGTCGCCGATCTCGACCTTCTGCGTGGGCCAGGCGGCCTCGACCGCGGCCGTGCTGCTGGCGGGCGGGGACCCGGGGCGGCGTTACGTGCTCGAGCACGCCCGGGTGCTGCTGGGGCAGCCCGCGAGCGGCGGCCACCAGGGGACGGTCTCCGACCTCAGCCTCCAGGCCAAGGAGATGGTGCGGATCCGGTCCGAGGTCGAGGAGATCCTGTCCCGGCACACCCACCACGACATGGCGACCCTGCGCGCGGACATGGACCGCGAGCGGGTCTTCACGCCGCACGAGGCGGTGGCGTACGGGCTCGCCGACGAGGTGCTGAGCCGGCGGAGGTGACGGGTGCGGTGCCGGTGCGCTGACCACAACCGGACACGGAGGTGACGGAGCGGGCGGAGTCAACCGGGTTGCTCTCCTGGCTCGTCCGGTACGACGGCGAGACTGAGGAGGTGACGGGTGCGGCCGTCGCCCGGGGCCCTGTCGGAGCGCGCGGCGACCAGCGCCTGGATCTCCGTGACCAGCTCGGCGAACTCCTCCTCGGTGAGCCAGACCGCGCCTTGCCGGTAGGCGACGCCGTCGGCGGCGGGATCGGCGTCGTCCCGGGCGAGGTAGCGGTCGAAGTCCGCCAGCAGGGCTCCTGAGAACGCGGCGAACGCCTGGCGGTGGTCCTCCAGTGTCATCGCCTTCCGCGCGTCCTGGCCGACCACGGCCATCTCCTGACGGACCTGGTAGCTACGCTCCACGGCGCCACGCACCCGTCTCTCGCTCACCACCTCCAGGACACCCGCCCGGGTGAGTGTGGCGATGTGCCGGTACATGGTCGCCGGCGCGATTTCGGGCAGCCGGACGCGCAACTGCGCGGTGGTCAGGTGACCGGAGCCGAGCAGCGTCTGCAGGATGCGCAGCCGGACCGGGTGCAGGAGCAGGTTGGCGGTTGACATGACTTCATACTCTCGCATGAGATAACATTCTCAATGTTGATATCAATGAGGGGCGCGGAGCCGCCGGAGCACCGCGGGGGCAGCCACCGCGGGCAATGGCCCACCCGACCACACCCGTTAGGCAAATTGACATGAATACAACAAGCCCGATCGGGCGACCCAGCGGCCTCGGACTCTTTCTGGCCGTCACCTTCACGACGAGCTGGGCGTCCTGGCTCGTCGCGATCTGGCTCGGCGGATCGTCGACGTCCTCCCCCACGGTCCTGCCCTATCTGTTCGGCGCCTTCGGCCCGTCGATCGGCGCCCTCGCGGTCCGGGCGCACCGCGCCCGCCGCGGTCACCCCGTCCCTGAACACACGGTGAGGCTTCGGCTGGGTCTCCGGCTGTTCTGGGTGGCGCCGCTCCTGCTGGTGACATCCGCCACGGTGCTGGCCGGCGTACTGGCGGCGAACCTGTTGGGTGGCCCGGCCGTGAGCCTGCCGGAGGCACAGGACGTGATACGGACCGCGGGCGGTCCGGCCGCGTTCCTCGTCGGCATGCTGATCGGCGGTCCGTTGGCGGAGGAGCCCGGCTGGCGCGGTACCGCCCATCCGCGCCTGCGCGCATCGCTGGGCCGGTACCAGGTGGGCCTGGTCCTGGGCGCCATCTGGGCGGTGTGGCACCTCCCGCTGTTCTTCATCGACGGGACCGTGCACGCCACATTCGGCCTGGCCTCGTGGAGCGGGCTGCTCTTCATGCTCAGCGCCGTCCCGATGTCACTGCTGGCCGGCTACGCCTACGACCGCGCCGGCGTCCCCGGGGCGATCGCGGTCCACTTCGCCGCCAACTCGAGCCTGTTGCTGCTGGGCGTCGATTCGCCAGGCGCCCAGTTGCTCGTCATGGCCGTGCAGACGGTGGTCGCGTTGGCGCTGCTCGCCACGGAACGGTCTGGGCGGAAGCCCCGTTCACAACCGGAGTTCCCGCCGGGCCAGTTGGCCACCGAATCCATGGACCAGGTCCATCGGGCACGCGTCTGATCGGCGGTCAGGCCGCCAGCCGCACTTCGCCCCGCCGCGCCCAGGTTCCCCGCGCGCTCCGCCCCACCAGCGCCGTCACCGTACCGTCGCCCGTACCCCCCGAAGGGCGTACGCGGGTGCGCGCCCGGTCCAGGCGGACGAGTTCGCCGTGGGAGAGCGCGAGCAGGTCGGCCAGTCCGAGCCCGAGGGCCCCGGCGGCAGCGGCCAGGACCTCGGACGACGCCTCCTTGCGGCCCCGCTCCAACTCGGAGAGGTACGGCATGGAGATCCGGGCCGCCTCGGCGACGTCCTTCAGCGTGCGCTCCTGCGCCAGGCGCTCGCGCCGCAGGACGTCCCCGACGAGGTGGCGCCAGAGAGGTTCCCGGGCCGGCTTCCCGGCCTCGGCGCCGACCTGTTTCTCCGGCTCGGGGGCCGTCGCCGCCGTACGCGGGCGCAGGGGTACGACGCGGGCTCGGTTCGGCGCGTGGCTGGTCACCCTCACAGCGTAGGCGCGTCACGCCCGGCCGTCAGGGTGCCGGGTTCCGCCCCGGGCGAAACCGGGGGTGCGTCGGACGCTCCGAGGTGCGCCATGACCACGTCCCGTACGCGAGGCACGGCGTCCGGGGCGAGTACGGCGAGTATGGGAAGGGCATGGTGCCAGTCCTCGGCCGTCAGGGCCTGGCGCAGGAGAGGAAGGGCGCGGGCGCGGTGGTCGGCGGTGACCTCACGAGGCGCTACGAGACTGCACAGTTGGCGGATCGCGTGCCTGAAGTCGTGAGCCGGTCCTGATACCTGGAGGATCAGTCGGTCGGCTCCCACACCGGCTACGTACGCGGCGAGCGACGCGTAGTCCGCGCCCGTCCGGACGCGGACGCTGTCCAGCACTTCGACGGCCGTTCCGTCGTCGCTCCAGGCCATGATGGCCAGGCCCTCAGCACCGGTCAGCTCCTTTGCCGCCCGGCCCGACAGCCACTCTCGGGCAGTCTCCGGATCGGACCTCGAATCCAGCAGCGCCCTCAGAATCCGGGCCTCTTGCGTGATGCTGTCGCCGCAGACGCGGCGCACGGTGTCCGCGAGGGGGGCCGTGAGCCCCGTACCGTCGTGGCCCGCGGCCACGAGCAGGACAACGAACGTTACGAAGACCTGGCCGTAGATCAAGGAATCGCGGGACAGCGCGCGCCGCCACAGGTCGTCCATGAAGTTCACGGCCCTGGTCGGTGCGCGCTCCCGAAGTGTTGTGGCTATGGCGATGAGCGCCAGGTTCCTGGCATCCGCGTCCTCGAAAATTCCCCCATGGACGCTGCCGGACCGCCCGTCCCGGATGTCCTCGGCCACGGCGCGAGCACGGTCGTCGGCACCGGCGTACCCCAGCGCCTGCGCGGCCACGATCATGGCGCGCGCGTGGTCCAGCCAATCATGGATACCCACCGCTCCATCCGCCGCCGACTGCGCCAGACGCAGCGCCTCACCGCGACCCGACGCGCCCGCTGCCTCGGCCGCCGCATGTTCCACCGACAGCGCCGCCAGCGCCCAGACACGTACCGCGTCCGTACCGATCCGCCCGATCAGGGACTCGGCCTCGTCGAACCGGCCGAGGGCCGCCAGCGCCCTCGCCAGAACGGCGACGGACTCGTCGCTGTCACGGTCGTGCGTCTCGCGGCCGAGCGCGGCCGCCGTACGCTCCGCCTCCGCCACCAGCCGCGTCGCCCACTCCGCGTCGTCGGCCGCGAGGCACCCGGCCAGCGCCGAGAGCGTCTCGGCGGCCAGCCACGGGGGCCTACACAGATCCGCGAGTACGGCCGCCTCCAGCTCAGCGGCACGGCCCGTCGCCGCGAGCACCGCGGCGACCTTGGGCAGGGTCCAGGTCACGCCCAGCCCTGAACTGTCCGTCTTTCCGGCCTTCAGCGCGGCCCACGCCTCAGCAGCCCGCCCCTCGCGGGCCCTGCCCAGCGCGATGGCCGTCCACACCCTTGGGGCGTCCTTCAACAGCCTGCCAGCGGCCTCAAGAAGTTCCTGTGCTTCGTCGACCGCACCGGTGTCCGCCAACGCGACAACCACATCGTCGACGAGTTGGAAGGACCGTACGGACGGCTCCAGATCGCGCAGTTCCCCCCTCAGGTGTCGTGCCGCCCGCCGTGCGAGCCGGACCGCCTCTTCCGGACGGGCGTTGTGCAGGGCGCTGGCGGCAGCTGCCAGTCCGCGAGAATCGGCGTGCTCGGCGGCCCGCGTGATCCGGTCGTGAAGGTGGTTCTGACGGCGCGGATCGATGGCCGCGTAGCCCTTCGCCACGGCTGCCATCACTCTTATCTCCTCGGCGCCGACCCTCCTGTGCAGTGACTCCTCCGCTTCACGCAGCAGCCGGAACGCGCGGTCGGGGTCCCGCCTGCTCTCGACTATCGCCACCTCCACCAGCGGCAACGCCGCCAACGTCGAGGCTTCTCCCGCGTGAAGGAACTCAGCCATACCGAGCGCCAAGCTCGTCCGCCCTGTCGTCGCCACGGCCACCGCGGCTGCCGTCACGTCCGCCTTGAGCACGGCCGACCAATTCCCGTCCTGCATCGACAGCCACGTCGCCACTCGCATTACTTCAATCGCCGCAGCCTCCGCCTGATCGTCCCCCCGCTCCGCCAGCACCCGCGCCACCCCCGCCAGCGCCCGCGCCCGGTCCTCCGGCCGGAACACACTGCGCGCCATGCCCACCGCCCGCCGCGTGTGCCCCAGCCGGGCCAGCGCCACCGGAATCCCGGGCGGCAGCGCCCGGTTGCGGCGGGCCAGCAGGGCGTGGGCGACCGTGAGGACCGTCAGGGAGCCGAGGTCGTCGGCGTCGGCCGCCAGGACCGCCTCCCGTACCGCCTCGATCTCCGCGAGGCCCGCCGCGTCGCTGCCCGTCGCCTCGCGCAGGCAGTCGGCGCGCCCGAGGTCCGTGGCGAGGGCCGTCGCCCGGTCGAGGTCGCCGAGCGCGGTCACCATGCGCGCGTACGCCTGGAGGAGGTACGACGGCGTGTCCTGCGGCCAGCCCTGCTCCACGTACCACGCCGCCCACTTGTGCAGGCGCTCGCGGTACGGGTGTACGTCGGGGCCCAGTTCGGCCAGGGCCGTTTCCAGCAGCGTCTCGTGGGCGAAGAGGTAGCCGCGGCTCTCGTCGTACGTTCTGCCCGACGGACCGACGCTGCCGCCGCTCTGCCCACGCATCCGCAGAATGCGGCCGAACGCGCTGCCCAGCCGCGCCCGTACCGCCGTCCGATGGGCGCCGGTGAGGTGGCGCAGGTCGTGGAGGGTCAGGCTGCCGCGTGCCGCCGCCAGCAGGCCGACGAGGTCTCTGACGAGCACGTCGTCCCCGGAGAACGCCCGGGAGAGGTCGTAAGTGGCCTCGTACTGGGTGTGGAGGGCTGCCTCCACCGTGCTCAGCCGGACGACCTCGCACCCCCTCAGCGGGTGATCGCTCGGGACGTCCGGCGGGACGCCGGGGCCCGGCCTGCTGGTCACCAGGACCCTGACGTTGGGTGGCAGTCGTCGGGGCAGGAGTGAGGCGATGCTCGGGCCCGCGCCTCCGCCGGGGACGAGGGACTGGTCCTCGTCCAGGCCGTCGACGACGAGCAGCAACGTGCCGCCCTCCTGGGCGACCCGCTCCGCTGCCTCCTTCAGGAGCAGTTTGCGCTCGCCCTCGCGGGCGATCGCGGAGCGGTGGTCGGCGGGTTCGCGCCCTGCGATCGCCGCGAGTTGGTCGGTCACCGCCTCGGCGTACGCGGCGCTGTCGCTCTGGCTCGCGAAGCGTGCGGTGATGAAGAACCACACGGGCACCACCCCGCGCGGCGGATACAGCGCGAACCAGGCCGCCAGGGCGGTCTTCCCGGCCCAAGGGGGCGCCTGGAGCCACTGGTAGGGGTCGGGGCCGCCGCAGAACGCGGTGAGGTCCTGGAGTTCGCGGGCGCGGCCGAACAGGTCGACGGGGCCGATGTCCTCCAGTTGAATCCTGAGCGCCTTCTGGATCAGGTCGAGTCCGGACGGGGGCACAGCATCGGGCAGATCCGCCAGGGCCAGGCTTCCGCAGCCCAGGATCTCCTCCAGCTCCCGGAGCCCCCGGGGGGTCAGTCGCTCCGGCCAGCGGTCCACGCGCTGCGCGGCAAGGCGGCCGTCGCCGTCGCCGAGGTGGTGGTGGGCGACGATGCCGACCATGCGGCCGCCCGTGAACACCGGCGCGCCCGACATGCCCTCCCAGGGGGAACGCGCCGCGTCCACAGACGCGTGGGGAGGGGTGGTGGCCAGGTCGAGCGTGCCCTCGCGGCGGTTGGAGAGCACGGCGCAGGTCGCGTGGACGTGCTCGGAGTCGCGGTAGCGTGAACCGTCCTTGTCCGTACGGAGTTTGAACCCCGGAAAGCCGATCGTGCTGCACCGCAGCACGGCGTCGGACTCGCTGATCCTGGCGAGGCGCACCGGCTCCGGTGCCAAGCCGTCCGCCGGCAGGGCCAGGACCGCCACGTCGATCCCGGTGTCCGACCAGACCACCTCGGCCGGGATCGTACGTTCGCCCGGCCGGTCGGCGTCGAACCGTACGCGTACCCCCGTGGCGCCCGCCACGACATGCGCGGCGGTGAGCAGGCGGCCTGCCGCGACCAGATACCCCGAGCCCCGGCGCCCGCCGTCGGGCAGGGCGACCATGATTTCGGCGGCACGGTCGGCCCGTAGCGCCTGATCGGCGTTCCGCCGCTCCCCCGTCACCGCTGTCTCAGCGCTCCCCGTCGGCCTCGTCGCGTGCGATCAGGACGGGGCCCCTCGCCGCGTCGGGGGCGACCAGGACGGGTTGGAGGGTGAGGGTGATCCGCTGTGTCTGCGCGTGGGTGTACGAAGCGTCGGCGCCCGCTTCGACGACCCAGAAGCGGACCTTTCCGTTCGCGGAGCCCGCGCGGTCCACGGCGACGGTCGCCTCGACCTCCACCGGGCCCAGCTCGAAACGGACCGCCTCGTCCCGGCCGTCCGTCATCGCGGAGTTCAGCTCCTGCCGCAACTCGCGGATCAGCTCGGACAGTTCGATCATGTCGTCCCCCGTCGCCCCGCACGGTCCGTGACCCGTACGCACCGTGCGGAAATGCTACAAGCCACCGCACTACGTTTCCGATGTGACGCACGGCACACCGGCAGGAAAACCCGGGCGCCCCCTCCGTGCGTCTGGCCGGTGTGAGAACACGCAGGAGGAGACCCGCGGAGCTGGACGAAGAAGGACTCGTCCGGCTCGTCGCCAAGGGCGACCGCGCCGCGTTCGAGGAGCTGTACCGGCGTACGGCGCCGTGGCTGGCCGTTCGGCTGCGCAGGCGGTGTGCCGACGAGCAGATCGTCGCCGAGGTCATGCAGGAGACGTATCTCGCCGTGTGGCGCGCCGCGGGCGCGTTCGCCGGGGCCGCCGTCGGCGGGTCCGCCGTCGGGTGGCTGTGGACGATCGCGGCCCGCCGCCTCGTCGACGCCTTCCGGCGGCGCGCGCACCACGCGCGGCTGCCGGGGGCGGTGGCCGAACAGGCGGGCGCCGCGGGGGCGGTGGCGCCCGCCGCCGAGGACGAGGTGCTGGCCGGGTCGGTGGGCGGCGAGGTCGGGGACGCGCTGGGGGCGCTGGCGCCCGAACTGCGCGACGTCCTGCGGGCCATGGTGCTGGACGGGCTGACCGTACGGGAGACGTCCGTCCTGCTCGGGGTGCCGGAGGGCACCGTCAAGACCCGCGCACGGCGGGCACGGAGAGCGATGCGGGAGGCACTGTCATGAGCGGAGAGACCGGGGAAGAGAGCGATGCGGAACAGGGGGTCCGGCACGCCTCCGAGCGGCTCGTCCTCCGGTACGCGCGTGGCGACACCGGCATCCCCGCCGACCAGGTCTGGGCCCTCGAAGCCCATCTGGAGTGCTGCGCCGCCTGCCGCGGGCGCCTTGCCACCGCCGCCGCCGCGCATGCCCCGGACGTCGCCACGCTCGTAGACGGCGTCTGGTCGGAGCTGGCGCCGCTGCTCCCCGGCACCGCCCCGGCTCCCCGGCGCCGCCCGCGCCATCTGGCGCTCGCGTCCTGGGCGTCGCCGGTGATGGTGCCCTGGCTCTGCATGACCGTGGCCGCCGGGCTCCTCGCCGTGTTCCTTGAGGCCGTGGCCCCCCGGTCCCTCTCCCTCGTCGCGCTGCTGGCCCCGGTCCTGCCGGTGTTCGGCGTCGCCGCATCGTGGGCGCGCGGGCTCGATCCGGCGTACGAGATCGTCACGGCCACCCCGCGCGCCGGGCTCCCTCTGGTGCTCAGGCGGACGACGGCCATGCTCGTCGTCGTCATCTCCGTTCTGGCGGTGGCCGGTTGGCTCACCGGCACGGCGCTCGCACAGTGGCTGCTGCCCTGTCTCGCCTTCACCACCGGCACGCTCGCGCTCGGCGGGCTGATCGGGGTGACGCGCGCCGCGACCGTTCTGGTGGCGGTGTGGGCCGGGGGGATCGTGGCACCGGCCGTGGCCCTGAACGGTACGGCCTTCGCCCTGGGGACCGGCGCCCTGCCGCTGTGGGGCGTGCTCTTCGTGCTCGGGGTGGCCGTCGTGGTCGCCCGCAGGGGCGCGTTCACCGTCCTCGGCGCCCAGCGCTGAGAACGACCCAGACCGACAAGCGAGGAGGTTCGACCATGACGCGTGCCGTGACACGTGCCGTGACCGCCGCCGAAGTGGCGCCCAGGGCCTATGCCTGGGAGATCGGAGCCGAGCGGTTGACCGTACGGGCGGGCGGCCGGAAGATCGCCGTCGACGGGCTCGACCTGGAGCTGGGCACCGGTGTGCACGGGCTTCTCGGGCCCAACGGGGCGGGCAAGACCACCCTCATCCGTGCGCTCGCCACCGTCCTGAACCCCGTCTCCGGCACTCTGGAACTGCTCGGCGCGTCCGCCGGTGACCAGAGCCGGCGGCGCGAGCTGCGGCGCCGGATCGGTTATCTGCCGCAGGAGTTCGGGTACTACAAGCGCTTCACCGTCCGTGAGTTCGTCGAGTACATGGCGTGGCTCAAGGAGGTCCCCGCGCATGACATCCCCGGCGCGGTCCAGCGCGCCGTAGAGCGCGTGGGTCTCGCCGACCGCGCCGACCACCGGATGAAGACCCTGTCCGGCGGCATGGTGCGCCGCGTGGGCATCGCGCAGGCGATCGTCAACGATCCGGCGGTCCTGCTGCTCGACGAGCCGACCGTCGGGCTCGACCCGGCGCAGCGGCTGCGCTTCCGCGAGCTGCTGATCCAACTCGGCGCGGAGAGCTGCGTGGTGGTCTCCACCCATCTGGTGGAGGATGTCGCGGCGGCCTGTACGGACGTGGTGCTGATCGCGGACGGCCGTCTGGTCTTCCGCGGCACCCCGGACGAACTCTCCGCCGCGGGCGGCGAGGAGCATGCGGGCGACAGTCCGCTGGAACGCGGTTACACCGCGCTCCTGGCCCGCCCCGAGCAGGGCAAGGGCGGTGTCTGGTGACCTCCTCCCCGCCCGCCTCCGTACTCCCCTCCCCCGTACCGGACGTGGGCTCCGCGGCCGGTCGCGGGACCCGCTTCGGCCGGATCCTGCGGATCGAACTCCGGCGTTCGGCAGCCCTGTTGACGGGCGTCCTGATCCTTGCCGTCTCCCTCGCCTACCTCCATCTCCTCACCGGCCCCTGGACACACGGCGACGAGCGGTGGACCGCCGGCTACACGGCGGCCGCCTGGTGGCAGCGGGAGCTCCTGATGTTCCTGTGGCCCGGTGCCGTGGTCGCCGGGGCGGTGCAGGGGCTGCGGGACCACCGCTCCCGTATGTCCGAACTCCTCGCGACCGCGTCACGCCCCGGCCGGCACCGCGCCGCCGGCACCGCGACCGCCTTCGCGCTCACCCTCACCGTCGCCTACCTGCTGGTGTTCCTGTCCGGGGTCGTCCGGGTCCTCGCCGACAACGCCCTCCCGCAGCTCAGCTGGCTGCCGATCCTGGCGGTCGGGGTGCTGGCGCTGATCGCCGGTGGCTGGCTCGGCATGGGGATCGCCAGGACCGTACCGTCGCGGTTCACCCCGCCCGCGCTCGGTGTGGTGACCCTGATGGGTGCGGTGCTGCTCAGCGGCTATGTACTGCCGGATCCCGCACCGCAGCAGGTCATGCTCCTCTCGCCCGCGCTGGTGGGCCCGCCCAGCGCGTTCCTCACCGTCGCCTGGCAGACGAGCGCGGGTCAGGCACTGTGGCTGCTCGGCATGGCGGCCACCGGTTTCCTGCTGCTGGCCACGGTGGGGCGGCGTGCTCCCCGTGCCGTACGGGTCCGCGCCCGGCTGTTCGCCCTGGTGCCGATGGCGCTGGGCGCGGCGGTCGCGCTGCCGGTCCTGCCGGGCGACCGGTACGACACGTACATCGCCGACGCCTCGGTGACGGAGCCGGTGTGCGAGGGGCGGGTCTGCGTCACACGCCTGCACGAGTCCCGGCTGGACGGGTTCGCCGGCCCCGCCGAGGAGGCGCTGCGGCTGCTGTCCCGGCTTCCCGGTGCGCCGACGTCCGTACGGGAGGCGGTCAGGCCGTGGCCGCCCGGTGCTCCGGTTCGGCGCGACGCGGCGGTGCTGCCGGTCGACTTCGAGGTGCGGCACCTCGACGGTGCCACGCCCGAGGAGACCACCCGGGCCCTGCTGGCCGGTGCCGGGACCGCGCCCTGTCTCGACCCCCACGCCCCTCTGGCCACCGAGGAGCAGGAGCGGGCGTACGACGAGAAGCGGGCCGTACGGGAGTGGGCGGCGCGCACGGTGTCCGCCGCCTGGTTCACCGGGGAGCTGAAGCCGCTGCCCGGCCTGGCCTATCTGCGCGAGGACGCCGGCGTACTGGCGCGCCCCGCGTGGGAGGCACTGCGCGCGCTGCCCGCCGGTGAACAGCGCGAGCGGATCGTGGCGCTGCGGGACGCCACGCTGACCTGCGGCGCCGACTTGACCGTACGCGGTGGCGAGCGGGACCTGCTGACGGTGCTGACGGACGGCATGGGGGGCGGCGCTCGGGCCATGGGCGGTACGAGCAGTACGGACGGCATGGGGGGCGGCGCTCGGGCCATGGGCGGTACGGACGGCGGATCCCGGGTCGCAGGCGGTACGAGCGGCGGCGCCCGGTGAGCGGAGCACGGTCCGGACTGCGCGGGCCCGCCCTGTACGCCCGCTCCCGCCATCTACCCGCCGCGCTCGCCGGGGTGGCGCTCATCGCCGCCCTGGCGGGGTGGTCGGCCTCCGTCTGGTCGCCGGTCGACCCGAGGATACGGGCGCTGCTGCTGGCCGCCTCGGTGGCGGCGACCGCGACCGGGCTGAGCGGGCAGGACCCGGCGCTCGACCGTACGGCGGCCCGCCCTTGGGCGCCGCTCCGGGCGGCGCACGTGGCGCTGATCGGGGTGCTCGCCGGGGCGGTGCTGCTGCTGTGCACGCCGGCGTCCCTGGCCTTCGAGGCCGGTCATGTCGTGGCCGACGCGGCCGGGGCGGCGGGCGCCGTCGCGCTCGGGGCGTGTCTGTGGGGCGCCCGGGCAGCGTGGGCGCTGCCGCTGGGGTGGTGCGCGGTGGCGCTCTTCGTGCCGTCCACGGAGGGGACATGGGCGCGGGCGGCCACCTGGATGCTCCAGCCGCCCGGCACGACCGCCGCCGTCTGGACGGCGCTGGTCCTCGCCGCCGTCGGCGGGGCCGCGTACGCGGTGGCCGGTCCGCGCCGTTGACGTTCACCCGGCGGACACCCCACCGTCGTACGGATGCCACCGGCCGGGGCGGGGAGAGATGAGTGGATGTCCGCGCCCCCCGCCGACCCGCCCCGCCCGCCTTCGACTTGTGGAGACCGTATGCCCGGCACACCCGGCCCCGGACCCGCCTCAGACCGTACGCCCGCGTGGCGCACCGCCCTCCGGCCGAGGCAGCGCGGGCGGACCCGCGGTCTGGCGGCCGGGCTGGCCGCCGCCGCGCTGGCGCTGGGCGGCGCGGTCGCGAGCGGGGCCCCGGCGGTCGCCGCGCCCGCCAACTCCCCCACCGGCAAGGCCCCCGCCGCCGCCCAGTGCGTCAAGAAGCACGGCGCCGCGAGCGCCGTGGTGAAGGCGAGATGCGCGCGGACCGGTGACCTTCTCGATGTGACGCTGGACCAGCTCCGCCCCACGCAGCCCTCCGTCGGCTTCGACCAGATCTACTACAAGCTCGGCCGCTACAGCAGCACCAAGGACGTGCAGAACGGCGACGTCAACAAGCGCTTCGACGACTGGTGCGAGACCAACGGCCAGGAGGAGGCGGCCACGGTCCCTGCCGGTGCCACGCTCGCCAGGCCGTCGAGCTTCACCTGCACCGTTCCGGTCGGCCAGGAGACGGAGGAGACCCGCGCCGCGATGAAGACGGTCGTCGTCGGCCCCGGCGGCGCGCTGTATCTGACCGACGGGCACCACACCCTCACCTCGTTCCTGGAGACCGCCGACGGCGGCCCCCGGATGCACATCCGGCTGCGCGTCACCGCCAATCTGAGCGGTCTGGGCACCTCCGCGTTCTGGCGGACGATGCAGGACAAGAAGTGGGTGTGGCTGCGCGACGAGAACAACCGCCCCATCACCACGGACCAGCTTCCGCGGCGGCTCGGCCTGGCCCGCTTCCACGACGACCGCTACCGCAGCCTCGTCTACTTCACGCGGGACATCGGCTACCAGGCGCCCGACGACGCCGCCGAGTACCTGGAGTTCCTGTGGGGCACCTGGCTGCGCGACCGCGTCGACCTCGGCTCGTACGACCTGGCCTCGCCCGCCTCGTACCTCGCCGCCGTGCGCGGCGCGTCCGAGACGATGTCGGGGACGCCGGGCGACACCGTGATCTCCGACGGCCGCACCGCCGACGAGCTGGGGCGGATGGAGGAGTGGAACGACGGCAAGAAGCCGACCGGCGGTGAGTTCGGGAAGCTGAGCGCGCCGATCACCGACGCGAAGCCCGGCAAGCTGGCGTACGCGCTGGACTACCGGGGCCATCTTCCGGCCAAGCCGGGAAAGCCCTGTGAGCACGGAAACCACGGAAAGCCCGGGAAACCCGAGCACAAGAAATAACTGGGGCGCGCCCGGCGTCCCGGCTACCCTGGACGCCATGTTCAAGCACTACTTCTTCCTGTGATTCGGACCTGCCGCACCGCAGGTCCGACATCAGTCCCGCCCGGCATCCCTCGCTGAGTCGTGCCACTGCCGAGCAGCGCCGCGAGTGGACGGGCATGACACATCAGGAAGAAGCATGCGCGAACGCGCCCAATTGGCGATCAAAGACATGTCCAAGGCGTACGGCGACCGGTCGGTTCTCGACCAGGTCTCGCTGACCGTACGCCCCGGCGAGAAGGCCGGTGTCATCGGCGAGAACGGCGCCGGCAAGTCAACGCTCCTGCGGCTGCTCGCCGGGGCCGAAGAGCCCGACAGCGGCGAGATCACCGTCGCGTTCCCCGGCGGTATCGGCCATCTCGCCCAGACGCTCGATCTGGACCCCGCGCGCTCCGTCCAGGACGCGGTCGACGCGGCCCTCGCCGAACTCCGCGAACTGGAGCGCCGGATCACGGCGGCCGAGGCGTCCCTCGGATCGGCCGACGAGGCGGAACTCGCCGCGTACGGCGACCTGTTGACGGCGTACGAGGAACGCGACGGCTACCGGTCCGACGCCCGCATCGACGCCGCGCTCGGCGCCCTCGGCCTGCGGAACCTGCCCAGGGACCGGCCGCTCGGCGCACTCTCCGGCGGGGAGCGGTCCCGGCTGGCGCTGGCGTGCGTCCTGGCCTCGGCGCCCGAACTGCTGCTGCTCGACGAACCCACCAACCATCTCGACCTCCAGGCCACCACCTGGCTGGAGGAGCAACTCCGCGCGCACCGGGGCACGGTGCTCGCCGTCACCCACGACCGGGCCTTCCTGGAGCGGATCGCGACGACGATCCTGGAGGTCGACCGGGACACCAGGACGGTGACCCGGTACGGCGACGGCTGGGCCGGCTACCGCACCGCGAAGGCCGCGGCGCGGCGCCGCCGGGAGCAGGACCATCTGGAGTGGCTGGCCGAGGTGGCCCGTACGGAGGAGCTGGTCGAGGCGGCGGGCCGGCGGCTCACGGGCACGGGCCGGGACCCGCGCGAGGGGTTCGGCAAGCACCGCCGCTCGCACGAGGCGAAGCTGTCCGGGCAGGTCAGGGCGGCGCGCGAGCGGCTGGAGCGGCTGCGGCGCGCCCCGGTCGCGGCACCGCCCGAGCCCTTTGCGCCTCACGGCCACGCTGCGCACCACGGCGCAGGGGGACGTGCCGGTGGAGGACACCTCCGGCGAGGGCACGTCGGCCGCTTCGCCCCGGGGCCCGGTCGCCGAGCTGGACGAGGTGGTCGTCGGCGACCGGCTCCGGGTGGCGGCCCTGCGCGTGAAGGCGGGCGACCGCCTCCTCGTCACCGGGCCCAACGGCGCGGGCAAGACGACCCTGCTCCGGCTGCTGGCGGGCGACCTGCGCCCGGACAGCGGTACGGTCACCGGTCCGCCCGGCGGCCCCGCCCGGATCGGCTACCTCCCGCAGGAGCTGCCCGCCGTACCGTCCCGGCGCCCGCTCCTGCACGCGTACGCGGCGGGCCGGCCGGGGCCGCCCGAGGAGTACGCGGACGAGCTGCTCGCCCTGGGACTGTTCCGGCGGGAGGACCTGGCGGTGCCGCTGGCCGCGCTCTCGGTCGGCCAGCGCCGCAGGGTGGAACTGGCCAGGCTGGCCGCCCGCCCCGCCGATCTGATCGTCCTGGACGAGCCGACGAACCACATCGCGCTCAGCCTGGTCGAGGAGTTGGAGGAGGCGTTGCGGAGCTACCCGGGCGCGGTCGTGGTGGTCTCGCACGACCGGCGCTTCCGCCGTGCCTTCGAGGGCGCGCGACTGGAACTGCGCGCCGGGCGGGTGGTGTCCGAGGCGGGCTCGGAGCCGGAAATCCCGTCACGGACCTCACGGATATCACGGTCGTCATAGGCGTCATAGGCGTCATAGGCGTCATAGGCGTCATAGGCGTCACGGGCATCACGAGCCTCATGTGCGTCACGGATGTCACAGGGCTGACGGCATCGGCGCCGGTGCACCCCGTGTGCCCCGCGCGCACCGCGGCGTCGGCCCCCACGCCCACTGTCACCAGCGGACCGTGGGGGCCGACGTCACGCGCGGCGCCGACGTCACGCGCGGGGGCGCCTCACGATGTCTGAAGGGCCGGCGTCGAGGAGAACGAGGGACGCCGAGTCCGGGGCTCCGGGCGGCTCGTCGGCGAGCAGCAGGTCCGGCCGGCCGACGACGGCCCGGGGGATGGCGACCCGCGCCTGTCGGCGAGCCCGACCCGCGCAAGGGCCTCCGCGGCCATCGCCCGCCGCCGCGCCCGGGGCAGGCCGGAGTACAGCAGTCCCTCCAGGCGTACCGTGACGGTATGGAGGACCAGCTCGGCGCGCCCGGCCTGGTCCTCAACGCCGTCGTGCTCTGGACGCCTCGCTACATCGACGCCGCCGTCGCCCAGCTTCGCGCCGAGGGCCACGAGCTCCGGGACGAGGGCCACGAACTCCGGGACGAGGAGATCGCTCCTCCACCCCGGCAGCCGGCACCCTGCGCCCGCTGCGCGACCCGGACGCGGCCGCGCCGGGGCTCGACGAGGGCGACGAGGGCGACGCGGAGCAGGGCCCTCCTGGCGTCCCCTGCCGGGAGGCGGATCGTTGTCCGGGGTGGGGTGCCTCAGCCCGTTCAGGTGGCGGCCGAGGGGTCCGAGGATTCGGCCGCCTTGCGGTATTCGGCGTTGATGCGCTGGGCCTCTTCGAGCTGGTCTTCCAGGATGACGATGCGGCAGGCGGCCTCGATCGGTGTTCCCTGGTCGACGAGTTCGCGGGCGCGGGCGGCGATACGCAGCTGGTAGCGGGAGTAGCGGCGGTGGCCGCCCGCCGAGCGCAGCGGGGTGATGAGGCGGGCTTCGCCGACGGCGCGCAGGAAGCCCTGGGTGGTGCCGAGCATCTCGGCGGCCCGGCCCATGGTGTAGGCGGGGTAGTCGTCGTCATCGAGACGGCCGAACGAGTCGTCTGCTGTCATTGCACCTCTCTGTGGAACGCGTGGAGGGGCCCGGGTGCCATTGGCACCCGGGCCCCGAAGGAACTGCTACACCATCTGCCGGCCCTGCTTCTGCGCCGGCCTTCTGTTTCCGCCCACCCGGCCTGACCTTCGTCGGGGGTGCGGGGATCGCGGTTGCTTGACCGGAGACCACCTCACTATCGATGTCCTGCGGTACCCGGACCCGCGTGGCGTCCGGGCGATCCTGATGGCGCCTGGTTCCTCCGTTCTTCCCTCGGTGATCAACTGCTTACCGAACGGGGACTGCGTACTGCTGATACTGCGAACTGCCGAACCTCCCGGTGCGCGCGCCCGCAGCCGACGCCTTCACCGAGGTACTGCTCACTGACTTCACTGCTGGGTACTGCCACCTGCTGGTACTGCAACCACTGGCGCCCCTGATCACTGCGGGCCACCCGGTCCGGTCACCAGTCCCGTCGCCGTCCTGCAACAAACCTGGCTTCGAGACTCCGTCACCGCACCGTCCTGCGCACTGCAACTGCGGGTACTGCGCTACCGCTGCCCGGCAGTTCGTCTCTGCCGGGCCCTTCGATCTCTTCGGGCTACGAGAGAAACCATAACCACACCAGCACCCCATGTCTACTCCGGCCGACACAGATTTCCGCCTGCGGTGTCGAGAGGTAATCGGCCCCGGATAGGAGGGGCGTACAACGAGGGCCGCAGGGCAAGTCGACGCGTTCCTTGCCGGTCAGCCGGCGGCCGAGGGCGGCGAGGACCTGGTGGACGGCTGCCGCCCGCGATCACGGGTGGGGTAGGCGCCTTCACAGCGCGCGCGTTCCAGCATCTGCTCGAACGTCATGGACATCCGGGAGGAGTTCGCGCGAGGCTGGTCGTACACGGCTTCGCATGCCTTTCTCCGCGAAGGTCCGGCCCGGCCCGGGGCGAGCCGGGGACAGTCAGGTGGGCTGGGGCCAGGGGTGGCCGAAGAGGAGGTCGTAGCCGGGTGGGAGCTGGAGGAGGACCTCGCGGGTGAGGCCATCGCCCGCAGCGGCGGCCGCCGTGGACAGGACGGCGCCGATGTCCCACAGGGCCGTCTTCTCGGTGGCGCCCTCGATCCAGGCCGCGGTCGCACGGACGAATCGTTCCGGTGAGAGCGGCTCCGCCGCCTGCAACGGGTTGAGGAGGATCAGGGCGTACGTCTCCGGGAGGCGGGCGGCGAGCCCGGCCCGCACCCTGCCGACCAGGTGTGCGCCGAGCAGGGCCAGGACGACGCGGGCAACGCGGTCGGCCTCTTCCACGGTTGCGTACTCGCCGCGTTCCTTGACGTGGGCCAGGAACGACTCCCCGCGTATCGACATCACGTCACCTCCGGTGAGGGGTGAGGGGTGAGGGGTGAAGGGTGCGGAGGGCGGGTGCCGGAGGGGGAGATCAGCTCTCCCGCCCTCCGCGGCCGGCTGGAGCGGGAGGATTCAGCCGGAGATCTGCTTGTGGCCGGCGCCGGCGCCGATACTGACCTTGCGGGGCTTGGCGCGCTCGGCGATCGGGATGCGCAGGGTCAGGACACCCGCGTCGTAGTCGGCCTGGATGCGCTCGGTGTCCAGGGTGTCCGCGAGGACGATCTGGCGGGAGAAGACCCCCAGGGGCCTCTCGGACAGCTCCACCTTCACGGAGTCGGCCTTGGCGACCGGGCGGCGCTCCGCCTTCACGGTCAGCATGTTCCGCTCGACGTCGACGTCGATCGCCTCGGTGCTCACTCCGGGCAGGTCGAAGGCGATCACGTATTCGTCGCCCTCGCGGTAGGCGTCCATCGGCATCACCGACGGCTTCGACCAGGTCCCGGACGTACCCGACAGCTGCTGGACGATGCGGTCCATCTCACGGAACGGGTCGGTGCGCATCAACATCAGAAACACCTCCAGTTGGTTCAGGCAGAAACTGCCAATGCGCTTCAACGTGTTTCCGTTGTAGCATGTCATCGAAACGATGACAAGCCAGAAAGTCATCTGGAGGATGACAAAGCGACGGAGAGTCCCATGAACGAAGCCGCCACCTCGGGCGCACCGGTCCCCTTCCGCGCCGCCGCCGCGGCACTGGAAGCCATCACCCAGTCCGTGAAGGACGCGCAGCGATCCTCCGCCCGGACGCCGGTCACCGCGGAGCCACCCGCGGCCGACGCCGGCCCGCACCCGGCCCTGGCCGCCCTGCTGATGCTGCGCGAGGTTCGCGAGCAGCTCGCCGACTGGGAGAGCGTGCTGATCGAAACCGCCCGCGGACAGGGCGCGAGCTGGGCCGACCTCGCCGGCCCTCTCGGGGTCGCCAGCCGCCAGGCCGCCGAACGCCGCTACCTGCGGCTACGACCCGGCACCCCCGGCTCCACCGGGGAAGAGCGTGTCCAGGCCACCCGCGACACCCGCGCCGCCGAACGCACCGTGAACGCCTGGGCCCGCGACAACGCCGCAGACCTGCGCCGCCTCGCCGGACAGATCACCGCCCTCACCGACCTGCCCGCCAGTGCCAACCACACGCTCGGCGAGCTGAACCAGGCCCTCGCCCACAACGACCCCGCCCGCCTCGTGCGCCCCCTGACCGCGGCCCGGCCCCACCTGCGGCCCGAGACCGGCGACCTCGCCGAACGCATCGACGCCCTCACCCGGCGCACCGCCGAGCTCCGCCAGGACACTCACGACCAGCGTCCATGATCACCGGCTGAGGGTTAACGCCGTCGGTGGTGTCCGCGAGCCGTTTCAGCTCACCGGGCGGCCCGGCCAGGGCGATCCGTTCGTGGAGGTTCTCTCCCGACAGCCCGGCGGGCCGTCTCGGTGATCACGGAAACCGGCCGGCGGGCGGACGAGGCGGCGGAGCGCGGGGGCGCGTGTCGGTGTGCGCGGAACCGCTGACGGTCGCGGGCGACGCGGTGCTTCGCCCGCGCCCATGACGCGACGGCGACGGCGGTCCCGAACGCGGAGGGCGGCGGCCTGGCGGTCACGGTGTCGTTCCCGGCCCTCCAGCGCTTCTCGTCCGGTGCCCCCGCGGCGGCACTAGTCTGTCCCGGTGCGGATGAGTGAGGGTACGGCGGCGGGGCGGACCGACGAGGTGTCTTCCGGGCCGATCGGCCCGGAATCGGTCCGGGAGCCGGACCCCGCGGCGCGGCCACCGCGCCGTCCGTGGTGGCGGGTGCCGCTGATCGCGACCGGGGCCGTCGTGCCGCTGTACGTCGTGTGGGTCGTCGTCCTCGCGACCGGCGGGGGCGATCTGGCGGCGCAGTTCGCCTGGGCCGGGTTCATGGCCCGGCATCCGGGCTCCGCGTACAACCTGTCCTGGTACGGAGGCACGCACACCGCCAACTACAGCGTGCTGGCCCCTCCTCTGATGGCGCTCCTCGGCGTCAGAACGGTCTCCGTGCTGGCGGGGCTCGCCGGAAGCTGGGTGCTGGCCCTGCTGTTCGTCCGCACGGGGGTGCGGTGGCCGGTCTGGCCGGCGCTGCTCGGCGCCTTCGCCCTCTGGTGCAATGTCGCCTCCGGGCGGACCACGTTCGCCCTGGGCGCCGCCCTCGGGCTGCTCGCCGTGCTGGGCACGCTCCAGCGCCGTACCGGGCGTGCGGTGGCCGCCTGGCTGTTCGCCGCGCTCGCCACCCTGGCCAGTCCGGTCGCCGGGCTCTTCCTCGTCGTCGTGGGCGCCGCGTATCTGCTGGACCGGCGTCGGGCGAACGGGGCCGCGCTGGTCGTCCCGCCGTTCCTGGTCGTCGCGACGACCACGCTGCTCTTCCCCTTCCAGGGCGAGCAGCCGATGAGCCCCAGCAAGCTGTGGATGCCGCTGGTGACCTGCGCGGCGCTCTGTCTGGCCGCGCCGCGGAGCTGGCGCGTGGTGCGGTACGGGGCGTTCGTGTACGCGGCCGGGGTCGTGCTGACCTTCTCGGTCGCCTCGCCGATCGGCACGAACGTGGAGCGCCTGGTGGGGCTGGCCGGCCCGCCCGTACTGCTGGCCGCGCTGCTGACGCGCGGACCGGGCCCGCTGCGTACCCCTGCCCGCTTCAGCAGGTCCGCCGTCCTTCCGCTCGTCCTCCTGGTGACCGTCTGCGTCAACACCTCCTGGCTGCTCGACAAGACGGACGACGACCTCGTCGTGTCCACCACCGTGCCCGCCTGGGCGACGCACACCAAGGGCGTGATCGACGCGCTGGACCGGCTCGGCGCCGGCCGTACCCGCGTCGAGGTCGTCCCCGCCCGTAACCACCGCGAGGCCGATGTCCTCGCCCCGCACCTCAACATGGCGCGCGGCTGGAACCGCCAGCTCGACGTCGAGCGCGGGCGTCTCTTCTACGACGGCCCCCGGGGCGCCGACGTCCTCGACCCGGCCGCGTACCGCACCTGGCTGGACCGCTGGGCGGTGGGCCTGGTGGCGCTGCCCCACGGCCGCCCGGACGGCCCGGCCACCGCCGAGGCCGCGCTCGTCGCGAGCGCCCCGGACTGGCTGACGCCGGTGTGGCGGGACGCCAACTGGACGGTCTACCGCGTACGGGACGCCGCCCCCCTGGTCCCGGCCCCGGCCACCGTCGTACGGAGCGACGCCGCCTCCATGGTCGTACGGATGGAGACGGCGGGCTCGGTGACGGTACGGATCGCCTACTCGCCCTGGCTCAGGGCCCCCGGCGCCTGCGTCACGCGCGCCGGCGACTGGACCCGCCTGACGGTCCCGGCGGCGGGCGACTACCGGCTGGACTCGGCGTACCGGCTGCCGTGGGCGGGGGCCGCCGACTGCCCGGAGAACGGCTGACGCGCGGCTGCGCGGGACCTGCGGCCGCGGGCGGGCGCCGCGTGCTGCGGCAACGGCCCCGGAACCGGTGGCGGGAACGGCCGCGGAATCGGCCGCCGGAAGGCTCTGAAGGTTCTACAGCTTGGTCTGGAAGATGCCGGCGGGGCGCTCTCGCCGGTAGCCGAGTGCTTCGTTCACGGCCAGCATCGGCCGGTTGTCGTCGGCGACGACCGTACTGATCTCCCGTACGCCGGGCCGGAGTTCGTGGAGCCGTTCCAGATGGTGGCGTTTGACGGCGCGGCCCAGGCCGCGGCCCCGGTGGGACGGGACGACGAGGGTGTCGTACTGGACCGCGCGGATGTCCGACGGCGCGGCGAGGGCGACCTCGGTGTACGCGACGACCGCGTCGCCGTCCGTCGTGTCCAGCACCGCAGAGGTGAACAGGGTGCCGCCGCGCTCCTCGACCAGCTGGGCCGCCGCCCGGATCCGGGCGGCGTCCCAGCAGGGGGTCCGCTCGTCGAGGCGGCCCCGCTGGACGTCGCCCAGCGGCTCATGGGCGCGGGTGAACGCCTCCGCCAGGTGGTCGGGGACGACGCCCTGCCAGTCGGTGAAGCGCAGCCCCTCGGGGAGGGCGGGCCGGTCCGGGAGCGGTATGCCCTCCAGGACCTGGCGGACCCGCTGCACGTACCGGCCGACCGGCAGGACGTTGGTGAAGCCGAGGCTGTCGACGAACGCCTCGCCCGCGCCGCCGAGTTCGAGAACGGTGGAGACGGATGTCCGCCCGTCCGCGACGAGTTCGGCGCGTATCGCGGCCCAGAGGGTGGCTCCGACGCCGTGCCGCCGGGCGTCGGGGCGGACCATCAGGGTGTCGAGGAAGGCCGTATGGCGGTTGTTCTCCTCGGTGAACAGGACCAGGGAGGCGACGCCCTCGTACGCCCCGCCGGAGTCCACCGCCGCGACATGGACGGTCCGCGCGCCCACCGGCGGCACGCGCAGCTTCCCGTCGGTCTCGACCCGGCTGCGCTCGGGTGTCGAGGCGGGCAGATCACGGGCGTGCGCCGCGGCGACGACTCCGTACCAGGATTCAGTCTCGGTATCCGAGGGCGGACTTCCCAGAGTGATCAGCATGGACCGAACCTACGCGTGCGAGAGGGACGACGCCCCCGGGTTACGAGGACATCCGGGCGGACGGACGAGTCAAGGTGGGCGCTTGCGCCCCGGGAACCACACGGGCTCTCCGGAGTCACAAGCGCCCCTTACGGCACTGTCGGCACTGCTGTACGGCACGGACCTGAGGCATGGACGCACGGCATAGTCGCCCGCTTCCACGGCATGGACGCGCGCCCCAACCGCTTCTCTCTGAGACGGTTTTACTTCAGGAAGCGTCACTTCGGAAGGCGTCGCCGGAGATGCGGCGGAAAGCGTCGCGTCAGGCGGCCGCGTTCTCGGTGACCGTGACCCGGCCCTTGCGGATCGTGGCGAGTCGTGGGGCACGACGGGCGATCGAGCTGTCGTGCGTGACCATGACGAAGGTCAGGCCGTGCTCCTTCCAGAGCCCCTCCAGCAGCTCCATGATCTCGTCGCGCATCGACTCGTCCAGGTTCCCGGTGGGCTCGTCGGCGAGCAGCACCTTCGGCCGCTTCACGAGCGCGCGGGCGATGGCGACACGCTGCTGCTGACCTCCGGAGAGTTCGCCCGGCACATGCCCGAGGCGCTCTCCGAGCCCGACGGACTCCAGCGCCTGCGCGGCCCGTTCGCGCCGGGCGGCGCCCTTCACGCCGAGAGGGACGAGGGCGGTCTCGACGTTCTCCTGGGCGGTGAGCGTGGGGATCAGGTTGAAGCTCTGGAAGACGAAGCCGATGGACTCCGCCCGCACCTTGGTGAGCCGGGATTCGGACAGTCCGGCCAGATCCACCCCGTCGAATTCCACGCTTCCCTCGGTCGGCCGGTCGAGGCCGCCGAGCATCTGGAGGAGGGTGGACTTGCCGCCGCCGGTAGGACCCTGGATGACGAGCCGGCCGCCGTCCTCGATGGTCAGTTCGACGCCGGCGAGCGCGTCGACGGTCTGCTTGCCGCGCGCGTAGCGCTTGGTGACGCCTCTGAGCTGGTACACGGTTCAACTCCTGCTGTACGGAACGTGGTACGGCCTGCGGTACGGGCCGCTGGGCCGGTGGGAGGGGCTGGGCAGGGGGCGAGCGGCCCCGGCGCCCTCACTCGACCCGGCGCAGCGCGTCCGCGGGCCGCAGCCGCGAGGCGCGCCAGCCGCCGAAGCCGCCCGCGATCAGGCCGCCCGCGACGGCGAGCGCCACGGCCACGCCGATGGTGGATACGGAGACGGGGGCGGTCAGCGCGATGTCCAGCGCCTTGGACGCGGCCTGCCGGCCCGGCCCGCCGCCGGCTCCCATCGGTCCGCCGGCGAAGCCGCCGCCCCCGCCACCGCCCGTGGAGCCGAGCTGCGCGGTGAGGGTAGGGCTGATGGCGGTGACCAGGTAGGCGCCGCCGAGGCCCAGCGCGATGCCGAGCACCCCGCCGAGCAAGCCGTTGACCAGGGCCTCGCCGACGACCTGACGGGTGACCCGGCCGCTCTTCCAGCCGAGCGCCTTCAGGGTGCCGAACTCCCGTACCCGGCGGCTGACGGCCGAGGAGGTGAGCAGCCCGGCCACCAGGAAGGCGGCGATCAGGACGGCGATGGAGAGCCACTTGCCGACGGTGGCGGCGAGGTCGGATGCGGTGGACAGGGAGCCGGAGACCGTGTCGGCCAGATCGGCGGAGGTGGTGACGGTCGTGCCCGAGATGTTCTTCTGGATGCCGGACTTGACGCTGTCGATCTGCTGCGAGTCGGCGGCCTTCACGTAGACCGTGGTGACCTTGTCCTTGGAGTCGGCCAGGGCCTGGGCCTTCTTCAGCGGGATGTAGAGATTGGCGGCGGAGTCGCCGCTGTCGGCGGTCGCGATACCGACGACGGTGAACTTCGTACCGGAGATGGTGACGGTCCTGCCGACCGCGAGGCTCTTCTCCGTGGCGTACGCACTGTCGACGACGGCGACCGCGGCGTCCGTCTCGGTGCTCTTGAAGGTACGGCCCTTGGTGATCCTGGACGACGTGAGCGGGCCGAGCGCGGGCGAGGTGACGTCCGTACCGTAGACGGAGTACGAGTCGACGTCGAACGCCGCGCCACCGCCCCGGACTTCACCGCCGGAGCCGCCGGAGCCGCCGATACCGCCGCCGCCCTGCCCGGCTCCGCCACCGGGGCCGCCGGTGGCGGAGCCCTCCTGCGGGGTGAACTCGCCGCGCCTGAACTCGCCGTTCACCTTGAGGACGTTGAGGCTGAGCCCGCCCACCGCCTGGGCGACGCCGTTCTGTTCACCGACCTTGGTCACGGTGGAGGAGGCCAGGGTCTGGAATCCCTGGACCATCACCCGGTCGCTGCTCTGCTCGGCGTCGGCGTCCGAGTCGGCGCTGTCGCTCGCGTCGAACTCGAAGCGGCGGCGGTTGGTGTCCCCCTCCCCGGGCGGGGTGGCGGCCTTGGTGACCGTCATGTCCGTACCGAGGCCGTACAGCGACTGCAGGACCTTGTCCTGGGCCTGTCCCATACCGGCGGAGACCGAGTTGACGACGATCACCAGTGCGATGCCCAGGGCGAGCCCCGAGGCGACGACGAGCGCCGCCTTTCTGCGACGGCGCAACTCGCGCCTGAGGTAGGTGAAGAACATGGGCGTGAAGCTAGGGGCCCGTCGTGATGGCCGGATAAGGCGACGGTGAGAGCGGGATGAGAACGCGTACGGCGGCGGCACCGGAAGGGTGCCGCCGCCGTACGAGGAGGAACAGGCTCAGCGGGGTGAGGCGGGTGGGCGCCCGTCAAACCGGACGCCCCAGGGCATCGGAGCCCCAGGCATCAGAGCCTCAGGGGATCAGGCCCCAGGGGCTCAGGCCTCCGAACCGGCCTGCCACTCGGACCAGTTCATGTTCCAGCCGTTGAGGCCGTTGTCCGGCTTGATGGTCTTGTCGTTCGAGTTCTTGACAACGACCACGTCACCGATGAGCGAGTTGTTGTAGAACCACGCGGCGGGCTGGTTGGCGTCCCCGGCGCCCTTCACGTCCGCGAGACCGACACAGCCGTGGCTGGTGTTGACGCTGCCGAAGATCGAGCGGGCGCCCCAGTAGTTGCCGTGGATGAAGGTGCCCGAGGTGGACAGCCGCATGGCGTGCGGGACGTCCTTGATGTCGTACTCGCCCTTGCCGTCGTCGTCCGTGAAGCCGACCGTCGCACCGTTCATCCGGGTCTCCTTGAACTTCTCGGAGATCACCATCTGACCGTTGTACGTCGTGTTGTCGGGCGAGCCGGCCGAGATCGGGATGGTCTTGACCGTCTTGCCGTCGCGGGTGATGGTCATCATCTTCGACTTGGCGTCGACGGTGCTGACCTGGTTGCGGCCGATCTTGAAGGTGATCGTCTTCTGCTGGACGCCGGTGACGCCCGGGGCGCCCTCGACGCCGTCCAGCGCGAGCTTGAGGGTGACCGTCGAGCCGCCCTGCCAGTACTGCTCGGGGCGGAAGTCGAGGCGCGTCTGGCTGAACCAGTGGCCGACGACCTCCTGGCCGCTGCTGGACGTGACCGTGATCGCGTCCCGGACGGCCTTCTTGTCGGAGATCGCCTTGTCGAAGTTGATCGAGACCGGCATGCCCACGCCGACGGTCGAGCCGTCCTCCGGCGTGAAGTTCCCGATGAAGCTGTTGCTGGGCGAGACCGTGGTGAAGGAGGTGTTCTCGTGGGCCTGGCGGCCCTTCCCGTCCTTCGCCGTCGCGGCGATCTTGTAAGCGGTGGAGCGGTCGAGCTGTGCGTCCGGCTTCCAGCTCTTGGCATCGGCGGCCAGTGTGCCCTTGACGGCGGTGCCGTCGGCGGTCGTCATCTTGACGTCCGTGAGATCACCCTTGGTGACGGTGACCTTCGCGTCGTTGTTGATGCCGACATTCGTCGCGCCGTTCTTCGGCGCGATGACTATCTGGGCCTCGGAGGTCTCTTTGGCCGCGGCTTCGTCCGCCTGAGCCTGTGAGGAGGAGCTCTCCGAACTCCCGGCGCCGCTCTTGGACCCGCCGTCACCGCTGCACGCCGAGAGCACCAGTACGCCGCCGAGCACCGCGGACGCGGCCATGAGGGCCTTGCGCCGCTTGCTGTCCGTCATCACACGCTTCTCCATCATCGCCGCTTACCCTGCCGATAACCCTTAAGAACGGGTGTATCGGTTCGTCCGGTTCCGCATCAGTCGGCAGTGTGGTGAAGACCACTCACGCACACAGGTCGCGACCGGGAAGCAGGCCGGCCCCGGTCCGCCGACTGCTACGGACCGAGGCTTACCAGGGTGGCACGCTCACGCGCTAGCGCCGACCAGCGGTCACCCCTCCACCGCCGCTGACACCTCCGATCACGCCGCCGACCCCGCCGGGCACCTCACCCTCCGGATCGTCACCGTCCGCGCCATCCTCGCTGTCCTCGTCGAGGTCGTGGAGGTCGTGGAGGTCCCACTCCACGGCGTCCGGGTCGTAGTCGATCAGCTCGCTGGTCCACGACGCCTGGGCGAGACCGATCCCGGGGACGTCCTTGATCAGGTCGTGGGGCTCCACGAGGTACGCCAGGGCCTCCGCCTCGTCCCCGCGTACCACCGCTCTGGCCTGCGCCCGCTCGTCGTCGGGTACGGAGGCGTCGGAGTCGATCCGGGCGAGGGCGGCGGTGCCCAGACGCTCGGGGTCCTCGACCTCCACCACCAATTCGACCGTTACCCGTACATACCGTGATGTTTCTGAAGTGGTCATACGACGGAGCGTACGGCTCCGGGGCCCGATAGCGGCCGTACGGCACCGGCGAGCCTGGCGGCGACAGAACGGGCTCCGTGTCATGGCGCCCCAGAAGTTGGCTAGCATCTCCCCCACTCACCCAATTCGGCGTTGCCACAAGGGGGATCGATCACGTGTCCGTCGCACGGCGACCGCTGCTGACGGCTACCGCAGCCGCGACCCTGCTCTGCGCTCTCTGGTTCGTTCCGTCCGCGAACGCCACCGGCGACCAGGGCGCCGCCTCGGCACAGCGGTCCGCGCCGTCCGCCCAGAACCTCGGCGCCGACGGGCCCGCGGGCGGGTCCGTCGACGTATCCGGGATCTCCGAGGTCGCGGACAGCACCGACAGCTCCGTGGGCCCGGCCACGCGGGAACCTGCCACGGCGCCGTCCACGGCCCCGGCGGGCGCGGACGCCCCGGCGGGCGCGGACGCCCCGAGACTCGCGGACACCGGCGGCGTGGACACGACGCCGTATGTGGTCGGCGGGAGCGTGTCGCTCGCGATCGGCGTGGGCTTCGTCGCGTACTCGGTCCGCAGAAGCGTCCGCGCGTTCTGAGCCCACGCGTTCCGACCGCCCGGGCCGGACGCTCAGGCGAGCGGCCCCGTGACCGGCTCCACCGCCGCGATCAGCAGCCCCTCCCGTACGAAGGCGTCCGCCCCGGCCAGATCCGGGGAGAGGAAACGGTCGGGCCCCGGCCCCGCCACCCCGGTCCCCCGCAGCGCCTCGATCACCACGCGTGAGGCGGGCGCGGGCGTCAGGCCCGCGCGCAGCTCGATGGCGCGGGTCGCCGCGTACAGCTCGACGGCGATGATCCGGGTCAGGTTGTCGACGGCGGTACGGAGCTTGCGCGCGGCCGACCAGCCCATCGAGACATGGTCCTCCTGCATCGCGGAGGACGGGATCGAGTCGACTGAGGCGGGCACCGCGAGCCGCTTCATCTCGCTGACCAGCGCGGCCTGCGTGTACTGGGCGATCATCAGCCCCGAGTCGACCCCGGGGTCGTCCGCGAGGAAGGCCGGCAGCCCGTGGGAGCGGTTCCGGTCCAGGA
This sequence comes from Streptomyces sp. NPDC096310, assembly GCF_044763125.1. Classification (NCBI taxonomy): domain Bacteria; kingdom Bacillati; phylum Actinomycetota; class Actinomycetes; order Kitasatosporales; family Streptomycetaceae; genus Streptomyces; species Streptomyces sp. NPDC096310. The sequence continues at coordinate 20,072 of NZ_JBIWFO010000012.1, read as the reverse complement.
GCCGGTCGGTGCGGCGCTCCGCGATCGAGCCGAGGTCGGCGGCGACGATCGCGAGGAAGTCCAGGACGTACGCGACGGGCGCGCCGTGGAAGTTGCCGTTGGACTCCACACGCCCGTCGGGCAGCACGACCGGGTTGTCCACGGCGGAGGCCAGCTCCCGGTCGGCGACGAGCCGGGCGTACGCGAGCGTGTCCCGGCCCGCCCCGGCGACCTGCGGGGCGCAGCGCACGGAGTAGGCGTCCTGGACGCGCGGTGCCGCGTCCTCCTGGAAGTGCCCGGTCAGTCCGGACCCGGCGAGCACCCGCAGCATGTTGTCGGCGCTGGCGCCCTGGCCGGGGTGGGGCCGGATGGCGTGCAGCTCGGGGGCGAGCACCTTGTCCGTACCGAGCAGCGCCTCCAGGCTGAGGGCGGCGGTGATGTCGGCGCTGGTGTAGAGGCGGTGCAGGTCGGCGAGGGCCATGATCAGCATGCCGAGCATGCCGTCCGTGCCGTTGAGCAGCGCCAGGCCCTCCTTCTCGCGCAGTTCGACGGGGGTGATGCCGTGCGCGGCGAGGAGTTCGCCGGCGGGCCGTACGGTGCCGTCGGGGCCCTCCGCGTCCCCCTCGCCCATCAGTGCGAGCGCGCAGTGCGAGAGCGGCGCGAGGTCGCCGGAGCAGCCGAGGGAGCCGTACTCGTGGACGACGGGGGTGATCCCGGCGTTGAGCAGATCGGCCATGGTCCGCGCGACCTCGGGGCGTACGCCGGTGTGCCCGGACGCGACGGTCTTGAGCCGGAGGAACATCAGCGCGCGCACGACGTCCCGTTCGACGTGCGGGCCCATCCCGGCGGCGTGCGACCGCACGATGTTGCGCTGGAGCCGCCCCCGCAGCTCGGGCCCGATGTGCCGGGTGGCGAGCGCCCCGAACCCGGTGGAGACCCCGTACACGGGCTCCGGCTTGGCGGCCAGCGCGTCCACGATCTCCCGGGCCGCCGCGAGCGCGGCCAGGGCCTCGGCGGAGAGCTCTACGCGGGCGTGGCCGCGGGCCACGGCGATGACGTCCTCGGCGGTCGTCCCTGACGTCCCCACCACGACGGTATGCATATCCATATTCAGGAGCGTACGTACTGAATCTCAGAGTGTCACCCTCCGAACCGTCCCCGCCACCCACCGCTCCACCACCCACCGCTCCACCGCTCTCCGGCAGCTCCGGAGGTTACGGCGGCTCTCCGGTGGTTACGGCGACGGAGGCGCGTCCCGGAAGCGGCGGCGGTCGCGGGCCGGGGGCGCCTGGGTGTCGGCCAGGCGGATCACCGTGCCGTCGCGCCCGGCCACCACCGGGCCCGCCGCACGTACCGCCTTCGCCCGGTACTGGGCCGCGTCCGCCAGCCGGAAGAGCCGGCGTCCCGAGGGCACCTCGCCGATCGGGTCGCCCGTCGAGGCGATCCCGCACGCGACGCCTTCCCCCAGCTCCAGTTCGCCCGCCCGCGCGCACAGTTCGGCGGCGACCGCGATCACCTCGTCGGCGCTCGGGCCCACCGCCAGCAGGCAGAACTCGTCCCCGCCCAACCGCGCCGACAGCGCGCCGGGGAGCCGTGCGCCGCAGACGGAGAGAAGCGAGGCGAACCGTTCCAGCAGCCGGTCGCCGAGTGCGTGGCCGAGCGTGTCGTTGACCTGTTTCAGGCCGTTGAGATCGCAGACGACAAGGCTGACGACGGCTCCGTCGTTACGGTACGAGCCGATCGCCTCGTCGAGCCGCGCGTCGACCGCGCGCCGGTTCGCCAGCCCCGTCAGCGGGTCCGTGAAGGCAAGGCGGCGCACCTCTTCGAGCCGTTCGGTCTGGGCCAGCCCCGCCGCCACCACGGACGCGATGACGGTCGCGAAGTCGGCGTCGTCCGCGTCGAAGAGCGGCGCGCCCAGCGGCCTCGCCACATACAACTCGCCCCAGGCCCGGCCGTGCAGCACGATCGGCGCGACGACGCAGCATCCCCGGCCGCGCCGGCGCAGCGCCGCGACACGCTGGTGGCAGTAGCCGGGCGGGCCCGCGGCCGGGGCACTGACACCGGCATCCGCATCCGCACCGGCACCGGCACCGGCACCGGCACCGGCGGCATGGTCCACCGTCTCGACCCAGGCGTTGGGTCCGCCCCCGCCCGCCCAGCGCTCGTGCAGGAACTCGGCGATCTCCGGGAACTGGTGCACGGGGTACGACTCGCCCTCGGGGAACTCCTCCTCCCCCTCGGCCCGCTCCCCCGCGTTCACGAGCACCTTGAGCCGACCGAGGTCCCGCTCCCACACGGAGAGCGCCGCGAAGCTCCCCGCGAGCGCCGCGCACGCGCCCTGGGCCGCCGCCCGCCAGGACTCCCGCGCCGTCGGGGCCGCGGCCATCGCCTGGGACAGTGCCACCATGGCGCGCAGTCGCCCATCCACTCCCATCACCCCACCTTAGGGCGGATTGGGATGGTTTGATCACCTGGAGCGGCGCCTCGTCACACCGCGCACGGCACCGCACCCAGGGGCGCGCACCGCACCGCGCACGCCGTTCAGGCGCCGGGCCACTGCGGCTTCCGCTTCTCGTTGAACGCCGCGACCCCCTCCGCCCGGTCACCGGAGAAGGCGACCGTCCGCCAGGCGGCGTCCTCGACCTCAAGACCGGCCCGCAGGTCGAGCCCCTGCCCGAGCCGCAGGGCGCGCTTCGCGGCCCGTACGCCGACGGGCGAGTTCGCGGCGATACGGTCCGCCAGGGCCAGCGCCTCGTCCCGGTCGGCGCCCTCGTCCACCAGCAGATCCACCAGGCCCAGACCCGCCGCCTCGGCCGCCGCCACCCGCCGCGCGGTGAAGATCAGCTCGGCGGCGCGCGCGGCCCCGACCCGGCGCGGCAGAAGCTGCGTACCGCCGCCGCCGGGGATCACCCCGACCGACACCTCGGGCAGCCCGACGACCGCGGACGGGTCGGCGACGATCAGATCGCAGGCGAGCGCCAGCTCGAACCCGCCACCCAGCGCGAAGCCGTGCACGGCGGCGACCGTCGGCATCGGCAGCTCCAGCACGCCGGTGTACGCGGCGCGCGCGACGGGCCGGGTCCGCAGCAGCTCGGCGTCGCTCAGCGCGTTCCGCTCCTTGAGGTCCGCGCCGACACAGAAGGCACGCGGATGCGTGGAGGTCACCACGGCGACCCGTACGTCCTGGTCGGCGGCGAGCTCCGCGCACGCGGCGGCCAGTGAGCGGGCCAGCGCGGTGGAGACGGCGTTCATGGCCTTGGGCCGGTCGAGCACCAGCTCGGCGACGTGCCCGCCCGCCCCGCGCCGCCGTACGGCGACGAACTCCCCGAACCTCTGCTCGCCGCTCTGCTCGCCCTCAGCCATCACAGCAACCTCCCGGTTAACGACAGTTCACCGGGGGTGATCCTAGGGCCTTTCGTTGGGATCTGGCTGGATCAGGGAGCGGGGTCTGGTGCCGTGGATCGCGAGGCGGAGGAGGGAGGCGACGCGGGAGCGGATGGAGTCTCCCCTGGTCGAGCGAATCCGAGACCTTGGGGATGAGTGACGACAACGCCGCGAGGCGCGGTGCCAAACCCCGCGAGCCCGGCAAGATCCAAACGAGAGGCCCTAGGTGGCTCGCCGCCCCAGGTGCCAGGGCTCCACGACGCCGAGGCCGCGCACCGGGCGCTGCCACATCGGCTGGAGGCCGAAGCGGTACACGGGGGGCACCGCGCCCTCCTTCTCGGCCTGCGCCGCCGCCTCCGCGGCCTCGGTCTCCGAGGTGGGGGCGTCTCCCGTACGGATCAGCTCCTCGGCGAACGCGCCGTCGACCAGGACGGTGTCCTTCGGCGCTATCGACGTCAGCCGGCTCGCGAGGTTCACCGTCGTGCCGAAGACGTCGCCCATCCGCGTGGTGACCGTGCCGAACGCGATGCCGACGCGCAGCGCGGGCATCGTCTCGTCGTGCGTCATGGTCTCTATCAGCCGCAGGGCGATCTCGGCGGCCGTACCGGCGTCGTCCGCCGCGTACAGCACCTCGTCGCCGAGGGTCTTGATCAGCCGGCCGCCGTGTGCGGCGACGAGGTCGGCGGAGGTGGTCTCGAACGCCTCGACCAGCTCGCCCAGTTCCTCCTCCTCCAGCCGCCTGGTCAGCCGAGTGAACCCGACGAGGTCCGCGAAGCCCACGGCGAGGCGCCGGTCGACCATCTCGTCGTCGTCCGCGGCCTGCACCACGCGTCCGGTCGCCGCGGCGAGCTGGCGCCGCCACACGTAGACGAGGAATTCCTCCAGCTCCGGCAGGAGCAGTTCGATCAGGGGGTACGTGACCTCGGTCCGGGTCATCCCCGGCTCGGGCGGCTCCGTCAGCCCCTCCAGGAAGGAGTCGATCTGCCACTCGGCCAACCGGGCGGTGGTCTGCCCCGTCGACCGGGCGACCTGGATGGCCATCGGCTCGCTGAGCAGCCCGGCCTCGACCAGCCCGGAGAGCCGCCGCAGCGCGAGCACGTCGGCCTCGGTGAGCGCCTTGGCCTGGCCGATGTCGGCGAAGCCCATGGCCCGCCAGAAGCGGGAGGCGAGGTCCATCGAGACCCCGGCCGTACGGGCCGCCTGGAAGGGGGTGTAGCGGCGCTCCGCGCCGAGGATGAGCTGTTCGAGGCGGATCGCGAGGGGGTCGTCGGTCGGCTCGGCCGTGTGATCGACGACATGGTGCGGGGTCGGGTGGCCCGAGGGGTCCGGCGGCGGTGTGTCGGCGCCGGAAGCCGAATCATCGACGGTCACCAGCCGCCTCCTGCCCGTTCCCTGCGCACTGCCCTGCCGATCTGTCGTGGATCGCCTCAACGATACGGCAGATGTGCGCTGGCTCACGTCCATGGGTGGGTATGGGACGGTCCGTCCTGAGGTACGGGCGGGCGCGTACGGAGCACGCCGTACCGCCGGTGACCGCCCCTGTGCCGCGACCGGGCGGCCCCGGGCCGCGACCGCCCCGCCGTGCCACCGTCCTGTGCCGCGCGTTCCATGCCCGGCGTCCCGTGCCCCGTACGCGTGCCCCGTGCCCGCCCGGGTGGCCTATGCCCCCCGTACGTGCACGATGTCGCCCGCGGCCACCGGGTGCCGCTCGCCGTCGTCCGTCGCGACGACCAGCCGGCCGTCGCCGTCCACCGCCACCGCCCCGCCGACCAGCTCACGGCCGCCGGGCAGCTCCGCCCTGATCCGCCGCCCCAGCGTGGCGCAGCCGACCGCGTACGCCTCCTGGAGCCGTGAGGCGGCCGGGTCGCCGCCGGTCTCCCGCCACTGCCCGTACCACCGCTCCAGGGAGCGCAGTACGGCGCGCAGCAGCGTGTCCCGGTCCAGGGAGACGGCGTTGGCCAGCGCCAGCGAACCGGCCGTCGGTACGGGCAGCTCGCCGGCGCGCAGCGAGACATTGAGGCCGACACCCACCACGACCGCGTCGGCACCGGCGCGCTCCGCGAGGATGCCGCCCGCCTTGCGCTCCTCGCCGTCCACCGTGACCAGCAGGTCGTTCGGCCACTTCAGCGCGGTGTCCACGCCCGCCGCCCTGGCCAGCCCGGTCGCGACGGCGACCCCGGTCAGCAGCGGCAGCCAGCCGAGCCGCTCGGCCGGGACCCCGGGGCCCGGCCTGAGCAGGACGGAGAAGAAGATCCCGGAGCGCGCGGGCGCCGACCAGCGCCGGTCGAGCCGCCCACGCCCCGCCGTCTGCTCCTCGGCGACCAGCACCGCGCCCTCCGGCGCGCCGCCCGCCGCCCGCGCCGCCAGGTCGGTGTTGGTGGAGCCGGTCGCCTCGACCACGTCGAGCGAGGTCCACAGCCCGCCGGGCAGGATCAGGCCGCGGCGCAGCGCACGGAGGCCGAGCGGGGGGCGTTCGAGGTCGGTCCAGCGGCCGGTGTGATCCCGGCCCGGGGGGTTACCCGGATGGTTATGGGGCTCCGTCATGCAAGCCACCCTAGGTGTGGCAAACGCCGCACTGCCGAACGGTATCCACGCCGATACGCTACGGATCAGTAGCATCCGCGCGTTGGCGCACGCCGCATCACACCCGTGACCCGCAGGGAGCCGCATCCCGATGTCCGAGCCGGAAACAGCCCAGGGAACCACCGTACGAACCAGCGCTCACACCACCGCGGGCAAGCTCGCGGACCTCCGGCGCCGTATCGACGAAGCCACGCACGCCGGCTCCGCGCGCGCCGTGGAGAAACAGCACGCCAAGGGGAAGCTGACGGCCCGCGAGCGGATCGGCCTCCTGCTGGACGAGGGGTCCTTCGTCGAGCTGGACGAGTTCGCGCGGCACCGTTCGACCAACTTCGGCATCGAGGCGAACCGCCCGTACGGGGACGGTGTCGTCACCGGCTACGGCACGGTCGACGGCCGCCCCGTCTGCGTCTACTCGCAGGACTTCACCATCTTCGGCGGCTCGCTCGGCGAGGTGTACGGCGAGAAGATCGTGAAGGTCATGGACTTCGCGATGAAGACCGGCTGCCCGGTCATCGGCATCAACGACGGCGGCGGCGCCCGTATCCAGGAAGGTGTGGTCGCGCTCGGCCTGTTCGCGGAGATCTTCCGCCGCAATGTGCACGCGTCCGGTGTCGTGCCGCAGATCAGCCTGATCGTCGGCCCGTGCGCGGGCGGCGCGGTCTACTCCCCGGCGATCACCGACTTCACGGTGATGGTCGACCGGACGTCGCACATGTTCATCACGGGGCCCGACGTCATCAGGACGGTGACGGGCGAGGACGTCGGCTTCGAGGAGCTGGGCGGCGCCCGTACGCACAACACGACCTCCGGCGTCGCGCACCACATGGCGGGCGACGAGAAGGACGCCATCGAGTACGTCAAGTCCCTGCTCTCGTACCTCCCGTCGAACAATCTCTCCGAGCCGCCCGCCTTCCCCGAGGAGGCCGCGCTGGAGACGACGGACGAGGACCGCGACCTGGACACGCTGATCCCGGACTCGGCGAACCAGCCGTACGACATGCACACGGCGATCGAGCGGGTGCTGGACGACGGGGAGTTCCTGGAGACGCAGGCGCTCTTCGCGCCGAACATCATCACGGGCTTCGGCCGGGTCGAGGGCTTCCCGGTCGGCATCGTCGCCAACCAGCCGATGCAGTTCGCGGGGTGTCTGGACATCAACGCCTCGGAGAAGGCGGCGCGGTTCGTCCGGACGTGCGACGCGTTCAACGTGCCGGTGCTGACGTTCGTGGACGTCCCCGGCTTCCTGCCCGGTGTCGACCAGGAGTACGGCGGCATCATCCGGCGCGGCGCCAAGCTGATCTACGCGTACGCCGAGGCCACGGTCCCGCTGATCACGGTGATCACCCGCAAGGCGTTCGGCGGCGCGTACGACGTGATGGGCTCCAAGCACCTGGGCGCCGACCTCAATGTCGCCTGGCCGACGGCGCAGATCGCGGTGATGGGCGCGCAGGGCGCGGTGAACATCCTGCACCGCAGGACGATCGCCGCCGCCGCGGATCCCGAGGCGGCGCGCGCGGAGCTGATCACGGACTACGAGGACGCCCTGCTCAACCCGTACGTGGCGGCCGAACGCGGCTACGTGGACGCGGTGATCATGCCGTCGGAGACCCGCGCCCACATCGTGAAGGGGCTGCGCCAGCTCCGGACCAAGCGCGCGAGTCTGCCGCCGAAGAAACACGGGAACATCCCCCTGTAGGAAGTCCCGCCTTCACGACGAAGGGAACTGACAGTGATCAAAGTCGTACGGGGCAATCCGACCCGCGAGGAGCTGGCCGCCGCGCTGGCGGTGGTCCAGGCCCGCGCCGCCGCGGTGGAGAACCCCCCGCCCGGCCCGGCCGAACCCGGAGCCGAGTGGTCCGCGCCCGACCGCATCGCGAGGGGCCGGACGATGCGTCCGGGCCCCCGCGCGTGGGCCCGGACGTACTGGCCGGGCTGAGAGCCTGCCAGTACGTCCGGCGGGCCCGGTGCTCGCGTACCCGGAGCGCTTGAGCAGCCGGAGTGCGCGTCGGCTTGAGTACACGTACTCAGGCGCCGGACGCCCGTCCGCCGGAGTATCGGGACATGCTGTGGTCCGACCCCGAGAACAGGCCCCCCAAGGAGCTGCGCGACGCGCAGTGCATGATGCGCCGGGCGGGCATCCTGCTCGCCCTGGCGATGGTGCTCGCGATGCTCGTGCTCGGCCTGCACTGACCGGCGCCCGGCGGGGCCCGTACGCACACCCGCCGGGCCCGTACGCACACCCGCCGGCCCGCTCCGTACGATGACCGGCATGACCGCTCAGCGACGCCGCCTCGTCCTCGCCTCCGCCTCCCCCGCCCGGCTCGGACTGCTGCGGCAGGCCGGACTCGCGCCCGAGGTGATCGTCAGCGGCGTCGACGAGGACGCGCTCTCGGCCCCGACCCCCGCCGAACTGGCGCTCGTCCTCGCCGAGGCCAAGGCCAGCACCGTGGCGGCGCTCCCCGAGGCCGCCGGGGCGCTGGTCATCGGCTGCGACTCGGTGCTCGAACTCGACGGCGAGGCGCTGGGCAAGCCCGCCGACGCCGCCGAGGCCACCCTCCGCTGGAAGTCGATGCGCGGCCGTACCGGGATCCTGCGCACCGGCCACTGCGTGATCGACACCGCGACCGGCCGCCGGGCCGGCGAGACCGCGTCGACCACGGTCCGCTTCGGCACCCCGAGCGACGCCGAGATCGCCGCGTACGTCGCCTCCGGCGAACCGCTGCACGTCGCGGGGGCGTTCACGCTCGACGGCCGCTCGGCGCCCTTCGTCGACGCGATCGAGGGCAGCCACGGCAATGTCATCGGCCTGTCGCTGCCGCTGCTGCGCACGCTGCTGCTGGCGCACGGCGTGACCATCACCGACCTCTGGGTCTGAGCGGGCCCGTCCCCTCCGGGCTTCTCTCAGGGCCTCGGTCTCAGGCGGGCGCCGGCCCCTGCGTGGCGTGCTGCTGCTCCTCGTCCGGCGCCTGCTCCGCCGGCCGGGGCCCGTCCTCGTACGCCACCAGCACCAGCACCACCAGCCCCACGATCGTCATCATCACCGCGAAGGCCGTCCAGCCCACCAGCCCGACCGTCAGCGCGCCCAGCACCGCGTGCACCACCGCGCAGGTGATCAGCACGATCCGCCCGAAGCGGCCGGGGGCCCGGCCCCGTAGCCCCGTACGCGCCAGGACCGCGGCGCACGCCAGGAGATAGAGCCCGTAGACGCCGCCCATCGCCCATGTCCCGGCGAACATCGCGTCGGTGTCGAGGCCGGCCAGGGACATCTGCTGGTGGTCGACCACCGTGGCCAGGACGCCGTTGACGAAGACGATGCCGATCGCCTCCGCCACCAGCACGATCGCCGCCAGCCACGCCACCGGTCCCCGGGCCACGGCCCCCACCCTCTTCCCCTGTTTCACCTGTTACCAGCAGTACGTTCGCCATCGCGCACGGTACGCACCGGTGAACCCCGGGACAAGGGTCCGGGCCAAGGCAAAGAATCTTGCCGCCATTCGTAGAGACTCCACAAAGAATCGTGATCGGCGGAGGGACAGTCCGACAGAGAGCTGGACCACATCCGAGCGCTACTGTGCGACGGAGGATCGCGGCGTACCGTGGTGCCACAAGGGATTTCGCTCTTCGGGCGATGATCGGAACACGCTCCGTACGGTGCAGCTCACCAGCGGGGACAGTTCGGCGGCGCGTGTCGGCAGTCCCTAAACTCAGCTTGTTTCAAGGAGGGAGCCATCGTGCGCAAGGTGCTCATCGCCAACCGTGGCGAAATCGCTGTCCGCGTCGCCCGTGCCTGCCGGGATGCCGGAATCGCGAGCGTAGCCGTCTACGCCGACCCGGACCGCGACGCGCTGCACGTCCGCGCGGCGGACGAGGCGTTCGCCCTGGGCGGTGACACCCCGGCGGCCAGCTATCTCGACATGGCCAAGGTGCTCCAGGCGGCGAAGGACTCGGGGGCGGACGCGATCCACCCCGGCTACGGCTTCCTGTCCGAGAACGCCGAGTTCGCCCAGGCGGTCCTGGACGCGGGTCTGACCTGGATCGGCCCGCCCCCGCAGGCCATCCGCGATCTGGGTGACAAGGTCGCCGCCCGCCATATCGCGCAGCGCGCCGGCGCCCCGCTGGTGGCCGGCACCCCGGACCCGGTCTCCGGCTCCGCCGAGGTGGTCGCCTTCGCCGAGCAGCACGGACTCCCCATCGCCATCAAGGCGGCCTTCGGCGGCGGCGGGCGTGGCCTCAAGGTCGCCCGTACGCTCGACGAGGTCCCGGAGCTGTACGACTCGGCGGTCCGCGAGGCCGTCGCCGCCTTCGGCCGCGGCGAGTGCTTCGTCGAGCGCTACCTCGACAAGCCCCGGCACGTCGAGACGCAGTGCCTGGCCGACGCGCACGGCAACGTGGTCGTCGTCTCGACCCGTGACTGCTCGCTCCAGCGCCGCCACCAGAAGCTGGTGGAGGAGGCCCCCGCGCCGTTCCTGACCCCGGAGCAGAACGCCGAGCTGTACGCGGCGTCCAAGGCGATCCTGAAGGAAGCCGGCTATGTCGGCGCCGGGACCGTCGAGTTCCTGGTCGGCACGGACGGCACGATCTCCTTCCTGGAGGTCAACACCCGGCTCCAGGTGGAGCACCCGGTGACCGAGGAGGTCAGCGGACTCGACCTCGTACGCGAGATGTTCCGCATCGCGGACGGCGAGGAACTGGGCTACGACGACCCGGCGGTGCGCGGTCACTCCTTCGAGTTCCGGATCAACGGCGAGGACCCGGGCCGCGGCTTCCTCCCCGCCCCCGGTACGGTCACCACCTTCGCCGCACCGTCGGGCCCCGGTGTCCGACTGGACGCGGGGGTCGAGTCCGGCTCGGTGATCGGCCCGGCCTGGGACTCCCTGCTCGCCAAGCTGATCGTCACCGGCGCCACCCGTGAGCAGGCGCTCCAGCGCGCGGCGCGCGCCCTGGACGAGTTCACCGTCGAGGGCATGGCCACGGCGCTGACCTTCCACCGCAAGGTGGTCACCGACCCGGCGTTCACCTCGGACCCGTTCACGGTCCACACCCGGTGGATCGAGACCGAGTTCGTCAACGACATCCCGGCCTTCGCCGCCCCGGCCGACACGGAGACCGACGAGGAGCCGGGTCGCGAGACCGTGGTGGTCGAGGTCGGCGGCAAGCGCCTCGAAGTCTCGCTCCCGGTCAGCCTGGGCATGTCCCTGGCCCGTACGGGGCTGGCTGCGGGCGCCAAGCCCAAGCGCCGCGCGGCGAAGAAGTCGGCGTCGGCGGCGTCCGGCGACACCCTGGCCTCCCCCATGCAGGGCACCATCGTCAAGGTGGCCGTCGAGGAGGGCCAGGAGGTCAAGGAGGGCGACCTGGTCGTCGTCCTGGAGGCCATGAAGATGGAGCAGCCCCTGAACGCCCACCGCTCCGGCACCGTCAAGGGCCTCGCGGCCGAGGTCGGCGCCTCGCTCACCTCGGGTGCGACCATCTGCGAGATCAAGGACTGACACCCCGCTCCCGGCCGCCCGTACGCCCGGCGCCTCAGCAGGCCCCGCCCGATCCACGATCCGTTCGAGGATCCGGGCGGGGCCTGCGCCGTAGACTCACCGGGGAGACGGGGTGGCGAACAGGAGGACCGCGCGATGGCGAGCAGTACGGCACACACGCCGCCCCGGCCCATGCGCGCCGACGCGCGCCGCAACTACGAGCGGCTGCTCGGCGAGGCCCGCACCAGCTTCGCGGAGCACGGTACGGACACCTCGCTGGAGGACATCGCGCGCCGCGCGGGCGTCGGGATCGGCACGCTCTACCGGCACTTCCCCAACCGGCACGCGCTGCTGAACGCGGTCTTCAAGGAAGCGCTTGCCGACCTGCTCCAGCGCTCCGCCGACCTCGCGGAGTCGGAGAGTCCATGCCGCGCGCTGACGGAATGGCTACGCGCCGTCATCACTCATGCGGGTGAGTATCAGGGGCTCTCGCGGGCGCTCATGTCGGCGTCCAACGACGAGAGTTCGGCGCTGTCGGAGTGCAGCGGCCCGATGCGCGAGGCGGGCGCGCGCCTGCTGCTGCGGGCCCAGGAGTCGGGGGACGTACGGACGGGCGTCTCCATCAGGGATCTGCTCCAGCTCACGAACGCGATCGCGCTGGCGGCGGAGCAGTCACCGGACGACCCGACGCTGGCGGACCGGCTGCTGACGCTGACGCTGACGGGCCTCAAGGCCTCGTAAGGGCCTCAAGGCATGTAAGGCCCGGCCCGCCTCCCGCCACGCCCGGTCCGACCGCTCGTTGCGCTAGCGGCGCCGAAGATCCGCCACCCGCGCCCTCTCGCCCGTCTCCTGCGAACCCAACGGCCCTCCCGCTCCCCGGAGTTGCCCCCCGGGCCCGCCGGAGACGCCGGGTCCCCCCGTATGCGTACGGCGCTGCCCGGGCAGCGGTACGTCGCGGCGGCCCCGGCTGCCCGGCGGCATCGCCTCGCTCCCGACGGCACCGTTCGCGCCGTCCGTACCACCGGCCCCGCAGCCCGCCCCCGTACCGGCCACCGAGATCCGTACGCCCTGGTCGGCCAGTGCCTGGAGCTCCGACCCCGCGCGGTCGTCGTGCGCGGGCGGCTCGTCGGTCACCAGCCGGCTGATGAGGTCGGTGGGCACCGTCTGGAACATCGTGTCGGTGCCGAGCTTCGTGTGGTCGGCGAGCACCACGACCTCCGCCGCGGCCTGCACCAGGGCGCGGTCGACGCTCGCCGAGAGCATGTTGGACGTGGACAGCCCGCGCTCGGCGGTCAGTCCGCTCCCGGAGAGGAACGCGCGGGTGACCCGCAGCCCCTGGAGGGACTGCTCGGCCCCGCTGCCGACCAGCGCGTAGTTCGAACCGCGCAGCGTGCCGCCGGTCATGACGACTTCGACGCGGTTGGCGTGGGCGAGGGCCTGCGCGACGAGCAGGGAGTTGGTGACGACGGTCAGACCGGGGATCCGCGCGAGCCGGCGGGCCAGCTCCTGCGTGGTCGTACCGGCGCCGACGACGACGGCCTCGCCCTCTTCGACGAAGCTCGCGGCGAGGTCGGCGATGGCGGTCTTCTCCGCCGTCGCGAGATGGGACTTTTGCGGAAAACCGGATTCTCGCGTGAATCCACCCGGCAGTACCGCACCGCCGTGCCGGCGGTCGAGGAGTCCTTCTGCCTCCAGCGCCCGCACATCCCGCCGTACGGTCACTTCGGAGGTCTGGACGACGCGGGCGAGCTCACGGAGCGACACGGCCCCGTTGGCGCGCACCATTTCAAGGATCAATTGGCGACGTTCTGCAGCGAACACGAAACTGACAGTAACCCCAATGTCCGTCTGCTTTCAGCAGTTTGCGCCGAATAACAGAAGTTGTGCACGAACGAACACGCCTGATGGTATAGAGACTTCATGCCCGCTCGGGCACGCTTCGAAGCCCGTAGAAAGGGCTTACGGGCAGCGCCCGCGCCCGAACGGGACCGGAGGGGCCCACGGGACTCCCGGGACGGACGGGACAAACGGTCCGGCGGCCCGGCGGCCCGGCGAAACCGGATCCCCGATCGACGGACCGGACCCGGCTCGGCGAAACCGGCGCCTCAGCTCTCCTCGGCTGTCTTCCGCGTGTGCAACTGCCGCGCCACCTCCGCGATCGATCCCGACAGGGACGGATAGACCGTGAAGGTGTTCGCGATCTGCTCGACCGTCAGGTTGTTGTCGACGGCGAGCGCGATGGGGTGGATCAGCTCGCTCGCGCGCGGCGAGACGACCACGCCACCCACCACGATGCCCGTGCCGGGACGGGCGAAGATCTTGACGAAGCCGTCCCTGATGCCCTGCATCTTCGCGCGCGGGTTGCGCAGCAGCGGCAGCTTGACGACGCGCGCGTCGATCTTCCCGCCGTCGATGTCCGCCTGGCTGTAGCCGACGGTGGCGATCTCCGGGTCGGTGAAGACGTTCGAGGAGACGGTCTTCAGGTCGAGCGGCGCGACCGCGTCGCCCAGGAAGTGGTACATCGCGATCCGGCCCTGCATGGCCGCGACCGACGCGAGCGCGAAGACCCCGGTGACGTCGCCGGCCGCGTAGACGCCCGGCGCCGAGGTACGGGAGACCCGGTCGGTCTTGATGTGGCCCGACTCCTTGACCAGGACCCCGGCCTCCTCCAGGCCCATGCCCGCGGTGTTCGGGATCGCGCCGACGGCCATCAGACAGTGCGTACCGGTGATGACCCGGCCGTCGGAGAGCGTCACCTCGACGGCTTCGCCCACCCGCTTGACGGCCTCGGCCCGCGAACGCGACATGACGTTCATGCCGCGGCGCCGGAAGACGTCCTCCAGCACGGCGGCGGCGTCCGGGTCCTCACCGGGCAGCACCCGGTCGCGGGACGAGACGAGCGTGACCCGCGAGCCCAGCGCCTGGTAGGCACCGGCGAACTCGGCGCCGGTGACGCCGGAGCCGACGACGATCAGCTCCTCGGGCAGCTCGTCGAGGTCGTACACCTGCGTCCAGTTCAGGATCCGCTCACCGTCCGGCAGCGCGTCCGGGATCTCGCGCGGGTGGGCGCCGGTGGCGATCAGGACGGCGTCCGCGGTGAGGGACTCCTCCGTGCCGTCGGCCGTGGTCACGACGACCTGGCGCGAGCCGTCCATGGCCTGGCGGCCCGCCAGCCGGCCCCGGCCGCGCATGACGCGGGCGCCCGCACGGGTGACGGAGGCCGTGATGTCGTGGGACTGGGCGAGCGCGAGCCGCTTCACCCGCCGGTTGACCTTGCCGAGATCGACGCCGACGACCCGGGCGGCCTGCTCCGAGGGGGTGTCGTCGGCGACGATGATGCCCAGTTCCTCGTACGAGGAGTCGAAGGTGGTCATCACCTCGGCGGTCGCGATGAGGGTCTTGGACGGTACGCAGTCGGTGAGCACCGACGCGCCGCCGAGTCCGTCGCAGTCGACGACGGTCACCTCGGCGCCGAGCTGGGCGCCGACCAGCGCCGCCTCGTATCCGCCGGGTCCGCCACCGATGATCACGATCCGGGTCACGAAAAAGTCCGCCTCGCGTTGTCAACCCGGCCCGTCTGCCACCCCGGCCGGGGTTCCGGGGGGTGCCCCGGGGGATGCAGTACGTACTCCATTGTCCCGCACGCTTCAAGTGGCTTCGCCCCGGGTCCCTCCATCCGGGCACCGGCCCCGCCACGCCGCCTCCCACCTGGGGCGCGTACGGCTCCGGCCCGCGACCCGCGCACGCCCGGGCCCCCGCCGGGCTCCGTACGCCGGGCCCACGCGCCCACCCCGGTCGGACCCGTGCACCGGCGGCCACGGCCACACCTCCCGTACCCTCAATCCCATGTCGCTCTACGCCGCGTACGCCGGCAACCTCGACGCGCGGCTGATGACCCGCCGCGCCCCGCACTCCCCGCTGCGCGGCACCGGCTGGCTCAACGGCTGGCGGCTCACCTTCGGCGGGGAACAGATGGGCTGGGAGGGCGCGCTCGCCACGATCGTGGAGGCGCCCCGCTCACAGGTCTTCGTCGCGCTGTACGACCTGGCACCGATGGACGAGGACTCCATGGACCGCTGGGAAGGCGTGGGGCTCGACATCTACCGGCGGATGCGCGTACGGGTGCACACCCTGGACGGCGAGGAGCCGACCTGGCTGTACGTCCTGAACGGATACGAGGGCGGGCTGCCCTCGGCGCGCTACCTCGGCGAGCTGGCCGACGCGGCGGAGTCGGCGGGGGCCCCGCACGACTACGTGATGGAGCTGCGCAAGCGCCCGTGCTGACCGGCACGCGGACCCCAGGTACGGGCCGGGCCCGGTACGGCGGGTTCCGCACGCGGGGACGGGGCCCCGGCGTACCGGCGGGACCAGAGGTCCCGCACGACAGTACAGATCCGGCCAACCTCACCCCCGCACCTGCCCTGAAAGCGTCCCGAGCCCTCCCCCTCCCGGCCCTTTCGTCTCCTTTCGCCGGAAACGGCACCACAACGATATGGAGACCGTGCCCAATACATCTACGCGCGTAGGGCATGACCGGCTACCCTCGTCCGCGTGAACGCATCTGTTATCCCGGCCAACGCCGACGGACCCGCCGACCCTCTTGCCGCCGCCGACGCCGCGGCCGCCCGGCTGCGCGAGCTGACCGGCGCCGAGAGCCATGACGTCGCCCTGGTGATGGGTTCCGGCTGGGCACCGGCCGTCGACGCGCTCGGCGCGCCCGAGGCGGAGTTCCCCGTGACCGAGCTGCCGGGCTTCCCGCCGCCGGCCGTGGAGGGCCACGGCGGCCGGATCCGCTCGTACCGCATCGCCGAGAAGCGCGCCCTGGTCTTCCTCGGCCGTACGCACTACTACGAAGGCCGCGGCGTCGCCTCCGTCGCGCACGGCGTCCGTACGGCCGTCGCCGCCGGCTGCAAGACCGTCGTCCTGACCAACGGCTGCGGCGGCCTGCGCGAGGGCATGCGCCCCGGCCAGCCCGTGCTGATCAGCGACCACATCAACCTGACGGCCGTCTCCCCGATCGTCGGCGCGAACTTCGTGGACCTGACGGACCTGTACTCGCCGCGGCTGCGCGCGCTGTGCAAGGAGATCGACCCGGGGCTGGAGGAAGGCGTGTACGTCCAGTTCACCGGCCCGCACTACGAGACCCCCGCCGAGATCAACATGGTCCGCGCGATGGGCGGCGACCTCGTCGGCATGTCCACCGTTCTGGAGGCCATCGCGGCCCGTGAGGCGGGCGCCGAGGTCCTGGGGATCTCCCTGGTCACCAACCTGGCGGCGGGCATCTCGGGCGCCCCCCTCAACCACGAGGAAGTCCTTCAGGCGGGCCGCGACTCGGCCACGCAGATGGGCGCGCTGCTCGCGCGGGTCCTCGACCGCATCTGACCCGCCCGCACCCCCGCGCCCCATCCACGTCCTCGCCCCACCCCCGCCGAAGACGCCACCCACCTCCTCGCCCCACCCGCCGAAGACGCCCCCCGGAAGACGCCACCCGCAGGAGCAGGCCCATGCACCAGAACGCGCATCAGGACCCCGCCCACCAGGACCTCCTCGTCCGCGCCAAGACCTGGCAGGCCGAGGACCCGGACAGCGAGACCCGTGAGGAACTGGGCGAACTCATCAAGGGCGCCGACGCCGGGAATCCCGACGCCCTGGCGGAACGCTTCGCGGGGACGCTCCAGTTCGGTACGGCCGGGCTCCGCGGCGAGCTGGGCGCCGGACCGATGCGGATGAACCGCGCCGTGGTCATCCGCGCCGCGGCCGGCCTCGCCGCGTATCTGACGGCACGGGGCGACGGGGACGGTCTGGTGGTCGTCGGGTACGACGCCCGCTACAAGTCGGCGGACTTCGCCCGGGACACCGTGGCCGTGATGACCGGCGCCGGCCTGCGCGCCGCCGTGCTGCCCGGGCCGCTGCCCACGCCCGTACTGGCCTTCGCCGTACGGCACCTCGGGGCCGTCGCCGGGGTGGAGGTCACCGCCAGCCACAACCCGCCGCGCGACAACGGCTACAAGGTCTACCTGGGGGACGGCTCGCAGATCGTGCCGCCCGCCGACGCGGAGATCGCCGCCCGGATCGACGCGGTGGGCGCGCTGGACACGGTGGAGCGCCCGGACTCCGGCTGGGAGGTCCTCGGCGACGAGATCCTGGCCGCGTATCTGGCCCGTACGGACACGGTCCTCACGCCCGGCTCCCCGCGCACCGCGCGCGCCGTCCACACGGCGCTGCACGGCGTCGGTACGGAGACGGTGCTCGCCGCCTTCGCCCGTGCCGGCTTCCCCGCGCCCGTCCCCGTACCGGAACAGGCGGAGCCCGATCCGGCCTTCCCGACGGTCGCGTTCCCCAATCCGGAGGAGCCGGGCGCGATGGACCTGGCCTTCGCCACGGCCCGCCGGGTCGGCCCCGACCTGATCATCGCCAACGACCCGGACGCGGACCGCTGCGCGGTGGCCGTCCCCGACGCGTCGGCCGACGCGGGGTGGCGGATGCTGCGCGGCGACGAGGTCGGCGCGCTGCTGGCCGCCCACCTCGTGGCGCGGGGCGCCACCGGCACGTTCGCCGCGTCGATCGTCTCGTCCTCCCTCCTCGGCCGGATCGCGGCTGCGGCAGGGCTCGGGTACGAGGAGACACTGACCGGCTTCAAGTGGATCGCGCGCGCCGAAGGCCTGCGGTACGGGTACGAGGAGGCGCTCGGCTACTGCGTCGACCCCGAGGGCGTACGGGACAAGGACGGCATCACGGCGGCGCTGCTCGTGGCCGAACTGGCCTCGGAGCTGAAGGAGTCGGGCCGTACCCTCACCGACCTGCTGGACGATCTGGCCGTGGCGCACGGCCTGCACGCCACGGACCAGCTCTCCGTCCGCGTCCAGGACCTGTCCCTGATCGCCGACGCCATGCGCAGGCTGCGCGAACACCCGCCGGCCGAACTGGCCGGACTGCGGGTCTCGGCCGCCGAGGACCTGTCGGCCGGTACGGACGCGCTCCCGCCGACGGACGGCCTGCGCTACCACCTGGACGGCGCGTACCGTGCCCGCGTCATCGTCCGCCCGAGCGGCACGGAGCCCAAGCTCAAGTGCTACCTGGAGGCGGTGATCCCGGTCGCCGACGCGTCGGCACTGCCCACGGCCCGTACCACGGCGCGGGAGCTGCTGTCGGCGCTGAAGCGGGACCTGGCGGAGGCGGCGGGCATCTGACACCCCACCGCGCCGAGGCACGGATCCGACCGGGCTCCACGGGCGCGCCCACCTGGGGCGCCCGCCCGGCCTGCGGGGTTGACCTTGTCACCGGCGGCAGGGTTGCACGATGGCCGGCATGGAGATCAACACGCCGCAGGGCAACAGGATCGTCGTCGTCACCGGAGCCGGCACCGGCATCGGGCGGGCAACGGCCCGCGCTTTCGCCGCCGAAGGCGCCCATGTGGTCGCGATCGGCCGCCGAAGCGAACCGCTCGAAGAAACGGCCGCCGGGCAGGCCCGGATCACACCGCTGATCGCCGGCATCACCGCCGAGGGCGGGCCCGAGCGAATCGTCCAGGCGGTGCTGGAGAGGCATGGCCGACGGGACGTACTGGTCAACAACGCCGGCATCGTGCACGCCGCCGCCCTCGGCGGACCTGAGTCCGGAGTCGATCACGGCCCAGCTCGCCACGAACCTCGTCGCGCCCACGCTGCTGGCCCAGGCCGCGCTGCGGGAGTGGCAGCTCTCGAAAACCCCGCCGGCCCGGATCGGCCACCCCGAGGAGGTGGCCTGGGCGATCACCCAGCTCGCCTCACCGGCCGCATCGTTCGTCACCGGCGTCGTCCTCCCTGTCGACGGTGGTGCGGTTGTGGCGTGACAGGAGTGGCCCGGGGAGGTGGCCGCAGGTGCGGATCGGTGAGCTGGCCAGGGCTACGGCGACAACCGCCCGTGCGCTACGGCACTACGAGCAGGCCGGGCTGATCGCCTCCGAACGGGCCCCCAACGGCTACCGCGTCTACGACGAACAGACGGTGACCCGCGTCCGCGACATCCGCCACCTGCTGTCCGTCGGGCTCGTCCTGGACGACGTACGCCTGTTCCTGTCGTGCCTGGATGGCGATATCGCTGCCGTACCGCCCTCGGACACGGGCCTGCGGGTCGTGATGGAACGGCTGGCGGTCCTCAACGAACCGATCGACGCCGAGACCGAGATCCGCGACCACCTGGAAGCAGCACTGCGCGAGCGCACAGGCGACCAGATCCACTCGGAAACCTGACCAGCCGCCGTACGGGAACCTCCTGGCCCGGTCCGCAGGGCCCCGGGCCAGTTGGCCCTGCGCGGCGCGCGGAGTTCGGGCGAGGGCGGGGCCTGTCGGGGTGGGCCGGGGGCGCGTTATGCGGGCGGCCCGCCCCCTCCCTGATCCGATGGTCGCGGTTCCGGGGTGGCGGGCCGGTTGGCCCTGCGGGGCGCGCGGTCGTGGAGTGGGGTGGTGGCGCGTTTCGTCAAGCGTCTACCGACCGGATGCGGGCTGAGATTCATGCCCCGCTGGTCACTGTCCAGTGTTGGCTGCGGGTTCGGGCGGTGCCTGTCGGGGTGGGCCGGGGGTGTTTTGTGTCGGGCGGTCCGCCCCCTCCAGCTCTGATGGTCGCGGCTCCAGGGTGCGCGTCAAGGGCGCTCCTTCGTCGCGTCGGCTTCGCCGATGTCGC
>NZ_JBIWFO010000011.1:0-207881 GCF_044763125.1 Streptomyces sp. NPDC096310 | reverse complement strand
CAACCCACCTCGCCCAGCCATCCCCGCCGTCACCCTCGTCCAACCCACCAAAACGGCCCCAACCCCACGGATGAAGTCCTAAAGCACCGGTATTGCGTCTAGGGGTCCTGGACGAGCTGCGGCGGGAGGGCAAGATCCGCTCCATCGGCCTGGACACCATCACCGCCGAGCAGCTTGAGCGGGCGCTCTCCGTGACCGGGATCGCCTCGGTGCAGAACCGCTTCCATCTCCTGGACCGCGCGTCGGCGGCGGTGCTGAAGCTGTGCGAGAGGCACGGGCTCGCGTTTCTGCCGTGGTTCCCGCTGGCCAACGGCGCGTTGACGGGTGCGGCGGCGTCGGCGCTCGACTCCGTGGCCGGGCGCCATGGCGCCACGCGCGGGCAGATCGCCCTGGCCTGGCTGCTGCACCGCTCCCCCGTGCTGTGCCCGACCCCGGGCACCGGTTCGCCCGCGCATCTCGACGAGAACCTGGGCGCCGCGGGGATCCGGCTGTCCGCCGAGGACATGCGCGGCCTGGACGCGCTCGGGTCAGGCGGTCACCTTGGCCAGGAACATGGCGACGTTCTCGGCGGTCCGCCGGATCCGCTCCTCCAGGGTGAGCGATTCGGGGAGCCGTGAGCCGATGCCCGCGTCCTTCTTTCCGCGGACATAGAGCGAGCAGGCGAGATCGCCGCACATGTACGTGCCCACCGAGTTGCCCTGCTGCCCGGCCTTGCCCGCCTTGGGCGCGACCATCAGACAGACGCCGCCGGTGTGCAGGGTCAGGCAGATCGAGCACATGCTGCGCCGTGTCTGCCAGGAGCCTGGGTGGGGTGAGCGCAGCGCCAGGGCGCGGGGGCGGCCGTCCAGCTCGGCGACGAGGTAGGCGCGGTCGGGCGCCTGCGGATCCCGCCAGCCCAGGTAGTCCAGGTCTGCCCAGGGCCGGTCGGCGAGGTCGCGCGGTACGGACAGGCGCTTGGCCTCGCCCTTGGTGCAGTTCACGAACGCGGTACGGATCTCTTGTTCGGTCAGCGGCTTCATATCCCGTAAGCTAATTTGCCTAAGCCTTATAGGCAAATACTTAATTGGTTCAGGCCGATGGAGGGATGGCGATGGCACGCGCAGGACTGACCACGGAACGTCTGGTCCGGGCCGGGGCGGAGCTGGCGGACGAGGCCGGCTTCGACCAGGTGACCCTCTCGGCGCTCGCCCGGCAGTTCGACGTCAAGGTCGCGAGCCTGTACTCGCACCTGAAGAACTCCCACGACCTCAAGACGGGGATCGCCCTGCTCGCCCTGGAGGAGCTGGCCGACCGGGGCGCCGCCGCCCTGGCCGGGCGGGCCGGTAAGGACGCCTTGACCGCCTTCGCCGACGTCTACCGCGACTACGCCAGGGAGCACCCCGGCCGCTACGCCGCCGCCCAGTTCCGGCTCGACCCGGAGGCCGCGGCGGCGAGCGCCGGGGGCCGGCACGCGCGGATGACCCGGGCGATCCTGCGCGGCTACGACCTGACGGAGCCGGACCAGACGCACGCCGTACGGATGCTGGGCAGCGTCTTCCACGGCTACGTCAGCCTGGAGCTGGCGGGCGGCTTCAGCCACAGCGCCCCCGACTCGCAGGAGTCGTGGTCCTGGACCCTCGACCGCCTCGACACCCTGCTGCGGAGCTGGTCCGCGCCTCCCGCCTCCTCATGACGTCTCCCGCGTATTCGTCCACCGGACATCCGGCCGCCGGGCCGCACCCGGCCCCCGACCGACAGGCTGAGACCATGAGCACCCGGACCCCCTGGATCACCACGCCCGTCACCGCGGACCTCCTGCGCGGCGCCCTCGAAGTGGAGCGCACCGAGCACGGCGTACTGCCGCACCGGCTGCCCGCCCGGGCCCGCGCGCAGTGCGCCGACCCGCAGCTCGCCCTGGCCGAGTCCCAGCCTTCCGGGGTACGGCTCGCCTTCCGTACCCGGGCCACCGTCCTGGAGCTGGACGCGCTGCCGACCAAGCGCGCCTATGCCGGCGTCCCGCGCCGCCCGGACGGCGTGTACGACCTGCTCGTCGACGGCCGGCTCACCGGCCAGGCCGGTGTCACCGGCGGCAACACCGTGACCCTCGACATGACCACCGGGTCGGCCAAGACCACGCCGGGGCCGGTCGGCACCCTCCGCTTCGGCGAGCTGCCCGAGGGCGTCAAGGACATCGAGATCTGGCTGCCGCACAACGAGACCACCGAACTCGTCGCCCTGCGCACCGACGCCCCCGTCGAGCCCGCGCCCGACCCGGGCCGCGCGGTGTGGCTGCACCACGGCAGTTCGATCAGCCACGGTTCCGACGCCGCGAGCCCCACCACCACCTGGCCGGCGCTGGCCGCCTCCCTCGCCGGGGTCGAGCTGATCAATCTGGGGCTGGGCGGCGGCGCCCTGCTCGACCCGTTCACCTCCCGCGTCCTGCGGGACACCCCCGCCGACCTGATCAGCGTCAAGATCGGCATCAACCTGGTCAACGCCGATCTGATGCGGCTGCGCGCCTTCGTCCCCGCCGTCCACGGCTTCCTCGACACCATCCGCGAGGGCCACCCCACCACCCCTCTGCTGGTCGTCTCGCCGATCCTCTGCCCGATCCACGAGGACACCCCAGGTCCCAGTGGACCGGACTTCGCCGCCCTTGGCACCGGGCGCCTGCGGTTCCTGGCGACAGGCGACCCCGCGGACCGCGCCCAGGGGAAGCTGACCCTGGGCGTCATCCGGGACGAGCTGACCCGCATCGTGGCGCGGCGGGCCGCCGAGGACCCGTATCTGCACCACCTCGACGGCCGCGCCCTCTACGGCGAGGCGGACGCCGCCGAACTGCCGCTGCCCGACGGCCTCCACCCGGACGCCGCCACCCACCGCCGCATGGGCCAACGCTTCGCCGGCCTGGCGTTCGCCGCCGGCGGCCCCTTCACGGCATCCGGGCGCAGCTAGGGCCTCTCGTTTGGATCTTGCTGGGCTCGCGGGTACGGCGTGCCCTGGTGGAAGTGGAGCAGCCAGGTGTCGCCGGTCAGCCGCCACAGTGAACTGCGGTGCGCCCGGCGGCCGTCCGTCTCGCTGTCGTAGGTGAGGTGCACCACGTCGGGGGCGAGCCGTACGCCCCGCATCTTGGAGGTGGTGATGGGCCGGGGCGCGGGCCCGCCGGGCTCGGTGAGCGCGGCGACGATCGCGGTACGGTCCCACTCCCGGCCCGAGGCGCCGAACTCCCGGAAGTCCGGGTGCAGCAGCTCCGCGAGCAGCGCCGGGGAGGCGCGGACGGCCGGGTCGAGGAGGCGCACTTCGGCGGCGATGGCCGCGGCGATCGCCGAGGTGCGGTCAGTCACGGGCCAGTTCCAGCAGTCTGACGACGGTGTTCCAGTTGCGGCTGGTGACCGTGACGCCCTTGAACAGGGCGGGCCTGCCGAGCGCGTCGCCGAGCTTGGAGCGGCCGAGCCCGTCGGGGGCGTACAGGTACAGGGCCCGGTCGCCGAGCCGGAACTCCTCCGGGAGGTAGGCGGCCGGGTCGAGCGACGCGAACCGTTCGGGGTCCAGCCGCTCGGAGACGCAGAGGAGATGGAGCTGTCTGCCCTCCAGCGTGGCGGCCGGGAAGGGGCAGGCGTCGGCCACGGCCCGCAGGTACGCGGCGCCGCGCACCAGGCAGTCGACGGTGAAGCCGAAGCGCTCCTCGATGGCGCGCTCCAGCTCGGTGGCGAGGGCCTTCTCGTCGCCGGACGCGCTCGTGAAGACGGCGTTGCCGCTCTGGAGATACGTACGGACCTGTCCGTGGCCGAGTCCGGTGAGCAGCGCCCGGAGGTCCGCCATGGGCACCTTCCGGTGGCCGCCGACATTGATTCCGCGCAGGAGCGCCACGTAGGTCGTGATCATGTGCCCACGATAGGGCGGGGCCGTGCCCGGGGCACCCGGCGTGCGCCGGGCACGCATCCCCGCGCGGTCACCGCTCCGTGCCCGGGGTGAGCGCGGCCTCGACGAGGTCCGCGGCCCGGCGGGTGCCGCCCTCCGCGGCCATCCCGGCCTGGATCGCGGCGAGTCCGCGGGCCACCTCGGGGTCGGCGGCCAGGGTCAGGACCGCCTCGCGCAGCGCCTCGGGGGTGGCCTCGGCCGTGTCGATCCGGCGCGCGACGCCCAGGGCGGCCAGCATGTCGGCGTTGCCGAACTGGTCGACGGCCTGTGGTACGGCGACCATCGGGGTGGCCGTGGCCAGGCCCTCCTGGCTGCCGCCCGCGCCGGCGTGGGTGATGAACGCGTCGGCCTGCCGGAGCACGGAGAGCTGGGGCACCCAGTCCCGTACCTCGATGTTGGCCGGGATCTCCCCCAGCTCCGACACAGCGACGTTCTTGCCGATCTGGAGCACGACATGCCACCCGGGCAGTTCGCCGAAGGCCGCGACGCACGCCCGGTAGAACGCGGGCTGCTTGGTGAAGGCCGAACCGAGCGAGACGAGCAGCACCTTCTCCGCCCCGGCGGGCCGCCGCCACTCCCCCTGGTCGGCGCGGTCGCCCTGGCAGGCGCCGACGAAGACGAAGACGGACTCGTCCACGTCGTCGGCCCGGTGCTGGAGGACCTTGGGGATCAGGACGAGGGAGCGGCCCGGTTCGGCGGAGAGCCGGTCGGGGTCGGTGTGGTCCATGCGCTGGTCGACGAGCCACTGGGCGAACCGTGCCCGGTACGCCCTGCCGCGCTCCGACGTCTCCAGTTCCGCGAGCATCGGCTCCGCGACCTCTTCCCGGTAGCCGTTCCAGGCGACCATGTGCGTGGAGATCTGGAAGAACGGCACGCCCCAGCGGTGGGCGAGGACGGGCGCCGGGTAGGAGGTGGTGTCGCCGAGGACGAGGTCGGGGCGGTCGTCCTCGAAGGCGGCGGCGAGTTGCGGCAGTGCCTGGATCGCGTCGTCGAGGAAGGGTTCCAGGTTGTCGATGAGCTCCGTGCCCCATGCCTCGGGGTCGTCGTCCGGGGTGGGCAGGACGGAGGTGTAGATCACCGGGTGGGCGCCGGTCGCCGCGACCTTCTCGGCGAAGATCGCGGGGATCGCGTAGCTGACGCGGTGGCCCCGGTCGACGAGTTCCCTGATGACGTCGAGGCTCGGGTTCACATGGCCGTGGGCGGCGATGGAGAACATGGCGATGTGGGCGGGCTTGGCTGCGGTCATGACCTCAAGGTAAGCGAGACGAGACGTCTCGTGCAATGTATTTCCCGGAAGCCCCGACCTTCTGCCGCTGATAGCGGGCCAGGACCCGATTACCATCTCTGACCAGGCGCTTCTCCAGTTGCTTCCGGTCGATCGCGCCGCTGTAGTACTCCTGGAGCGCGGGGGTCGCCACCTTGTCCTTCCACTCCGGGTAGCCCCGTACGGACTGGGCGGGGGCCGGGCGCAGCCCGCCGGCGAGCGCCGCGCCCGTCGCCCAGCCGTGCTCGGCGGTGTGCAGGGACGGGTCCGCGAGGGCCGTCGTGCCGGTGGGCAGCATCCAGTCGCCCTTGGCGAGGCGCACCATGTTCGCGGGGCGCAGCAGGAAGTCGAGGAAGCGCGCGGCCTCCTTCTTGTGCGGGCTGTCCTGGGCGATGGAGAGGGTCTGCGGACTGACGCCCTGCGCGGACCCGGGGGCTCCGGCGGACCCTGGAGCTCCGGCGGAACCTGGGGCCCCGTCGCCGTCCCCGGCGGGGGCGGGCAGGACGGTCCACTCGAAGCCCTCCGGTGCCTGCTGGATGATCTGCCGGCGGTACGAGAACCCGAGCGGGACCATCGCGTACCGGCCGCCGAACAGGCCGGGCAGGGTGTCGGAGCCGCCCATGCCGAGGGTGGCGCCGGACGCGCTCCCGTCCGCGGTGACCTGCCGCCGGATCGTGTCGGGGACCACGGCGTCGTCCTCGGTGAACCGGATCGTCACCTTCCCGTCCGCGCCCCGGTGGAAGAGCCGGCCGCCGGTGGAGAGGCCGAGGTTGAGTGTCGCGGAGACGGGATCCTTGAGCGGCCAGGCGACCGCGTACCTCTTCTTGTCCTTCCCCTGCCGCATGAACGCGGTCAGCTCACCGCTGATCCGCCGGAACTCCGGCCAGCTCCAGGGCCGCTCCGCGGTGGGCATCCGGACCCCTGACGCCTCCAGGATCTTCCGGTCGGCGATCAGGACACGGGGCTCCTGGAGGAACGGCACGCCGTAAACGCCGTCCCCGAAGGTGGCGGTGTCCCAACTGCGTTGCGGAATGTCCCGGGTGAGCCGGTCGGAGAGCAGGGGACGCAGGTCGGCGAGGTGGCCGCCGTAGGCGAAGTCCGCGAGATCGTCGGCGGCGTCATGGATGAGGTCGGGTGCCTCGCCGCCCTCGAAGGAGGTGAGGAGCTGGTCGTGGACGCTGTCCCAGCTTCCCTGGACGTACTCGACCCTGATGCCGGGATGGGCCGCGTTCCACTCCTCGACCAGCTCCTCGGTGGCGCGGACCGACTCGTCCTGCCAGGCCAGGGACTGGAAGCGCAGGGTGATCCGGCCGTCCCGCGCGCCGCCGTCGCCGCCGGCGCAGCCGCCGAGCAGCAGGGCGAGGACGGCGGCGACCGCCGCGAGGGCCGTCGGCCGGCGCATCAGCTCTTCACCGCCCCGGCCAGCATCCCGCCGGTGATCCGGCGCTGGATGAGGGCGAAGACAAGGAGCGAGGGCAGGGTCGCGAGGAACGCGGCGGCGGCGAGCGGCCCGAGGTCCGCGACACCCTCCGCCCCGACGAAGTGGGTGAGCACCACCGGCAGGGTCTGTTTCCCGGGCGACTTGAGCAGGACGAGCGCGAAGAAGAACTCGTTCCACGCGCTGATGAAAGCGAAGAGCGCCGTGGCGACGATGCCGGGCGCGAGCAACGGCGCGGTGACGGAGACGAGGGTACGGATCCGGCCCGCGCCGTCCACGGCCGCGGCCTCCTCCAGCTCGGTGGGCAGGGCGCGGACGTACCCGGTGAGCATCCAGAGCGCGAACGGCAGCGACCACACCACGTACACCAGGACCAGCCCGCCCAGGGAGTCGACCAGCCGCAGGTTCTTGAGGACGAGGAAGAGCGGGATGATCACCAGGACGAACGGGAACGCCTGGCTGACCACCACCCAGCCGGTGGCCGCCGCCGCGAGCCTGCCGCGCCGGCGGGCCATCACATAGGCCATCGGGGTCGCGACGAGGACGGCGATCAGCGCGGCGGCGAGGGCGGCCGTCAGACTGTTGGCCGCCGCCCGCAGCAGCGGCTGCTCGTCGAACGCCTGGCGGAAGTTGTCGAGCGTCGGGTGGTGCGGGATCCAGGTCGGGTGGAGGCTGCCCAGCTCCCGGGCGGGTTTGAAGGCCGTGGAGATCAGCCAGAGGAACGGGAAGGCGAGAAAGGCGAGGTAGCACAGGAGCGCGGTGTACTGTCCGGCGCGCACGGTGCCGCTGACGCGCGGGCTCATGCCTCCGCCCCCTTCGTGAGCCGGCCGACGAGACGCAGTGCGAGGAGTACGGAGACCACGGCGACCATCACGCATCCCATCGCGGCGGCGTAGCCGAACTGTCCGTAGCGGAACGCCTCCTCGTACGCGAAGAGCATCGGCAGCCGGGTGCGGCCGCCGGGTCCGCCGCTGGTCAGCACGTAGACCAGCGCGAACGAGTTGAAGCTCCAGATGAGGTTGAGCGCGGTGATGGCGAGGGCGACCGGCCGCAGCGCGGGCCAGGTGACGGTGCGGAAGCGGCACCAGGCGCCCGCGCCGTCGAGCGCGGCGGCCTCGTGCAGTTCGCGCGGGGTGTTCTGGAGGCCGGCCAGCAGGGCCACGGTGGTCTGCGGCAGGCCCGCCCAGACACCGACGACGATCACCGCGGGCAGCGCGGTGGACAGACCGGTCAGCCAGTCCCGTCCCTCGCCCAGGCCCAGATCGCGCAGCGTCTCGTTGAGGACCCCGGCGTCGGAGTGGTAGACGAGCCGCCACATGACGGCGACGACGACCTCGGGCATGGCCCAGGGGATGATCGCCAGGGCCCGGGCCAGCCAGCGCAGTCGCAGCTCCTCGTTGAGCAGCAGGGCGAGGCCGAGGCCGAGCGCGAACTGCGGCACGGTCACCCCGACCGCCCAGAGCAGGCCGATGCCGAAGGAGTCCCAGAAGAGCGTGTCGTGCAGCAGGTCCTGGAAGTTCAGGGTGCCGATCCACGCGGTGGGTTCGGTACGGCCGGACTGCGCGTCGGTGAAGGCGAGCGCGACACCGTAGAGCAGCGGGCCGACGCTCAGCACCAGGATCGGCAGCAGCGCCGGCAGCACCAGGAACCAGGCGCCGTGGTCCAGCGGTTTCCGGGGGCGGCCCGTACGGCCGGTGCCGGAGCGGTCCTCGCCGGTCCGCTCCCCCGCTGGCCGCTTCGTCGCGGTGGCCGATGTCACGGATACGACTCCTTCGGGTGGGGCTGTCAGGGGCCGTCCTGTCCGTCCTCGTCATCGTGGGGACGCCCCCTCGGTACGTCAAGCACGCACACACGGGCGGATGCGAGACTTCGCGGTGGAACAGGACGCGGTGGAACGCGCCGAGATACGACCGGAAGTAAGTGAGCCGACGATGGACGAGGCGCGGGCGCGGGAGATCCTGGCCGCGACGGGGCTGCCGCACGACGCGGAGCTGCTGGCCCTGGGCGAGAACGCGGTGTTCGGGACGGCCGGGCTGGTCGTCAAGGTCGGCAGGGACGCACGGGACCACCCGGAGCTGCTGGAGCGCGCCCGGCGCGAGGTCGCCCTCGCGTCCTGGCTCGCGGAGTCCGGGGTGCCGGCCGTACGGGCCGCCGAAACCGAGGCACGGTCCGTGGACGGTCATCCGGTGACGCTCTGGCACCGGCTGCCCGAGGCCGTACGCCCGGCGGAACCCGCCGATCTGGCCGCGCTGCTGCGGCTCGTCCACGCGCTGCCCTCCCCCGATCCCGCCGTACTGACCCTTCCCCGCCGTGAACTGCTCGGCGGTGTGGAGCGCTGGCTGCGGATCGCGGGCGACACGATCGACCCCGCCGACGCCGACTACCTGCGCGGGCGCAGGGACGGCTTCGCCGAGGCCGCCGCCACACTCACCCCGCACCTTCCCGCGGGACCGATCCACGGCGACGCGCTGCCGCGCAATGTCCATGTCGGCCCGCGAGGACCGGTACTGGTCGATCTGGAGACCTTCTCCTCGGACTTCCGCGAACACGACCTGGTGGTCATGGCGCTGTCCCGGGACCGGTACGGGCTGGCCCCCGAGGCGTACGACACCTTCACCGCCGGCTACGGCTGGGACGTCCGCGCCTGGTCCGGCTGCCCGGTGCTGCGCGGCGCCCGCGAGACGGCCAGTTGCGCCTGGGTGGCGCAGCACGCCCCGGCCAACCCGAAGGCGCTCGCCGAGTTCCGGCGCCGGGTCGCCTCCCTGCGCGACGACGACCCCGAGGTCCGCTGGTACCCCTTCTGACCGGACGCCCCGCCCGTACGGGATCGCGGGACCGGCGGACCACCGGCTCACGGCGGTACGGATCCGCGCGGCCCCGGGGTCAGGGCGCCGTCGTCACCGCCGGCTCGCGCAGCGGCCAGACCGCGTCGACCACCGCGTCGGTGTTCCCCTTCTCGCGCAGGAAGCGCTGGAAGTCCACCGCCCACTCCGCGTACCAGGCGATCTGACGCTCGTGCAGCTCCGGCGGGGTCAGCGCGGCCACCGAGGCGTGCCGCTCGGCTATCGCGGTGGCCACCCGGGCCGCCGCCAGCGCGTCCGCGCCCGCGTCGTGGGCCGCGTCCAGCACCACGCCGTACTCCCCGCAGACGGCCTCCAGATTGCGCTTGCCCCTGCGGTACTTGTCGACGGCCCGGTCGATCGTGTACGGGTCGATCACCGGGCCGACCGGATCGAGCCGCGGCAGCCCGTGGCGCCGCAGCTCCGCGGCGAGCAGCGTCAGGTCGAACGGCGCGTTGTACGCCACGACCGGTACCCCGCGTGCCCAGTAGCCGCGCAGGACCTCCGCGATCTCGCCCGCCACCTCGGGCGCGGGGCGCCCCTCCGAGGCCGCGCGCTCGCTGCTGATGCCGTGCACCGCGGACGCCTGGGCGGGGATCCGGATGCCCGGGTCCGCGAGCCAGCTCCGCTCCCGTATCACCTCGCCGCCCCGGACCTCGACGACCGCCGCCGTCACGATCCGGGCCTCCAGCGGATCCGTACCGGTGGTCTCCAGGTCGAAGCCGACCAGTGGTTCCCCGTGCCAAGTCATCGTGTGGCCCTCCTTCGTGGTGCGGTGGCTCTTCCCCCGCTTCCCCCCGTCGGATCTCCCCGCCGGACCTTCACCCTGCCACGGGCCACTGACAACGCCCCGGTTCAGGAGACCGGCCGGGAGTCGGTCCAGACCGACTCGAACTCCTCGCGGTAGGTCTGGAAGAGCCCGTGCTCCGTGTCCTGCCCCGCGCGGACGACCTCACGCCCGCCGCCCCGCAGCACGAGGACCGGGGCCTCCATGCCGCGTGCCCGGCGCAGGTACGACTGGACGACGGCCAGGCCGTCGGGGCCGTCGCCGTCCACGAGGTAGGCGGTGAAGCGCGGTGTCTCGTCGAAGACATGGATCTCGAAGGCGCCCGGGTCGCGCAGCTTGGAGCGCACCCGGCGCATGTGGAGGATGTTCATCTCCACCGAACGACTCAGTTCCCCCTTGCGCAGCCCCAGCTCGCGCTCGCGGCGCTTGACCGCGCTGCTCGCCGGGTTGAGGAAGACCAGCCGGGTCCGGCAGCCGGACTCGGCGAGCCGGATGAGCCGGCGTCCGGAGAAGTTCTGGACGAGGAGGTTGAGGCCGATACCGATGGCGTCGAGCCGCCGGGCCCCGCCGAACAGGTCCTCCGCGGGGAGCTGGCGCTGGAGTCTGACCCGGTCGGAGTGGACGGAG
This sequence comes from Streptomyces sp. NPDC096310, assembly GCF_044763125.1. NCBI lineage: Bacteria > Bacillati > Actinomycetota > Actinomycetes > Kitasatosporales > Streptomycetaceae > Streptomyces > Streptomyces sp. NPDC096310. Next base: position 197,025 of record NZ_JBIWFO010000011.1, on the reverse strand, counting down.
ACGACATCGCCGTACCGGTCGCCGACCAGGTCCTCCACCGCGTCGACGCGCAGCCGCTGCGAGGAGGGTATGCCGCTGCCGCCGCCGAGGATCTCCAGCAGCCTGGCGGAGGCCCGTTCCGCCTGGGCGAGGACCGTCTCGGACAGGGCCCGGTTGCGGGAGACGACATTGCGCGCGACCTCCAGCTCGTCGAGGGCCAGCTCCACGTCGCGGCGGTCGTCGAAGTACGGCTCGAAGCAGGGCCAGTGCTGCACCATCAACTCCCTGAGCTGCGGAAGCGTGAGGAAGCTCAGCACGTTGTCGTCGGCCGGGTCGAGGAGGTAGCCCTTGCGCCGGGACACCTCCCGTACCGCGACGGCGCGCTGCACCCACTCCTGCCCGGCGGGCCCGGCGGCGGCGACCACCCACTCCTCGCCGTGCACGGGCTCGTAGATGGGCCGCAGGACCGCGGCGACGACCGCGCGCAGCCGCTGCTCCACCAGATTCAGCCAGATGTAGGCCCGCCCGGCCCGCTGTGCGCGCGTACGGACCTCGTTCCAGGCGTCCGCGCCCCAGTCCAGTTCCGCCCCGATCTCCATCGGTCGCGCGAGGGAGACCACTCCGGGCGGGATGTCGCCGGATTCCCCCGCATGACCTGCGTCACCTGGGGGCAGCTCCAGCCCTCCCGAGCTCACCCGCGCACCGCCTTCTTCTCCCTTTTCAACGATCAAGGAAGGGTACTCCGCCGACCGGACCAGGTGCAGCAGGATGCACAGGCTCCTTTCTCAACTCCCTTGTTAGTGAGGCTTGTTCCTGGTGGTGAATTCGGCCGGAGTGGTATGATTCATCACGTTTCGGACCGATCTTCACCGCGCGCCCGGCGGGGCGGGAGAAGCCCGGTGGGGCCACTGAGCACCATGACCGGTCCGGGCGACGGCGCGGTGCACCAGGTTGACCCTCGGGGCGAGAAGCGCCGAGAACGCCGCGGGTTCCTAGGTGGTTGCCCTACTTTCGGGGAAGATCTGGCTCAACAGCCCGCTCCACCCGGATCAGAAATGGAAGAGTCCTCCCTATGCAGGTCTGGCCGGGACAGACATATCCCCTCGGCGCCACCTACGACGGCGCCGGTACGAACTTCGCGGTCTACTCCGAGGTCGCGCACCGGATCGAGTTGTGCCTGTTGCACGACGACGGATCAGAAACGGCGGTGGAGCTCCGCGAGACCGACGCCTTTGTGCGCCACGCATATCTGCCCGGCATCATGCCTGGTCAGCGCTATGGATTCCGGGTCCACGGGCCGTACGAGCCGGAGCGCGGCCACCGCTGCAACTCCGCCAAGTTACTTCTCGACCCGTACGCGCGTGCGATCAGCGGCTCCGTCGAGTGGGGTGAGTCGGTGTACGGCTACCACTTCGGCAAGCCGGACTCGCGCAACGACATGGACTCCGCCCCCCACACGATGTCCTCGGTCGTCGTCAATCCGTACTTCGACTGGGGCGACGACCGGCGCCCGCGCACCGACTACCACCGCACCGTGCTCTACGAGGCCCATGTGAAGGGCCTCACGATGCTCCATCCGGCGCTCCCGGAGGAGCTGCGCGGTACGTACGCCGGGCTCGCCCATCCGGCGGTGATCGAGCACCTGACCGAGCTGGGGGTCACGGCGCTGGAGCTGATGCCGGTGCACCAGTTCGTCAACGACCACCGGCTGGCGGACGCCGGGCTCGCCAATTACTGGGGGTACAACACCATCGGCTTCTTCGCCCCGCACAACGCCTACGCGTCGTGGGGCGACCGGGGAGAACAGGTCCTGGAGTTCAAGCAGGCGGTACGGGCGCTGCACCAGGCCGGGATCGAGGTCATCCTCGACGTCGTCTACAACCACACGGCCGAGGGCAGCCACCTGGGCCCGACGCTCTCCTTCCGCGGCCTGGACAACGCGCAGTACTACCGGCTCTCCGAGGACCAGCGCTACTACACGGACACGACGGGGACCGGGAACTCGCTGCTGATGCGCAGCCCGCACGTGCTCCAGCTCATCATGGACTCGCTGCGGTACTGGGTGACCGAGATGCACGTGGACGGCTTCCGCTTCGACCTCGCGGCGACCCTGGCCCGCCAGTTCCACGAGGTGGACCGGCTGTCGTCGTTCTTCGACCTCGTCCAGCAGGACCCGGTGGTCAGCCAGGTGAAGCTGATCGCCGAGCCGTGGGACGTGGGCGAGGGCGGCTATCAGGTGGGGAACTTCCCGCCGCTGTGGACCGAGTGGAACGGGAAGTACCGCGACACCGTACGGGACCTGTGGCGCGGCGAACCCAGGACCCTCGCCGAGTTCGCGTCCCGGCTGACTGGTTCGTCCGACCTGTACCAGGACGACGGGCGCCGTCCGCTGGCCTCCATCAACTTCACCACCTGCCACGACGGCTTCACCCTGCACGATCTCGTCTCGTACAACGACAAGCACAACGAGGCCAACGGCGAGTCCAACCGGGATGGCGAGAGCCACAACCGGTCCTGGAACTGCGGGGTGGAGGGCGAGAGCGACGATCTGGAGATCGTGGAGCTGCGCAACCGCCAGATGCGCAACTTCATCGCGACGCTGATGCTCTCGCAGGGCGTGCCGATGCTCAGCCACGGCGACGAGTTCGCCCGGACGCAGGGCGGCAACAACAACGCGTACTGCCAGGACAACGAGGTCTCCTGGGTCCGCTGGCCGGAGCCGGGGGCGGAGACCGACCGGACGATGCTGGCCTTCACCCAGGCGATGGTGTGGCTGCGCCGGGACCATCCGGTCTTCCGGCGCAGGCGCTTCTTCCACGGACGTCCGGTGGAGGGCACGCACGACGACCTGTCGGACATCTCCTGGTTCACCCCCGAGGGGGAGCAGATGACCCAGCAGGACTGGCAGGCGGCGCACGCCAAGGCGATGACGGTCTTCCTCAACGGCCACGCGATCTCGGAGCCGGGGCCGCGCGGGGAGCGGATCTCGGACGACTCGTTCCTGCTGATGTTCAACGCGAGCGCGGACGAGCTGGAGTTCCGGGTGCCGGTGAACCACGGACGTCAGTGGCAGGTCATGGTGGACACGGCCCGCCCGGAGGGCGTGGTGCGCGGACAGGGCGAGAAGGTCGACGGCGGCGAACGGCTCAAGATGATCGGCCGCAGCATGACGGTGCTGATGCGCCCGGCGTAGGGCCCGGCGACCGGCCGGCTCGAAGGCCGACGGGCCGTAGGGGGGCGGACGGCGGCGCGGCAGGCCGGGAAATCCGGTTGCCGGGCCGCCCTGCCGGTGATCCAGTGCCCGAATGGACAAGGAAACCGTACTGAAGGCGTTCGACCGGGACATGCGACGGCACGCGGGGGCCGACGGTTCGCGCGCGTCGCCGGAGCGATCCGGGAACGTGGTGCGCCGCAGCGGCGGCCCGCACGACTGGAACGGGGTCCTCTGGTCGGACCTGGACGAGAGTTCGGCCGCGGCGGCGATCGCGGAGCAGGTGGCGCACTTCACCGCGCTCGGCCTGGAGTTCGAGTGGAAGCTCTACGGCCATGACGCCCCCGCCGGTCTCGGGAGGCTGCTGCTCGCGGCCGGATTCGTCACCGAGCCCACGGAGGCGCTCATGGTCGCCGAGGTCAAGGATCTGCTCGGCGACGCCGAGCCACCGGAGGGCGTCCGGCTGGTCCCTGTCACCGACGCGGCCGGTGTCGCCCTCATGGCGGACGGGCACGATCAGGCTTTCGGCACGGACAGCGGCCGGCTGAGTCAGCAGCTCCTTGCCCAGCTCACCGAGTTCCCCGACACGGTCCGCGCGGTCGTCGCCATGGCGGGCGAGGTGCCGGTGAGCGCGGCGCGGCTGGAACTGCCGCCCGGCAAGCGGTTCGCCGGTCTGTGGGGCGGCGGCACCAGGGAGGAGTGGCGCGGCAGGGGCATCTACCGCGCGCTCGTCACCTACCGGGCCCGGATCGCCGCCGACCGCGGCTACCCCTACCTCCAGGTGGACGCGACGGACATGAGCCGTCCCATTCTGGAGCGCCTGGGCTTCACGGTCCTGAGCACGACCACCCCGTACGTTCACACGCCGGAGGCCCCAGGCTCTACGGTGGAGGCGGACCCGTCCGCCGCCCAGGCCGAAAGTCGGTGACTCCGAAGTCGTCGCCTCCGAAACCGCCGCCGTCGAATCCACTGATACCGATGAAACAGAAGTCGAGAAGCGGGGTACGTACGACCGTATGACGCCCACTGCGACCTACCGGCTCCAGCTCCAGCCGGAATTCCCGTTCTCGGCCGCCCGGCGCGCCGTGCCGTACCTCGCCGCCCTCGGGATCTCGCATCTGCACCTGTCGCCGGTGCTGGAGGCCGTACCGGGCTCCACGCACGGCTACGACGTGGTCGACCACTCCGCCGTACGGGCCGAACTGGGCGGCGAGGAGGGGCTGCGGGATCTCGCCGCCACCGCCCGCGAGCACGGCCTCGGAATCGTGCTGGACATCGTGCCCAACCACATGGCCGCGGTGCCCGTCCACAACCGCGCCCTGTGGGAGGTGCTGCGGGAGGGCCCCGAATCGCCGTACGCCCGCTGGTTCGACATCGACTGGGACGCGGGCGACGGCAAGGTGCTGCTGCCGGTGCTGCCGTCCCCGGTCGGGGACGAGCTGGCGGCCGGGGCGCTGCGTGTCGAGGACGGGATGCTCCACCACGGCGAGCAGCGCTTCCCGCTCGCGGCCGGGAGCGAGGAGCTTCCGCTGCCCGCGCTGCTCGACGCCCAGCACTACCGGCTCGCGTGGTGGCGGCTGGCCCGCACCGAGCTGAACTACCGCCGGTTCTTCACCATCCCGGAGCTGATCGGGGTACGGGTGGAGGACCCGGAGGTCTTCACCGCCACCCACGCCAAGATCGTCGAGCTGGTACGGGACGGCGTCGTCGAGGGGCTGCGCGTCGACCACCCGGACGGGCTCGCCGACCCGGAGGAGTATCTGCGCCGGCTGAACGAGGCGACCGGCGGCTGCTGGACGGTCGTGGAGAAGATCCTCGCCGACGACGAGGTGCTGCCCGCCGGGTGGGCCGTCGCCGGCACCACCGGCTACGACGCGCTGCGCCACATCGACGGGGTGTTCACGGACGGGGCGGGCGCGGAGGTCCTGGAGCGCCGCTACCGGGACGTCGCGGGCCCGGCGGGCGACCGGGGCGGCTACTGGAACGGTACGGCCCGGCGCGCGGCGTACAAGGTGGTCTTCCACGAACTGGCCGCCGAGACCGCCTTCCTGGTCCGTACGGCGCTGCGCGTCTGCGCCGCCGACCCCGCGCTGCGCGACCACGCGCCCTGGGCGCTGCGCACCGCGATCCGGGAGCTGCTGGTCCGGGTGCCGGTCTATCGCCCGTACACGACGGCGGGCGGGCCCTGCCCCGAGGCTGCGGAGGCGGCGGTCTCCGACGAGGCGGTCCGGCAGGCGAAGACGGCGTTCGCGGTGGAGCGGGAGGCGGCCGTCGTGGACGTGGTGCGGGAGCTGGCGCTCGGCCGGCTCGGCACCGGCGAGGACCAGAGGGTGTTCTGCGCCCGGTTCGCGCAGACCGCGTCCGCGCTGCGCGCCAAGTCGCTGGAGGACACGGCGTTCTACCGTTACGTACCGCTGATCTCGGCGAACGAGGTGGGCGGCGATCCGGGCAGCCCGGCGGTGAGCCCGGAGCGGTTCCACGCGTACTGCCTGCGCGTCGCGCGCGACTGGCCGTCCACCGGCACCGTACTGACCACGCACGACACCAAGCGCAGCGCGGACGTACGGGCCGGGATCGCGATCCTCGCCGAGTGCCCCGAGCGGTGGGACCAGTTGCTGGAGCAGGTGGCCGGGGTCGCCGCGCCGGACCCGCAGGTGGCGTGGCAGGCGTGGCAGACGGCGGTGGGCTTCACGCCCGCTGTGGACGGGACCCCGCCGGACGGGGCGCGGATGGTGCCCGCGCTGCTGAAGTCCGTACGGGAGGCGGGGCTGCGGACGAGCTGGACGGAGCCGGACCCGCTGTACGAACAGGCGGTGGCGGCGTTCGTCGAGGCGGGCCCGGCGGGTCCGGCGCGGCGTACGGTCACGGCGTTCAACCGTGCGCTGGCCCCGTACGTACGGGCCGCCGCGCTGGGCGCGACGCTGGTGCACCTCACGATGCCGGGGGTGCCCGACCTCTACCAGGGCACGGAGCGCGAGTATCCGGCGCTGGTCGACCCGGACAACCGGCGGCCGTTCAGGACCGGACCGCCCGACGACCGTACGGTGGTCACGACGGCGGCGCTGCGGCTGCGCCGGGAGCGGCCCGAGGTCTTCGGCGAGTCCGGCACGTACACCCCGCTGCACGCGCTGGGTCCGGCCGCCGAGCACGCGCTGGCCTTCGTCCGCACCGGCGCCACGGTCACGGTGACGACGCGGCTTCCGTACGGCCTGGAGCGGGCGGGCGGCTGGCGCACGACGGAGCTGCCGCTGCCGCCGGGGCGGTGGCGGGATGTGCTGACGGGGCGTGAGGTCTCGGGGACGGCGCGGCTCGCGGAGCTGCTCGACACGTTCCCGGTGGCCCTGCTGACGACGGTATGAAGGCGGCGGGGGCCGCGGGTGAGCGCGGCGGGCTGAACGTGGCGGTGGCCCCGAGGGCCCGAAGGCCGGTTTGCCGGAAGTTCGGTCCACGGCGTTTACAGAGTGCCCGAGCCGCGCTACGTTCCGAGAAATGGGAGCGCTCCCATTACCGCCACGTACGTTCACTTGTCATGATCATGCAGAAGGGACCCGCATGATGAACCGCCCCCCACTGTGGCTGTTACACCCCCGCAGAGCCGTACTCCTCGCACTTCTCGCCGTACTCCCCGCCCTGCTCCTGGTCGTCACGGACAGTCAGCCCTCGTCCGCCCACGGCACCCCGATGAAACCCGCCAGCCGTACCTTCATGTGCTGGCGGGACGGTCTGACCAGCACGGGTGAGATCAAGCCGGTCAACCCCGCGTGCAAGGCCGCGGTCGCGGAGAGCGGCACCACCCCGCTCTACAACTGGTTCTCCGTACTGCGCTCCGACGGCGCCGGACGGACCAAGGGCTTCATCCCCGACGGCCAGTTGTGCAGCGGTGGCAACACCACGTTCAACGGCTTCAACAAGTCCCGGAGCGACTGGCCGCTCACCCACCTGACCTCGGGCGCGTCCCTCGACTTCTCGTACAACGCGTGGGCCGCGCACCCCGGTTGGTTCTACGTGTACGTCACCAAGGACGGCTTCGACCCCACGAAGACCTTCGGCTGGGACGATCTGGAGTCCACCCCGTTCATGACGGTCGACCACCCGCAGGTCACCGGGAGCGTCGGCACCGTGGAGGGCGCGTACAAGTGGACGGGCAGGCTGCCCACCGGCAAGAGCGGCCGGCACATCATCTACATGGTGTGGCAGCGCTCGGACAGCACCGAGACCTTCTACAGCTGCTCGGACGTCGTCTTCGACGGCGGCAACGGCGAGGTGACCGGTGTCGGTGAGCCGGGCAGCCCGACGGACCCGCCGACCGACCCGACGGCCACCTGCACCGCCACCCGGAAGACCACCGGCACCTGGACGGGCGGCTACCAGGCCGAGATCACCGTCAAGAACACCGGCGCCAACCCGATCCTGGGCTGGATGGTCGAGTTCACCCTGCCGACCGGCCAGAAGGTCGACAGCCTCTGGAGCGGCAACGCCACGTACGGCGGCCAGGAGGTGATGGTCCACAACGTCGACTGGAACGGGTCGCTGGCGGCCGGCGCCTCGACCACCTTCAGTTACGTCGCCTCGGGCGGGCCACCGGACACCGCCGCCACAGCGCCCTGTTCCGTGCACTGACCCGGGCGCGCGCGGTCACCACAGGCACCACCCGCACACTCCGGCCCGGCCCCCACCCGGACGCCGGACGGCACCCGGCCCGCCGTCACACCCCCCACACCGGGCGGCGGGCCGGGCTCGCTCAGTTCGAGGAGAGCCGGAAGCTCATCGATCCGAACGTCACCAAGTCGCCGTCCCGTACGACGACCGTCGAGGTGACGCGCCGTCCGTTGACGGTCGTGCCGTTCGTCGAGCCGAGGTCGCGCAGGACCCAGCGCTCGTCCTGCCTGCTCAGTTCGGCGTGCAGCCGGGAGACCGTGTCATGGCTGAGCCGCAGCCCGTTGACGGGGTCGCGGCCGATCCGCAGCGGATACGGGCCCGGCGACGGCAGCAGCAGTTTCGGCAGCCGCTCGGCCTGCCACGCCCTGCTCAGCCGGTGCGAGAACGCGGAGAGCCGGCCGACCGCCGCGAACACCCCGCGGGACCAGCGGCCTTCGGCCTCCAGGTCCGCGGTGAGCGGCTTCAGCTCGTCGATCCCGCGGGCGGCGAGCGCCAGGTCCGTCCGGCGCAGAAAGGTGTCGTGCGACAGCCGGCCCTGTGCCACTCCTTCCCTGAGTACCGAGAGGACACGGTCGCGCTCGGCGTCGGAGAGCCGCACGGGATACGCGGGAGACTCGAAGGAGGACGTCACAGACGTGATTGTCCTTCCGGCGGGCCTGACGTGTCCAGATGGACCGGTGACCCCGTCCGCGCCACGGCCACCCGATTCACCGTGATCACCGCGCCCCGGGCCGTCTCCCTTGCCACCATGAGAGGTGTCACCGTCAGAGGGACAGTGCCGACGACAAGGGGGAACCACCCGTGCAGTTCGAGGTGTGGGCACCGAAGGCGCAGGAGCGGGTCGACCTCCATCTGGAGGGGACCGGACGCGACAGCCCCGATCGTGGCGGCGGGGCGGGCCCCGCCGTCCTGCCCATGGAGCGTGACCAGGGCAGACCCGGCTGGTGGACCGCAGAGACGCATGCCGGGACACCCGGCACGACGGGGGCCGGTACGGGCGTCGGGCCGGGCCACGGGACAGGCGACGGGACCCGCTACGGCTTCTCGCTCGACGGCGGCCCCGTACGCCCCGATCCGCGCTCGCGCCGCCAGCCGGAGGGGCCCGACGGCCGCAGCGCCGTCGTCGACCAGGCCGCGTACGACTGGCGCGTCCCCTGGCCGGGCCGGCCGCTGCCCGGCGCGGTCCTGTACGAGCTGCACATCGGCACCTTCACCCGCGAGGGCACCTTCGACGCGGCGGCGGCGCGGCTCGCGCCCCTGGCCGAGCTGGGGATCACCCATGTCGAGCTGATGCCGGTGTGCCCCTTCCCCGGGACCCACGGGTGGGGGTACGAGGGGGTGTCGCTGTGGGCGGTGCACGAGCCGTACGGCGGCCCCGAGGCGCTGAAGCGGTTCGTCGACACGGCGCACGGTCTGGGGCTCGGGGTCGTCCTCGACGTCGTCCACAACCATCTCGGCCCGTCGGGCAACCATCTGCCCGCGTTCGGCCCGTACTTCACCGACACCCACCACACCCCGTGGGGCGCCGCCGTCAACCTCGACGCCCCCGGCTCCGATGAGGTCCGCGCGTATCTGCGGGAGAGCGCCCTGGCCTGGCTGCGGGACTTCCGGCTGGACGGGCTGCGGCTGGACGCCGTGCACGCGCTGGCCGACCATCGCGCGCTGACCTTCCTCGAAGAGCTGTCCACGGCCGTCGACGCGCTCTCCGCCGACCTGGGCCGGCCGCTGTTCCTGATCGCCGAGTCCGACCTCGGGGACCCTCGTACCACCACCCCCCGCACGGAGGGCGGCCTCGGGCTGCACGCCCAGTGGAACGACGACTTCCACCACGCCCTGCACACCGCGCTCACCGGCGAATCCCGGGGCTACTACGCCGACTTCGCCCGCGAGCCACTGGCCGCGCTGGCCAAGACGCTGACGCACGCCTTCTTCCACGACGGCACGTACTCGACCTTCCGGGGCCGTACGCACGGCCGCCCCGTCGACCGTACGAGAACGCCCGCGCACCGCTTCCTCGGCTACGCCCAGACCCATGACCAGATCGGCAACCGGGCGCTCGGCGACCGGCTCTCGGCCACCCTCTCCCCCGGTCTGCTCGCCTGCGCGGCCACCCTCGTCCTGACCGGGCCGCACACCCCGATGCTCTTCATGGGCGAGGAGTGGGGCGCGACCACACCCTGGCAGTTCTTCACCGACCACACCGATCCGGTGCTCGCGGAGGCCGTACGCAACGGCAGGCGCCGGGAGTTCGCGGCGCACGGCTGGGCGGCCGGGGACATCCCCGACCCGCAGGACCCGGCGACGCGCGAGCGCTCCTGCCTGGACCGCTCGGAACAGGCGCGCGAGCCGCACGCGGGGCTGCTGGCCTGGTACGGCGAGCTGATCGCGCTCCGCCACGAGCAGCCGGATCTGGCCGATCCCGACCTGGCGGCGGTGCGGGTCGCGTACGACGAGGGGGCGCGCTGGCTGGCGTACCGCAGAGGCGATCTGCGGATCGCGGTGAACCTCTCCGCGCGTGATGTGGAGATCCCGCTGGACGGCCTGTCCACGGGCGGCACCGGGCGGGTGCTCGCGGCGTGGGCGCCGGTGGAGGCGCCGGGGGCGGACGGGGTGCTGCGGCTGCCGCCGGAGTCATGCGTGATCCTGGCCGACCGCTGACAGCCGGCGGGGATCCGCGACCCCCGCCGCTCCATGAAACCTTCCCTATCCTTCCCTTTTTTCGCTCAGACTCTCTCCAGAGAGTAATTTGAGGTAACATCCGGACATATGGAGAGTCCCGAACAGGAGCTGTACTCGGTCGGTGAGGTCGCCGAGCGGCTCGGCCTGCACGTACGGACGGTGCGGAACTATGTCCGCGACGGCAGGCTGAAGGCCGTCAGGATCGGCAAGCAGTACCGGATCAGCCGGGCGGACTTCGAGGCGCTGACCAGCCGCCAGGACCCCGAGGACGCTCCGGGGGCCGAGCCGGTCCGCGGCCATGTGGAGGTGTCGAGCATCGTACGGATCGACGCGCTCGGCCCGGCCGGGGCCGAGCGGCTGAGCACCTGTCTCACGGCCGCCGCACAGTCCGTACGGGACTCCCGGGAGCCGCTGCGTATCCAGACGGTCCACGACAAGGAACGAGCCCGTATGAAGATCGTGATCCTCGGCGACGCCGCCACCACCGCCGACGTGCTGCATCTGATCGACGGCGTACTCGGCCCGGACAACGGCCTGTTCACGGAGAGCGGCGCCTCCTCCGACGGGACGGGGGAGGCGCACCGTGCCTGACCAACTCGTGGAGCACCACGGCACACCGGTGCTGGTCTGCGACCCGGCGGGGCCGCCCCTCGCCTCCGAGCAGGACGCGCTCGACCACCTGGTCGCCGCGGCCTTCCACGGAGCGGAGGTGGTCGCGGTCCCGGTGGAACGGTTCGACGCGCGGTTCTTCGACCTCAGCACCGGTGTGGCCGGCGCGATCCTCCAGAAGCTGGTGAACTACCGGCTCCACCTGGTGGTCGTCGGCGACATCACCCACCATCTGCGGGCGAGCACGGCCCTGCCCGACCTCGTCCGTGAGTCGAACCGCGGCCGGCATGTCTGGTTCGTGGCCGATCTGGACGAACTCGCCGCCCGCCTCGCCTAGACGAGGGAGCCGGACGCGGGGCGGCGGAACAGGGCCGTCCAGAGGAAGGGTTCGCCGAAGCGGGGCGAGCCGGGCGGCTCGTCGCGCATGCGGCGCAGCTCGACCTCCGTGAGGCCGGCGAAGATCCGGCGCAGCGACTCCGGTGTGTACGCGAGCCCGCCGTGCAGCCCGGGGCGCCCGGACCGGCCGGACGGGCGGTAGAAGGCCGCGTCGGGGAGCTCCGAGCCCATACCCGTCTCGCCGGCGGCGAAGCAGGTGAGGGCGAGATGGCCGCCGGGCGCGAGCACCCGGTCGACCAGGGCGAGATAGCTGACGCGCCGGTGGGGCGGCAGGTGGTGGAAGCAGCCCGAGTCCTGGATCAGGTCGTACGGACCGTCCAGCACGGCCGGGCCGGGCGCGAAGGCGTCGCCCTGGTGGAAACGGATCTCGGCGCCGGCCTCGCGAGCGCGCTCCCGGGCCCAGTCGACGGCCGTCACGGAGAGGTCGACGGCGTCCACCCGGAAGCCCCGGGAGGCGAGATACAGCGCGTTACGGCCAGGGCCGCACCCCAGGTCGAGCGCGCGGCCCGGTGTGACCACGCCCCGGTCGAGAGCGGAGACCAGACTCTCGTCCGGCTTCGCCACGAAGAACGGCACCTCCTTGGAGCGGTCGGCGTAGAAGCCGTCCCACCAGGTGGCCCCGCCGGCCGTCCAGCGGTCGGCCTCCGGCGCGAACAGGCCGTCCAGCAGCCTCAGCACATCCTCGGTCGTGCGTATGCTCCGGTCCATCAACTCCGCTTCCCTCATGGGGAGTACGGTGTCACCGGGCAGCGTGGAACACCAGGTCGGACCCGGTTTCGCGAAGGACGCGGCACCGCGTGGGCGGGGGCCGGGCGGCCGATCGGGACGCGGAGACCCCCGTACCCCCGCCCGCCCGTGAAACCACCTCCGTACCCCCGCCGATCCCGGTCAGGGGCCGCTTTCCGCCTACTCCACGATCGCCATCTCGCGCGGGGTGTTGTTGAGCCGGCGGCCGCCATCCTCCGTGACCGTGACGATGTCCTCGATCCGGACCCCGAAGCGCCCCGGCAGATAGACACCCGGCTCGACCGAGAAGCACATGCCCGGCACCATCGGCCGCTCCTCGCCCTCGATCATGTACGGCGGCTCGTGCGTGGTGACGCCGATGCCGTGGCCGGTGCGGTGGATGAAGTACGCGCCGTACCCGGCGTCCGCGATGACCGCGCGGGCCGCCCGGTCGACCTCCTGGCAGGCGGCCCCGGGCCGTACCGCCTCGAACCCGGCCTGCTGCGCCGCCCGTACGACATCGTGCACGCGCCGCTCCTCGGCGGTCGGCTCGCCGACATGGACGGTCCGGGTGGTGTCGGAGCCGTACCCGTACGTGAGCCCGCCGAAGTCCAGGACGACCATGTCGCCGCGCTCGATGACCCGTTCGCCGGCCTCGTGGTGCGGATCGGCGCCGTTGGGGCCCGACCCGACGACGGTGAAGTCGACCTGGGAGTGGCCGTGTTCCCGCAGAAGGCGGGCGAGGTCCGCCGCCACGTCGGTCTCGCGGCGGCCGGCGAACCGGACCTTCAGGATCGCGTCGTACGCGGCGTCGGCCGCCGCGCCCGCCGCCGCGATCCGCTCCAGCTCCCGCGCGTCCTTGACCGCGCGCAGCATCGGCAGCCCCTCGGTCAGCGCCACGTACGAGGTGCCGGGCAGCGTCCGCTGGAGTGCGAGCAGATGCATCGCCCAGGCGTTGTCGCTGACGCCGAACCGGCCCGCCGGGTCGAGCAGCGGGGCCGCCACGCCGTACGGGTCCGTGCCGTCCGTCCAGTCGCGCAGGGTGAGCGCGGGCGCCCCGGCGGCCCGGGCGGCGTCCGGCGCCTCCAGGGCGGGGACCACGAGGACGGGGTCCTGCCCCGCGGCGATGACGAGCAGGGTGAGCCGCTCGGTGTCGGCGGTCGGCCGGTAGCCGGTGAGGTGGACGAGGTCGGGCCCGGGGGCGACGAGCAGCCCCGCGAGGCCGGCGCCGGCGGCGGCCTCGGCGGCACGGGCCATCCGGGCGCGGTAGTCGTCCGTGGTGAAGGGCGGCGGGGCGGCGGACAGAGGGGTGGCGGACGGCGGGGTGACGGGCATGCGGTCTCCTTCTTCGGTCTCCATACGGGCGCGGGGGCGGCCTCCGCCGCCCCGCTCCGGTGGCGTGGCTCCGGTGGCGCGGGCGCCGATCGCGCGGGCTCGGGCGAGGCGGGCCAAGGCGAGATGGGCTCAGGCAGCGCGGACTTCGGTGGCGCCGGCCCCGGAGCGCTACCCCGGTGGCATCCGCCCCTCCGGGTCCAGCCGTTCCAGCAGTTCCTGGAAGTCGTCACCGACGACGATCCGCAGCCCCTCACCGTCGTCGTCCGCCTCGCTGAGCTGCGTGAGCGTACCGCCGCGCCACCAGTAGACGTACGGGGTGATGGCGCCCGGCGTGTCCTCGTACCCGGAGGCGGCGAACGACGCCATCGCGTTCAGCGACGGGATCATCGTCAGGTCGCGGATGACATGGAAGGCGAGCTGATGCCGGAACGGCAGCGCGACGAGCGCCCCGTCCGGCCCGATCCGCTCGCCGGTGACCCGCCGGACGACCGTCTCCAGGGCGAGGACACGGCTGGCTGTGTAGAAGGAGTCGCCGAGGATCACCTCGAACCGCATCCCGTCGGCGCCCTTGTCCTTGACCGTCTCGTGCCCCTCGACGGGCAGCTCGCGCAGATTGCTCAGCGCCCGCTCCCGGAGGTCCCTGACCTCGCCCAGCGGCTCCAGCGCCTCGTCGGTGAGCATCATGACGCTCTCCGGCAGATCGAGCGCGAGCACTTCGTAGAGCCCGGGGGCGACCGAGCGCGCGTATCCGAACGTCTGGGCGTCGAGGCCGTCCTCGCTGATCACCCGGGGGTAGAGCTGGGCGCGGATCTGCTCGGGCGGCAGGGTGTCGAGCGCGGACGGGCCGTCCATGGTGCGCAGCACCATGCCCGCGTGTCTGCGCGCGAGATCGCCCCAGACGCGGGGCCCGCGGTCGTCGTTGTGGCACACCGCGGCGAGGTTGCCCAGGCCGAACTGGCGACCCGCGCTGTCGGTCACCATGTCCGCGTAGAGCGTGACCTCCAGACCGTGCTCCGCGAACGCCTCGCGGACCTGGCCGCGGAAGAGCGCGGCCTCGTCCACCGAGAAGAACGAGAACGCGGGGTCCCGGGGCGTGTCACGTCCGTCACGCCTCGGCCCTCGCCGGAACAGCCCCACCACCATCGCCTCCGCCCGTTTGCGCCCCGCGTCGAAACTGTCCCGCCCGCTCCCCCGGAAAACGCGGGGGACCCGGTGACCGCCAGGGGCCCCGATGGATCCCGGGACGGATCCCGGGTGATCGGACTTCCGATGCTAGTCCTCAGCTATGACAACGCGGCGGGCGCGGTGCGCGGGGCCTCGCGGACCGCCTTGCCCGAAGATGGTCATACGTATAACTTCTCTCCATGCCTCATATCGCTCTGGTCACCCTGGTCGTCGACGACTACGACAGGGCCATCGCCCACTACACGCAAGCCCTCGGCTTCGAACTGGTCGAGGACACCGACCGCGGCGACGGCTCCCGCTGGGTCGTGGTCCGCCCGCGCGCGCTCGACGGAACCACCGGCGGGGCGGGCACCGGGCTGCTGCTCGGCCGCGCCAGGGACGACGCCCAGCGCGCGAGCATCGGCGCGCAGACGGGCGGCCGGGTCGGCTTCTTCCTGTACACCGACGACTTCGCCCGCGACCACGCCCGGATGACCGCCGCCGGGGTCCGCTTCGTACAGGAGACCCGTCACGAGCCGTACGGAACGGTCGCGGTCTTCGAGGACCTGTACGGGAACCTCTGGGACCTGCTCCAGCCCGCGTAGTCCAGGCCCGGTCACGGGGTCGGTGCGCGCGGTTCCTCGCGGGGCGGTACCTTCGTGCTGCCGAAATCCGGCGCGCCCTCGCCGGGTTCACGGCGGGCGCGGGCCGGACCAGCCAGGAACGAAGGGGGCCGGCCCATGGGCCTGGCGCAGTTGCACTACACCTCGGCCCCACCGGGCCAGGACGGGCCGGGCTCCGGCTTCGTCGCCGTCACTCCCGGCATACCCGGGCCGCTGCTGGACGAGGTGGAGCGGCTGATCGGGTACGAGCCACCCGAGAGCGCACCGCCGCACCCCACGGCCGCCGAACTCGCCGCCTTCCCACAGGCGTTCAACCACAGCGTGCTCTCGGACGGCAGCCGGCTCCTGGCCCGTACGGTCCGTACCGCGACCGGCACGGACACGGGCGCGGGTACGGGGACGGGGGCTGGCGCCACCGTCTCGCACACCCATGCCGTCCTGCTGCCCGCCGGCACCGGGCTGCCCGGCGGCGGTCTGCCGATCTCCGCCTGGAACTCCGTGCGTTGGGCGGACCGCGCACCCGGGAGCGGGACACCGGCGCCGCTGGAGGACCTGCCACCGCTGGGGCTCTTCGGCCGGGACGTACTGACCGGGTTCGCCGCCGCGCGCGCCCCCTGGCTCGCGCGGTTCTTCGCCGGGCTGCGGGAGCAGGCCGGCACCGGCGCACCCGCGCGGCTCGTCCTCGTGGAGCGGAGCAGCGCCGACGTCGCCCAGTGGATCGCGCTGGCCTGCGCCGTCCTGCCGCGCGAGCACGCCGAGCCGCTGACGTTCACCACGTACACCCGCCGCCCTCTTGAGGCCCGCCAGCGGATCGTCGGCGTACTCCCCGACGGCGTACTCCCGGACGGCGTCCGGGAAGGGACCGAGCCGGATCGGCACAGCCTGGTCCTCGACTGCACCGGCCGCCCGCCCGCCCCGATGACGCCTCGCCCGCCCGCGTCGCCCGAAGAGGACCATGTCCCCTACGTCTGGGGCGAGATCGCCGCGCGCCTCTGGCTCGGCAGGGCGCCGGAGGTGTTCACGGAGGCGGCCACGCTGCCGGGCGGTGTTCTCGCCCCCGGCGCGCTGGCCTTCGCCGCGCTCTGCGCGGATGTCACCCTGGGCGCGGACGGCCGTACGGAGGCCGCGACTTGGGCGTCCCAGCAGGTGCGCATGGTGAGCCTCGACCGGCTGCACCGCCTCGTCGAGGCGCTTGCCGCCCCGGTCGACGACCGCCGTACGGAGGCCGAACGTGCCGCCCTGGCCCGGCTGTTCACCGCGCTCGGCAGCCGGGCACGACCGCCGGCGCCGGGCGAGGACGACCGTACCGCCGCCACACTCCACACGCTCGGCGCGCTCGTGCTGACCACGGCCGTCGGGATGGCGGACGCACCCCACGAACCACTCCCCGAGGCGGAGTTGTCGGCGCTCCCCGAAGAGCTCAAGCGGCGGCTGGCGGCCGAGCTGGCCCCCGGCCTCCTCGCGGGCATCGCCGACGACACGGCGCGCGACATCGCCCGTCCGGTGGAGCTGCTGCGTGTCGCGGGCATCCTCGGCGTGGACTGTACGGAGCTGCTTCCCGGCCTCGCCACCCGGCTGGCGCGCGCCCTCTCCGCCGATCCGGACACCGCCCGCGTCCCGGCGGTCCGTACCGTGCTGGACGACCACTTCGAGCTGCGTACCGCCCTGCTCGGCGCGCTCGACACGCATGCCGCCGAGGATCCCGCCACCGCCGCGCGGCTGCTGGCCTCGGTCGAACTCCCCCTCGGCGGGGTGCAGACGCTGCCACATCTGCGGATGTGCGCGGGCGCGCCCTGGACGCCGGAGACCGGCGGCGACGGTCTGACCGCGCTGCACGCCGCGCTACGGGCGGGCGGCGTCTCGGCGTTCACCGATCCGCTCGTGCTGCGTACGGCGGTACGGCTGGTGTGGGACGGCGGCGCGCCGACGGCCGGTGAGGCGGGACGGCTGCTCGGCGAGACGGGGTCGGACGCGCACCGCGCGGCGGGCACCTGGGCCACGCTCGTCGGGGCGGCGCTCGACAGCCCCGCCGACGACCCGGACGCCCCTGACCTCGCGCACGATCTGCTGCGCTGCTTCCCCGACCGGCTGGAGCCGCGTGTCCGGGGCGCGCTGCTGCTCCTCGACTTCCTCCGCGACCTCGGCTCGGGCCGGGCCGAACCGCCCTGGACGGAACGGGCGTTGTCCCTGCGGGCCGACGCGGAACCGGTGGGGCCTGCCCTGCTGGACCGGCTGTTCGACACCCTGGGGCGTCAACTGCACGCGCGGGAGCGGCCGGAGGGCGAGCTGTACACCCTGATCCACTGCGGCGAGCCCGCGCTGCTCACCGCGTACGCGACGGCGGCCAAGGAGCCCCGGGTGGCCGATCTGCTGCGGACGTCCCCCGCGTACGCGGCGCACTGCTTCGTGGCCTGGAGTTCGCTCCCGGGCGCGAGCGCGGAGTGGGACAGGACGCGTACGGCGCTCCGCGACAAGGTGCTGCGCCCGGCGGTCCGCGCGCTCCCCGACGCGGACCTCGCCGCCGTCGAGCGACGACTCGAACAGGAGGGAACCCACCGGGCCGAGGAGTTCCGCGCCTGGAACCGGCCGTCCACCCTCAGCAGGCTGGGCCGCCGCCTCGGCTCCCTCGGCCGGCAGCGCTGAGCCGGGTCCGGCTTTTCCCTCCCGGGCTCGGGAGGGAAAAGCCGGACAGCGGGCCCCACGTAGAGGCTCAGCGTAAACGCTCAGCGTAATGACTCGGGCAGCTCAGTCTTCGGTCGGCGCCAGCCGCAGCGAGATCGAGTTGATGCAGTACCGCTGGTCCGTCGGGGTCGCGTAGCCCTCTCCCTCGAAGACATGGCCCAGGTGCGAGCCGCAGCGCGCGCACCGCACCTCGACACGGACCATGCCGTGCGAGCGGTCCTCGATCAGCTCGACCGCGTCCGTGTCCTTCGGGTCGTAGAAGGACGGCCAGCCGCAGTGCGACTCGAACTTCGTGTCGGAACGGAAGAGGTCGGCGCCGCACGCGCGACAGGAGTAGACGCCGGTCGTCTTCGTGTCCGTGTACTCGCCGACGAAGGCGGGCTCCGTGCCGGCCTCACGGAGCACCTTGTACTCCGCGGGCGACAGCTCCGCGCGCCACTGCTCGTCCGGCTTGTCGATCTCGTACGCCATGACTCTCGCCTCTCTGGGTCTTCGGGTCCGCTCGGCCGACCGTACGGGTGGGTCAGCCTGCCAGGCGGGCCAGGATCCGCGGGCCGAGGTCCGTGACGTCGCCCGCGCCCATGGTGAGAACGAGATCACCGGGGCCCGCCATTCCCGCCACCGCGTCCGCCACCGCGTCCTTGTCGTGGACGGCCTTGACCGTGGCGTCGGCCGCCTGCGCGGCCCGGACGATCAGATCGCTGGTGACGCCCGGGATCGGGTCCTCGCGGGCCGGGTAGATGTCGAGGACGAGCGAGGCGTCGGCGAGGGCGAGCGCCTGGCCCATCTCGGTGCTGAGTTCCCGCGTACGGGAGAACAGGTGCGGCTGGAAGACGACCAGCAGCCGGGAGCCGGGGCCCGCCGCCGCGCGCATCGCCTCCAGGTCGGCGGTCATCTCGGTGGGGTGGTGCGCGTACGAGTCGATGACCTGGACGCCCGCGGCCTCGCCCTTGAGCTGGAGACGCCGCTTGACCCCGGTGTAGGTGCCGAGCGCCGAGGCGAGGTTGTGCGCGGGGATACCGAGGGCGACGCCTGCCGCGAGGGCCGCGACCGCGTTGAGGGCGTAGTGGCGGCCGGGCACGGAGACCGTGAAGGTGAGCAGGCGGCCACCGAGCAGAACGGTGACCTCGCTGGTCAGACCCCGTGCGGTGATCTTGTGGACCCGTACGTCGGCGTCCTCGGCCACACCGTACGTGACGATCTTCGCCGTGTCCGGGCCGGCCAGGGCGCGCACGCGCGCGGTCAGCTCCACGGCGCCCGGCTGGTCTGCGGAGATCACCAGTGTGCCGCCCGGGACGATCTTACCGGCGAAGGTCTCGAAGGACTCGTAGATCTCGTCCATCGACGCGTAGTTGGCGTGGTGGTCCAGCTCGACGTTGAGGACGATCGCGACCTCGGGGTCGTACTTCTGGAAGCTGCGGTCGCTCTCGTCCGCCTCGGCGACGAAGATCTCCCCGCCGCCGTGCCGGGCGTTGGTGCCGGGGCCCGCCAGGTCTCCGCCGATCGCGTACGACGGTTCGAGGCCCAGCTCGGTGAGGGCGACGGCCAGCATGGACGTGGTGGTCGTCTTGCCGTGGGTGCCCGCGACCGCGAGCGACCGCAGACCGCCGCCCATCAGCGAGGCCAGCGCGTCGGAGCGGTGCACCACCGGCACCGACAGCTCGGCGGCGCGGGCCAGCTCCGGGTTGTCGGCCCGGATGGCGCTGGAGACGACCACGCACGAGGCGTCGTCCGCGAGGTGGTGCGCGGCGTGGCCGATGTGCACGGTGGCCCCCAGCGCCCGCAGCGCCTGAGCGGTCTCCGACTCCTTCGCGTCGCTGCCCGCGACCTTCGCCCCGCGCTGGGCGAGGATCTTCGCGATGCCCGACATCCCGGCGCCGCCGATACCGATGAAGTGCGGCCGTTCCATGGCGACGGGGATACCGGTACCGGGTGCCATACGTGTTCTCCAAGGTGCGAGCGGGGTGCTGGGCAGGACCGACAGAGTACGTTCACAGGTGCCGGTGCCGTCGATTCAGCCTATTCGCTGTGGGCGAAGAGTTTGAGCACCGGTACGCCGACCTTGTGGCGGGCCCGGGACGCCCAGTCCCGGTGGAAGAACTCCTCCACGTAGTGCGGTTCGGTCAGCACGATCACCTCGTCGGCCGCGGACTCCTCCACGACGGTCTTGAGCAGGTCCAGCGGGTGTTCCTCGACCACCTGGCCCACCGCCTCGGAGCCCGCACCGCGCAGGGCCCTCAGGGAGTGTTCGAGTGCCAGTTCGGCCGGCTGTCTGGCGGCCGTGCCCTCCGGCTGGTCGCCCTCGCGCGCGGCGTCCCGCAGCTCGCCGACCGCGACGTCGTCGATGGCGCGCAGCAGGACGTCCGCCTGGTCGCCGCGGGGCTGCATGAGCACCACGAAGGAGACCGTCTCGTCGCCGTGGAGGGTGGTGACGAACTCCACGTCCTCCGGCGTCAGGGGCTTCTCGATCATCAATACGCTTGTGAACACGACAGGCGCCCTTCTGTTCCACTGAGCTGTTCCACTGAGTCAATTGAGCCACTTGGTGCACGGGCCCTCCTGACCCGCTGCGGAAACCATCCTTCCCCGTGCCCGCACGGGGTCTGAGGATAAGTCTGCCCAGCGGAAGCTAACCGGAACGGTGAATTCCGCTCATTGTCGGACGCGCTGGTACCGGGTGAAGAGGAACCCGTCCTGCTCCAGCAGGGAGGCCAGCGCGAACCGCTCCGGTACGGCGGCCCCGGGGCCGCCCGCGATGCGCTGCGCGTCCCCGGCGGTGAGCGTCGGGGAGACCGTCAGACACAGCTCGTCCAGGACGCCCGCGGCCACGAACTGGCCCAGCAGCTTCGGCCCGCCCTCGGTGAGCAGCCGCACGAGGCCGCGCTCCGCGAGGGCGCGTACGGCGCGGGCGGGGTCCACCGCGGCCCCCTCCCCCGCGACGATCACCACCGCGCCCGCCTCCTCGGCGGCCCGGATCCGGTCCAGGGGCGCGGCGGTGCCGGTCAGGACGAGCGTCGGGACGCCGGGCGCGGTGAACAGCGGGGCCGACAGGTCCAGGTCCAGGCTCATGGTGACGACGGCGATCGCGGGGGCGGGCGTCTGACCGGCGGCGGCGCGCCGCGCGGCGAACGCCTCCCGGGCACGGGCCGGCCGGTACCCCTCCCGCCGAACGGTCTCCGCCCCCACCACCACCGCGTCGGCGAGGCCGCGCAGCGTGCCGAAGATCCGCATGTCGGCGTCGGAGGAGAGGGCGTGCGACAGACCGTCGTGCTGGGCGGCGCCGTCCAGGGTGGAGACCATGTTGGCGCGCAGCCAGACCTCACCGCCCTCCTGGCCCCCGCCCCGTGTGTGCTCCGGGTAGGCGTACGCGTCGGCCAGCTCGTCCAGGCTCCACTCCCGCCCGCCTGCCTCGGCGCCGAGCGCGAGGTCAGCGGGGGTGCCGGGCGCTGTCTGATCGGTCACAGGGAACAGGCGTCGCATGTCCAGCAGTCTGGCACGGAGCATAGAGTGAGGAGTTGTGTCGTCCTCCACCACCGCCTCCGGCCACGCCTCGACAGCCGAGGCGACGCCTCTCTCCCTCTGCGCCCGCAGGCCGCGCGTCCCCGCCGACCGGCTGGTCGCGGAGATGGTGCCGCCGCCGCGCTTCGACTCCGTACGTTTCGACACGTACGTACCCGACCCGAACCAGCCGAGCCAGTCCGAGGCCGTCACGGTCCTGGACGCCTTCGCCGCCGGTCCGGGCGGTGCGCACCGCGTCGCGGGCCCGGGGGGTCCTGGGGGCTCCGGTGGCGGGATGCGCCGCTGGTTCGCACGGAAGCCACCGGCGCCCACGGGGCCGCGCGGGGTCTATCTGGACGGCGGGTACGGCGTCGGCAAGACGCATCTGCTGGCCTCGCTCTGGCACGCCACCCCGGCGCCGCCCGAGCAGAAGGCGTTCGGCACGTTCGTGGAGTTGACGAACCTCGTCGGCGCGCTCGGCTTCCAGCAGACCGTGCAGACGCTGGGCGGCCACCGGCTCCTGTGCATCGACGAGTTCGAACTCGACGACCCGGGCGACACCGTCCTCGTCTCCAGTCTGCTCGGCCGGCTGGTCGAGCGGGGTGTGGCGCTGGCCGCGACGTCCAACACCCTGCCGGGCAAGCTCGGCGAGGGCCGCTTCGCCGCCGCCGACTTCCTCCGGGAGATCCAGGGGCTCTCCGCCCAGTTCCGGCCCCTGCGCATCGACGGCGAGGACTACCGTCACCGGGGGCTGCCGGAGGCGCCCGCCCCGTACTCCGACGAGGCCGTGACCCGGGCGGCGTACGCCACCGAGGGCGCCAGCCTGGACGACTTCCCCGGGCTGCTCGACCATCTCGCCTCGGTCCACCCCAGCCGGTACGGGGCGCTCACGGAGGGGGTGCGGGCCGTCTGTCTCACGGATGTGGTCCCGGTGCCCGACCAGTCGACGGCGCTGCGGCTCGTGGTCCTCGCCGACCGGCTGTACGACCGGGAGGTGCCGGTGCTCGCCTCCGGTGTGCCGTTCGACCGGCTGTTCAGCGACGAGATGCTGAACGGCGGCTATCGGAAGAAGTACTTCCGGGCGATCTCCCGTCTCACCGCGCTGGCGCGCGACGCGAAGGGGCTGGTCACTCCGTAGGTTCCAGTAGGTTGGGGGCTTTGGGGGCCGCAAACCCCCGTGCCGGGGCGGTCGGCCCCCGTGACCGCCCCGCACCGCCGTTGACCATCGGAAGGAACCATCATGGCTACCGTTCGCACCGCTCACACGGACTGGGAAGGCGAACTGCTCAAGGGTTCGGGCACCGTCACCTTCGACTCCTCCGGCATCCCCGAGCAGCCCGTCTCCTGGCCTTCGCGCGCCGAGCAGGCCAATGGGAAGACCAGCCCGGAAGAGCTGATCGCGGCCGCCCATTCGAGCTGCTTCTCCATGGCCCTGTCGCACGGTCTGACCGGTGCGGGCACCCCGCCCACCAAGCTGACCACCAAGGCCGATGTCACCTTCCAGCCGGGTGAGGGCATCACCGGCATCCACCTCACCGTGGTGGGCGAGGTTCCGGGTCTGGACGCGGACGCCTTCCAGGCCGCGGCCGCCGACGCCAAGGCGAACTGCCCGGTCAGCCAGGCGCTGACGGGGACGACCATCACGCTGAGCGCCTCGCTCGCCTGACGGCGGCACCGTACCGGGCGCCATCCGGTGTTCACCCGGCGTCAGTGCGGAATTGACTTCGCGTCATCCCGTTGTTGACGAGCGGCGCCCCGCGCGACACCAGAGGCTCGCGGTGACCCGCATGGTTCACGTGTCCCATGTGCACGTGATACACACATGCGGGTCACGTCTCCTGTCCGCCAGCAGGGAGTTGCCTCATGTCCGCAACACGACGTCAGATCCTCGCCCGCGGCGGTGCCACCGCCGCGGGCATCGTCTTCTCCGGAGCCGTATCGGAGCTGTTCACCGGTACGGCCGCGGCGCAGACCACGGGCCTGGGTGGTTACGGCCCCCTGGTCCCCGACCCGGACGGCCTGCTCGACCTGCCCAGGGGCTTCCGCTACAAGGTCCTCTCCCGGGAGGGCGACCCGCTCCGCTCCGGCGAGGGCCGGGTGCCGAGCAACCACGACGGAATGGCCGCCTTCGCGGGCCCACGTGGCCGGGTCCATCTCGTACGCAACCACGAGAACCGCGTCACGGCGCGGATCGGCGTACCGACCGTCGACGGTCTCACCTACGACCCGGCGGGAAAGGGCGGCTGTACGGCGCTCGAACTCGACGGGCGCGACAACGTCCTCGGCGAACGGGTCGCCATCGCCGGCACCGCCGTCAACTGCGCGGGCGGGCCCACCCCCTGGGGCACCTGGCTCACCTGCGAGGAGACCGAGGACCGCGCGGGCACCAACGGCTACACCAAGGACCACGGCTTCGTCTTCGAGGTCGACGGCGCGGATCCACGCCGTACCGGAGCCGTGCCGCTGACCGCCATGGGCCGCTTCCAGCACGAGGCGGTCGCGATCGACCCCGGCACCGGCGTCGTGTACGAGACGGAGGACGCGTTCGAGAAACCGTTCGGGCTCTTCTACCGCTTCCTCCCCGAGAAGCCGCGCGGCGGCAGAGGCTCGCTGCGCGCGGGCGGGACGCTGGAGGCCATGCGGGTGCCGGGGGTGCCCGACCTGTCCACGGTCATGGAGACCGGCGCGGCCTTCGACCGGATCGAGTGGGTCCCCGTACCGGACCCGCTGGCGCGGGAGACCCCGATCCGCTTCCAGGACTTCGGCCCCGGTGGCATCACCCACGCGCAGAAGCTGGAGGGCTGTTACTGGGGCGACCGGGCCGTCTACTTCGTGTCCAGCTTCGCGCACAGCGCGGACGGCTCGGCGGGCGACCACTACGGGCAGGTCTGGAAGTACGAGCCGCGACGGCGCCGGCTCACGCTGGTGATCGTCTTCGGCCCGGACACGGACATCCAGTTGCCCGGTGAGTCCCCCGACAACATCTGTCTGGCGCCGAGCGGCGGCCTGATGGTGTGCGAGGACGGCGGGGGCGCGCAGCACGTGTTCGGGGTGACGCGCCGGGGCGAGGTGTACGCGATGGCCCGGGGGGCCAACAACGTGGGCACCCCGGAGGATCCGGAGTGGGGCGAGTTCGCCGGGGTGACGTTCTCGCCGGGCGGCTCCACGATGTACGTGAACTGCTACACGCCGGGGACGACGTTCGCGGTGACGGGCCCCTGGCGCTGACAGGTGCGTACGGGACGGCGCGCCCCGCGGCGGCGCCAGCGGTCGCAGGGCGCGCCGGTCCGTCGCATCCTCGGGTGAGGGCCCTTCGGTGCGGGGCCGACCGAGCGGAAGGGGTGCGCGGTGGCCGCGAAGGGCGGGAAGACCGGTGGAGCGAGGAAGCCGGGAAAGCGGGGGAAGCCGGGAGCTCGGCCCGGACCGGAGCCGGGTCTGCGTGAGCTGCTGCGCGTCCCCGGGGGCGCCGCGGTCGACCTCTCCGGGTACGACACGAGGGCGACCCCGGGCGGTCCGGCGGACAAGGCGGCGGGCCGGGCGGCCCTGGGCGCGCTGGCCGAACGCCTGGCCGGTCTCCAGGACCGTCTGTACGCCTCCTCCACCGCGGGCGACACGCGCCGCCTGCTGCTGGTGCTCCAGGGCATGGACACCAGCGGCAAGGGCGGCACGGTCAAACATGTGATCGGGCTGTTCAACCCGTCCGGTTGCCGGATCAGGGCGTTCAAGACACCGACGCCGCGGGAGCGGAGCCATCCGTTCCTCTGGCGGATCCGGCGGGCGCTGCCCGAGCCCGGCGAGATCGGTATCTTCGACCGTTCGCACTACGAGGACGTCCTGATCGCCCGCGTCCGCGCGCTGGCCTCCCGCCGGAACCTCGCCGACCGGTACGAGCAGATCAACCACTTCGAACGGGAGCTGGCGGACAACGGGACGACGATCGTGAAGGTCTTTCTCCACATCGGCTACGAGGAGCAGCGCGACCGGCTCCTGGCCCGGCTGGACAACCCGGACAAGCACTGGAAGTTCCAGCCGTCCGACATCGCGGACCGGGCGCTGTGGCCCGCCTACCAGGAGGCGTACGAGCTGGCGCTGCGGCGCTGCTCCACGGAGGCCGCGCCCTGGTTCGTCGTCCCGTCGGACCGCAAGTGGTACCGCAACTGGGCGATCAGTACTCTGCTGCTCGAACACCTGGACGCGCTGGCCCCGGTGTATCCGGCGGGCGACTTCGATGTCGAGGAGAGCCGCGGACGGCTGCTGGCGATGGACCCGCCGGGCCGAGCCCGCGGGGCCGATCGGGTCCCCGCCTCCTGACCTGACACGCGACTTCGGTGTGTGCGAGTGCCGTACACCGATTCCAGGTAGATCATCATATATTTTCCGCGTGTGACCAGATATGTACGCACGCTCACCGCCGTCGGCGCCCTCGGGGTACTCGGCCTGCTCGGCGCCGCCCTGTCCGGGTGCGCGGGCGCCGGCCGCGCCGCCGCCGGGCCCGCCTCCGCCGTCTCCGCCCGCCCGCCCACCGCGACGCCCGGCCCCGCCACGGCCAAGGGGCCGCCCACCATGGTCCCGGGGCCCGACGGCCTGACGCCGGTCTTCCAGCGCGGCGCCCCCGCCGCCGGGAAGACGGTGGCCCTCACCTTCGACGCCGACATGACGGCCGACCAGGGACCGCGGGCCGCGCGCGGCGAGCGCTTCGACAACCCGTCGCTGATCGCGCTGCTACGCCGGCTCGAAGTGCCCTCGACCGTGTTCATGACGGGGCGCTGGGCCGAGGAGTACCCGACCCAGGCGAAGTCGATCGGCACGGACCCGCTCTTCGAGATCGCCAACCACTCGTACAGCCACTACGCCTTCACCGCCGACTGCTACGGGCTGCCGGTCATCGGCAAGGAGCGGATGGCCGACGACGTCCGGCGGGCCTTCACGGCGTTCCGTAACGCGGGGGCGCGCAATGTGGTGCCGTACTTCCGCTTCCCCGGCGGGTGTTACGACAAGGCATCGCTGCGCGCGCTCGCCCCGGAGAAGGTGACCGCCGTGCAGTGGGACGTCGTCAGCGGCGACGCCTTCGCCACCGACCCGGACGCCGTCGCGGACCAGGTACTGGCGGATGTGAAGCCCGGCTCACTGGTGGTGATGCACTGCACGCGCAGCGCGGCGCCGGTGACGGAGGACGCGGTGCGCCGGATCGTGCCGGAGCTGCGGGAGCGCGGCTACCGCTTCGTCCGGGTGTCGGAGCTGATGGCGCACTGAGGGGCGGGAGGCCCGGCTGGCGGCGCCGTCCACGGGGTGGTCGAGCCAGAGGGTGGTTGAGCCGCAGGGACGGTTCGGCCACGGGGGTGGTTCAGTCGCAGGGACGGCCACGGGGACGTCAGCCCGAGCAGGCCGTGCGCTGGGCCTCCTGCCACTCGCAGACCGGGCAGAGGGTCGCGCCCCTGACCGTCTCCGGGTGCTCGGTCGGCTCCCCGCACAGCACGCAGTCCGCGTACACCGTCACCGCCGGTTCCCCGGCCGTCCGCCCACTCGTCCGCTCGCTCATACGGCCGAGCCTACTGGGGTTCGCTCGCTCCCCGGATCCGGTCCCGGTCCCTGCCCCGGTCGCCCGCTCAGCCGTCCCGCCGGGGACCGAACAGGCACGCCACCGCCGCCGCCACGCCCGCCACCAGCAGGGCCGCCACCAGCTCCGGCCCCGGCGGCGCGGCCTCGCCGGTCAGCGAGCCGGTCACCAGGCCGGTGACCGCGTACCGCGCCGGGGACCCTCCGATCACCAGCGCGACCAGCGAGACCACCGTCGTGGCGGCGATCGACCAGCCCCGGGCCCGCAGCAGCGGTCTGTTGCACAGCGCGCCGACGGCCGCGCCGACCAGCAGACAGACCAGCGCGGCGAGCAGCCCCGCCGTACCGGCGGACACCACGTCCACCTCGACCGTGAAGTCCGCGTTCCTCGGTTCGCTGATCAGGATGACGAGCAGCGTGCCCGCGGCACCGATGGCACCCGCGACGGCCACGGCGGCCAGCAGCGTGGCGAGATGCGCCCGGCGCGCCCCGCCCGCCGCGCCGACGACGGCGCGGGAGGCCGCCGGTTCCTGGGTGACACAGATCCGCACCAGCCAGGCGGTGACGGGCAGCAGGGCCGCCGCCGCGTATCCGAGCGAGTCCAGGATCGGCTGCCCCGCCTGCACCCCGACGATGAGGAAGATCCCGTACAGCAGGAGCGGCGGCAGCCAGCGCTGCGAGCGCAGCAGCAGGGCGATCTGATAGCTGAGCAGTGCGGTCATGAGGAGAGGCGCTCCTTCTCCGTGACGGCGGAACCGGACCGGGCGGGCCGGACCGCCTCGGCGGCCTCTCCCACCTCCCTGATGTGCCAGGGCGGGCCGGCGGTGAGCAGCGCCCGCAGCAGCGCGTCGGAGTGCTCCGCCGACACCGTCAGCAGCACGGAGCCGTCCTCGGCGGCCGTGTCGTACACCGGAGCCCCTGGCAGTCCGGCCGCCGCCTCGTCGTCGAGTACGTCGCCGTCCGGTGGCCCCTCTGCGAGGATCCGCACCACCACGCCGGGCTCCCCGTCCGGGCCGTCGGCGGGGAGCGCGCTCTCGGTACGGGGCACCAGGGCGCCGTCCACCACCCCGTACAGCGCGTCGGACGCCCCGGCCAGCCGCCGAGGGTCGTGGTCGACGAAGACGACCGTGCCGCCCGCGGCGACGCGCTCGGCGACCGCCAGGTCCAGCTCCCCGCGGACCGCCGTGTCCAGTCCCGTCCACGCCTCGTCGAGGACCAGCAGCTCGGGCTCGGCCAGCAGCGCCTGCGCGACGGCCACCTTCTGGCTGGTGCCCTTGGACAGCTCGGCCATCGGCGTACGGGCGTGGTCCCGCGCCCCGAACCGCTCCAGCCACTCGACGGCGCGGGCCGCCGCGACATCGCGCCGCAGCCCGTGGATCCGGCCGAGGTGCATCAGATAACCGGCGGCCGTGAAGGGGAGCGAGACGGGAAAGCGCTCGGGAACGAGCGCCGTGCGGGGACGGCCGTCGACGCGTCCCTCGGTCGGCGCGTCGATACCGGCGATCAGCCTCAACAGGGTCGATTTCCCACTGCCGTTCGCGCCCTCGACCCGGACCAGGGAGCCCGCGGGGAGATCGAGATCGACCCCGCGCAGCACCCAGGGCCCGCGGAGGCCGTAACGGCGGCCCACACCTTGGAGGTTCATCCGGGCATGATCTCAGCTCGCGTCAGTGCGCGGTGGGCTTCTGAGGAGTCGCCTCGCTCGGCCGTACGATCACGAACCCCTCACCCTGGAGCATCAGTTGGACGGCCTCGCCGGATCCGCCGCGGATCATCGAGCCCACGGACTGGGAGCGATGCAGGGATGTACCGAGTTGTGCGCTCCAGCCGACGACGGCATCCGTGTCGACATACACCGGCGCCTGCGCCGTGACGGGAATCACTATGGGATCGCCCTCGCAGATGACACCGAGCCTGCCGTATCCGGTGAAGACACTGTTGAAGAGACCGCCGCCGGTCATCCCCGCGCCCTTCACCGTCTTGATCTCGTAGCTGAGCGTCGGATCGAAGCAGAGCACGTTACGGCCGTTGATGGTGAGCGCGTCGCCCTGCTCCACATCGACGATGAAGCAGTGGGCCGCCTCCTGGGCGAGCCACACCTCGCCCTGGCCCTTCACCGTCATCAGCGGCAGCCCCTCACCGGTGACCGCGCGCTTGAGGAGCCCGCCGAGGCCCTGCCCCTTGCGTTCGAACTCCAGCGAGCCGCGGTAGGCGACCATCGCCCCCTGCCGCGCGAACATCTCGCCGTTGACGGCGTACTTGATCGACTTGGAGTTCTGGAGGGTCATCCCGGGCGCGGTGGCCGGCTGTGCCATGTGTTCCGTGGAGAAAAGGTCGCTCTTCATGCCGTGCATCGTCGCCCGGACCGGTACGTTCCGCCAAGAAAGGTTCGGCCAAGAAATCCGGGGGCGGGCCGGGGCGCGGCGGCTGGCAGACTGGGCCCGTGAGCAGCGAGAGCAACGAGAACGCCCCGGTGGACAGCCCCTTCCGGCACGAGCCGGCCGCCCGTGACGAGGCCCCGCAGTACGTACTGCCGCTGGTGGTCCGGATCGAGAAGGCCGCGCCGCCGGCCCGTACCGACGCGCTGGAGACGGCGGCCCGTGCGGTGCTCACCCTGCTCGCGGACGAACGGGCCCTGGGCGAGGGCGCGTACGAGGGCGAGTGGGCCCGTGCGGTACGGGACTGGCAGGACGCCCGGATCCGCAAGGTGGTACGGCGGGCGCGCGGCGCGGAGTGGCGCCGTGCCTGCGCGCTCCCCGGGATCACGGTGACGGGCCGCGGCCCGCTGCTGCCGAAGGTGCCCGAGGCGCCGGCCACGGATGCGACCTCACCCGCCGAGGAGGCCGCCGCGGAAGCCCCCGAGGCCGCCGCGTCGTCGTCCGTCGCCGAGGTACGGGTCTTCCCGCCCGTCCCGCTCGACGGCTGGCCCAAGGAGCTTGCCAAGCTCCAGGTCTCCGGCACCGACCTGGACGACCCCGCGCCGCCGCCCCCGGCCGACCCGGCGCACCCCGTGCTGTGGCTGAGCCCCGATCTCGCCATGTCGGCGGGCAAGGCGATGGCGCAGGCCGGACACGGCGCCCAACTCGCCTGGTGGGAGCTGTCGGAGACGGACCGCGCGGCCTGGCGCAACGCCGGCTTCCCGCTCTCCGTCCGTACCCCCGACGCCGCGCGCTGGCGTGAACTCATCGCCGCCGGGCTGCCGGTGGTCCGCGACGCGGGGTTCACGGAGATCGCCGCGGGATCGTGCACGGTGGTCGCCGACCATCCGTCGCTGCGCCGTTGAACACATCCGGTCCGCCGTGCGTATTCCTCCATACCGCCACGCGGGTTGAACTGCCGCGCTCTCAGCGGTTGATTCAGCGGTGTCAGTTTTCGGTTCGGGAGGCAGCACATTGTTGCGACGTATCAACGGTTCGGCGCTCATCATCGCGGCATTGGTCGCCACAGTGGCCGCATTGGCCTTCCCCGTGTGGTCGTACGCCGACCGTTCCGGGACCGGGCAGGCCAATCTCAACGCGGCGGCCGTCTCCACCCAGTGGGGCCCGCTGACCGCCACCGACCGTGACTTCCTTGTCAAGGTGAGGCTTGCGGGGCTGTGGGAGCTGCCCGCCGGGCAGCAGGCCCTCGAACGCGCGCCGACCAAGGCGATCAAGGAGTGTGGTGACCACCTCGTCGTGGGTCACACGGACCTCGACAAGCGGTCCCGTGACGTGGCGGCGAAGCTCGGCGTCGAGCTGCCGAACCAGCCCAACGAGCAGCAGCAGGGCTGGCTCAGGGAGCTGTCGGCGGCCACCGGCCAGGAGTACGAGCAGAAGTTCGCCAACCTGCTGCGCAACGCCCACGGCAAGGTCTTCTCCCTGATCGCGCAGGTGCGGCACACCACCAGGAACACCCTGATCCGCCAGCTCGCCAGCGACGCCAACCTCACCGTCCTCGACCACATCACCATGCTGGAGGCCACCGGCATGGTCGACTTCGACTCGATCGCCAACGAGGCCGCCGGCACCGTGACCGCCAGCCCGACCGGCCCGCCGCCGCCGAACGGCAACCTGCCCCCGGCCGCCGATCCGGTGGAGCCGAACGGGAACCAGACGGTGACCTCCGAGCCCTCCACCGGGCCGGGCGCCCCGACCTCGATCAACACCAACCGGCCGGACCCGGGCGCGAGCTGATTCCGGGCAGCCCCTCACTCACGCGGCACGGTGTCTCCCCCGCACGTTCACGGGGAAGGCGCCGTTCCGCGTCGTTCCGGGGGAGGGGCTGGGGGCAGGGACTGGAGACAAGGACTGAGCGCAGGGAACCTCAAATCAACCTCTGAACGTCCTCCGTCCAGGATTCCCGAGGCGTTCCCGGGGCCATGACCCTCACAGCCGCGAGCGGGAACGCGCACGGAGGAGTCCGCGACAGGGGGAGACCATGAACAACACACCACACCTGGGCACCGGCATCGGCTGGCGTCCGGAGATCGCCGGCACGGTGGAGGCGCTGCCCGGGGTCGACTGGGTCGAGGCCGTCGCGGAGAACCTGTGCCCTGGCCATCTCCCCGCGTCGCTGGTACGGCTGCGCGAGCGCGGCGTCACCGTCGTGCCGCACGGCGTCTCGCTGGGACTCGGCGGCGCCGACCGGCCCGATCCGGGGCGGCTGGCGGATCTCGCGGAGCGCGCCGAGGCCCTTGGCTCCCCTCTGGTCACCGAGCACATCGCGTTCGTACGGGCCGGGGGTCCGCGCACCGCGTCCCCGGTGCTCGAAGCGGGTCATCTGCTGCCGGTACCGCGCACCCGTGACGCGCTGCGCGTGCTCTGCGAGAACGTACGGATCGCCCAGGACGCGCTGCCCGTGCCGCTCGCCGTGGAGAACATCGCCGCTCTGATCTGCTGGCCGGACGAGGAGATGAGCGAGGGGCGCTTCCTCGCCGAGCTGGTCGAGCGCACCGGGGTCCGGCTGCTGATCGATGTCGCCAATCTCCACACCAACCAGGTGAACCGAGGCGAGGACCCGGCCAAGGCGCTGGACGAACTGCCGGTCGAGGCCATCGCGTACGTCCATGTCGCGGGCGGGATCGAGCGCGACGGCGTCTGGCACGACACCCACGCCCACCCGGTGACCCGGCCCGTCCTGGACATCCTCGCGGAGCTGCGCTCCCGGGTGGCGCCGCCGGGTGTCCTGCTGGAGCGGGACGACGACTTCCCGCCCGCGGCGGAGCTGGCGGGCGAACTGGCCCTGATACGCGAGACGCTGGAGACCGCGGGGACGGGAACGGTGCGGGCCCCGGCCTCCACGGCCGTTTCCGTACGGGCGGCCCCGAGCGCGGCGGAGGAACACACCGACGGCACCGAGACCACCGATGCCACCGATGCCACCGACGCGTCCGACGCGGCCCGGGAGCGGCTGGCGCTCGCCGAGACCGCGCTGCTCTCGGCGCTGGTCGCGGGCACCCCCGTACCGGAAGGGTTCGATCCGCGCCGTCTCGGCGTGCAGAGCCGGGCCCTCGCCGCCAAGCGCGCCGGTGTCGTCGCCAAGGTGGCGCCCGAGCTGCCCGGGATCCTCGGCGCCGGTTTCCGCCCCGCGTTCCTCGCGTACGCCGCGCACCGGCCGATGCGCGCCGGATACCGCAGGGACGCGCTGGACTTCGTCGAGGCCCTGCTGATCGAGGGGCGCCCCGAGGACCCCGCGGCCCGGCGGCGGCTGACCCAGTGGTGGCAGGAGCGTGCGGGGGCGCGCCCGCCGCGCCGGGCGGTACGGCTCGTGCGGGCGGCCCGTGCCGCGCTGGTCAGGGGGTGACGGGCGATGGCCTCTCTTCCCGTACTGGCGGCGCATCTCGCGGTGGTCGCCTCGTCCGTGACGCTGATCGCCGGGGTGGCCGGTTCGCGCGGCCGGGGCGCGGACGGCGCCGGCCCGCTCCACGACGGGGCGGAGGCCGCGTTCCTCGGCGGTGGTCCCGGGCGGGTGGTGGACGCCGCGCTCGCCGGGATGCACGCGGACGGCCGGATCTCGGTCGGCGGCCCGGGGATCGTCGCCGTACTCCGGCCGGTCGCCCATGACCCCGTCGAGCGGTCGGTGCTCGACGCGCACGCGGCGGCGCCGCACGGCGGGCTGCACGGGCTGCGGCTGGCGGTGATGCGCGGCCCGGAGGTCCAGCGGGTGGGCGACGCGCTCGCCGCGCGCGGGCTGCTGGTCCGTCCCGAGCGGGCCCGTCCGTGGAAGCGGTGGGGCACTCTCCAGGCGGTGCTGTGTCTGCTGGCCGTGCCCGTCACGTTCGCCGTGGCCTTCCTGTCGGCCTTCCACGACGACGGTCTGGGCGACGGCTTCGAGAACTTCGGTCTTCTGCCCACCTTGGTCGCCGGCGCCGTCGTCGGCCGCGTCTGTGTCTCCGTCGCGGGCCGCCGGGTCACAAAGGGCGGGCGGCGGGCTCTGCGCGCCTTCCTCGCCGGGCAGGCGTCCGCCCCGTCGTCCGTCGCCGGGCAGGTCGCGGCGCGTGGCCTGGCGGGGGTGCCCGACCCGCTGCTGCGGCAGCAGTTGCGTACGGCGGCGGGGATGCGCCCCGGACGGGACTTCTCGCCCGCGCCGCAGACGGCCGCCGGGACCGTGGGGTGGTGCTCCGGCGCGCAGCCCGGTTCGGGGGCGGGGTGCGGCGGATCCGGGTCGGGCTGCGGCGCCGGCTCCTGCGGGGGCGGAAGCGGTGACTCCGGATCCGGTGGGGGCGGCGGCGGTTGCGGAGGCGGCAGTAGCTGCGGCGGAGGGGGTGGCAGTAGCTGCGGAGGTGGCGGAAGCTCCTGATCGGAGTGTGCCGTTTCGATGGCCTCCGGGTATGCCTGGCTCTTCTCGTGCTCGGCCGGCGCCCGAGTGCTGATCTCCTCGGAGAAGATCTCGTCCCGGTGGATGTTCTTGGCGGCAAGCGCGTCCGGTCGCGACTGGAGCTCCTGGGTCAGGCTGGAGCAGCGCGCGTACCCGATGCGGGTGTCCGCGGTCGGCGTGTCCGGGGCGACCGGCGCGCGGACGGGAGTGCCCGGCGCGGGGACGGGAGTGCCCGGCCGCCACGGCTGCCCCGGGCCGCGGTCAGCGGGTGTCGGGACGCTCAGGAGCTTCGCGAGCCGGGGCAGGGGTACCGCTCGACGTCGTCGGCGTCGGGCACGAGGGCGGTTTGAGGGCCCGTCATGACCCCGAACGCTGTCACAACCATTGCCCGGAACACGCCCGGTTGCACTTTTGAGTGAGAACGAGTCGTGACAGTGCTGTGTTGATCGGGGTCGTCGCCGGTGGCCGCCCTCCTGATCCGGGTTCAAAGACGGGTTGCGACGCGAATCAGGTCAGCGACCGTACGAAGGCGGCTGTGCGGCGGCCAGGCGATCACCGTTGTCACGGACGGAGCGTCCAGGATCGGCACGGCGGAGAGGTCCTGGCGCAAGCCCGCGCCGGCTGACTCGGGAATAGCCACGGTGGTACGGCCGAGCGCGATCAGCTGGAAGAGCTGTGTCAGGTTGTGTACCTCTGCGCCCGGTCCTTCTGGGTAGCTGCCGCCGGGACCGGGCCAGCGGGCCATCGGGAGCTCCGGCAGTGTGGTGACGTCGGCCATCCGGACTTGGGGGCGGCGGGCGAGCGAGTGGGAGGCCGGCAGGATCGCTACCTGTCCTTCGGTGTACAGCGTTTCGGTGTCGAGCCCGGCCGCTGAGTCGAAGGGCAAGTGCAGCACCACGTCCCAGTTCGCCGACGCCGATCGCGTCCTCCGCGGAGGTGGAGCGACTCTCGCCGACACCATTGTTCGGCGAGTGCCACTGGAGTCGGAACTCGCCTATGGAGCCGCCGTCTCAGCGGAACGCGGCGACGTTGCGGGCGGCCCAGTCGGCGAAGGGGCGTGGGGCTCGGCCGAGGACCCGCTCGACGTCCGGGCTGACACGCAGTTCGGCCGGGCTCGGGGAGCCGAGAATGTCCAGGGTGTCGTCGGCGAGCTCCGCCGGCATGCCCTGGGTCATGGCGGCCTTGGCCTCGTCGCGGGTGAGCTCGTGGAATCTCACCGGCGAGCCCAGGGCGGCGGCGATGGCCTCGGCCTGCCGGCGCGGAGTGACCACCTGTGGGCCGGTCAGCTCGTAGACGCCGCCGGTGTGCCGGTCGTCCAGCAGGCAGGCTGCCGCGACCGCGGCGATGTCCGCCGGGTCGATGATCGGTACCCCGACGTCGCCGAAGGGCGCGGCGACGACCTGTTGCGTGCGGACGGACTCGGCCCACCACAGGGCATTGGAGGCGAAGCCACCCGGCCGCAGGATGGTCCACTGCAGACCGGACTCCCGCAAGGTGTCCTCCAGTGCGCGCATCGCGATCCGCGTGGGGCCGCTGGGCCTCGTCACCACGCCCAGTGTGGAGAGCAGGACGACCCGGCGGACCCCGCCGGCCGCAGCTTCGCCAATGATGTCGGCAGGGTTGGCGCCTGTGGCGTGCAGGTCGCCGGACAGCAGCAGGAACAGCGCCTTCGCTCCGGCCAGCGCGGGCGAGAGGCTGACCGGCTTGGCCAGGTCGGCCACCACGTGGCGGGCGCCGTTGGGCACCGCTGCCGTGTGCCGTGACACTGTCGTCACCTGCTGGCCCGCTTCGGTCAGTGCCTGCGTCAACGGCCGGCCGATATTGCCGGTGGCCCCGGTCACCACGATCATCTTCAGCTCCCTTGTCAGATGTCTTCTGTGGCTCTCACGCTAGGAGCCGGGCTAACTTCCAGTAAGGGCATACCTCTGAGTAAGCTCACGACATGACAGAAAGCGTGCAGCGTGGAGGCGTTGAGGCGGAGGGGCGGTATGACGTGTTTCACACCGACTGCCCCGCGCGCGGTGTGGTCGACCATGTGACCAGCAGATGGGGGGTCTGGGTACTGATCTCCTTGCGGAGCAGAAGCCTTCGGTTCTACGAGCTGCGCGAGAGCATCCAGGGCATTAGCGAGAAGATGCTCGCCCAGACGCTGCGGGCGCTGGTCCAAGACGGCCTGATCTGGCGGGAGGTCGAGCCGACGACGCCGCCGCAGGTCACCTACGGGCTGACCGAGTTCGGCCGGGACGTCGGCGAGCCGTTGACGGAGTTGTTCGACCGGATCACACGGCGACTGTCGCCGCAGAGCACGGGATAGCAGGGCACGCTGCCGGGCCATTCGTGCGCCGGTGTCCGGCCCGCACGCCATGGCCCGGCCAACTGTCTTCAGTCCAGGTCGGACATGTCGAGCACGTCGCGCGCCGCAGCCATGTGATGGGTACCGGTGGAGTCGATGAGGTCGTGAGCGCCGAGCTCGCGGGCGTCGTCGCGCTTGTCCTGGGTGCGGCTGATGACGGTCGCGGTGGCGCCGAGTGCCACGGCCATCTTGACCACCGCGGCCGGTGGAGGCACGCATCCCTCCCATGACTGCCGCCAACACCCCTGGTGACGCTCACGCACGTTGCCCGGGGTGTTCATGTCCAGCTCGAACCGGCCATACGGATTCCCGTGGGTCCAGAACAGCGGAGAGAGCGCCCGCCGGTCCGCGTCGGTGAGTACGAGAACACGGCCGCCCAGGACCGCCCCGCCCCTTCGCACACCCCCACCCGTTCCGCACGCCGGGCGGTGCCCAGGAGTGGCCCTGGGGCGCATCGGGGTCATCGGCATCCGACACCGCCCACCGGTCCTTGCCAAGCCCCGGCCCGCTGCCGACCCTCGTCGTGCCGTCGCTCCCCCGGATTCCGGGGGATCTCCGGACCGCTCCCCCGCACGCACGAAGGGAACACGATGAGAGCAGTCGCGAAGTACGGGGCTCTGACGACCCTCGGCTCCCTGGTCCTGTCGGCCCTCGTCGCCGTCCCGGCGGACGGCGCGTCCGCCGACAGCGCTCCGGCCACCGCCCCCGCCACCGCCGAGACACGCGGAGTGGCCCGGGCCGCGGCGCGCGCCGCGGCCACCGGTGTCACGTTCGGCGCGTGCCCCGAGGCCGAGAAGCTGCCCGCCCCCGTCACCTGCGGCACCGTCGAGGTCCCCCTCGACTACGCCGCGCC
Source organism: Streptomyces sp. NPDC096310 (assembly GCF_044763125.1). NCBI lineage: Bacteria > Bacillati > Actinomycetota > Actinomycetes > Kitasatosporales > Streptomycetaceae > Streptomyces > Streptomyces sp. NPDC096310. The sequence goes on along the minus strand of NZ_JBIWFO010000011.1, from coordinate 159,907 downwards.
CGACGGGCCCACGATCGGCCTCACCGTCAGCCGCGTCGCCGCGAGCGGCCCCGCCCACCGGCGGCAGGGGGCGCTCCTCTTCAACCCCGGCGGCCCCGGCGCCTCCAGCATGTACTTCCCGCTCGCCGCCGAGGTGACCCAGTGGAAGCGGATCGCCGCCGCGTACGACCTGGTCGGCTACGCGCCGCGCGGCGTCGGCCGTTCCGCGCCGCTCTCCTGCCAGGACCCGGCGGACCACGCGAAGGCGCCGACCCAGGCACCCACGCACCCCTCCCCCTCGTACAAGCGGGAGCGGATCGCCGAGGCGAAGGCGTACGCGCGGGGCTGCGCGGACCACGCGGGAGAGGCCCTGCGCCACTACCACTCCCTCAACAACGCCCGCGATCTCGATGTCCTGCGCGCCGCGCTCGGCGAGCGGAAGCTGACGTTCATGGGCGCCTCGTACGGGACGTACTTCGGCGCCGTCTACGCGACGCTCTTCCCCTCGCACGTACGGCGGATGGTCTTCGACTCCGCCGTCGACCCGGACCCGGACCGGATCTGGTACCGCAACAACCTCGAACAGTCGGCCGCGTTCGAACGGCGCTGGGAGGACTTCCGGACCTGGATCGCCAAGCACGACGCGACGTACCACCTGGGCACCGACGCCGCGCAGGTGCAGAGGAGTTACGAGCAGGTGCGCGCCGGGGTCGCGCACGAGCCCGCGGGCGGCAAGGTCGGCCCCGGGCAGCTCCAGGCGGCGATGCTCGGCGCGGGCTACTACGACGACTACTGGGCGCTGCGCGCCACCGCGCTCTCCGAGTACGTCAAGGGCAACCCCGAGCCGCTGATCGCGCAGGCCACGCCCCGCCCGGCGGCCGCCGCGAGCGGCGAGAACGGCAACGCCGTCTACACCGCCGTCGAGTGCAACGACGCGCCGTGGCCGACCCAGTGGCAGGTGTGGGACCGCGACAACACGGCGCTCGCGCCGCACGCCCCGTTCGAGACCTGGGACAACGCCTTCACGAACCTGCCGTGCGCCTACTGGCCCGCGCCCCGGCAGGAGCCCGTCGACGTCCGTACCCGCCCCGGGCAGCTCCCGCCGACGCTGATCCTGGCGGCGGAACGGGACGCGGCCACCCCGTACGAAGGGGCGCTGGAGCTGCAACGGCGGCTGGCGGGCTCGGCGCTGGTGACCGAGCGGGACGCCGGTACGCACGGCGTCTCGGGCGGCGACAACCCGTGCGTGAACGCGTATGTGGAGGAGTACCTGCTGAGCGGAAGGACCCCGGCACGGCGCACCACCTGCGCACCGCACCCGGAACCCAACCCGATCTCGCTCGAACCGGCCGACACCCGCGCCGCCCTGCGCGGAAGGAACGGAAGACTCTAGGCGAGGGGCGCCTGCCGTTCGACCGCCGCGCCGAGGCTGTCCTCGATACGGGCCAGCACGCCGATCATGGCGTTCTGCTCGTCCGTACCCAGACCGGCGGCGACGGCGGCTTCGAGTTCCGCCCAGACCTGTTCCACCTCCACGCGCAGCGCGAGGCTGGCCGCGGTGGGTTCGATGATGGTGGCGCGCCGGTCGGTCTCGCTGGGCCGGCGGCGGACGAAGCCCGCGTTCTCCAGCCGCTTGACCGTACGGGTCATGGTGGCCGCGTCCGAGCCGAGCAGCCGTACGAGGTCCGTCTGACGCTGCGGGCCGAGGTCCCAGAGCTGCATCATGACGAGTTCCTGCCCGGTGTGCAGCCCCACGCGGCGCAGGAGTTGTCCGGCGAGCATCCGGTGCAGGCGGGCCACGCGGAAGATCGCGTGGCTCATGGGCCCCGCCTGTACCGAGGGCGGCAGGAGGGGGCGGGCCACGTCCACGGCGGGCCCCTCGTCCCCGGCCGCCCCCTTGTCCCCAGCGACCCCCTGGGAGGGCTCGGCGCCCGGCTGCTTCGTCACATCGTTCACGGCCCCTCACGCTGGTCACTGTCCGGACAGGGACACTCTACCGCCGCCCCCTTTCGTACCGGAGTACGGAACTGCCAGCACACCCACGACGGAAAGTGACGCAGGTCACGACGATCGAGGAATGGATCAGAGCATTTACCTGTTCGGACAGGTAATGGCATCACCGTGGTGCCGGACACCCGAACCGAAGAGGAACCCGATCATGACGACGGCCTTCTCCCCCTACGACCTCGGCGGCCTCCGCCTGTCGAACCGCATCGTGATGGCCCCCATGACCCGCAGCCGCGCCTACGGCCCCGGGCAGACCCCCACGGAGCTGATGGCGATCTACTACACGCAGCGGGCGAGCGCCGGCCTGATCGTCACCGAGGGCACCCAGCCGTCCGTCGTCGGCCAGGGGTACCCGGACACCCCCGGGATCCACTCCGCCGAGCAGATCGCGGCCTGGCGCAAGGTCACCGACGCCGTGCACGCCGAGGGCGGCACGATCTTCCTTCAGCTCATGCACACCGGCCGGGTCGGCCACCCCAGCCTCATGGGCCTCGCCCCCGTGGGCCCCTCCGAGGTCACGGCCAAGGGGCAGGTCTACACGCACCAGGGGCCGCAGGACTTCGTCACGCCGCACGAACTGACGGAGACGGAGATCGCGGAGACCGTCGCGGACTTCGCCACCGCGGCGCGCAACGCGATCGAGGCGGGCTTCGACGGGGTGGAACTGCACGGCGCCAACGGCTATCTGATCCACCAGTTCCTGGCGCCCAACTCCAACCGGCGCGACGACGCCTGGGGCGGCAGCCCCGAGCGGCGGATCCGCTTCGCCGTCGAGACCGCGAAGGCCGTGGCCGAGGCCATCGGCGGGGACAGGACCGGCTTCCGTATCTCGCCCGGCAACCCCTACAACGACATCGACGAGAGCGACCCGGCGGACATGGAGGCCACCTACACGGCCCTCGTGGACGCGCTCGCCCCGCTGGGCCTCGCCTACCTGCACCAGATGGAGGCGCAGGGGGTGCGCGACCTGGTCGTACGGCTGCGCAAGGCGTGGCCGGGCACGTTCGTCCTCAACCCGTTCACGGGTACGGACCCCACAGGACCCGAGGAGCTGACGCTGGTCGAGGACGGCACCGCCGATCTGATCGCCTACGGGGCCCTCTTCCTCGCCAACCCCGACCTGCCCACGCGTCTCGCCGCGGGCGGGCCCTTCAACGCCCCGGACCGCGCCACGTCCTTCGGCGGTGACCACCTCGGCTACACGGACTACCCGGTCCTCGGCTGACCGCACCGACCCGGGTTCCATCGGCCGCGATCGGGGCGGAACCGGCTGGACCGGGGAAGAATGAGGATTCTTCCCCGCGGTCACAGCGTTTCCGCAGGCCGGCGGCCGATGGGAACCCGGAGCCGAACCCGGTGTCGCTGGACGGGCGTGCGCGCAGCAGGCAACTGCCGCCGCTCGTCTGATCTTCCGGGTGGGGTGGCCCGGTCCGTGCGGTCACGGACCGGGCCACCACGTCATTCCGTCACGCCAACCCTGCCACGAGGTCCGCGACCGACTTGCGGCGGCCCGTGTAGAACGGGATCTCCTCCCGCACGTACAGCCGCGCCTCGGACGCGCGCAGATGGCGCATCAGGTCGACGATACGGTGCAGTTCGTCGGCCTCGAAGGCGAGCAGCCACTCGTAGTCGCCGAGCGAGAAGGACGCCACGGTGTTGGCGCGCACGTCAGGGTAGCCGCGCGCCATCTTGCCGTGGTCGGCGAGCATCCTGCGGCGGTCCTCGTCGGGCAGCAGGTACCAGTCGTAACTGCGGACGAAGGGGTAGACGCTGATGTAGTCGCGGGGCGTCTCGTCGGCCAGGAAGGCCGGCACGTGCGACTTGTTGAACTCCGCGGGGCGGTGCAGCGCCATGTTCGACCAGACCGGCTCCAGCGCGCGGCCGAGCCGGGTGCGCCGGAAGCGGTTGTACGCGTCCTGCAGCTCGTCCGAGGTCTCGGCGTGCCACCAGATCATGACATCGGCGTCGGCGCGCAGCCCGGACACGTCGTAGGTGCCGCGTACGGTGACGTCCTTGGCGCCGAGCTGGTCGAACAGCTCCTGGACCTCGTCCGCGTAACCGGTGCGGTCCTCGGGCAGGACGTCGCGCAGCTTGAAGACGGACCACAGCGTGTAGCGGATGACCTCGTTGAGGTCCTTGGCCTTCTTGCCGGCGTTCGGGATCTTCTCGGGAGCAGCAGTCATGGGGCTATTCTCCCGCGCCGCGTCCGGTGCCCGGCGCCAGGGTCGACGTGGCGATGATCTCGTCCGCGGCGCGCCGGGCGCTCGCGACGCAGGCGGGGATGCCTACGCCGTCGTACGCGGCGCCGCAGACGCGCAGCCCGGGGAGTCTGGCGAGGGAGTCGCGGATACGGGCGACCCTGGCCTGGTGGCCGACCGGGTACTGGGGCAGTCCGGCGGTCCAGCGGGTCACCTCGTGGGCGACCGGGCGGGCCGTGAGGCCGGTCGCCTCGCGCAGGTCGCGCAGGGAGACGTCGAGGAGTTCGGTGTCCTCGCGCTGGAGCTGTTCCTCCTCGCCGTACCGGCCGATCGAGGTGCGCAGCACGAACAGGTCGGGGGCGGCCTTGTCGACCCACCCCCATTTACGGGTGGAGAAGGTCGACGCCTTGATGGTGCGGCCGTCGACGGGCGGGACGAGGAAGCCGCTGCCGTCGGGCAGCGCGCCGGTGTCGGCGCGCCGGAAGGCCATCGTCACCAGCGCCATCGACGCGTACTCGATCGCGGCGAGTTCGGCGGAGGCGGCCGGTGACTCGTCGGCGAGCAGCGCGGAGGCGGACCACGCGGGGGTCGCGAGGACCACCCCGTCGGCGGTCAGTTCGCGCAGATCGGGGCGGGTGGGGTGGCCGGTGCGCAGGTGCCAGCCCGCGGCGGTACGGGTCAGGGCGAGGACAGGTGTCTCCAGCAGGATCTCGCCCCCTCCGGCCCGTACGGCGTCGGCGACGGCGCCCGGGAGGCGGCCCACGCCGCCTTCGACGCCCGCGAAGACGGGGCCGCCCCGCTGCTGGGCGGCGGTGCGCTCCTGGATCTCACGGACGCCGGCCAGCAGCGAGTCATGGGCCGTGGCGGCTTCGAAGAGCTGGGGGACGGCCGCCTTCATGGAGATGCGGTAGGCGTCGCCCGCGTAGACCCCGCCGAGCAGCGGTTCGACCAGCCGGTCGACGACCTCGCGGCCGAGCCGCTCGGCGACGTACGCGCCGACCGCGACATCGTCCCCGACCTCGGTGGGGGGCAGCTCCGGTTCGCGGGCGATCCGGGCGAGCCCTTCCTCGGAGAGGAGACCGGCGAGGTCGGCGGGGTCGCCGGGCACGCCCATCACATGGCCCTTGGGCATCGGCCGCAGCGCGCCGCGCGTCCAGACGGAGGCGGTGGTGGCGGTGGGCGGCTGGAGGAGCGGTCCGAGCCCGACGGCCTCGGCGAGGCCGACGGCCTCGGGACGGCGGGCGAGCATCGACTCGGCGCCCAGGTCGACCGGGACGCCCTCGATCCCGCCCGTACGGAGCTTGCCGCCGAGCCGGTCGGTGGCCTCCAGCAGGGTGACCCGGATCCCGGTGCCCAGCAGCCGGTGGGCGGCGGCGAGACCGGCGATACCGCCCCCGATGACGACGACATGGCCGGTATGCGTGTCCACGTGCTGCGCGCTCGACTCCATGCGCTCACTCTCTCAAACGCGTTCTCCCCATCCGTACCGAGTCCCTACCGTGACCGCTTCGGGACCGTGGGGCGGCAACCCGCGCAGGGGACTCGTACGTCGAACCGGCATCATCAACCGAATTCCCTGGGGGGACCATGCGTGCGATGCCCGCGTTCGCGGCGGCGCTGCTCACCGTTTCACTCACGCTCGCCGGATGCGGCGCGGGCACCGCCGACGAGGCGTCCTCGAAGGGCGTCGCGAGGCCCGACGCGGGGCGGGGCGGGCAGGCGGCCGGCCTGGAGACGGGGGCCGGGGCCGGTGACGCAGCCGTGTCCGGCGCGTCCGGTGCCTCCGCGGCGCCCGGGGCCCGGGGCGCGGACGGGAAGAGCGCCGCTCCCGCCGGGGTCCATGTGATCCGTACGGCCGAGCTGACCGTGCGCGTCGAGGACACACCGAAGGCGCTCTCCACGGCGCGGGCGGCGGCCGAGGCGGCCGGCGGCCTGGTGCAGGACGAGGTGACGGAACGGGACGAGGACAGCGGGGTGACCTCGCGGATCGTGCTGCGCGTCCCGCAGGCTTCGTACGACACCGTGCTGGCCGAACTGTCGGGCACCGGACGGCTGTTGTCGCGCAAGGCGAACGCCGAGGACGTCACCGACCAGGTGGTGGACGTGGACAGCCGGGTCGCCTCGCAGCGGGTGAGCGTGGCGCGGGTACGGGAGTTGATGGACCGGGCCACGAAGCTGAGCGATGTGGTGGCGCTGGAAGGCGAGTTGAGCAGCCGCCAGTCGGCGCTGGAGTCGCTGCTCGCCCAGCAGGCGTCCCTCAAGGACCGCACCACACTGGCGACGATCACCCTGGAGCTCTTCGAGAACCCGGTCGTGCGGGAGGAGAGGAAGGCGGAGGATCCGGGGTTCCTCGACGCGCTGGGCGGCGGCTGGGACGCGCTCCTCGCGACGTTGCGGTGGATCGGGGTGGTCCTCGGGGCGGTGCTGCCGTTCGCCGCCGTGTTCGCGGCGCTCTTCCTGCTGTGGCGGCTGCTGCGCGGGCTGCTGCCCGCCAGGGCTCCGGCGCCCCCGAGGGCCAAGCCGGTGAAGCCGGTGAAGCCGGTGAAGCCGGTGGAGCCGGTGAAGCCGGTGAAGCCGGTGGAGCCCGCCGAAACCGCCGGGCGGGGGCGCGAGGAGGACCGACCGGCTCCGCCCGCGTAGCGTTCCCCTCCGGTACGACCTCATGAACAGGACCGGAGGGACGCGCAATGGCGGCGGATCGCATGGTGGTCATCGGGGGCGACGCGGCGGGCCTGTCCGCCGCGTCGCAGGCCCGCAGGGGCCGGGGCCCGGACGAACTGGAGATCGTCGCGTTCGAACGCGGTCACTTCACCTCGTACTCCGCGTGCGGTATCCCGTACTGGGTGAGCGGCGACGTCAACGACCGGGACGCGCTGATCGCCCGTACACCCGAGGAGCACCGGGCCCGTGACATCGGGCTGCGGACCCGCACGGAGGCCGTGGAGATCGACCTGGCGGGGCAGCGGGTACGCACCCGCGACCTGGACGCCGGTAGGGAGAGCTGGACCGGCTTCGACAAGCTGGTCGTCGCGACGGGCGCCCGCCCCGTACGGCCCGCGCTGCCCGGGATCGACGCGCCGGGCGTGCACGGGGTGCAGACCCTCGACGACGGTCAGGCGCTGCTGGAGACGCTGGCCGCGACGACGGGCGGCCGCGCGGTCGTCGTCGGCGCGGGGTACATCGGGGTGGAGATGGCCGAGGCGCTGCTGAAGCGCGGGTACGAGGTCACGGTCGTGCACCGTGACGCGCAGCCGATGGCGACCCTCGACCCGGACATGGGGCGGCTGGTCCACGAGGCGATGGACGGCCTCGGCATCACCACCGTGGGCGGCGCGGAGGTGACCGCGATCCGCACCGGCGAGGACGGCCGGGTACGGGCGGTGGCCACCGCGGAGGCCGAGTATCCGGCGGATGTCGTCGTCCTCGGTATCGGCGTCCAGCCGGAGACGGCCCTCGCCCGCGCCGCCGGGCTGCCCGTCGGACCGTACGGCGGGCTGCTCACCGATCTGTCGATGCGGGTACGCGGCCACGAGAACGTCTGGGCGGGCGGCGACTGCGTGGAGGTCCTGGACCTGGTCTCGGGCGCCACCCGCCATGTCGCGCTGGGCACGCACGCGAACAAGCACGGCCAGATCATCGGCACGAACGTGAGCGGCGGCTACGCCGTCTTCCCCGGGATCGTCGGTACGGCCGTCAGCAAGGTCTGCGACCGGGAGATCGCCCGGACGGGGCTGCGCGAGAAGGACGCCCGCAGGGCCGGGCTCCGGTACGTGAGCACCACCGTCGAGTCGACCAACAGCGCGGGCTACTACCCGGGCGCGGCGCCGATGACGGTGAAGATGCTCGCGGAGCACCGGACCGGGCGGCTGCTGGGGGTGCAGATCGTCGGCCGGGAGGGGGCGGCGAAGCGGGTGGACATCGCGGCGGTGGCGCTGACCGCCGGGATGACGGTGGAGCGGATGACGACGCTGGACCTGGGGTACGCGCCGCCGTTCTCGCCCGTCTGGGACCCGGTGCTGGTCGCCGCGCGCAAGGCGACGGCGGCCGTCAGGGCGGCGGGCTGGTGACCGCCGCGGGGGCGGGGGCCGACCCGAGTCCCACCACCCCCGACCCGGGATGAATCGCCCCCGCCCCACCAGCGGTTTTCGGCCAATCAGCGAGCGGTCTGCGTATGCACATAGTCGACGAGCCTGGTCAGTGAGTCCGGGTCCATGCTCGGCAGCACGCCATGGCCCAGATTGAAGACATGGCCCTCCAGCCCGGCCGCCGCGTCCAGCACCTCCCGGGCCTTGGTCTCCACCGCCGGGGTCGGGGCGAAGAGGACCGCCGGGTCCAGGTTGCCCTGGAGCGCCTTGCCGGGGCCGACCCGGCGGGCCGCCTCGTCCAGCGGCACGCGCCAGTCGACGCCGACGACATCGGCGCCCGCCTCGCCCATCAGCCCGAGCAGTTCGCCCGTACCGACGCCGAAGTGGATGCGCGGGACACCGTACGGGGCGACCGCGTCGAAGACCTTGGCGGAGGCGGGCAGCACGGAGCGCCGGTAGTCGGCGGGGGCGAGGGCGCCCACCCACGAGTCGAAGAGCTGGACGGCGCTCGCGCCCGCCTCGATCTGCACGGTGAGGAAGGCCGCGGTGATCCGGGCGAGCCGGTCGAGCAGATCGGCCCACAGCTCGGGGTCGCCGTACATCATGGCCTTGGTGTGCTCGTGGTTGCGGGACGGGCCGCCCTCCACGAGGTAGCTCGCGAGGGTGAAGGGCGCCCCGGCGAACCCGATGAGCGGGGTGGATCCCAGCTCGCCGGTGAGCATGCCGATGGCCTCGGTGACGTAGGAGACGTCCTCGGGCGTGAGGTCGCGCAGCCGGGCCAGGTCGGCGCGGGTGCGGATGGGCTCGGCGACGACGGGTCCGACGCCCGGCTTGATGTCCAGGTCGAGGCCGATGGCCTTGAGGGGGACGACGATGTCGCTGAAGTAGATCGCGGCGTCGACCTTGTGGCGCCGTACCGGCTGGAGCGTGATCTCGGTGACCAGGTCGGGCCGCATGCAGGAGTCGAGCATCCCGACGCCCTCGCGGACCTTCAGGTACTCGGGCAGCGAGCGCCCCGCCTGACGCATGAACCAGACCGGGGTGTGCGGTACCGGTTCCCGTCGGCACGCCTTGAGAAAGGCCGATTCGTACGTCTTCGTCTGCTGGCCCGGGGGGCGTTCGTTGGCGCTCACGTACAGAATCTTCCCATGTACGGGGAAGCCGCCGCCCCGGGCAGGGTGTCCCTCCCTGCGCGAGGCGCGGGTTCCGCCTACTCTTCCCCGCATGGCTGCGGCTCAGGGACAGTTTTCCGATCATTCCAACGGCACCGGGGGGAAGGGCGGCGGGGAGGGGGATTCCGTCCCGCCCGCGTTCCGTTCGGCGGTCGACGCGCTGCGGACGGCCCGGCTGCGCCCCGGCGTCGAGATCGAGCCGACCCCACCGCCGAAGCGGCTCGCGCCGTACGCGTACGCCCTGGAGGCGGCGGTGGTCGACGGCGAGGACGATCTCGCGGACGGCCGGCTGATCCTGCTGCACGACCCCTCCGGACACGACGCCTGGCAGGGCACGTTCCGGCTGGTGACGCTCGTACGGGCGGAGCTGGAGCCGGAGATGGCCGCCGACCCGCTGCTGCCCGAGGTGTGCTGGTCGTGGCTGACGGGCGCGCTGGAGGCGCGCGGACTGTCGTACGGGGAGGCGAGCGGCACCGTCACCCAGGCCGGGTCGTACTACTTCGGCGGGCTCGCGGAGCGCAGGCCGGCCACCCAGATCGAGATCCGGGCGTCCTGGACCCCGCGTGAGGGCCGGGGCGGGCTGCCCGACACGGCGGCCCATCTGACCGCGTGGTGCGATCTGCTCTGCCAGGTCGCCGGGCTGCCGCCGGGCGCGGGCGGACCGCCGGGCACGGGGGACGCGGGCGTGGTGTCACTGCCCCAGCGGCGCGGCCCGCGGACGCCCTGACGAGGGGCCCACGGATCGCCTGACCGAGGCCCGCGGACGCCCTGACGGCCCTTCAGCACGCCCGCCCGCACCGCACGCCCCTTCACCGCTCCGCCACACCACGTCCGCCGGGCGTCCCTCGCTCGTCCGCCGGGCGCCCCCGCCCGGGGGACCACTCGTAGGATGATCGATCACGCATCCGAATTGCCCGAATTGTTACTCACTAATTCGTGATCATTCTCTAAAGGCGAGCGGGATTGCTGCCGAAGAGGTCAATGACCCTTCACACACGGTTCGCCCCGGCTTCACCCCCCGCAGCCGGCCCCGTACCGCACCTTCCCCAGGAGGCCTGGTGTCCGTTCTCCTTGAGCAGCCCGCAAGCCTGGTCGCCTACCGCCCGAACAAGCCGACGGCCATGGTCGTCGTGGCCGACCCACGCGTCCGCTCCACCGTCACCCGCCACCTGTGGGCCCTTGGAGTACGTGACGTCATCGAGGCGTCGTCCATCGCGGAGGCCCGCCCCCGCGTCGGCAACCCGCGCGACATCTGCGTTGCCGACGTCCACCTGCCCGACGGATCCGGGCTCACCCTGCTGTCCGAGACCCGGGCGGCCGGCTGGCCCAACGGCCTCGCCCTCTCCGCCGCCGACGACATCGGCGCCGTGCGCAACGCCCTCGCGGGCGGCGTCAAAGGCTACGTCGTCACCGGCACCCGCACCAACATCGGCCACCCCGGCCGCCCCGGCGTCGCCCCCCTCGGCGCCGGCCAGCGGATGCACCGCCGCCCTCCCGGCGCCCCGAACCACCCCGGTGGCTACCGGGAGCTGTCCGGCCGCGAGGTCGAGGTGCTCCGGCTGGTCGCCGAAGGCCAGTCCAACAAGGCCATCGGCGTCTCGATGGGCCTGTCCGCGCTCACCGTCAAGAGCCACCTCGCCCGGATCGCGCGCAAGCTCGGCACCGGGGACCGGGCGGGGATGGTCGCCGTGGCCCTCCGTACCGGAATCATCCACTGAACCGGGCACACCACCGGACCGGGCCACTGACCGCTTCTCGCCCCCACCGCCCGTCGACGGAACGTTCCGTCGACGGGCGCCGTCCGTTCACAGATACCCTTGACAGGTGACCGACGCCCAAGAGACCGCAGCAGAGCCAGCACTGCGAACCACCGGGGCCCCGCGACGGCAGTCGCTGGTGTCGCTTCCCCCGGACGACGTCGAAGCGGCGCCGATCCCCTTGCTGGAGCCCCGCGAGGGCATTCCACCGGTGGTCGCCACCGACGAGGCGCTCGCCGAGGTGATCGCGGCCTTCGCCGCGGGCACCGGACCCGTCGCCGTCGACGCGGAACGCGCCTCCGGCTACCGCTACGGCCAGCGCGCCTACCTGGTCCAGCTCCGCCGCGAGGGCGCGGGCACGGCGCTGATCGACCCGGTCGGCTGCCCCGACCTCTCCGGCCTCGGCGACGCCCTCTCCGGTACGGAGTGGATCCTGCACGCGGCCACCCAGGACCTGCCCTGCCTGCGCGAAATAGGCATGATCCCCACTCGGCTCTTCGACACCGAGCTGGCCGGCCGCCTCGCGGGCTTCCCCCGGGTCGGCCTCGGCGCCATGGTCGAGAACGTCCTCGGGTACGCCCTGGAGAAGGGCCACTCCGCCGTCGACTGGTCCACCCGCCCGCTCCCCGAACCCTGGCTGCGGTACGCCGCGCTCGACGTGGAACTCCTCGTCGACCTGCGGGACGCGCTGGAGAAGGAGCTCGACCGGCAGGGCAAGCTCGACTGGGCGCACCAGGAGTTCGAGGCGATCGCCTCCGCCCCGCCCGCGCCCCCGCGCAAGGACCCCTGGCGCCGCACCTCGGGCATGCACAAGGTGCGCCGCCGCCGGCAGATGGCCGTCGTACGGGAGCTGTGGACGACCCGCGACCGGGTCGCCCAACGGCGGGACGTCTCCCCCGGCAAGGTGCTCAGCGACACCGCGATCGTCGAGGCGTCACTGTCCCTGCCCGCCACGGTGCAGGCGCTCACCGCGCTGCCCGGCTTCGGCCACCGGATGGGCCGGCGCCAGCTCGAACAGTGGCAGGCCGCCGTCGATCGCGCGAAAGCCCTCCCCGACACCGAGCTGCCCCAGCCGGGCCAGCCCCTCACGGGCCCGCCGCCGCCCCGCTCCTGGGCGGACAAGGACCCCGAAGCCGCGGCCCGGCTCTCGGCGGCACGCGCGGCCGTCTCGGAACTCGCCGAGCGGATCACCATGCCCCAGGAGAACCTGATCACCCCGGACACCGTCCGCAGGGTCTGCTGGGAACCGCCGCAGGACCCGACGGTGGAGAACGTGGCAGCGGCCCTGACCGGCCACGGAGCCCGCCAGTGGCAGGTGGACCTGGTGGCCCCCCTGCTGGCCAAAGCGCTGGTTATTTGATCGAGGGAAACGGGCCGGGTGGTGCGGTGCCGGATCTTCTCCCCGTCCGCACGCCTGGCAGGCGAACCGAGCCCAAAAAACAAAGAGGACTGGGCAACTTGGTTACTGGTAAGTAGCATGGGGGTGGGAGCGCGCCATAGGCGTGCTCCCCGCAGTGCCACCCCGCACCCTGGAGGAGAGCCATCGTGCCTCGTACCGTCAGGGATGTCGTCTTCGTCGACGGCGTCCGCACCCCGTTCGGCAAGGCGGGCCCGAAGGGCATGTACCACGAGACCCGGGCCGACGATCTCGTCGTCAAGGCGATCCGGGAGCTGCTGCGCCGCAACCCGGACCTCGACCCCGCCCGGATCGACGAGGTGGCCGTCGCCGCGACCACGCAGATCGGCGACCAGGGCCTCACGCTCGGCCGTACCGCGGGGATCCTCGCCGGGCTGCCCCAGTCCGTGCCCGGGTATTCGATCGACCGTATGTGCGCGGGCGCGCTGACCGCCGTGACCTCCACCGCGGGCTCCATCGCCTTCGGCGCGTACGACGTCGTCGTGGCGGGCGGTGTCGAGCACATGGGCCGGCATCCGATGGGTGAGGCCGTCGACCCGAACCCGCGGTTCGTCTCGGAGAAGCTCGTCGACGACTCCGCGCTCTTCATGGGCATGACGGCGGAGAACCTGCACGACCGCTTCCCGCATCTCACCAAGGCGCGCGCCGACGAGTACGCGGTGCGCTCGCAGGAGAAGGCCGCCAAGGCGTACGCCAACGGGTCGATCCAGCAGGATCTGGTGCCGATCTCGATCCGCCGTACCGACCCGGCGACCGGGGAGACCGGCTGGGGGCTGGCCACCGCCGACGAGCCGATGCGGCCGGGTACGACGCTGGAGATGCTGGCCGGGCTGAAGACGCCGTTCCGGCCGCACGGCCGGGTCACGGCGGGCAACGCGGCGGGGCTGAACGACGGCGCCACCGCCTCGCTGATCGCCGCCGAGGACTTCGCGCGGGAGCAGGGGCTGCCGGTCAGGATGCGGCTCGTGTCCTACGCCTTCGCGGGGGTCGAGCCCGAGGTGATGGGGTACGGCCCGATCCCGGCGACCGAGAAGGCCCTCGCCAAGGCGGGCCTCTCGATCGCGGACATCGGTCTCTTCGAGGTCAACGAGGCGTTCGCCGTGCAAGTGCTCGCGTTCCTCGACCACTACGGCATCGCGGACGACGACGAGCGCGTCAACCAGTACGGCGGCGCGATCGCCTTCGGCCATCCGCTGGCCTCCTCCGGGGTACGGCTGATGACCCAGCTCGCCCGGCAGTTCGAGGAGCGGCCGCAGGTCCGTTACGGCCTGACCACGATGTGCGTCGGCTTCGGCATGGGCGCGTCGGTCATCTGGGAGAACCCGCACTTCGACGGAGGCACCAAGTGAGCACCGCTGAACTCCTGAAGGGCGCGGCCGAGCTGTTCCCCGGCGAGGTCGTCACCCAGGCGCATGTACGCCACTTCGAACTCCCGGCGGGCGCCGGGCGGTTCGCGCTGATCACGCTGGACAACGGCCTCGACCACACGAAGCCGACGACGTTCGGACCGCAGTCGCTGGCGAATCTGGACGCGGCGCTCGACCAGGTCGGGCGGGAGGCGTCCGAGGGCGCGATCGTCGGTGTCGGGATCACCGGCAAGCCGTTCATCTTCGCGGTCGGCGCCGACCTCAAGGGCGTGGAGCTGCTGAAGCGCCACGAGGACGCGCTCGCGATCGGCCGGGGCGGCCACGAGGTCTTCAAGCGGATCGCCGCGCTGCCCGTGCCGACCTTCGCGTACTACAACGGCGCGGCGATGGGCGGCGGCGTCGAGGTCGGGCTGCACTGCACGTACCGTACGGTCTCCGCGGCGCTGCCCGCGTTCTCGCTGCCCGAGGTCTTCCTCGGCCTGGTGCCCGGCTGGGGCGGCTGCACGCTGCTGCCGAACCTGATCGGCGCGGAGCGTGCGGTCACGGTCGTCATCGAGAACTCCCTCAACCAGAACAAGCAGCTCAAGGGCGGTCAGGTCTACGACCTGGGGATCGCGGACGCGCTGTTCGACGGCGCGGACTTCCTGGAGCAGTCGCTGGTCTGGACGGCGTCGGTGCTCAAGGGCGAGGTGACGGTCGTACGCCCCGAGGTCGACCGGGGCGAGGCGTGGGACGCGGCCGTGGCCCGCGGGCGGTCCGTCGCGGACTCCAAGGTGCACGGTGCGGCCCCGGCCGCGTACCGGGCGCTGGACATCATCGCGGCGGCGAAGGACGGCGACCTCCAGGCGGGCTTCGACGCCGAGGACCGGGCTCTCGCGGACCTGATCATGGGTGGTGAACTGCGCTCGGGGATCTACGCGTTCAACCTGGTGCAGAAGCGCGCCAAGCGGCCGGCAGGGGCCCCGGACAAGTCGCTGGCCCGCCCGGTCACCAAGGTGGGTGTCGTGGGCGCGGGGCTGATGGCCTCGCAGCTCGCGCTGCTGTTCCTGCGCCGCCTTGAGGTGCCGGTCGTGCTGACCGACATCGACCAGGACAGGATCGACAAGGGCGTGGGCTATGTGCACGCCGAGATCGACAAGCTGCTGCTGAAGTCCCGGATCAACCAGGACAAGGCCAACCGGCTCAAGGGCCTGGTCTCGGGTGTGCTGGACAAGGCCGAGGGGTTCGCGGACGCGGACTTCGTCATCGAGGCCGTGTTCGAGGAGATGGGCGTCAAGCAGCAGGTGTTCGCGGAGGTCGAGGCGGTCGCCCCGGCGCACGCGATCCTCGCCACGAACACCTCGTCGCTGTCGGTCTCCGAGATGGCGTCGAAGCTGAAGAACCCCGAGCGGGTCGTCGGCTTCCACTTCTTCAACCCGGTCGCGATCCTGCCTCTGCTGGAGATCGTGCGCGGCGAGCGGACCGATGACGCGTCGCTGGCCACCGCGTTCGGGGTGGCCAGGAAGCTGAAGAAGACCGCGGTACTGGTGAAGGACGCCCCGGCGTTCGTCGTCAACCGGGTCCTCACCCGCTTCATGGGCGAGATCCAGAACGTCATCGACGAGGGCACGCCGGTCGAGGTCGCGGAGCGCGCGGTGGAACCGCTGGGGCTGCCGATGTCGCCGCTGGTCCTGCTGGAGCTGGTCGGCCCTGCGATCGGCCTGCATGTCTCCGAGACGCTGCACGGCGCGTTCCCGGACCGCTTCACCGTCTCGGAGAACCTGGCCGCGGTGGTCAAGGCGGGCAAGCGCGGCTTCTACGTGTACGAATCCGGGGCGCCGGAGCTGGACCCGGAGGTCGCGGCGCTGCTGAAGCAGGGCGACACCGTGCTGACCGAGGAGCAGACGCGCGAGCGGGTGCTGGACGCGGTCGCCCAGGAGATCGGTCTGATGCTGGCCGAGGGCGTCGTCGCCGAGGCGCAGGACATCGACCTGTGTCTGATCACGGGCGCGGGCTGGCCCTTCCATCTGGGCGGTGTCACGCCGTACCTGGACCGCGAGGGTGTCTCGGAGCGGGTGAACGGCAAGCCGTTCCTCGCGCCGGGTGTGGCGAGCGTGCCGGCGTAGCGCTCCGGACGGGTCCGCACGGGATCCGGCGCCGGTCGACGGGTCGTACGGGATTTCCGTACGGCCCGTTCCGCGTGTACGGGTGGGGTGTCTGAGCCAACTACCGGCCGTATGCGGGCGAGTTGATCGACGGACCGTTGATCGGCACCGCCCGGGGGGCTACGTTCACCGCTGTGTGGTGGGCGGTGCTGGGCACGGTGGAGGTGCGGGTCGGTGGCCGGACGGTGGAGTTGGGGGGCGCCAAGCAACGGCGGGTGCTGACGGCGCTGCTGGTCGACGCCGGGAGCGTGGTCCCCGTGTCGCGCCTCGTGGACAGTGTGTGGGGGGACGACCCGCCGCCGTCCGCGGTCCGCACCCTGCGCTCGTACGTCGCTCATCTGCGGCGGGCGCTCGAACCGGACCGGCCGCCGCGCGAGGCCGGGAAGGTGCTGGTCAGTGTGGAGGCCGGGTACCGGCTGCGGGTGCTGCCCGAGCAGTACGACGCGGCGCGCTTCGGCGCGCTGGCGGAGGCCGGCCGGCTGCGGCTGGCCGGTGGCCGGCCGCTCGACGCCCTCGCCGAACTCGACCGGGCGCTGGCGCTCTGGCGCGGTCCGGCCTACGGGGAGTTCGGCGCCGAGCCGTTCGCGGCGCTGGAGGCCGACCGGCTGGAGGAGCTGCGGCTCACCGCGCAGGAATGGCGCTGCGGGGCCCAGTTGGCGGCCGGGCGGCCCGAGTCCGCCGCCGCGGAGCTGCGTTCGCTGGTCGCGGCGGAACCGCTGCGCGAGCGGCGCTGGGAGCTGCTGGCGCTCGCCCTCTACCGGTCCGACCGGCAGGCCGACGCGCTGGCCGCGCTCCGTGACGCCCGCCGGATGCTCGACGAGCACCTCGGTGTGGAGCCGGGCCGGCGGCTGCGCCGACTGGAACAGGCCATTCTCCATCAGGACGCGGACCTGGACCTGACGCCGGGGCTCACCCCCGACGCGGCACCGGAGCGGGCGCCGGTGGCACCGCTCGCGGCTCCCGGGGGGCCCCGGGGCGCCTGGCCGCCCGTACCGGAAGCCGCGGTTGCCGGCCCGGCGCTCGCCGGGCGGCGGGAGGTGCTGGCCGGGGTGGACCGGGCCCTGGCGGCGCTGGCGGACGGCCGCGGCGGGCTGATGACGGTCACCGGGGAGCCGGGCATCGGCAAGACCCGGATCGCCGAGGCCGCTGTCGCGCGGGCCGCCGCGGCCGGGATCACGGCCGCTGTCGGCCGCTGCCCCGACGGGGAGGGCGTGCCCGCCCTGTGGCCCTGGGTGGAGGTGCTGCGCGCCGCCGCGCCCGGCCGGGCCCCGGACGCGGCGGGTCCCGGGGGCGGCGGGCGCTCCGGCGCCCCCGCGATGATGGTCGAGCGGCTGGTCCGGGTGGCGCGGAGGCGGCCCTTCCTGGTGGTCCTGGAGGATCTGCACTGGGCCGATCCCGACTCCGTGAGCGTGCTGCGCGTCCTGGCCACGATGGTTCCGGAACTGCCGCTGCTCGTCCTGGTCACCAGCCGTGAGCGCCCCGAACTCGACGACGCCGCCGCCTCCGTGGTGGCCGGGCTGACCGGTGACTGGGTGACCCGCCACCCGCTGGCCCGGCTCACCGAGGCGGAGGTGGCCCAGATGCTCGCCGAGCACACCGGCCCCGGTACGGATCCGCGCCTGGCGGCGGTCGTCCACCGGCGCTGCGGCGGTGTGCCCTTCCATGTGGCGGAGCTGGCGAAGCTGCTGCCGCGGGCCGGCGCGGCCGCCGGAGCCGGCACGCTGGCGGAGGCGCTGCCCGAGGGGACCAGGGACCTCATCCGGCACCGGCTGCGGCGCCTTCCGGAGGGCTCCGAGGACGCGCTGCGTGTCGCGGCCGTCCTGGGCGAGCGCTTCGGGCTCGACGTGGTCGCGGAGGCGGCCGGTACGGAACCGGACCGGCTCCTGGACATCCTGGAGGCGGCGGTCGCGTGGGGCCTGGTCGTGGAGACCGGGCCCGTAGGCCACTACCGGTTCGGCCACGCCCTGATCCGCGACACGCTCCGCCTCTCGCTCTCCCGGATCCGCCGGGCGCGGCTGCACGCCCGGGTGGCCGGCGCCCTGGAGCGCCGGGTGGCCCGGTCCACCGGCGGCGGTGCCGAACTGCTCGACGCGGTCGCGTTCCACTGGCTCGCAGCGGCGCCGGTCGGCCACGCCGGGCGGGCCCTCGCCGCCGTCACGGCCGCCGCGGAGCGGGCCGAGCGCGTCTACGCCCACCGGCACGCGGCCCGGCTCGTCGAGGCCGCGATCGGTGTCGTCGACACGTACGCCGCCCCCACCACCCCCGAGGAGACCCGGCGCCTCTTCGAACTGGTGCTGCGCTGGGGGCGGTTGTGCTGTCGCGGCGCCCTGCGCACGGAATCGGCCCGGGCCCTGGACCGCGCCATCGGCCTCGCCCGGGAGCTGGCCGACCCGGAGGCCCTGGCACGGGCGGCGACGGTCCACACCATCGAGACCTTCACCCCGATACGGGAGTACGGCAGTTCGCACGACACCGTACTGACGGCGCTGCGCGACGCCGTACGTCTGCTGCCCGGAGAGGACACGCCGCTGCGCTGTCTGGCCCTCGCGGCGCTCGCGGCCGAACGGTACTTCGCCGGGACCGGGGAGACGGACGGCGCACCGGGCTCCCCCGGCGCCGACGGGCTCGTGGCGAAGGCGCGGCTCTCGGCGGAGGCGGTGGAGATGGCCCGCAGGCTCGGCGACGACTCCCTGCTGCTCCGCGCGCTGCACCTGCGCCACCAGGCGGTACGCCACCCGGACACCCTCGCCGAGCGACAGCGCCTGGTCGAGGAGCAACTGGGCCTGGCCGGGCGCCCCGGTGTGAGCCCCGACTGGATGCCCATGCTGCTGCTGCGCCGGGCCCTGACCCGGCTGGAAGCGGGCGACATGCCCGGCGCGCAGCGCGACATCGACGACTGCGCCGCCGCCAACGAGCGGGTCAGACTGCCCGAGATCGACGCCCATCTGCGCTGGTGGGCGGCGCTGCGGCACGGCCTGGCCGGGGACCTGCCGGCGGCGGAGCGGCTGGCGGGGCAGGCGTACCGGCATCACCAGCAGGCCGCGTGGGGCGCCGAGCCCGCGCTGTTCGCGCACCGGGTCTCCTGGCTGCTGGACGGGGACCGGTACGACGAGATGGAGGCGCTCGTCCTCGCCGCCCACCGGCCGGGCACCCCGATCACCCCGGAGCACCTCGGGCTGGTCCTGGCGCTCCAGGGCCGTCTGGCCGAGGCCGGGACCTACTGTCCGCCCGCCGAGGCGCTGCCCGAGCCGCCGCACGACTGGCTCTGGCTCCTCCAGATGGTCCTGCGCGCCTACACCTGGGCGCTCTGCGGTGATGTGCGCTCCTGCCGCTGGGCACTGGACCGGCTGCTCCCGTACGCGGGACGCGCCGTCACCACCGGTTCCGCGATGCTCTGCTGGGGCTCCATCGACCACTTCCTCGCCGAGGTCGCCGAGGTCGCGGGCGAGCGTACGGCGGCGGCCACGCTGATGCGCGGGGCGGTCCGGCACAACGGTGAACTCGGCTGTGTGCGCTGGGCGCAGCGCTCGCGGCGCCGGCTGGCCGAGCTGACCGCCGCGCCCTGAACCGCTGTTGACGCCTTCGGACCCCGGCCGTGGACGCGCGGAGGGCCGGCGGCCGGTGCACGCGCACCGGCCGCGGGCCCTCCTCCCCCTTTTCCCCATTCCCCCGTTCCCCCGTTTTCCCCTCGCCCGTCAGTTCCAGGGATTGGCGTTCTGGTCGTTGATCGCCGTCCAGAAGCGCACTCCGGTCGGCAGGGTTCCGGCGGCCCAGAGCGACCAGCCTCCCCCGTCGTGGAACTCGGCCATCCGCCAGCCGTCGCCGAAGTACGCCTGGCAGACGGTGTCGGCCACGGTGCGGCTGATCAGGTCGGCGCCGCGTACCGCGGGCGTGGCCCTGACCTCGCCCTTGGCCCAACTGTGCGCCCCCGTGGTCGGGATGCCCGCCGGTGCGGCCCGGCCGTCCATGCGGAGGCAGAGCACCGGGAGCGAGGCGGCGGCCGGGGTGTCACCGGTGTACGGGTCGGAGCGGTCCTCGTCCCGGCCCACCTGCACCACGCCGTCGGAGCGCTGGTTGAGCACCGTCCAGGTCATGCCCGCGTGCGAGGCCGTGCCCTGGTACGTCTCCGCGAGACCGCCCGCCGCGGCGGCGGTGATGTTCCACTGCTGGTACGCGCCGTCGTTGCAGGTGCTGTTCGGGTAGATCTTCCAGCCGCTGAAGTTGGTCAGGGTGGTGTCCGCGCAGACCCCCGTCGCGACGTTCTTCAGCCGGACACCGACCTCGCCGCCCGCCGGGGGAGCCGCCTGGAAGCGGGTGACGATCCACTGCTGGTGCGGGCCGCCGTTGCAGAGCAGGACGTAGATGCGCGAACCGTTGTTGTCCAGGCACTCGCCCGGTGCGGCGAAGGCGCTGAGCTTGACGTACTTGTGGGTGGCGGGCATGCCGGGGACGGGCGAGAAGACCCACTCCAGGTCCTGGAGGAAGCCCGTACAGCGGGAGGCCACCGTGTTGGCCTCGCCCTGCCCCTGGAGACAGCCGTTGCTGTAGCCGTTGGTCAGCCGTGTCACGGAGGTGTCCGCCGCGGCGGGTCCCGGTGAGGTCAGAAGGACCAGCCCGAGCGCCGCGAACAGCGCCGGGAGCAGTCTCAGGTGGTGCGGGAACCGTGGTCTCACAGCAGTCCTCCCCTGTCAGCCGAAGAGCGCGTTGAATGAGACGAGCGGGGTGTTCCACGGCTGGGACGTCGCGGCGTTGCCGCAGGCGCTCGCGACGATCGCCCAGTTGTCGGCGGCGTCCGTGTCCATGCACGTGCCGCCGACGATGCTCTCCATCCGTACGCCCGCCATTCCCGCGGGCGGGGTGCCGGGCACAGCGCGCTCCGCCGGTTGGTGAACTTCACCGCCGGGGGGTCGGCGGCGGCCGACGCGTGGGGCGCCGTGACGACGCCCCCGGGGACGGCGGCGGCGATGACGCCGGCCCGCTTGAGCGGAGACAGCAAGAGGAGCCTCCTCCATGAGTGGCTGGTGGTCCGTACGCGGTCCACAGTGACGAGCGGAGGTTGTGGTCCGGTGGGAACCCGATGGGGGTGCGGTGGGAAACGGATGGGAGCGCGGCGGGAGAGCGGCAGGGATGGAGCATGTCGAGGCCGCGGGGCGGACGGACGCGCTCCGGGAACTGCGGGCCCCGCACCCGCGGTTCGACCGTCTCGAAGAACTCGTCGCCCGGGATCGGGGGCCGCGCCCCGGACCGCCGGCCGACCGGGAACGGCGCAGGGCGAGCGGAGTACGGCGTACAGCGAGCGGAGTGCGGCGTCAGAACCGGCGCCATGCCTCCAGCGCCAGGCCCGTCTCGTCCTTCTGCCGGGTGACGCGCAGCGCCCCGTCGAGTCCGAGGCAGGCCAGGACCACGCGTCCCGTGCCGTCCAGGGCGAGCGCCGGGGCGCCCGCGCAGGGTTCGCCGGTGGGGGTCCAGTGCAGGCCCGCGTCCTCGTCCTCGGTGGGGTACGCGGCGACCTGGAGGCGGCCGTCGGGGCCGCGTCCGGCCAGGATCGTGCAGTCGTACCCGTCGACGGGGGTACGGAGCGGGGCGAGCGGTCCGGTGCCGGGGCCGCCGAGGGAGGCGGGTTCGCCGCCCGGACGCCAGGCGCGGACGGTGGAGTCGTCCGCGTCGCGCCAGAAGCGGGTGAGCCCGCCGGTGCCGGTGCGCTCCGCGGTGACCGTGCCGTGGGCGATGTCCGCCACCGGTTCCTCCTCGGCGCGCTCCAGTTTCGCGTCGGGCCTGCCGCGCAGCCAGCGCACCGTGCCGCCGCCCGCCGGGACGAGGATGTCGATGGCCCCGCGGTCGGTGACAGCTGCGGAGGTCTCGCCCGTCAGGGTGGTGTCCGTGGCGTTGGCCCCGCCCCAGGGCTGCCAGCGGCCGGTGGGCGACTGGTGCTTGGCGGAGAGGCCGCCGTTGGCGTTGCGTACGAACAGGTGCATCGAGCCGGTGGTGTCCAGGACGGCGGACGGCATACCGATCCGGGCGCCCTTCGCGCGGTCCTTGCCGTGCGGGTTGCCCACCGACTGCCACTCCCGCAGCGGGCGGCCCGTCTGGAACTGGACGGCGTGGACGAGATCGCGCTCGACGGCCCCTCCGGCGCCCGGCCGGTCCCGTACCCCCAGCAGATGGACGAAGCCCTCGGCGCTCCGCGCCACCGACACGTACGGCAGGAGCCCGGCGAGCGGCAGCGGCTCGGGGCCGTCCCAGTCGGGGCCGCCGGCCCGGGTCTCGGTCCAGCGGAGGACTCCGCCCGGGGTGGCCGCGTACGCCGTCAGCCGGCCGTCCTTGCCGCGCAGCAGCCAGCCGGTGACAGGGGGAAGGGAGCCGTCCGCGGCGGGGGTACGGTGCGGATCCGTGACCGGCGGGGTGGCCGGCGCTCTGTCTCCCCCGCCGTCCTCCGACCGATTCGACGTCCGTCCGGACCTCGGTGCCATGGCCTGCCGCCACCTTCCCGAGCGCGAGAAAACCCAGACAACGATAGTACGCGCGGGTATGCGGCGGGCGCCGGTAGCCTCCCCCGCCCGGGGCCGCCCGGCTCGGCGGGCGGACGCGGCCCGGCGGCTGTGGCACGCTGCGAAGGTGATGGACAAGCTGATCGTCGACGCGGCGAATGTGGTCGGTTCCGTCCCCGACGGATGGTGGCGGGACCGGCGCGGGGCCACGGAGCGGCTGCGCGACTCCCTCGTGCCGTTCGCGGCGGACGGGGTGGCCGGGCAGCCGGGACCCGTGGAGGTCGTGCTCGTCGTGGAGGGCGCGGCCCGGGGCGTGGAGTCGGTGCCGGGGGTACGGGTCGAACCGGCGGCCGGCAGCGGCGACGACCGGATCGTGGAGCTGGCCGCCGCGGCGGAGCGGGACGGGGTGGGCTGTGTCGTGGTCACGGCCGACCGGGAGCTGCGGCTGCGGGTGGCGGCGTACGGGGCGCGGTGCGCGGGGCCGAGGACCGTACGGGAACTCCCGGACGAGCCCGCGTAGCGCGGGCCCGCCCGGGGTGTGTCCTGGCCCGGCAGTGTCTCAGCGGGGCGTGTTGATACGGCTGTGCGCGCGTCCGTACACGAAGTACACGACGCAGCCGATGACCATCCAGATGCCGAAGCGCAGCCAGGTCTCCGCGGGCAGGTTGAGCATCAGCCACAGGGAGGCCAGTACGGACGCGATCGGCACCCAGGGCACCAGCGGGGTGCGGAAGGCACGCGGCAGGTCCGGGCGTTTGCGGCGCAGGATGATGACGCCGAGCGCGACCACGATGAAGGCGAACAGGGTGCCGATGTTGACGAGTTCGGCCAGCTCCTCGATGGAGGTGAAGCCCGCGACGATCGCGACGAGCACCCCGAGGAGGATGGTGGAGCGGTAGGGCGTGCCGAACTTCGGGTGGACGTGGGAGAAGGTCCTCGGGAGCAGCCCGTCGCGGCTCATCGCGAAGAAGACCCGGGTCTGGCCGAGCAGCAGGATCATGCAGACCGAGGTGAGTCCGACGGCCGCGCCGAAGCTGATCAGGCCGGCCCAGAAGGGGTGGCCGACGGCCTTGAAGGCGTCGGCGAGCGGGGCGTCCACGGAGAGTTCGCTGTAGTGCTGCATGCCGGTGACGACGATCGACACGGCGACGTAGAGCACGGTGCAGATGAAGAGCGAGCCGAGGATGCCGCGCGGTACGTCGCGCTGCGGGTTGCGGGTCTCCTCGGCGGCGGTCGCGACGATGTCGAAGCCGATGAAGGCGAAGAAGACGACGGCCGCGGCGGTGAAGATCCCCATGACGCCGAAGCTGGTGGGGGTGTAGCCGGCCATGAGCTGGATGATCGGTGCGGTCAGCCCGCCGCCGCCCTTGCTCTCCTCGGCCGGCGGGATGAACGGCTTGTAGTTGGAGCCGGTGATGAAGAAGGCACCGACGATGATCACGAGCAGCACGACGGTGACCTTGACGGCGACGATGATGCCGGTGATGCGCGAGGAGAGTTTCACCCCGGCGACGAGGATCGCGGTCAGGACGAGGACGAGCAGGAAGGCCAGGAGGTCGAAGCCGAATGTCCCGTTCTGGGTGCCGGACAGGTAGTCGGGCAGGCTCGCCCCGGCGTTGCCGAGCAGCGAGCGTACGTATCCGGACCAGCCGACGGCGACCACCGCGCAGCCGAGCGCGAGTTCCAGGACAAGGTCCCAGCCGATGATCCAGGCGGGCAGTTCGCCGAGGGAGGCGTACGAGAAGGTGTACGCGGATCCGGCGACCGGCACGGTCGAGGCGAACTCGGCGTAGCAGAGGGCGGCCAGGCCGCAGACGATGCCCGCGACGACGAAGCCGAGCGCGGTCGCGGGTCCCGCCGTCTGTTTGGCGACGACGCCGGTCAGCACGAAGATGCCGGTGCCGATGATCACTCCGACGCCGAAGACCGTCAGGTCGAGGGCGGAGAGGGTCTTCTTGAGCGCGTACTCGGGCTCTTCGGTGTCACGGATCGACTGCTCTACGTTCTTTGTACGGAAAAGACCGCTTTGGACCGGTCCCGGGTCCTGTTGCGTACTCACCGGCGTACCTCCGTGTGCGCGTTCATCCGGCAATAATCGAGAGGTTGCGGGCCCCGAATACCCCGTATCGCCGTAATTCACACGGATGGGCCGTTCGGACCGCCCGGGAAGGGTGGTCCGAACGGCCCATTCACGCCATCCGGCGCGGGTGGAGCTGGACGCCGGTGAGGGGGTCAGTCGCGGGCGACCTCGGCGGAGGCGTCGACCAGCCGGCCGTCGAGCTTGGCGACCAGGCCGGTGACCTGGCGGGCGATGTCCGGCGCGGTCAGCCCGATCTCGGCCAGGACCTCCTTGCGGGAGGCGTGGTCGAGGAAGCGCGGCGGAATGCCGAAGTCCCGCAGCGGTACGTCGACCCCGGCGTCCCGCAGCGCCTGTGCGACGGCCGAGCCGACGCCGCCGACGCGGCCGTTGTCCTCGACGGTGACGACGACGCGGTGCTGCTCGGCGAGCGGGGCGAGCGCCTCGTCCACCGGCTTGACCCAGCGCGGGTCGACGACCGTCGTCGTGATGCCCTGCTTGTCGAGGAGCCCGGCGATCTCCAGGCACATCGGGGCGAGCGCGCCGACGGAGACGAGCAGCACATCGGCCACGCCCTCCTCGGGCCTGCGCAGCACGTCCATGCCGCCGATCCGGCCGAGGGCGGCGACGGCCGGGCCGACGGCGCCCTTGGAGTAGCGGACCACGGTCGGGGCATCCTCGACCGCGACGGCCTCGCGGAGCTGGGCGCGTACCTGGTCGGCGTCGCGCGGCGCGGCGATCCGCAGCCCGGGCACGCACTGGAGCATCGACATGTCCCACATACCGTTGTGCGAGGCGCCGTCGGTGCCGGTGACCCCGGCCCGGTCCAGGACAAACGTCACGCCGCAGCGGTGCAGGGCGACATCCATCAGGACCTGGTCGAAGGCGCGGTTGAGGAAGGTCGCGTAGAGGGCGAAGACCGGGTGCACGCCGCCGGTGGCGAGGCCCGCCGCGGAGACCGCGCCGTGCTGCTCGGCGATACCGACGTCGTAGACGCGCTCGGGGAACGCCTTCGCGAACTTCTCCAGGCCGACGGGCTGGAGCATGGCCGCGGTGATCGCGACGATGTCCTCCCGCTCGTGGCCGAGCTTGACCATCTCCTCGCCGAAGACCGAGGTCCAGTCCATGCCGGCGGCGGCGATGGGCAGGCCGGTGTCGGGGTGGATGGGGCCGATACCGTGGAAGTGGTCGGCCTCGTCCTGCTCGGCCGGCTCGTAGCCGCGGCCCTTCTCCGTGATGCAGTGCACGATGACCGGGCCGCCGAAGCGCTTGGCGCGCAGCAGCGCGGACTCCAGGGCCTCGATGTCATGGCCGTCGATGGGGCCGACGTACTTGAGGCCAAGGTCCTCGAACATGCCCTGCGGGGCGATGAAGTCCTTGAGGCCCTTCTTGGCGCCGTGCAGCGTGTCGTACAGGGGGCGGCCGACGACCGGGGTGCGCTCCAGGAGGTCCTTGCCGCGGGCCAGGAAGCGCTCGTACCCGTCGGTGGTGCGCAGGGTCGCCAGGTGGTTCGCGAGGCCGCCGATGGTCGGCGCGTACGACCGCTCGTTGTCGTTGACGACGATGACGAGGGGGCGGTCCTTGGCGGCGGCGATGTTGTTCAGCGCCTCCCAGGCCATACCGCCGGTGAGGGCGCCGTCCCCGATCACCGCGACGACATGGTCGTCCTTGCGCAGCACCTCGTTGGCCTTGGCGAGGCCGTCGGCCCAGCCCAGGACGGTGGAGGCGTGGGAGTTCTCGATGATGTCGTGGTCGGACTCGGCGCGGGAGGGGTAGCCGGAGAGGCCGTCCTTGCTCCGCAGCTTCGAGAAGTCCTGACGCCCGGTGAGCAGCTTGTGCACATAGGACTGGTGGCCCGTGTCGAAGAGGACCTTGTCCTTCGGGGAGTCGTACACGCGGTGCAGGGCGATGGTCAGCTCGACGACTCCGAGGTTGGGGCCGAGGTGACCACCGGTCTTGGCGACCGCGTCCACGAGGAACGAGCGGATCTCGCCGGCCAGCTCCTGGAGCTGCTCCGGGCCCAGCCGGTCCAGATCGCGCGGTCCCCTGATGCGGGTCAGCATCGTCACCCGTGCCTCCTTGCGCTTCCGTGTATGAGCCGTCAAGCCCTGCCGATCCGCCGAGTCTAATGTTCCGCTCGGACGGGCGGACGCGGGGCAGTGCATTGCGCGTCACTCGTTCGGACGTACGCGGGTCCTACCCGCCCGCCGTACCGGCACGCACACGACACGCCGGGACGACGCGGCCCGGCCCCCGGAGGTCGACCGGGGGCCGGGCCGCGTCGTGCGGAGGCGCCGCCGGGTCAGGCGCGGCCCGCGGTCTTCTGGGTCCTGCGGGTGACGGCGTCGATGACGACGGTCGCCAGCAGCACCGCACCGGTGATCATGAACTGGATCGCCGAGGCGATGCCCTGGAGGGCCAGACCGTACTGGATGGAGACGATCACCAGCACACCGAGCAGCGCGTTCCAGGTGCGGCCGCGACCGCCGAAGAGGCTGGTGCCGCCGATGACGGCCGCCGCGATCGCGTTCATCAGCAGGTCACCGCTGCCCGCGCCCTGGTTAGCCGAGGCGATCTTGGAGGCGATGAAGAGGCCGCCGACCGCCGCGAACGTACCGGCGATCGAGAAGACCGAGATCCGGATCAGGGTGACGTTGATGCCCGCGCGGCGGGACGCCTCGACGCTGCCGCCGAGGGCGAAGACCTTCCGGCCGTAGGAGGTACGGCGCAGCACGAAGTCGGTGACGACGAGCACCACGAGGAAGATCACCACCGCCAGGGGCAGGCCCTTGTACTGGTTGTAGAGGATCGCCACGCCGAAGGAGAGGACGGCGAGCAGTCCGGTGCGCAGCAGGATCTCGCTGAGCGGACGGGACGGGACCCCGGCCGCCTCGCGCCGGCGGTTGTCGAGGAACGCCGTGAGGAAGTATCCGGCGACCGCGACGACGGCGAGGCCGTAGGCCGCGGCGACATCGGTGAAGTAGTAGCTGGTGAGCTGGGCGACCACGCCCTCGGAGTCGAGGTTGATCGTGCCGTTGCTGCCGAGGATCTGGAGCATGAAGCCGGACCAGAAGAGCAGCCCGGCCAGGGTGACGGCGAACGCGGGGGCGCCGATGCGGGCGAAGAAGAAGCCGTGGATCGCGCCGATGACCGCGCCGCTGAGGATGGCGACGAGCAGGGCCAGCCATTCGTTCATGCCGTGGGTGACACTCAGCACGGCGACGATGGCGCCGGAGACGCCGCTGACCGACCCGACCGAGAGGTCGATCTCGCCGAGCAGCAGGACGAAGACGATCCCGACGGAGATCATTCCGGTGCCGACCATGGCGACGGAGATGTCGGAGAGGTTGCCCGCGGTGAGGAAGTTCGAGTTGAGGCTCTGGAAGATGGCCCAGATGACGACGAGGCCGATGACGACCGGTATGGAGCCCAGGTCGCCGGCGCGTATCTTCCGCTTGAACTCGGTGAGGTAGCCGGCGAAGCCCTGCTCGCGTACGAGGAGCCGCGGGTCGACCGCGGTGACCGCGCCGTCCGCGGCGGGCGGGGCGTCCACCGGGGCGGTGCCCGGGGCGGGTGCCTGCGCGTCGGTGCTCTTGGCGAGCGACGGGGAGGCCTTGTCCGTACTCACTTCTGAACCTCCACGTTGCGCGAAGCGCGGCGGGTCACGGCATTGTCCGTGGCGCCGGTGATGGCGGCGATGATCTCTTCCTGCGAGGTGCTCGCGACATCGAAGACACCGTTGTTGCTGCCGAGCCTGAGTACGGCGACGCGGTCGGCGACGGCCTTGACGTCCGCCATGTTGTGGCTGATCAGGAGGACGGCGAGGCCGCGCTCCCGGAGCCGCTCGACGAGGTCGAGGACCTGGGCGGTCTGTTCGACGCCGAGGGCCGCGGTCGGCTCGTCGAGGATGACGAGCTTGGGCTCGCCGAGCATGGAGCGGGCGATGGCCACGGTCTGGCGCTGGCCGCCGGAGAGCGAGGCGATCGGGATACGGACACTGGGTATCCGGATCGACAGCGTGGTCAGCAGCTCACGCGAGCGGCGCTCCATCTCGACCTCGTCGAGGACGCCCCAACTGCGCAGCTCACGGCCGAGGTAGAGGTTTCCGACGACATCGATGTTGTCGCAGAGCGCGAGGTCCTGGTAGACGGTCGCGATGCCCAGGTTCTGGGCGTCGTGCGGGCGGCCGATCGAGACGGGCCTGCCCTCCCACTCGATGACGCCGTCGTCGATGGGGTGGACGCCGGCGATGGTCTTCACCAGCGTGGATTTCCCGGCGCCGTTGTCGCCCACGAGGGCGACCACCTCACCGGAGTGGACCTCAAGCTCTACGTCGGTGAGCGCCTGGACGGCACCGAACCGCTTGGAGACCCCTCGCAACGCCAGCACGGGCGTAGCGGTCACATGAACCATCTCCTTCGCCGCCTGACCGGCGGGGATGCCGCGCCGGGGGAGGGCGCGGAGGTCGAGCACAGAGAACGGGGGGAGCCGGCCGCGCGGAGCGTACGGGCGCGGAGCGCGGCGGGTGGAACGACCCGCGACGGCGGCCGGGGACGACGGCCGTCGCGGGTCCGTCCGGCGTCCCGCCCTTGCTGCGGGGCGTGGACGGGCGGGACACCGGACAGGTGTACGGACCGGGCCTTCTCAGGCCGGCCGGCGCTCGGTCCGGCCGGCCGTCGAACCGGCCGGACTCAGGTCCGGCCGGCCCGCTCGGCGCCGGTCGGCCTACTTGACGCCGATCGCGTCGCAGCCGGCCTTGTACTTGGTGGTGCAGATCTCGGCGGCCGTGTAGATGCCTTCCTTGATCACGGTGTCGTTGATGTTGTCCTTGGTCAGCGAGACGACCGGGACGAGCACCGTCGGGACGCCCTTGGTGGTGGGGCTGTCCACGGTGGTCTTGGCGATGGAGTCGAGCTTCTCGCCCTTGGCGAGCGCGACGGCCATCTCGGCCGCGATCGCGGCTTCCTGCGGGTAGGACTTGTAGACGCTCATGAACTGCTCACCGGAGACGATGCGCTGCACACCCGCGAGTTCGGCGTCCTGCCCGGTGACCGGCGGGAGCTTGCTGAAACCGCCGCTCTTGAGGGCCGTGATGATGCCGCCCGCCATGCTGTCGTTGGCGGAGTAGACACCGATGATCTTGTCCTTGCCCAGCGCGGAGATGGCGCCTTCCATGTTGGCGTTGGCGTTCTCCGGCTTCCACTCCTTGGTGTCGTACGACTTGCCGATGTTCACCTTGCCGTCGAGGACGGAGAGCGCGCCCTTCTTGAACAGGGCGGCGTTCGGGTCGGTGCTGGCGCCGTTCATCATGACGATGTCGCCCGACTTCGCCTTGTCCCCCAGCTCGTCCAGGAGCGCCTTGCCCTGGACCCTGCCGACCTCTTCGTTGTCGAAGGAGGTGTACGCGTCGATCGGGCCCTCGGCGAGCCGGTCGTAGGCCACGACCGGTATGCCGGCCTCCTTGGCCCTCTTGACCCCGCTGGCGATGGCCTTCGAGTCGACGGCGTCGACGACCAGCACGCTCACCTTGTTGGTGATCATGGTGTCGACCTGCTGGCTCTGCGTCGTGGCGTCCTGCTTGGCGTTGGCGTAGACGACCTTGCCGGTGCCGTCGGTCAGCTCGCTGACCTTCTTCTCGATCAGCGGCTTGTCGAACTTCTCGTACCGGGCCGTCTGATTCTCCGGCAGGAGCAGCCCGACGGTGATCGGGCCCTTCTTCTCCGCCGTGGACGCTTCGGCCTTGTCTCCGGACTCCTTCGCGCTGCCGCAGGCGGCGAGGGAGACGGCCATCGCGGTCGCGACGGTGGCCACGGCGGCGCGACGCATCTTTGCGTTCACTTCAAAAACCTCCCTGACGAGGCCGCGTCGTTGCGGCCGAGGTGGCTGGAAGTCAACTCTCGTCCGATGTCGGCGTCAAGGAGTAAATCCTTAACGAGATGACAACGGTGCCATCCGTTATCTAAGTGAAGGCAGGAGCCGAGACGGATGAGGCTGCGGGCGTGGCGGCCGGAAGAGCGCTCTCCAGCAGGGTCGAATCGCCCATCTCGCTCAGTACGAGCGCCAGCGCCCCCAGCACCTCGGCCCGGCCGCCCAGCGCTCCGGGGAGCACCGAGAGCTGCCGTGCGGCGCTCGGGATGGCGTACCGCGAGACGGACTCCCGTATCGGCGCGAGCACCAGTTCGCCCGCCTCTGCCAGGTCCCCGCCGAGCACCACACGGCTGGGGTTGAGGAGGTTGCAGAGGTTGGCGACGCCGCTGCCGACATGGCGGCCGACGTCCGCGATCACCCGGCGGCAGCCGGGGTCGCCCTCGCGGGCGAGCTGGACGACGCGCTCCATGGTCAGGTCGACGCCGTGGCTGGACCGGAGCAGGGGCAGTACGTAGCGGGTCGCCGCGAAGGTCTCCAGGCAGCCCCGGTTGCCGCAGCGGCAGACGGGGCCCGACTCGTCCAGCGTGATGTGCCCGATCTCGCCCGCCGTGCCGCCGGGGCCGCGGTAGATCTGGCCCTCGATGACCAGGCCCGCGCCGACACCGCTGCCGACCTTGATGTACGCGAGGTCGCTGACCCCGCGCCCGCTCCCCCAGACCAGCTCGCCGAGGGCGCCGAGATTGGCGTCGTTGTCGACGTACACCGGTACGCCCAGGCGCCCGGCCAGCTCGTCGCCGGGGTTGATGCCGCTCCAGCCCGGCAGGATCGAGGTGGAGCCCAGCGTGCCCGATTCGACGTCGATGGGGCCCGGAACGCCGAGCCCCACCCCGATCACCTTCTGACGGCTGACACCGGTGGCCACGATCAGCCGCTCGACCAGCTCCTCGGCGCGGCCGAAGCCGTGCGCGGAGGAAGCGTCCACGTCGAGGGGTTCCGACTCCTCGGCGAGCACCTGGTGGGCGAGGTTGCCGACCGCCACCCGCAGATGCGTATGGCCGAAGTCCACCCCGACGACGACCCCCGCGTCCCCGCTCAGGGAGACGCTGCGGGCCCGGCGACCCCCGGCCGAGGTGGGGGTGACCTGGACCGTTCCGCCGTCCTTCAGCTCACGGACGATGTTGGAGACCGTGGCCGCCGACAGTCCCGTGCTCCGTGCGATCTCCGCCTGGGTGAGCGAACCGGCCATGCGCACCGCGCGTACGACCCGTTCGAGGTTGGCCCGGTGCAGAGACGACTGCGACCCTGGAGTCTGCACGACTCATCCACTCCTGCCCTGGGCGGACGGCACGACGACCGCCGCCGGCCGGGGTCGCGCCCATGAGACCCCGACGTATCTCCAACTTGTGAACCCTAAGCTCAGCTTTCGGGCCCGCCCCCGTCAAGACCTTGAGCAAGGTGAACGCGCCGAACCGCCCGTCGGAGAGCCTGGACGGGCGGTTGGACCGTACCTTCGGTGCCCGTACGGGCAGGGTGGCCCCGTACGGGGCGCCGTGCTACTTGAGCGCTCCCGCCGTCAGTCCGGCGACGACCTGCCGCTGGAAGATGATGTACGCGGCGAGGACCGGCAGCATCGCCATCACCAGCCCGGCGAAGAGCCCCGACCAGTCGCCCTTGTACCCCTGGCTCACCGCGAGCTGCACCAGCCCCTGGGAGAGGACCTTGCGGTCCGGGTCGGTGTTGAGCACCGTGGGCAGCAGGTACTGGTTCCACTGCCCGAGGAAGTTGAAGATGCCGACGCTGATCAGCCCGGGCTTGGCCATCGGCAGCATCACCTGGAAGAACGTCCGGGTGTGCGAGGCGCCGTCGATGAGCGCGGCCTCCGCGACCGAGCTGGGCAGCGTTCTGAAGAACGAGGTCAGGAAGAAGACCGTGAACGGCAGCGAGTAGGCGATGTAGACCAGGATCAGGCCGTGGATGGAGTTGAGCAGGCCCAGATTGTTCATGACGTAGAACAACGGGACCAGCGCCAGGATGATCGGGAAGCTCATCCCGCCGACGAACAGGTAGTAGATGAAGCGGTTCCCCGGGAACTCGAAGCGCGCCAGGACGTACGCGGCCATCGAGCCGAGGAGCAGCGTGCCGACCAGCGAACCGGCCACCACCAGGATGGTGTTGAGGAAGTAGTCGCTCATGTGCGCCTGCGTCCAGGCGCGCGACCAGTTCTCGAAGTGCAGCCGGTCCGGGAGCGCCCAGGGGCTGGTGAAGATGGACCGGTCGTCCTTGAAGGACGTCATGACCGCCCAGAGCAGCGGCATGGCGACCAGGAACGCCCAGATGACGAGGACACCGTGGGAGAAGACGTTGAGGACGCCGCCGGTCGCGCTCGCCTTCTCGGGGGGCGCGTCGGTCTTGGTCACGGTGGCCTTGGCCGCGGGGTCCGCCGCGGGGGGCAGATCGGCCGGCGGAGAGGTGTCGGTGGTCTTCATCAGTACTCCAGCCGCTCACGTCGGCCCAGCCGCATCACGAGGGCGGCGAAGGCCAGCGTGACGATGAGCAGGGCGACACCGATCGTGGTCGCATAGCCCGCCTGACCGTCACGGAACGCCTTCTGGTAGACGAGCAGGGTCAGGACATTGGTGGAATCGGCGGGGCCGCCGGGACCCACGGTCATGATCTGAACGACCGCGAAGGACTCCGCGCCGAGCGCGAGGATCCCCATGTAGACCCAGCCGGACTGCACGGTGTCCCAGAGCAGCGGCAGGGTGATGCGGAAGAAGGTCGTGACGCGGCTGGCGCCGTCCAGCAGGGCCGCCTCGTAGAAGTCCTTCGGGATGGAGGCCATGCCCGCGGAGAACAGGACCACGAAGAACCCGGTCGTACTCCAGACGAGGACGGCCATCACGCACCACAGCGCGAGGTTGGGATCGCCGAGCCAGTCGGGCTTGACGCTGTCCAGGCCGACCGCGGCGAACGCGGAGTTGATGGCGCCGCTGTTCGGGTTGTACGCGAACTGGAAGAGCAGCGCCACGATCGCGATCGAGAGCACCTGCGGGAAGAAGTACACGATCTTGTAGAAGGACGAACCGCGCACGCCCGAGACCGCCGCTCCCTTCACATTCCGCCCGCCGACGTTCAGCATGAACGCGAAGAACAGCGCGAGGCCGAGCACGACCACGGGCAGCAGCAGCGCGAAGAGCAGGCTGTGCCGGAGCGAGCTCCAGAAGGTGCTGTCGTCGAGCATCCGGCTGTAGTTGTCGAAGCCGACCATCGAGAAGTCGGGGCTCAGACCGGTCCAGTCTGTGAACGAGTAGTAGATGGACTGGACGAATGGCCAAATGACGAAAAGCGCGTACAGCGCGAGGGGGAATACCAGAAACCCCACGATGAAACGGTACTTGCCGTGCTGCATGTCTCCCGACCCCGAATCTCCGGCGGGTGGCGCCGTGCCGCTCTGGGAGCCCGTACGACGGGCCGTGACCCGGAGGCCCCTGGTACCGGGGCCTCCGGACGTAATCGCTGCTGCTCCGTGCTACTGGTGCTTGTAGTGCTTGATGGAGGTGTCCTTGGCCGCGGCGTCCGCGAACTCCTGGCACTTCTTGACCGCCTCGGCCGGCGTCATGCGCCCGGCCATCATCTCGCCGAGCACGCCCACCCCGATCTTCTGCTTCTGGAGCTCCACGTACCAGTCCTGCATCCGTGGGTTGAGCACGTTGTCACCCGCTTTGGCGAGCGCGTCGACCCCGGACTGGAGCGCGGTGGAGAGGGTGAGGCCGTCGGTACCGCCGTTGAAGGCACTCAGGGACTTCACCTTGGAGGTGAAGTTCTTCGACGACGCCTCGCTCAGCATGATGCGGAGCTGCTCCATGCCGCCGTCGGGGTTCTTGGCCTTCGCGGGCACGATGAAGGGCTCACCGCCGGAGGCCCAGAGCGTGCCGAACGGCAGCTTGTCCGAGCTGTCCAGACTGGACGGCGCGGCCACCTTCATCTGGAAGTCCTTCGGCGTGGTCTTCGCCGCCTCGTTCTCCACCCAGGAGCCGTTGGGGATGAAGAGCGCCCTGCCCTCGGTCCACGCCGTCTGCGACTGGATGTGGTCGAGACCGGGCGTGCCCTGGAGGATGTAGCCCTTCTTGAACAGCTCGAAGTACGCCTCGAACGCGGACTTCACGGCCGGGTGCTTCCAGGCGTTCGGCTCCAGGTTGTCGATGGCGTCCAGGACTTCACGGCCGCCGATCTTTCCGATGAACGGGGAGAGCGAGAAGGGGAGGTAGTACGGGTACTTGCCGGCGTACGTCCACCCGGCGATGCCCTTCTTCTTGGCCTTCTCGCAGAGGGCGAGCATCGCGTCCCAGTCCTCGGGGTACTCGGCGTCCAGCCGGTCGAGGGCGGTCTGCGAGTACCACACGCCGTACACCGTGTACGCGTAGTACATGATCCACACGGGGTCGCCGTCGAGCTGGCCCATCTCCAGGACGCCGGGCCGCAGCGTGTCGCGGACCTTCTTGGCCGGGTCGTCGTACGACGGGGCGTCCATCAGCGCTGTCAGATCGGTGAGCTGCTTCTTGCCGGCGAGGACGCCCATGTCCATCTGCTCGGCACCGGAGTTGTCGATCAGGTCGGGCGGGGTGCCGCCGTTGAAGCGCGGCGACAGCTCGGACTGGATCTTCTCGGTGGCGCCGAACTTCACCTCCGCCTTGGGGAAGGTTGTCCGGTACTGCTGGACGGCGTCCTTGGCGTACTCCGTACCGAATCCGCCGTTGAACAGGACGAAGTCGAGCGGCGCACCCTCGTTGACCCCGAGCGGGTTCTTCTCGGACGTCTTGCCCTTCTCGACCTTCTTGTCGCTTCCGCTGTCGCTGCTCGCGCAGGAGGCGAGGAAGCTCATCGTCGGGACGGTGATCAGACCGATCGCGGCAGACCGCTTGATCACATCACGACGGCCGAGGCCCGCATTGTCGTTCCGAGCGGAGGTGGTGGATCCCATGCTCAAGTCCTCGCCTTCTCCAGGACTCAGGCGGTGTACCGGTCGCCCGTCCTTCTCACCTGAGGAGAAGGGCTCCGCCACCGCGGTCGAATGAAGCTGGGTCGTGCAGGAATGTCGTACTCGATCATGTTCGGCCATCAGGGGCGGACGCCGACAGGTATAGTCCATTTCCTGTCAACTGAGCAAGATCAAAAGGGAGTTTGCCCAGCAGTCTTTCCCTAGTTGAGACCTCCCGGATATCCGCACCGGTCGACCGCCGCATTCGACCGCACCGGTCCTTCGCTCATGTCCACTTCCGGACACGCCGTCCCTTCAACGCCCTTGACACCACTGTGCACTTGCCCCCTACTGGACCCTGCGCCTCTGGTTTGACAACGTTGTCCAGCTCGGTACGCAGGAGGAAAGCTCGGTATGCAGCTCGGTATGCAGCTCAGACCCGGACTCCGTCCCGGACCATGGCATTCGGCCGCCCTGGTGGCGGCTGCCTCACTGCTCGTCGTGACAGCCCAGTCCGCCGCCGCCGTACAGACCGCCGCACCGCGTCCGACGTCGGCGGAAAGGGAATTCACATCCTCGTTCGAACAGGAGGAATCCCCTCCGGACTGGCGCAACACCGTCGACGTGGGGCCTGATGGCGAGAAGCGGTCGTCGGGTGTCGACGGGGGCCTCACCGGCGGAATTCCGGGCAATGTCACCGACCGGGTGGTGGACCTGCGCGCCAGCGGGGAGAACACCGGCGGCGGTGAGACCAAGGAGAACCTGGTCGACGTGCGCTCCGCCACCAAGTGGCTGGCGTTCACGCCCACCGCCTGGGTCGAGTTCGACCTGGACGAGCCGGTCAAGGTGGTCACATACGCCCTGACCTCGGCCAACGACCACCCGGAACGCGACCCCCGGGACTTCACGCTCCAGGGCTCCACCGACGGCAAGGAGTGGAAGGACCTCGACACCCGCGAGGGCCAGACCTTCCCCGAGCGCTTCCGGACGGTCAGTTACACCGTGGACGCGGCGGCGGCCGGCGCGTACCGCCACTACCGGCTGGACATCACGAAGAACAACGGCGCCTCCGACGCCACCCAGTTGGCCGATGTCCAGTTCTCCGACGGCGGTACGAGCACCCCCGCGCCCGAGGACATGCGCACCCAGGTCGACCGCGGGCCCGTCGGCTCCCCCACCGCCAAGTCCGGTGCGGGCTTCACCGGGAAGCGGGCGCTGAAGTACGCGGGCACCCACCGGGCCGAGGGACGCGCCTACTCGTACAACAAGATCTTCGACGTCGATGTGGCCGTACGGCGGGACACGGCGCTCTCGTACCGGATCTATCCCTCGATGACGGGAACGGACCTCAACTACCCGGCCACGCATGTGTCCGTGGACCTCGCCTTCACCGACGGCACCTATCTGAGCGATCTGAACGCGCGCGACTCCCACGGCGGGGCGCTGACCCCGCAGGGCCAGGGCGACGCCAAGCGGCTCTACGTCAACCAGTGGAACCAGGTGGACGCCCGGATCGGCCAGGTCGCCCAGGGCAGGACGGTCGACCGGATCCTGGTCGCGTACGACTCCCGTACCGGCCCTGGGGAGTTCGAGGGGTGGATCGACGACATCACCCTGGCGCCCAAGGCGGCCGAGAAGCCGCTCGCCCGTCTCTCCGACTACGCGTCGACCACACGCGGCACCAACTCCAGCGGCTCGTTCTCGCGGGGCAACACCTTCCCCGCGACGGCCGTGCCGAACGGGTTCAACTTCTGGACGCCGGTGACCAACGCCGGTTCGACGAGCTGGCTCTACGAGTACAGCCGCGGAAACAACGCCGACAACCTCCCCACCCTCCAGGCGCTCGCCGCGAGCCATGAGCCGAGCCCGTGGATGGGCGACCGGCAGACCTTCCAGCTCATGCCGTCGGTGGCCGAGGGCACCCCGAACGCCTCCCGCACGGCGCGCGCGCTGCCCTTCCGGCACGAGAACGAGACCGCGAAGCCGCACCGCTACGGGGTGACGTTCGAGAACGGCCTGAAGACCGAGATGGTCCCGACCGACCACGCGGCGATGGTGCGCACCACCTATCCGGGTGACAACGCGAGCATGATCCTCGACAACATCTCCAACGCGGGCGGGCTCACCCTCGATCCGGAGACCCGCTCCTTCACCGCCTACTCCGACGTACGGAGCGGACTGTCGACCGGCGCCACCCGTCTCTTCGTGTACGGCGTCTTCGACGCGCCGGTCACCGCGAGCGGCAAGCTGCCCGGCGGCGGGGGCGCGGATGTCACCGGCTATCTGCGCTTCGACGCGGGCTCCGACCGTACGGTCACCCTGCGCCTGGCGACCTCGCTGATCAGCGTGGACCAGGCGAGGAAGAACCTCGCCGACGAGATACCGGCGGGCACCCGCTTCGAGCGGGTCGAGGACCGGGCGCAGCGCGCCTGGGACGACATCCTGGGCCGGGTGCGGGTGGAGGGCGCGGACCACGACCAGCTCACCACGCTCTACTCCAGCCTGTACCGGCTCTACCTCTACCCCAACTCCGGTTTCGAGAACACCGGTTCGCTCGCGCGGCCGAAGCAGAGTTACGCGAGCCCCTTCTCGCCGAAGACGGGGACGGACACCCCGACCCGGACGGGCGCGAAGATCGTCGACGGTGAGGTGTACGTCAACAACGGGTTCTGGGACACCTACCGGACGACCTGGCCCGCGTACTCCTTCCTCACCCCGAAGAAGGCGGGGTCGCTCGTCGACGGCTTCGTCCAGCAGTACAAGGACGGCGGCTGGATCTCCCGGTGGTCCTCCCCCGGCTACGCCGATCTGATGACGGGCACCAGTTCGGACGTGGCCTTCGCGGACGCGTACGTCAAGGGCGTCGGCTTCGACGCGGAGGCGGCGTACGAGGCGGCCCTGAAGAACGCGACGGTGGCGCCGCCGAGCGCGGGCGTGGGCCGCAAGGGCACGGAGACCTCGCCGTTCCTCGGCTACGCCTCGACCGAGACCCACGAGGGGCTGTCCTGGTCGCTGGAGGGCTACCTCAACGACTACGGCATCGCGAAGATGGGCGAGGCGCTGTACAAGAAGACCGGGAAGGCCCGGTACACGGAGGAGTCCTCGTACTTCCTCAACCGCGCCCGGAACTACGTCTCGCTCTTCGACAAGGACGCGGGCTTCTTCCAGGGCCGGAACCTGAAGGGTGACTGGCGGGTCCCGTCGGGGAAGTTCGACCCGAGGGTCTGGGGCTACGACTACACGGAGACGAACGCGTGGGGTTACGCGTTCACGGCCGTGCAGGACTCCCGGGGGCTGGCCAATCTCTACGGCGGGCGCGCGGGCCTCGCCCAGAAGCTGGACACGTACTTCGCGACGCCGGAGACGGCCGGGCAGGAGTTCGTCGGGTCGTACGGCGGGGTCATCCACGAGATGACGGAGGCGCGCGACGTACGGATGGGCATGTACGGCCACTCCAACCAGGTCGCGCACCACGTCACGTACATGTACGACGCGGCGGCACAGCCGTGGAAGACGCAGGAGAAGGTCCGTGAGGTGCTGGGCCGGCTCTACACCGGCAGCGAGATCGGCCAGGGCTACCACGGTGACGAGGACAACGGCGAGCAGTCGGGGTGGTACCTCTTCTCGGCGCTCGGCTTCTATCCGCTGGTGATGGGCAGCGGGGAGTACGCGGTGGGCTCGCCGCTCTTCACGAAGGCG
This sequence comes from Streptomyces sp. NPDC096310, assembly GCF_044763125.1. Lineage (NCBI taxonomy): Bacteria > Bacillati > Actinomycetota > Actinomycetes > Kitasatosporales > Streptomycetaceae > Streptomyces > Streptomyces sp. NPDC096310. The sequence continues at coordinate 120,671 of NZ_JBIWFO010000011.1, read as the reverse complement.
ACGGTCCGGATGGACAACGGGCGCACGCTGGTCGTCAAGGCGCCGAAGAACAGCGCGAAGAACATCTACGTGCAGGGCCTGAAGGTCAACGGGAAGAGCTGGAACTCGACGGCGCTGCCGCACGAGGTGCTGGCGCGGGGCGGCACGGTGGAGTTCGCGATGGGCCCCGAGCCGTCGTCCTGGGGCTCGGGCAAGGGCGCGGGCGGCGAGGGCCGCGACGCGGCGCCGGTCTCGATCACGCGGGACGACAAGGTGCCCTCGCCGCGCACCGACGCCCTGACAGGGACGGGTCCGCTCGTCGACAACACCTCGCGCACCCAGGCGCCGGTCGAGTCGGTGGAGCTGCCGGTCGCGTCGGCGACGAAGGCGGTCCAGTACACGCTGACGTCGGCCACGGCCGACAGCGCCCCGACCGGGTGGACGTTGCAGGGCTCCACGGACGGTACGACGTGGCGGACCCTGGACACCCGGTCGAAGCAGTCCTTCGCCTGGGACCGGCAGACCCGTGTCTTCACGGTGGCGAAGCCGGGCTCGTACGCGAAGTACCGCCTGGTGAGCGACGCTCCGGCGACCCTGGCGGAGGTGGAGCTGCTGCGCTGACGCCCCGGCGACGCGGCGGGGGCGGGTCACCGGAGAACTGCCGGTGACCCGCCCCTCCTGTCGTACGGGTCACCCGGGCAGGGCCGCCGCCAGATCGCGCCCGACGCGCTCGCGCAGGGCCGTGGCCCGGGGGTCGTCGTCGTATCCGTCGAGGAGTTCCAGCGCGCGCGTCCAGTGCGGTACGGCGTCCGCGGGAGCGGTGGCGCGGAGGGTGGCCGCGAGCCCGTCCAGGGCCTGCGCCTCGTCCCAGGCGTCGCCCAGCTCCCGGTGGGCCGTGGCCGCCAGCCGGTGGAAGTGCGCGGCCTCCTCGTCCCGGTCGAGCCCGCGGTAGGTGAGGGCCGCGCCGTGCCACGCCTGGGCCTCGCGGCTGCGGTTGCCGAGGCGGCGGTGGAGCGTCGCGGAGCGCTGGTACGACTCCAGGGCGTCGGCGAGCGCGCCGCTCACGCGCTGGGCGTCGCCCAGGGGCAGGAGCCAGTAGCCCTCCAGCCGGTGGTCGCGCAGCGCGAGCGCGATGTCGAGCGCGGCCCGGGCCGAGGCGAGGGCCTGTTCCGTCTCGCCCTGCTCGCAGGCGATCCGGCTGAGCAGGCGCAGGATGTTGCCCTCGCCCCGCTGGTTCTCCAGGGAGCGGTGGGCCTCCAGCGCCTGCCGGGTGACGGTGGCGGCCTCCGGCAGCCGTCCTGCCTCGTAGTGGGTGCTGGCGAGGTTGGAGAGCGCGGTGGCCGCCCAGTGGTCGGAGCCCAGCTCGCGGAAGACGGCGATGGCCTCTTCGAAGTGGTCCGCCGCCTGCGCGAGTTGCCGGCCCCGGAGGTGGAACAGGCCGATCAGGTTGAGCGAATGCGCCTCACCGAGCCGGTCCCCCAGTTCGCGCCGGATCAGCAGGGCGTCCTGGTGGCTCTCGTGGCTCCGGGTGAGGTGGTTGATACGGGCGTAGCCCATGCCCAGCTCCGTGAGGAGCAGTGCCTCTCCGGCGCGCTCGCCGAGCCGTCGCGCGGCCGCCAGGCCGATCCGTCCGACGGCCGGCCAGTCCGCCGGCGGGGCGGAGGGGTAGCGGGCGTTCGCCAGTACGGCGGCGAGCTTCCAGGCGCGTTCGTCATGTCCGGTGGAGGCGGCGGTGCGTACGGCCTGGAGCAGGTTGGTGTGTTCGCGCTCGGCCCAGTCCACGGCGGCGTCGTACTCCGTGAAGGCCCCCGGGCGCACGACGTCGGCGGGCGGGGCGAGGTCCAGATGGGGTTCGGCGGGGCTGATCCAGCTCTGGGCCGCGTCGGCGGTGTGCAGATACCAGTCCAGCACGCGGTGGAGCGCGGCGTCCCGCTCCGCGGCCGGCTCCTCCTGCGTCGCCTGGTCGGTGGCGTAGGCGCGCAGGAGGTCGTGGAACTGGTAGCGGTCGGGGCCGGTCTGCTCCAGCAGATGGGCGCCGACGAGGGAGTCCAGCAGTTGCCGGCCACGGCCGGGGGGCAGCGCGCTGAGCGCGGCGGCGGCGTGCAGGCCGAACTCTGGTCCGGGGTGGAGACCGAGCAGCCGGAACAGCCGGGCGGCCTGGTCGGGCAGGGCCCGGTAGGACCAGGCGAAGACCGTACGGACCGCTTCGGCCTCCTCGTCGTCGCCGGTGCTGAGGGCGTCCCACAGGGCGCTCTCGTCCCGCAGGTCGGCGATCAGGTCGTCGAGCCGCATGTGCGGGTGGCTCGCGGCGCGTTCGGCGGCGATCCGCAGGGCCAGCGGCAGCCGGGCACAGAGTTCGGCCAGCTCGGTGAGCTTGTCCGCGTCGTCCTCGGGCCGGTACCCGGCGGTGACCGCGCGGAGCAGGGCGACGGCCTCCGGCTGGGGCAGGGTGCCCAGCGTCAGCCGGCGGGCCCCGTCCCGGACGGCGAGCCCGGAGAGCCTGCTGCGGCTGGTCACCACCACGAGGCAGTCCTTGCTGCCGGGGAGCAGCGGGCGGACCTGGGCGACCGTGGCCGCGTTGTCGAGGATGATCAGTATCCGCCGGTCGGCGAGGCGGGAGCGGTAGAGCGCCGCGGCGGCGTCGGGATCCTGCGGCACCGAGGAGGGGGGTACCCCGAGCGCGGGCAGGAAGCGGTGCAGCGCCTCCTGGGCGGTGACCGGCTCCCCCGGGTCGTAACCGCGGAGATTGACGTAAAGCTGCCCGTCTGGGAAGCGCTCCTGGACCTGGTGGGCCCAGCGCAGGGCGAGCGAGGTCTTCCCCGCGCCGGCGGTGCCCGCGATGACACAGACGGAGATGACCAGCGGTCGGCCTGCCTCGTCGGCCAGCACGGCGTTCAACTGGTCCAGTTCGTCCGTGCGGTTGACGAATTGCCTTACATCGGCGGGAAGTTGACGCGGGGGGTGATTCGAGGAGCCGTCATCCGCCGGTGCGTCGCGGGCATGGAAATGAATTCCGCCGCTGACACTTCCCGCCTGTACGACATCGCGGGAATTCCCCGACAGGTCGTTCCGCGACGTGCCGGGGTAGCCCTCGCTTCTGCTGGACTCGTTGATCGCCTAATCCGCCTTCGGTGTCGGCGGGGGAAGGTGGGCCACCTCGCGGTCGAAGTAGCTCATCACATCCTCGCCCGCCCGGTAGAGGTACTTGATGTAGCTTTCCCAGTCCCCGACGACATCGGGGTCGGTATGACGGACCGCGCCGTCCGGAACACCGGATTCGGTGTAGAGCACCTGGTACAGCACGTCGCCGCCGAGGACGACCAGCTCCGGCAGGAGACCGTCGCTCTCCGACGGGGCCACCAGGCCGGCGCCGACCACTCGTACCCGCATTCCGCATTCCGCCTGCTGCCGCAGCGAGTGCAGCTCCCACTGGAGATACGGCGTCAGCGGTTGCTCGACGACCCGTACCCGGTGAAAGAGGGAATTGCGCCGCTCGTCCTCACGGGCGGCGGCGAGAAGATTCTCGCGCCGTTCCTCCATGAGCCTCAGCGATTCCGCCCAGTCGCCGCGGGAAAGCGCGTCACGGCTCGGGCTGCCCTGCTCCTCGAAGTGCTGCCGGCGCTCCAGTTTCCACGAGTCCCGGTCATGGATCGCCGCGTCCCGCTCCCAGAACTCCCGCTTGTAGATTTCCCCGGAGAGGCGCACACCCTGCTCGCTGCGCAGAGCGGGGGCGCTGAGGTCAAGCATCGGCGATATCCGGTTTGGCGGCCCGGAGCATGTTCCCGGGAATGACCACGAGCCGCTCGTCCGCGGCGAGGGCGACCCCCTCCGGCAGCCGGGGCGCATAGTGGGACGTGAGGTCCGTACCGATCACGGCGATATCACCGTTGTCGAGCTGCCAGATGTCCGGGCACTGATCTTTTCCGTCGGAATTCCCTAATTCCTTCGCCGACTTTCCCAGCCGTCGGAAGAATAACGCGGTCGGATCGGCCTCCCAGGCACGTTGCATCCTTGCCTCCACTCGGTTTGGTTGAGCCCACAACCGCTATCCACTCTATATCCGAATGGTTACGGAGAGCAACATACACCGGGGGCAAGTTCACGCCACTACACCCTCCCCACAACCGGAATCAACGATACGGCGACCGTCCGTGACCGATACCCGTCAACGGAACACCCGCTCCCCACACCCGGCGGACGGATGATCCGACTGACGAAACGCACCGGATGAATCGATACTTCTCGTCGATACCTCCCGGGCCCGCCCCCGCATACGCCGAGGGCCGTGCCCCGTACGCGAACGTACGGGGCACGGCCCTCGGCCGGCCGGTCGGCGCGAGCCGCGTGGCGGCTACTTGCGGATCAGGCTGCGCAGCACGTACTGCATGATGCCGCCGTTGCGGTAGTAGTCCGCCTCACCCGGGGTGTCGATACGGACCACCGCGTCGAACTCCACGCCGGTGTCCGTCGTCACCTTGACGGTGCCCGGGGTGGTGCCGTCGTTCAGCCCCGTGACGCCGGTGAAGGAGAAGGTCTCCTCGCCCGTCAGGCCCAGGGACTGCGCCGAGGCGCCCTCCGGGTACTGGAGCGGGAGCACGCCCATGCCGATGAGGTTCGAGCGGTGGATGCGCTCGTACGACTCGGCGATGACGGCCTTCACACCGAGCAGCGCGGTGCCCTTGGCGGCCCAGTCGCGGGACGAGCCCGAGCCGTACTCCTTGCCGGCCAGGACGACCAGCGGGATGGACTGCTCGATGTAGTTGCGCGAAGCGTCGTAGATGAACGAGACCGGGGCCCCGTCCACGGTGAAGTCGCGGGTGTAGCCGCCCTCCGTGCCCGGCGCGATCTGGTTGCGCAGGCGGATGTTGGCGAACGTGCCGCGGATCATGACCTCGTGGTTGCCGCGCCGGGAACCGTACGAGTTGAAGTCGCGGCGCTCGACACCGTGCTCCGTCAGGTACGTACCGGCCGGGGTGTCGGCCTTGATCGCGCCGGCCGGGGAGATGTGGTCGGTGGTGACCGAGTCGCCCAGCTTGGCCAGCACACGCGCGCCGGTGATGTCCGCGACCGGCGTCGTCTCCATCGTCATGCCCTCGAAGTACGGGGGCTTGCGGACGTAGGTGGACTGCGGGTCCCACTCGAAGGTGTTGCCGGTGGGGATCGGCAGCGCCTGCCACTGCGCGTCGCCCGCGAAGACGTCGGCGTAGGACTTGTTGAACATGTCCTCGCCGATGGCGTTGGCCACCACGTCGTTGACCTCGGCCTCGGTGGGCCAGATGTCCTGGAGGTAGACCGGCTTGCCGTCCTGGTCGATGCCGAGGGCGTCCTTGGTGATGTCCACCTTCATCGACCCGGCGAGGGCGTAGGCGACGACCAGCGGCGGGGACGCCAGGTAGTTCATCTTGACGTCGGGGTTGATCCGGCCCTCGAAGTTACGGTTGCCCGAGAGCACCGAGGTGACCGCCAGGTCGTGCTCGTTGACCGCCTTGGAGACCTCCTCGGGCAGCGGGCCCGAGTTGCCGATGCAGGTGGTGCAGCCGTAGCCGACGAGGTTGAAGCCGACCTTGTCGAGGTACGGGGTCAGGCCCGCCTTGTCGAAGTAGTCGGTGACGACCTTCGAGCCCGGGGCGAGGGTGGTCTTGACCCACGGCTTGCTGCTCAGGCCCTTCTCGACCGCCTTCTTCGCGACGAGCGCGGCGGCCACCATCACGTACGGGTTCGACGTGTTGGTGCAGGAGGTGATCGCGGCGACGGTGACGGCGCCGTGGTCGATCTCGTACGTCGAGCCGTCGGGGGCCGTGACCAGCGTCGGGCGGCTCGGCACACCGTTGGCGGAGGCCGGGGCGTCGGAGGCCGGGAAGGACTCCTTGCCCGCCTCCTCGTCCTCGGAGACGTAGTTGCGCACGTCCTCGGCGAACTTCTCCTTGGCCTCGGCCAGGACGATGCGGTCCTGGGGGCGCTTCGGGCCCGCGATGGAGGGGACGACCGTGGAGAGGTCCAGCTCCAGCTTCTCCGAGAAGTCGGGCTCGGCGGCCGGGTCGAGCCAGAGGCCCTGCTCCTTCGCGTACGCCTCGACGAGGGCGACCTGCTGCTCGTCCCGGCCGGTAAGGCGCAGGTACTTCAGCGTCTCGTCGTCGATCGGGAAGATCGCGGCGGTGGAGCCGAACTCCGGCGACATGTTGCCGATGGTGGCGCGGTTGGCGAGCGAGGTGGCGGCGACGCCCTCCCCGTAGAACTCGACGAACTTGCCGACGACACCGTGCTTGCGCAACATCTCGGTGATCGTGAGGACCAGGTCGGTGGCGGTGGTGCCGGCGGGCAGCTCACCGGTCAGCTTGAAGCCGACGACGCGCGGGATGAGCATCGACACGGGCTGGCCGAGCATCGCGGCCTCGGCCTCGATGCCGCCGACGCCCCAGCCCAGCACGCCCAGGCCGTTGACCATGGTGGTGTGCGAGTCGGTGCCGACGAGGGTGTCGGGGTACGCCTGGCCGCCCCGGACCATGACCGTACGGGCCAGGTGCTCGATGTTGACCTGGTGCACGATGCCGGTGCCCGGCGGGACGACCTTGAACTCGTCGAAGGCGGTCTGACCCCAGCGCAGGAACTGGTAGCGCTCGCGGTTGCGGCCGTACTCCAGCTCGACGTTCTGCGCGAACGCCTCGTGCGTGCCGAACTTGTCGGCGATGACGGAGTGGTCGATGACCAGCTCGGCCGGGGCCAGCGGGTTGATCTTCGCCGGGTCGCCGCCCAGCTCCTTCACGGCCTCACGCATGGTGGCGAGGTCCACCACACAGGGCACCCCGGTGAAGTCCTGCATGATCACGCGGGCCGGCGTGAACTGGATCTCCTGGCTCGGCTGCGCCTGGGAGTCCCAGGAGCCGACGGAGCGGATGTGGTCGGCGGTGATGTTCGCGCCGTCCTCGGTGCGGAGCAGATTCTCCAGCAGCACCTTCAAGCTGTAAGGGAGGCGTGCGGAGCCCTCGACCTTGTCCAGCTTGAAGATCTCGTACGACTCGTCGCCCACGCGCAGCGTGCTGCGGGCGTCGAAGCTGTTCGCCGACACGACAGTCTCCTTCATCAATGTGCACGTACTACGTCATGCTGCCGCCTCGGCTGCTCACCGATCCGCTAAGGTAAGGCTTAGTTAGGTAACCCTTACCGAAGGGCGGCCGCGGTACGCCTTCGGGCAGATATCTCGATGTCGAGATAACTCTAGTACATGACCGCTGCCCGGTCATGCCCAGGTGCGGTCGATCTGCCTCCGGCGAGCCACCCCCGGCCGGACGCGCCATGCCGGCGCGTCCGGCCACCGGCCCCCGCCTCGCGGCAACTCCTTTGCGTACACACCACGTCCACCGACGGCCTGGAAAGCCCTCCACTGCGCGGTCGCCTGGTGGGGAGCACCTTGAACCGCCGCCCGAACGCCGCCCAACCGCCGTCCGCACCAAGCCGGTCGGAGCCGCGAACGAAGGAAGAAGGAGGGGGTGTCGCCATGACGTGGCGAACCTAGCCGCCCGCCCGGAGAGCCCGGGTCCGGGCGGCGGTTCCGGAAGGAACGCGATGTCCCGTACGGACAGAACCAAGCCGTTGTGGGTGCGCCACGCCGAGCACGACCCCCGGCCGGTCCACGACCACCGTCACGGCGTATGCGATCTGCCGCCGAGCCCGGCACTGGAGGCCGCCGACACGCACTGCCGCTGGGAAGACCCCGCGGCCCTGCTGCTGTTCGGCGCCCACTGCTGCGCGGGCTGCAAGATCCGCTCCCACATCGAGGAGCGGCAGCGGTGGGCCAGGTCCGCCGTCCGCAAGGAGCGTTACGCGGGCCGGCGCGAGGCCCGGCGCGCGGCCATGGAGGAGAACGGCGACTGCCCCCGTCCGCGTCGGACAGGGGTGCCGTTCCGTCAGACCAGGGCTGCTCGGCCATCCGTACGGCCGTACCCGGGTGGCCGAGCGGCCCCGTCGGCCGCAGGATGAGGCGGTGACACTCCGACAGCCCACCCCAGGAGAGCGCTTATCTCACATCTGAGATAACCTGCCGCCATGGCAGACGACTACCTCGTACGCATCGGCAAGCTCATCCGTGACGCCCGGCAACACCGGGGGTGGACACAGAGCCAACTCGCCGACGCATTGGCCACCAGCCAGAGCGCCGTGAACCGCATCGAGCGCGGCAACCAGAACATCAGCCTTGAGATGATCGCGCGCATCGGTGAGGCGCTCGACAGTGAGATCGTGTCCCTCGGTTACGCGGGCCCGATGCATCTGCGGGTGGTCGGCGGACGCCGGCTCTCCGGGGCCATCGACGTCAAGACGAGCAAGAACGCGTGCGTGGCGCTGCTCTGCGGCTCCCTGCTCAACAAGGGGCGTACGGTGCTGCGCCGGGTGGCGCGCATCGAGGAGGTCTTCCGGCTGCTGGAGGTGCTGAACTCCATCGGCGTCCGCACCCGCTGGATCAACGACGGCGTGGACCTGGAGATCGTGCCGCCCGCCGAGCTGGACCTGGAGGCCATCGACGCGGAGGCCGCCCGCCGTACCCGCTCGATCATCATGTTCCTCGGCCCCCTGCTGCACCGGATGGACGCCTTCCGGCTGCCGTACGCGGGCGGCTGCGACCTCGGTACGCGCACGATCGAGCCGCACATGATCGCATTGCGCCGCTTCGGCCTCGACATCGCGGCCACCGAAGGGCTTTACCACGCCCAGGTGGACCACTCCGTCTCGCCGGACCGCCCGATCGTCCTGACCGAGCGCGGGGACACCGTCACCGAGAACGCCCTGCTGGCCGCCGCCCGCCACGACGGCACGACTGTCATCCGCAACGCCTCGTCCAACTACATGGTCCAGGACCTCTGCTTCTTCCTGGAGGCGCTGGGCGTACGGGTCGACGGCATCGGCACGACCACGCTGACCGTGCACGGTGTGCCCTCCATCGACGTGGACGTGGACTACTCCCCCTCCGAGGACCCGGTCGAGGCGATGAGCCTGATCGCCGCCGCCGTGGTCACCGAGTCCCAGCTCACGATCCGCCGCGTGCCGATCGAGTTCCTGGAGATCGAGCTGGCGGTGCTGGAGGAGATGGGCCTCGACCACGACCGTACGGCCGAGTACCGCGCCGACAACGGCCGTACCCGGCTGGTGGATCTGACCGTACGGCCCTCGAAGCTGGAGGCGCCGATCGACAAGATCCACCCGATGCCGTTCCCCGGCCTGAACATCGACAACGTGCCGTTCTTCGCGGCCATCGCGGCGGTCGCGCAGGGCCAGACGCTGATCCACGACTGGGTCTACGACAACCGCGCCATCTACCTCACGGACCTGGGTCGCCTCGGTGGCCGCCTCCAACTCCTCGACCCCCACCGCGTCCTGGTGGAGGGCCCGACCCGCTGGCGCGCCGCCGAGATGATGTGCCCGCCCGCGCTGCGGCCCGCGGTGGTCGTGCTGCTGGCGATGATGGCGGCGGAGGGCACATCCGTCCTGCGCAACGTGTACGTCATCAACCGGGGGTACGAGGACCTGGCGGAGCGGCTCAACTCGGTGGGCGCGCAGATCGAGATCTTCCGCGACATTTGATGTGCGGATGCCGCCGCACCCCTCCTGACCTGCTACTCAGCGGGCCAGGAAGGGGCGCGACAGTATCGTTGGGACCTCTCTGGGACTTGGGTCCCCCTGGTGGGCTGCGGGCCACGCTCCACGAGCTCTGCCGGCCGACCGCCATCAGGTGAAGATCGCGTCGATGGCTGGTCGCGTCCCGTCACCAGGAGGCTGCGGCCATCTACCACTGCGATTCTTCCGGGCAATGCGCCCGTGACGCAGTCGGCACGAGTCCGGCGCGTCACTCCGGGAGGCGGTCGGGCGGGAGGCCCGGGAATTCGCCGCCACCGTCGCCACCTTCGCCGCCGCCACCTCCGCCGCCACCTCCGCCGCCGTCGCCGCCGCCTCCTCCTCCGAATCCGCCACCGCCGCCGGCGTCGCCCCCGCCACCGCCGTCACCGCTACCGCCGCCGCCCGCGTCCCCACCGCCCGCGTCACCGCCGCCACCCCCGGCGTCGCCGCTACCACCCCCGGCGTCGCCGCTACCACCCCCGGCGTCACCGCCACCCGCGTCACCGCCGTCACCCTCACCGCCCGCGTCACCGCCCCCGGCGTCACCGCCACCCGCGTCACCGCCGCCACCGGCATCCCCACCGCCGCCGTCACTGCCACCGTCACCAGCGTCTCCCCCGCCTGCGTCAGGGGCGGGCGCGACGTTGCTGACCGGTGTCGTGTTGTCGGAGACGGGGTCGCCGTTGGCGTCGACGACCTCCTTGTGCTGGGTGCCGTCGCCGTTGGCGTCGACGGTGGTCGTGGTGAGCGTGGTCTCGCCGGTCGCCTGGTCCGTGGTCGACTCCGAGGTGCTGGTGTTGTGGTCCTGGTCGGTCCCGGTCACACCGTCCGTCTCTTCGGCGTTCCCCGCGCTGTCGACGTCCTTCTCGTGCCAGGTCGTCTGCGAGGTGCCCGCCGGGTGTTTGCCGTCGGAGGATTCGTGGTCGTACACGACCGTATGGGCCTCCTTGTCGACGACCATGTGCCCCTGCTGGTCGAAGACCTGGGTGGCCCGGTCGATCTTCTGGTTTCCGTCGGCGTCCAGCTGGCGCGTCTCATGTCTGAGGGCGGTCACGAAGCCGCTGGGATCCCGGTGAACGTAGTCGGTCTGCACCTGTCCGTCGGATTGGCTCACGGTCTTCTCTATCGAGCTGCCGTCGGCCTGCGAGGTGACCGTTGTCTGGCTTCCCATGGCGTCACGTCCAGGTGGTGCGGGCGAAGTTGACGAGTCCCGTCAGCGCGTTTCCGCCGGCTGAGATGTTGTTGTCCTCGCTTCCGATACCGAGAGGGCCGCTGACCTTCTCGAACCCGCTGACGGTGCCCACCGCGTACGGTCCGTCGCTCCAGGTGGCGAAGAACGCCCCGCCCGAGTCGCCGGGCGTCTCGTCGGCGTGGTGCTCCAGTTCCTGCGCGTCCCCGTCCTCGTCGTCGTCGATGACATGAATGCCGGACTGGAAACTCGGCCGCTCGGCGTTGTCCACATCGCCCGGGTAACCCACCGAGGTCCAGTAGGCACCGCCTCTCCAGCTGTCGTCGAAGGGCCTCGCGCCCATGCCGCCCAGCCAGTCTCCGAGCGGGTCGGCGAGCCGCAGCACGGCCATGTCGTGCGCCGTCACATCCTGGCCGGCGTACCCGTGGGCGGCGGTCGCCCACGACTGGCCGCCCGCCCCGGCGCTGGAGGTGCCGTCGAAGTAGCCCGCGACGAACTGGATGGAGGCGTTCGGCGCGCCCCACGGGACCGCGTGCGCGGCGGTCAGTACGGCGCGCTTGCCGACGAGCACCGCGGTGCCCGACGCGTCCCAGTTGGGGGAACCGGCGTCGTTCCGGATGAAGATCCGTCCGATGCACGACCAGGGGAAGCCGGACGGGAAGAAGGTCTGCCGGGGTGCGTACTCCCCGTAGACCCCGGTGGTGAGCGGGATGACGGTAGTGCCGTTGACGCGGCGCATCATCTTGTGCGAGACCCCTGTGGGGCGGGGGTAGTGGAGCAGCGGCTGCCAGAGCGGACGGTGCGGGGGCGGTGGTGTGCCCGGGGCCCGCAGAGTACCCATCTCGTGCAGCTCGGTCTCGGTCATCGCCCGGCCGTAGAACGAGCCCTCGGGCATGATGAACGTTCCGTCGTCCTTCGGCCGAAGCCTCTCGTTCGGCGGCATGGTGACCAGGGCTCGCGCGGTGGCGAGGCCTTCCCTGACCTCGTCCGGGGCCTTCTCCTCCGCGGCGAGGTCGTCCAGGCGCGCCAGGTCCTCCAGGGTGAGCGGGGGTGCCGGGTGGGCATGGTGAGCGTTCATGGTCGTTCGCCTCCTTCTCTCCTTTCACCGTGCGCCGGTTCGGAGGCTCGCGCACGTACGGAGGTGAGCTGCGGTAGAGCTACCAGCGCCTCCCCTGTCCACTGTGGGCCAAACGGGTGAATGGGTGAGCGCGTGGACGTACCGGCTCAGGCCGGGGAGGCGCAGTCTCGGGAGGCGGTGGATGTCGCGGGCCGTGCCCGTGACGCCCACGGTGGCGTCGAAGTAGCGCCACGCGGAGCGCACCTGGATGCTCAGCTCTCGTCGCGCATGGAGTCCTTCATGCCCTTGGCACGGTCGCGAGCGCCCTCCACGGTGTCCTTCGTCCTGCCTTTGGCCTGGTCGGTCTTGCCCTCGGCTTCCTTGCGGCGGTTACCGGTGGCCTTCCCGGTCACCTCCTTGGCTTTGCCTTTGGCCTTGTCCATCGCGCTGCGGCCCATTGCGGCTCCTCGGTGGTACGAATGCAGACCATCTCAAACCATGCCCAATGCAATATGTACGCCTGGTGGGGCGAAACCACCTCCACACGTTTCGTCGGCTGAGGCAGGTTAGGGCTTCGGACCGGTCCCGATGCCGTGCCGCGCCGCTAGCGTGGGCGGTCAACCACGAGTGCGGGCGTGACGCTCCCGGCCCCGACGATCTGCCCCGTGCGCCCCGGTGGAGCGGATGTCCGCCGCCCCGGACGCACCCAAGGAGTTCGATGCCCACCTGCGGCCACACGTACCTCTGCCGGTTCGAGGTACTGGAGGAGGGCGTTCCCCCGGCGGTTCGAGGTGGAGGGTGTACCCGTCGCCCTGGTCCTGGCCGAGGAAGAGGTCTTCGCGATCCATGAGGTGTGCTCGCAGCGCCGTCTCGCTCTCCGAGGGCTACGTGGAGCGGTGCACGGTCGAGTGCCGGCCGCACGGCTCCCGCTTCGACCCGCGCACCGGAAAACCCCTCGATCCGCCGGCGACCCGGCCCGTCCCGGTGTATCCCGTACGGGTCGAGGACGGACGTGTGTACGTCGACGTCGTACCGCGGAGCGCTCGGTGGCCCAGCCGCCGGACGACTTCGCGGGGGTGCGGGCCGATGCCGCGCGCAACCGGGCCCGGCTGCTGGAGGCGGCTGCCTGGCTGGTGGCCGAGCGGGGCGCCGAGCACGTGACGATGCACGAGGTCGCGCGGGCGGCCGGGGTCGGAAAGGGCACGCTCTTCCGCCGATTCGGCGACCGCAACGGACTTCTGCTGGCCCTGCTGGACGACGTCGAGGCGGAGTTCCACGAGACGTACGCCTGCGGTCCTCCGCCACTGGCGCCGCCGATCTGCCGGCTGGTGTTGAACACACCGCTGGCGGTGCCGGTCCGCTCGGCGGACACGTGCTCCAGCAGCAACGCCGTGGTCGACGGCATCACCAGCGGCCCGGACAGGCCGATGGGAATCAGCAGCAGCACTTCCACCACCCCGCCGTCGGCGACCTCGACCTCGACTACGACGCCCTGGAGATCCCCGCCGACCCCGGCCTGACGATCGTCACCTACCCCCTCGCCCCCACCTCGCCGCAGGCCCCCGCGTTCCGCCGGCTCCAGCAACTCATCGCGACTCCCGCCGAGGCGCCGAGCCGACAGCCGGCAGCAGCCCGTCCGGCCCGTGAGGGTGTGATCGACGGCCGGGGGGGGAGGGGCCGGATGCCACGCTCACCGGGCAGGCCGATCGCGGTCCGCCCACGCCCTGTTCGAAGCGTGGGGGCTGGATCCGAACATCGGTCGTCGAACCAGCCCCGGCGTCGCTCACGTCAGGTCAGCTTGGGGGGCACCGGAGCGTTGGCGAGGAATTCGTCGCTGTAGGTCACGGTGAGGAACTCCATCTCGTGGCCGTCCGGGTCCTGGATGTACACGCCGCGGCCGCCTTCCAAGTGGTTGATGGTTTGCGGGTGAGCGTGGCGTGGGTCGGCCCAGTAGGGCAGGTCGCGTTCCTGGATTCGGGCGAAGATGGCGTCGAACTCCTCATCGGTGACGCGGAAGGCGTAGTGGGCGGGCACCCATTCCTTGCCCTTGACGAGGTGTTCGGCGTAGTCCAGGACCACCTGATTGTCGAGGCGCACGGCGACGAAGGGACCGAATTCCTTGGGCTCGGGTACACCGAGCAGGTCGGCGATGAAACGGGCGCCGGCGAAGCGATCGGTGCTGTGGACGATGGTGTGATCGAGCTGAGGCACGGAAGTTCCTTCCTCGATGAGTGGGGGGAATCGATGCGCGCTAAACGATAAAATCTCAAGTTCGCTTGAGGTCAAGAGGTTGGATTACGCCAGCTGCCCCGGTCAGCCGGTCTGGCAGTGGGGACACCACACGGTGCTCCGCCCCGAGACGCGGCCTCTGCGCAGCTTTTCGCCGCAGCGCGGGCAGGTCGCGTCGGTGTCGTCCCGATGCCCGGTGAGCCAGGTTTTCCTCGGTGGGACGCGTCCGGCGCGCACGGCCGAGCGGACCGTGCGCCTCATGTCGGTGTACAGACGCCCACGCTCTTCCTTGGTCAGCCTTCCCGCCTCGCGTGCCGGGTCGACACGGGCGCGCCACAGGATCTCGTCGGCGAGCAGGTTCCCGAGCCCGGCCAGGTTGGACTGGTCGATGAGGGCCGACTTCACGCCGCCCCCGCGTTGGGTGAGGAGCAGGTCGAAGTCGTTCCGGCCGATGTCTGCGGCGTCGGGCCCCTGACTGCCCAACAGACGTTCCACGTCCTCTCCCCCGGCCAGCCACAGGCCTTTGAGCTTGCGCTGGTCCCGGTAACGGAGCTGGCGGTCGTCGCCGACCGTGAAGGTGACGCGGTCATGAGGATGCAGGTTCTCGTCGGGGCGGCAGCAGACGAGTTGGCCGGTCATGCCGAAGTGCAGCAGAAGCGTGGGGCCATCGGTACGGGCCAGCAGCCACTTCCCGTGCCGCTCGGACTCGGCGAACCGGCACCCCTCCAGCTCACGGCGGAACCGGGCGGCGCTCACCCCGTGCAGGACGCCGGTGTCCCGCACCTCGACCCGCTGGACGGTCCGGCCGCCCGCACACGAGTCAAGGACCGTGCGGAAGGTTTCGACATCGGGTAGTTCGGGCATCTGTCGCTCCTTCTCGGCCGTCGAACCTGCTCAGCGGAGGCATGCTCAGCGGAGGGCTTCAGCCGCCACGCGAAGGTCCGATACGAGTCCCGAGTACATGGACGCGCGGTCGTCGGCCCGCAGAACGGCCGACGGATGGATCGTCGCCATTGCGCCGGCGCTGCCCTGTGCGGTCGCTCCGTCGTCACTGCCGTCAGGAGCGGGCATCGGAAACAGGACGCCCCGGTCCTTCGTCACCCGGAAGGAGGGACCGAACAACGACCGGGCCGCAGCCGCACCGAGCGCCACGACCACATCCGGGTCAACCAGCCGCAATTCGGCAGCCAGCCAGGGACGGCAGGCGGCCAGTTCACGCAGGCTCGGCGGCTTGTGGATCCGGCGCTTGCCCGCCCCGGCGGAGGTGAACTTGAAATGCTTCACCGCGTTGGTGAGATAGGCCTCCTCCATGTCCACACCGGCTTCTTCGAGGGCCTTTCTCAGCATCCGGCCGGCAGGCCCGACAAACGGCTCTCCCTGACGGTCTTCCTGGTCCCCCGGCTGTTCTCCGACGAGTACGACGCGGGCCGAAACGCCTCCGGATCCGAACACGGTGCGGGAGGCGTTCTCGAAAAGAGGGCAGCCCCGGCACTCCGAGGCCGCTTTCCGGTGTGCCGGGAGCCCACCACGGGCCGGAAGGTAGGGGGCGGCGTCGTACCCCTGCCCCGCCGCACCTTCGCTGCGGCCGGTCATCCCGGTGCTCCCCCGCTGTGCGGGCCCCGGCACACGCCGTACGGGCTCCGGTGACTGACGCGGACCGAGGAGGGCTGGGGACAGCGCAGCGGCGGGAACACTCTGAATCCCTCCTCCATGCGGTGACAAATACCCTCATAAAATATAATAAGTTCTCATGCTCCGGATGCGAGACCGGCGCAAAGGGTGAAGGGTGGTTCGAGGGGGTTCCTCCGTGCTTCTCGGCCCGGAGGCGATGCTCGGGGTCAGCAGCCGACGTAGCACCCGCGAACGAGCGCGGAAGTGCGATGGCGGCAAGGAGGCAGGTTCCGATGTCGGACAGAAAAGGTGCAAGGATCCAGGAAGAGCCGCAGGAGGAGCGCGGGGCGAAGGGGTCTCGTGACACGGGCTCGAACGAACCCTCCGGCGGACCGGCCGACAGGCCGGCCGGCACAGCGGACGAAAAGTCCGACACATCCATCAGGCCTCGCAAGCCCTCCCATCCGGACGCCCCCGACCTGCAGTCCGGCGACGGCTGAGACGATCCGGGCCCGTGGCGGCCGAGGACATGAGTGACAAGTGTCGGCGCACTCCAGCGCCCCACCTCGGCGCATCCGTCACAGGCTGCTGAGTGCCCGCGGCGTACTCGGACGGGGACCGAGGGCCCGGGCCCCGCCGGGTCGAGATCCAGGTCGAGATCCAGACCGGGCCGTACGTTCCGACTGGACAGGACGTTGTGCGTCAGCACGGTTACCGTTGTTCCGAGGACACATGGCAGGCGTCGGCGTGGCTGCACGCGTCATGCGGTTCACCGGTCAAATCCAGGAAGTTCCATTTCAGGAAGTAGGCGTTCCTCGGAACGCTCCCTGTGCGGAGCAGCCAGATCAGACCCTGACCGCCTGGATTCCGCTCGTGGTCCCGGCCTCGAAGCCGGTGCGTTGTGCCCCTTGTGCCCGTTGTGTCGCGAGGACCGCTCCCCCGAGCCTTGGGAGGGTGGGGCGCTCTCCCCTGGCGAGAGGATCGGGGTATGTCGAGCAGCAGGTTACTGGTATCAGCCGCAGACGAACCGGAGGCCGCGCCGGGCGCAGCACGCCGGGAGAGCGCCGCACGGTTCGCCTCGGTGGTGGATCTCATCTCCGCGGGTGGCCTGGAGTTCCCGCTGCCCGGTTCGGGAAGAACGGCGGCTCGCTTCGCGGCCCTCCGGTCCGTCGCGGAGGAGGACCTCTGCTCGGCGCGTCTGGTCGAGGGGCATGTGGACGCGCTCGCGATCCTCGCCGAGCTTGACGGGCCGCCGCCCGCGCCGGGCCGCCGATGGGGGGTGTGGGCGGCCGAGCCGCCCGGCACCACGCTCAAGGCCGCCCGATCGGGCGAGGGCTGGCTACTCAGCGGACTGAAACCGTACTGCTCGGGTGCGCACAGCTGCACCGACGCCCTGGTCACGGCACGGGCTCCGGACGGACGCAGGCTCTTCGCCGTCACGGTCGACCCACGGCATTGCGTTCCTGTGGAAGGTAGTTGGCGGGCGGTCGGCATGGCGGGCAGCGATACACCCGCCGTGCGCTTCGACGAGGTCCCCGCACTCGCCGTCGGGGAGGTCGATTCCTATGTACGCAGGCCCGGCTTCCAGCACGGTGGGGTCGGGGTCGCCGCATGCTGGTACGGCGGAGCGCTCGCGGTCGCCCGCACGCTGCGACGCGCCGCCGGCCGGCGGCCGGACCCGCACAGCGACGCCCATTTCGGCGCGGTGGACATGCAGTTGCACGCGGCCGGGGTGCTGCTGGAGCAGGCGGCGACGGAGATCGACGGCGACCCCTCGGACGACCGGGGCCAGGCACGCGTACGCGGTCTGAGGGTGCGCGCCTTCGTCGAGTCCGTGTGCGCCGAAGTGCTGACGCGGGTGGGACGCGCCACCGGAGCGGGGCCGCTCTGCCATGACTTGCGTCATGCGCGCAACGTGGCCGACCTGGCCGTCTATGTGCGTCAGCACCATGGCGAACGCGACCTCGCGGAACTGGGCGCCCTGCTGGCGCGCCCCGGAGGCTCCTGATGACACGGCACCAGTCTCGCGGCGGCACCACGGACCGCGCGGTCGCCGAGCACCCCGGCACGAACCCCATCCAGGCCCCCGGTACCGACGAGAAGTACTGGCGGAGTTGGGACAGGTGGAACGCCCTGCCTTTGGCTCACGTACCGGACGGCGGCCACGTCGTGGTGGTGGCCGCGCATCCGGACGACGAGGTGCTCGGCTTCGGCGGCACCATGGCACTGCTCACGGCCCGTGGAGTGGAACTGACCGTCGTCTCGGTCACGGACGGCGAGCGGTCACACCCCCGCAGCCGGATCGCCACGCCCGCCATTCTGGCGCGCCGACGGCCCCGCGAACTACGTGCCGCGCTCGCCGAACTCGGGGCAGGCCGGGCACGGATCATCCGGCTCGGGCTGCCGGACACCGAGGTGGCGCGGCATGAGGAGCGGATCGCCGCGACGCTCGTCCCCCTCGTCCGCGAGGCGGCCCTGGTCGCCGCGCCCTGGACCGGCGATGTGCACAGCGACCACGAGGCAGCGGGCCGCGCGGCGCTCAGCGCTTCCCGCCAGGCCGGCGTGCCGTGTCCGCTCTACCCGGTCTGGATGTGGCACTGGGCCTACCCGGACGACCCGAGGGTCCCCTGGGAGGCAGCGGCGCGCATCCCCCTCCCGCCGCGGATCCAGGCCCTGAAAAAGGCGGCGGTCGACCGGTTCGCCACCCAGATCCGTCCGCTCGGCCCCGGGCCGGACGAGGCAGCGGTCCTGCCGCCGGAGGAGATCGCCCACCATCTGCGCGCCATGGAGGTCGTCTTCCAGTGAGCACACCTCCCCAGTACTTCGAGAGCATGTACCAGCACTCGTCGGACCCTTGGCGGCTGGCCGAGCGGTGGTACGAGCAACGTAAGTACGACGTCACTCTGGCCGCCCTCCCCCGCCCACGCTATCGTCGGGCCTTCGAACCCGCGTGTTCCGTGGGTGAGCTGACACTCAGGCTGGCCGAGCGCTGTGACGAGGTGCTGGCCTGCGACCGTGTCCGCTCGGCGGCCGGGACCGCGGCCAGGCGGACCCGGGGCCTGCCGCACGTGGAGGTCCGCCACCTCACTCTGCCCGCGCAGTGGCCCGAGGGCAGCTTCGACCTCGTCGTACTGTCCGAGCTGCTGTACTACTTCGACACCGACGAACTGGCGCTTCTGCTCCGGCGTGCGGTGGACGCGCTGGAGCAGGGCGGCACCCTCGTCGCCGTGCACTGGAACCATCCGGCGGCCGAGCACCTGTACACCGGCGACGAGCTGGCCGGCATCCTCACGTCCGTACCGGGGCTGGCACCGGCCTGTGTGCACCGTGAGGACGACTTCGTACTGCAGACGTTCGGCCGACTGCGTCGCGACGGTACGGCCCCCCTGTCGCCCGCTGCGCACGAGGGCCTGGCGTGAGACCCCACACCCTTGCCGTCATCATCCCGGCCCACAACGAGGAAGCCCTGCTTTCCGAGGCGTTGGAAGCGATCCGCACCGCGTCGCGGCACCCCGCCCTCCAGCGGGTCCGGGTGCTCACCGTGGTCGCCGCGGACAGTTGCGTGGACGGCACGGCCGCGACGGCTTGGCAAACGGGCGCTCAGGTCGTCCCGGTCAGCTACCGCAACCCCGGACGGGCTCGCGCGGCGGCGGCCGACCTCGCTCTGAAGACCATGGGTGGCCCGGCGGGGTGCTGGCTCGCCTCGACGGACGCCGACAGCACGGTGCCGCCGTCCTGGCTGGCCTTCCAGTACGCACGCGCCTGCGAGGGCTGGGACGCCGTCGTCGGAACCGTCACCGTCACGGACTGGCCCCCGCACGTGCCCGGCCTGGCCGGCCGTCACCACCGGCACTACGACGCCACCCGCCCCGCCCACGGCCCCTGGCTCCACCCTCATGTGCACGGCGCCAACCTGGGGGTGCGCGCCGAGGCCTATACGGCTGTCGGCGGCTTCCCGCCCCTGGGAGCCGGCGAGGACCACGGGCTCGTCGCCGCGCTCAGCGCCGGGAGACACCGCATCCTGCGTACCTCCGACTGTCCCGTCGTCACCTCGGGCCGTCTGCACCCCCGCGCGCGGGGCGGATTCGGCAACCACCTGGCCAGGCTGGCGCTGGAGGAGGACTAACCCTTTCGTCTGGATCTTGCTGGCTCGCGTGCCCGGGCGACGAGTGGGGCCGCCCCCGTCGGATCTCAGTCGGCACCCGCGTCGATGGCCCAGGCGGACACCCGAGAGGATCAGGCCCGAGACCACCGATTTATGGGCGTCTCGTCCGATCAGCAGCTTCTCGTGCGGCCCGGCGACCGAGAGCATGGCGGCTTTCACCGACAGTGAACTGCCGCAGGTGGAGCAGAACGTGTGCTCAGCGCCCACGGCGTCGGCCATCAGCTCTTCCGCCCGCTTGAGGATTCCCTGGGAGACGGTCCGGTCGTCCATTCCGGACACCGCGAGCATGTCCGCGCTGAAGAGGGCGTCACCCAGGACAGCCCGTACCCTCGGGTCGGCCCCCGACCCTGCTTGTGGCCAGGCGGTGTGAAAGGGAGCTGCTCCCGCGCCTGGTACGCCGTCAGGGCGTCGAGAACCGGAGCTGTCGAATGGTCCATGGTGTGCGGCTTCCTGGTGCGGTAGGGCGAAAACGACCGGCGTCGTCGGTGACGGTCGCGACGACTCCTCTCGTGCCCGCTACTGAATCGGTGTACCGCCGGTGGCATTGACGATCTCCGCGGTGATGTAGCTCGCTTCGGGAGAGGCGAGAAAGACGTAGGCGGGAGCCATTTCGGCCGGTTGGGCGGGGCGGCCCAGGGGGGACTGTTTCCCGAACTCCGCGGTGTCCGGGAGGGTCGCGGGGATCAGGGGCGTCCAGACAGGCCCTGGTGCCACGGCGTTGACGCGGACACCGTCGGTGGCGACCATCTGGGCCAGCCCTTGGGTGAAGGTCGCGATGGCGCCCTTGGTCATGGCGTAGTCCAGCAGATGCGGACTGGGCTTGTACGCCTGGACCGAGGTGGTGTTGATGATGGAGCCGCCCCGCGGGATGTGCGGCAGCGCCATCTTCGACAGCCAGAACATGCCGTACAGATTGGTGCGCACCACACGGTCGAACTGCTCGGTGGTGATCTCGGCGATGCCTTCCGGCTGCGACATCTGATAGGCGGCGTTGTTGACGAGGATGTCGATACGGCCCCATTCCGCCACCGCGCGTTCGACCAGCCGTCGGCACTGTTCCTCCTCCCGGATGTCGCAGGGGACGGCCACAGCCGTGCGGCCCGCCCCCTCGACCAGCCGGGTGGTCTGCGCCGCTTCCTCGCCTTCCTCCGGCAAGTAGGTGAACAGCACGTCGGCGCCCTCCCGGGCGAAGGCCAGCGCGACGGCCCGCCCGATGCCCGAGTCGCCGCCCGTCAGCACCGCCTTGAGGTCCTGGAGCCGCCCTGAGCCCCGGTACGAGGTTTCACCGTGATCCGGCGGCGGGTCCATGGGCCCTGTCCATCCGGGATGCTCCTGGTCCTGCTGCGGGAACCTCGGTTCGGGTTGCCGGGGCTGGGAACGGGGTGTGTCGGACAACGAATCGTCCCTCCTGTGGTGACCGGACCGGACTGACACGGACCGGTACTTTTCGGAATGTCCTCACATGGGCCGGTTTCGGCCGTTCCACTCCGTGAGGAGCATTCTGTCCGCACAGGGCGCGTGCCCCCGGCTGAGTGATCCATTCAGGTCAACCGGAGGCCGGTACGGACGGCCGGTGGTGGTGCCGGGCTTTCCGGCACGCGGGCTTCGAACGGCTCATCCTGGGTCGACGGCATCCTGCCGCTCCTCAACGAGGAAGACGTCCTCGGAGTGGACGGCTTCGCCACACACACGCTGCCCCTCGAAGACGGGCCGAAGACCTACGAGACCTTCCAGGCCAAAGAGGACGGCATGATCAAAACCGTCCTGACCGTCTGACCCACCGGTCGGCCCGGGTTCAGTGGTATTCGTCGCGGGGCAGCAGCGTGCCCAGGGGGCCGAGATCCAGGTTGAGGTCCTCCATGCTGAGCCCGTGCTGTTCGCAGAGCTCGTTCATGCGTTCGTCGAGCAGCATGAGCGTGGTGCCGATCCGGTCGATCTGCTCGTCGTTGAGGTCGCCCTGTTCCACCCGGCGGATCGCTTGACGCTCCATCAGTTGACGCAGGAGTTCCACGATGGTCAGGACCAGGGCGACCAGGTCGCGTCCCACCCGGTCGCTGTCCACATCGATCGTCTTGCCGGTCACAGCGGCCCTCCGTCCGCCCAGGGGGCGGGAATCCGTTCGCTCACGGAGGAGAGCAGGGCGTGCAGGGACAGTCTGACCAACGGAACGTCGGCGATCGCGATGACGAGGTCGCCGCTCACGACCACGCCGGTCGCCAGTACACGGTCCAGCAGGTCGACCAGGGGGACTCCGATGGGCCCGGTCAACGGTTCCGGCTCGGCCCACGGCACGGGCTCACGTGTGGTCATGCTCCCACCTCGCCCACGAACGAGTAGGGCACCCAGGGCCCGGACATCTCGATGTCCGCGCCGGTCGACCGCCGAAGTCCGGCGATCGTACGGGCGACCTCGTCGACCCGCTCCTCGTCCACCAGGTAGGCGGCGTTGAGTACCTGCGTCCTGCCCGGCTCCTGCGGTTCCTGGGCATGGGTACGCAGGCGCCGGGATGCCGCCGCCACGGTTCGCAGCGCCGAGTCCACGGTCTCGGCGGTGCGCAGCGCCTCGTCGTGCCGCTGTTCGCGCCGTTTCTGGAGTCCTCGTTTACGGTCCAGATACGCGCGGCCGCCACATGGGGACGAGCGGTCATGGCCTTCCCCGGCCGGCGGGGCCGTGGCCAACACGGGTGCGGGTGCGGGTGCGGTGTGCGCGTACACCTTCACCGCCCACTCGACGCGTCCCGCGATACGGCGCAGGACGGTGTGGAAGCGCTCGGCGTCCTGACGAAGCGCCTGCCGGGCCCGCTCGTCGCTCCGGTAGAGCGTGGCCAGGGGAAGGGGGGCCGTGGGCCCGCGCAGGGCGGCCGCGGACACCACGTCGTGGTGAGCACGGGCACAACGCTCCAGTTCCCGTTCGTCCGAGAGGCGCACACGCCAGGCGTCCTCGTTGAAGTGTGCCGCCTCGACATGCTGCACAACGGCCGTGAGCGCCCCGAACGGCAGGAGCCGTACCGGAAAGCTCTCCCCGATCCCCGGAAGCGCGGCGAAAGCGCTGTGATCGACGTGTCCGCAGACCGCGAACACGTAGGTGGCGGTGTGTTCCTGAAGGGCGGGGCCGAGGACGGTCATGTCCCTCGTCTCTCTTCGGTGGGGGGTGAGGAATGAGCCTGCTCAGGACCGGGTTCCAGGGATTCCAGGGCTTCCAGGCGAGCGCGGAGCACGTCGTTCTCCTCCTGGAGGGCGCTGCGGGCGGCGCGCGAGCTGAGCGCCGGGTCGGTCTCCCACCAGTCGATGCCCGCCTTCTTGGCGGTGTCCACGGACGCGACGAACAGCCGTAGCCGGATGGTCAGCAGTTCGATGTCGAGCAGGTCGATCTTGATGTCGCCGGCGATGACGATGCCCTTGTCGAGGACCCGTTCGAGAATGTCGGCGAGGTTGGTGGTGCTCGTGCCGTACGCGGGCGCGCCACGCTGCCTGAAGTCGACGTCGGTCACCGGGGTTCCTCTTCCTCGTCCTCACCGGGCTCTTCGTCCTCGTACACCCACTCGCCGTCGTCCTCGTCCTCCTCGTCCTCCTCCTCGTCAGCGGCTTCGGTGTCGTCGTCCTCCTCGGCCCGCGCGGCCTCTTCCTCTTCCATCGCTTCTTCGTGGGTGCGGACCACCTCGCCGTCGCGGATCTCACCCCGCCACGCGTCCTCGGGTTCTTCGTCGGTGAGTGTGACGTAGCGCTGGAAGTGTTTGAAGTCCAGGCGCAGACGGCGGCCTTGTGCCCGCCAGAGGTTTCCGGTCTTCTCGAAGAAGCCGGACGGGTAGTACTCGACGACGAGGACGATCCGGGTCAGGGACGGCGCCAGTTCGTGGAAGCTCACCGCCCCCCTGGTCGTGGCCTTGGCGCCTTCCGAGGTCCATACGATGCGCTCGTCGGGCACCTGCTCCTGGACCGTCGCCTGAAAAGCACGGGTCGAGGGGCCCACCTTGGTCTTCCAGTCGCTTGTCACCTCATCGCTCTGCGACACATTGCGCACGCCCTTGGTGAAGCCGCTGAACTTGTCGTACTGCGTCCAGTGGTCATAGGCCGTACGCAGCGGCACCCCCACATCCAGCACTTCGATGATGCTGGTCACCTTGGTGTCGCCGGGCTTGCGCCCGCCGCCGCCGAAAGCCTCTTTGGCTTTGTCCACGACGGTGTCCTTGACGTCTTTCGCCTTCTCCGAGAGGAGGGCCTTGACCGGCGATTCACCGTGGAGAAGGCGGGACCCGATCTCGGGCAGCGCTCCGCCGTTGTCCGCGATGTCGGTGAGCTGACCGGTGACGTCGGTCAGTTTGCCGGAGGCTTTCTCTGCCAGGCGCCCCACATGGGCGCCGAGATAGTTCGAGAACTCTTCGCGTAGGCGCCCGAGCCCCGAGTCGCCGGATTCGGGCGTGTCCCGTGTTGTTCTGGTCATGTCGCGGTCACCTCCGGTGTTCGGAGCGCGTAGAGGTCTTGTGGGCCGCCTTCTTGGCGGATGACGTCTTCTTGGCGGAGGACGTCTTCTTGGCGGCCGACGCCTTCTTGGCGGGTGCTGCGGATTTCCTGGCGGAAGCGGCACGGTGGGACGGGGCCGCCTTCTTGGCCCGGCCCCGGTCGGCGTGTTCCGGTGACCGGGCCGCCGCTCCCGCGGAGTCACGGGCGCCACGCCGACGATGCCTGGGCGGCCTCTCCTCCGCTTCCTCCGACTCCGCTTCCTCCGTCTCCTCGTCCTCCGGCTCCTCCTCGTACTCCTCCTCCGGCTCCTCGTCCCTGGGGCCGAGCCCAAGCGTGCGCTCACTGATCGCGTCCGCGAGAGAACTCATATTCCGCCCGACGACCGCCGTCAGCGCGTGCCGAGCCGCTTCGAGGCCCTCGGTGCGCAACTGCTCCTGAAGCTCCGCCACCTGGGGAACCCGGCCGAGGCGCCGTACTCCCTCAGCCGCCAACTGCCGCGGTTCGAGACCGAAGCGCCTGCCCGCCAGATAGGTCACGGCGGTGAGCGCGAGCCGTCCCTTTCTGGTGCGGCCCAGCACGTAGCCCGCCGCGACCGCGGCGGCCAGTGTCACCTTGGTTCTTTCGTCCATCAGGGTGCCTCCCTCGATCGCCCGGCAGGCGCGGCGCCCGCTTCGTCCAGCCGGTCGAGCAGCCGCTCCTCTTCCTCCTCGAATTCTTCGAGGCTGAGACTTCCTTCTTCGAACTCATGGTTGAGCGCCGCGAGTTGAGCGCGAATCAGTGCAGGGTCGTGAATCTGGGCATCCGCCGCTTCCATGAGCTGCTCAGCGATCCACGACACTCCGCGAACCGGGGCCAGCGGGAAGAGGAGGAGCCCACTGATCAGACCCATGTCATGCTCCCGCGCCGGCGAGTGGGCCCTCGGCCTCGACGAAGCTGTAGCAGGGAATCGGCCCCGCGACGCGCAGTTCCACCCGCTCACGGCGGCTCGCGGCGAACTCCCGTGCCACGGCCAGGAACCGGTCACCGGCCGCTCGGTCGACGAGGAACGACACGTTGAGCACACACCCAGGGACCTGAGGCCCCCCGGCGACAGCGTGGGCCAGAGGTGTCAGCTTCCGTACGGCGTCCCGTCCCGCTTCCGCCGCTCCGCGCGCGAGCTCCGTGGCGACCGCTTCGCCCAGACGTAGATTCGCCTCGTAACCAGGGCTTCGCCGCGCGGTGTCGTAGAGCCTCCGGATGGTCCTGTGTTCCCGGACGAGCGGCGCCGGCACGTCGGACGGGGCGAACGCCTTGAGGTTCACCTCCACCCGCCCGGCGAGCCGGTCCAGTACCACGAGGTGGTGTTCCTCCGACGCGGCGAGCTGCGCACGGACCGCGGCCTCGTCCACCGCGACCATGCCGAACCGCATCGGCAGGGCCGGCCCGACAGCGGTGAGCCGTGCCAACACCTCCTGGTGGGCGAGCAGGTCGCGGCGGCGGGCGCGCAGATTCGGCGGAGCGTCACTGATCACCGCCCCGAGGCGCCCCTCGGTGAGGACATGGAGAGGAAGCGGCGGGCTTCCCACACCGGCGATTTCGCGTGGCGCGCGCTGCTCCGCCCGGACGATCGCGTACACGTACACTCCGACACCTGTCACCGGTCAGTCCTCCGCCGAGCGACGGCGCGCGCCGGTACGGGCAGGAGCACGGCGCCGCGGCCTGGCCTCCTCGTACTCCTCCGAGTCGTCGGAGTCCTCCTCGGAGTCCCCGCCGGTGACCGCGTGGCGCACCTTGTCCCCCACCGACTCGGCCGCCTTCTTCGCCTTCCGCTTGCCGACAGCTCGGGCGGCCCCACCGCCGAACAGTTCGGGGACCGTCGTGCTGCGGGTATCGGCTTCCAGGTCGAGCCGGTTGCACGCCTCGGCGAACCGGAGGTACGTGTCGACACTCGCCACGACGATCCGGGCGTCGATCTTGAGGATCTCGATGCCGACCAAGGAGACCCTGATGAAGACGTCGATCACCATGCCCCGGTCGAGGATGAGTTCCATCACGTCGTACAGCGTGCCGGCGCGCGGCACGCACGCGATGTCGTCGGAGTAGGTGGTCGTTCTCATGGGCACGTCCTTTCGTCAGCAGGTCGGCGCGTCCGGCTCACTCGTCGGCGGCGCCTCTTCGGAAGCGGCGGACCCTGCGGTACTCCAGAAGTTCGCCGTCCCGGTCGATGCTCACCTCGTACGAGGCCAACAGGCTCGTGGTGTCAGGGATCCGGGCGAGTTCCAGCACGTCCACGACGACACACCAGCCGTCGTCGGTCCGCCGCACACCCGACACACCTTCCGTACGGTGGCTGATCAGGCTCCCGAGGTGTTCGCGCGCGGCACGGGCCGCACGGGCGGCGCCCTCCGTTCCGTGGCCGGGCGCGACATGCCGACGCTTCGCGGCCGAGGTGGATCGTGACCGCGTCCGAGGTTCTTCTCCCATAGGCCAAGTCTCGTCACTGTCTCGCGCACCGCATCCGCACAGGTACTCTCCGCGGCCGGAGCCGGGTTGACCGAGCAGGTCACGTTCCGAAGTGAGGACGCCCGCGTACGGCCGGAACGCGCGTCCACGGGTACCGGGCCGCGTGGTGTACGCCCCGCCGAGGGGACTGAGCCAACAGAGGGAGCGGCCCGTCGCCGGCGGCGCCCCTCGCGATGGCCTGACCGCCGCGGGACCGGCACGGTGTGCGGGCACGGCGAGGGCATGACGCGGGCATGACCGGTACGGCAGCGTGCTCAGCGGGTAGGCGGGGACCATGAGCACGCAAACACAACACCGCCCCAGGACTGTTGTCGTGACCGGCGCCAGCGGAGGTGTGGGCCGCGCCACGGCCCGCGCCTTCGCCGCCCGTGGCGACCGTGTGGCCCTGCTGGCCCGGGGCCTCACAGGGCTCGACGCCGCCGCCGACGAGGTGCGCCGGGCGGGCGGCCAGGCCCTCGTCCTGCCGGTCGACGTGGCCGACGCCCAGGCCGTCGACGAGGCGGCCGCCCGCGTCGAGGAGGAGCTGGGGCCGATCGATGTCTGGGTCAACAACGCCTTCGCGGGCGTGTTCGCGCCCTTCACCGAGATCGAGGCCGACGAATTCCGCCGGGTCACCGAGGTCGCCTACCTCGGCTACGTACACGGCACCCGGGCCGCCCTGCGGCGTATGCTGCCCCGCGACCGCGGCGCGGTCGTACAGGTCGGCTCCGCGCTGGCCTACCGCGGCATCCCCCTGCAGTCCGCGTACTGCGGGGCCAAGCACGCCATCCAGGGCTGGAACGAGTCGCTGCGCTGCGAACTGCTGCACTCCGGGACCAGCGTCCGTACGACGATGGTTCAGTTGCCCGCGCTCAACACACCGCAGTTCGACTGGGTGCTGAACCGGTTGCCGCACCTCGCCCAGCCCGTGCCGCCCATCTACCAGCCCGAGGTCGCCGCCCGCGCCATCGTCCACGCCGCCGAACACCCCGGGCGACGCGAGTACTGGGTCGGCGTCAGCACCGCCGCCACCCTGCTCGCCAACGCGGTCGCACCGGGCCTGCTGGACCGCTACCTGGCCCGTACCGGCTACAGCTCGCAGCAGACCGACGAGGACAACGGCCCGTCCGCGGGTCCGGCCAACCTCTGGCATCCGGCGGACGGACCCGAAGGCCGCGACCACGGCGCCCACGGCCGCTTCGACGCCGTCGCCGCCTCCCGCAGCCTCCAGTCATCGGCCTCCCGGCACCACACCGTCCTGGCCGGCGCGGTCGCCCTGACCGGCGCGGCCCTCGCGGCGGGCCTGGCGGGCTACCGGCGGTGCCGCCAGTAGCCGGTGGTTCCCCGCCCGGGCCGCCAGGTCGCCCGTGTGCCCGCTCGTGTCGGGCCCGCCCGCGTCAGGCCGTAGCGGACGGATCGGCGAGGCGCGCGGCACATTCGAGCATCAGCGCGTGTACGAAGGCCTGCGGAAGGTTGCCGCGCATCTCCCGTTGCGCCACGTCGTACTCCTCCGAGAAGAGCCCCGTGGTGCCGCAGGCGGCCCGATTGCGTTCGAACCAGCGCAGCGCCGATTCCCGGTGGCCTTGCCGCTGTTCGGCGAGCGCGACGACGAAACCGCACATCAGGAAGGCGCCTTCGGCCTCGGCGAGCGGCCGCTCGTCGTGCCGGAACCGGTAGGCGTAGTGGTCGTCGGTGAGCTCCGTCAGGTAGGCGCGCAGCGTCTCGGCCGTACGCGGATCGCCTTCGGGCACGGCGCCGCGGATGGCGGGGAGCAGGAGAGCGCCGTCCAGGCCCGGGTCGTCGGGGGAACGCTGCCAGCGGCCACTGGGATGCTCCCCGTCCCGGCCCGCGGCGGCGACGAGGGTGTCGGCCAGTGTGTTCCACCGCCCCGCGTGCCGGCCCGGCGCGCCCGCCGCGACGATGGCCCGCAGCCCCGCCGCACATGCCAGACGGCTGTGTGTCCAGTGCCGCGGGGCCAGTTCCCATACGCCGGCGTCCGGCTCGTGCCAGCGGTCCGCGATCGCCCCCGCGGTGAGCTCGGCCGCCTTCCAGCCGTCGCCGTCGAGCCGGTCGTGCCGGGCCGCCGCCGCCAGGAGCAGCAGGACCTCGCCGAACGCGTCGAGCTGGAACTGCTGGGTGACGCGGTTGCCGACCACGTCGTAGCCACCGGGGTAGCCGGGCAGGTCGAGCCGGTGCTGGTCGGGGATCGACCGGCCTCGGGTGGTGTAGGCGGGGGCGAGCCCGGGCCCGTCCTCGTGCACCCGGGCCGTCACGAATCGTACGGCGTCGTCCAGCAGCGGAAGCGCTCCTGCGGCGGCTACCGCCTGGCCGGCGTAGCACTGGTCCCGGATCCAGACGTACCGGTAGTCGTAGTTCCGTCCTTCCCGCGCCCGTTCCGGAAGGCTCATCGTCGCCGCGGCCACCATCCCGCCCGACCGCCCCGTCAGTCCGCGCAGGACCGCGTACGCCTGCCGGGCGTCCCGCTCCCCGAGGGTGCGAGGCAGCGCGGGCACCTCCCGGCGCCAGGCCGCCTCGGTCTCCCGCCACAGGTGCGTGGCGTCGCGGGGCCCGGCCGGTGGTTCCCCGTCGCCGACCTCCAGCACGAGGTCGTGCGGCGCGCCCGGGCGCACGGTGAGGTCCAGTTCCCACCCGTCGCCCGAGGGCAGCACCCGGGCGTCGGCACCACCGGTCCAGCGGAACCGCAGGCCCGCGGACCGGCAGGTCCACACTCCGTGGTCGTCACGGTGGAGTTCCCCGGCCCGGTGGTCGCCGAAGCCACTGACGGGTGCCAGGCGCACCCGCAGCCGGGCCGTGTGATCGAGCGCGGTGATCTGTCGCAGGATCACCGTGCGGCGGGGGTCGCCGGGGAAGGCGAGCGCCTCGCGGCACTCGGCGACTCCCTTCTCGGTCACCCACCGGCTGTGCCAGATCAGGGAGCCTTCCTCGTAGTAGCCGCCCGGCACGAAGCGGCCCGTCGGAGTGACGCTGTACTCGCCTCTCCCCCCGATCAGGCCGGCGAAGACGCCGCCGGAGTCCCAGTGCGGCGCGCACATCCAGGCGTACTCGCCGTGCGGTCCGACCAGAGCTCCTCGCTCGCCGTCGGCGAGCAGGGCGTAGGAGCGCAGCGACCGCGGTGCGTACGGGCCGTCGTCGCTGGTATCCGCGGTGTTCGACATGGCGTCCTCCCGGGTGGCCGTCCGCGTCCGTGGGCCGGCTCGCCCCACGACGCGCGGCGTCGTCGGCGGCTGTCTTTCGTTCCGGGCCACCCGGGTCCAGCCTTCCCCGACTTCGCGATCGCTAACTTCCCTGCCCACCGCGTCTCCCGGGCGAGGAGGTCCGATCGCGGGAGCGTGCGGGGCCGGCGGCGAGCCACGAGGCGGGCACCGGCCGGGCGCTGAGCCATTCGGCTCCGCGCCGACGCGCGCGATCGCTCGCGGCGTAGCGAGAATCAGGGAGTGATCACGATGGATTCACCGCCTCGCGACGTCCCCGTTCGAGATCGATGCCGTCAGCGACCCCACGACGGGTCAAAGTGCCGGAAAGGGGTAGGCGGAGTGCTCACGCGCCGCGTCGGCCGCCCGCCGATCCGGCGCGACCGACCAGGACAAGGAGGGTTTCTCATGCTGAAGGCCATCGCCGATGTGCTGCGCACGATCGCCGGCGCCATCGCCACCGTGGTCACACTGCCCTTCCGGGCCGTCGCCCGTCTCTTCGGCGGCGCCTCGGACGCCGCACACGGCCGCCGCGGCTGAGCGCACCCGGCGGGGCCGGACACCCGGTGACCGTCATCGCAGTGAGCGGGAGGTGGGCACCGTGCCGCCGCTCGACCACGACCAGGGCCCAGTTGAGCGAGAAACTCGGCCGCCGGCACCCGCACCGGCGGGGTACGGCGGAGGACCGGGAAGGCGCGTATGACCACCGAAGGAGAAGCCACCGAAGGAGAAGCCGAGCTCGACACCGCCGCGCTGGAGGACGCCCTGCGGGCGGCGGTGGACGGCGAGGTGCGGTTCGACGCCGGCAGCCGTGGCGCCTACGCCACCGACGGCTCGAACTACCGGCAGGTGCCGATCGGGGTGGTCGTCCCGCGTACCGTCGATGCCGCCGTGGCCGCAGTGGCCGTCTGTGCCCGGTTCGGGGCGCCGCTGCTCTCCCGCGGGGGCGGCACCAGCCTGGGCGGCCAGTGCACCAACACGGCGGTGGTGATCGACTGGACGAAGTACTGCGACGCGCTGGTCTCGGTGGACCCTCAGCGGCGCACCTGTGTCGTCGAACCCGGCATCGTCCTGGACGAGCTGAACCGGCAACTCTCCCCGCACGGGCTGATGTTCGGACCCAAGCCGTCCACCCACAGCCACTGCGCCCTCGGCGGCATGATCGGCAACAACTCCTGCGGCGCGTCGGCCCAGGCGTACGGCAAGACCGTCGACAACGTGCGCCGTCTGGAGGTGCTCACCTACGACGGTGCCCGGATGTGGACCGGCCGCACCTCGCCCGAGGAGTACGAGGCGATCGCCGCCGCGGGGGGCCGCCGCGCCGAGCTCTACGCAGGGATGCGGGGAATCGCCGACCGTCACCTCGCCGACATCCGCCAGGGCTACCCGAAGATCCCGCGTCGTGTCTCCGGCTACAACCTGGACGACCTGCTGCCGGAGAAGGGCTTCCATGTCGCCCGCGCCCTGACCGGCAGCGAGGGCACCCTGGTGACGGTGCTCCACGCCGAACTGGAGCTGGTGCCCGTGCCCGGCGCCGAGGCGATCCTCGTGCTCGGCTACCCCGACATCTGTGCCGCCGCCGATGACGTCCCACGGCTCCTGGCGCACAGCGAGCCCAGCCAACTGGAAGCGCTCGACGACCGGATGGCCGAGCTGATGCGCGCGGAGGGCAGCCATCTGGAGTCGCTGCGTTCCTTCCCGGAGGGCGGCAGTTGGCTGCTCGTACAGTTCGCCGGTGACGACCGGGAGGACGTGGACCGCCAGGCGCACGAGCTGCTGCGGGCGCTCGGCCGCGACCGGGACGACCCGACCGTCGCGCTCTCCGAGGACCCGCAGCGCGAACAGCGGATGCTGCGGGCTCGCGAGGCAGGGCTCGGTGTCACCGCCCGCCCGCCCGACGGCCGCGAAACCTGGGAGGGCTGGGAGGACTCGGCCGTACCGCCGGAACGCCTCGGCGACTACCTGCGCGACCTGAAGAATCTCTTCGCCGAGTTCGACTACGACCACCCGTCGCTCTACGGCCACTTCGGGCAGGGGTGTGTGCACACGCGTATCCCCTTCGGACTGCGTACCGCCGAGGGAGTCGCCCGCTTCCGCGCCTTCCTGCACCGGGCCGCCGACCTCGTCGTCTCCTACGGAGGTTCGCTCTCCGGGGAGCACGGCGACGGGCAGGCCAGAGGAGAGCTGCTGCCGAGGATGTACGGCGACCGCCTCGTCGGCGCCTTCGGCGAACTCAAGGCGCTCTTCGACCCGGGCGACCGGATGAACCCCGGCAAGGTCGTCGCCCCGAACCCGGTGGACGGGCAGCTACGGCTCGGACCGCACTGGCGGCCCCGCGACGACCGTGACGCCCGGTTCGGCTACCCCGAGGACGGTCACTCCTTCAACCAGGCCGTGCTGCGCTGTGTCGGAGTCGGCAACTGCCGCAGCCACGAGGGCGGTGTGATGTGCCCTTCCTACCGGGCGACCGGCGAGGAGGAGCACTCCACGCGGGGCCGCGCCCGGCTGCTGTTCGAGATGATCGGCGGCCACGGCGACTCCCCGGTCACCGACGGCTGGCGTTCCACCGAGGTCCGCGACTCCCTCGATCTGTGCCTGGCCTGCAAGGGCTGCAAGTCGGACTGCCCGGTCGGTGTGGACATGGCCACGTACAAGGCGGAGTTCCTCTCCCACCACTACCAGGGCCGGCCGCGGCCCGCCGCACACTACTCGCTGGGCTGGCTGCCGCTGTGGGCCCGGCTCTCCCGCGTGGCACCGGGCCTGTTGAACACCGTGCTGCGGGCGCCCGGCGTCGCCCGGCTCGGGAAGCGGCTCGCGGGCGTGGCGTCCGAGCGTGAGGCGCCGCTGTTCGCGCGGGAGTCCTTCGTCCAGTGGTGGCGGGCCCGCAGCCGTGAGCTCGGCAGGCCCGAGCCCGACCCGGCGGACCCGCGCACCGTCGTCCTGTGGCCCGACACCTTCAGCACGTACTTCCACCCGTCGGTGGCCCGGTCGGCCGTGCTGGTGCTGGAGGACGCCGGGTTCCATGTCACCGTGCCCACCGGGTCCGTGTGCTGCGGACTGACCTGGATCTCCACCGGTCAACTGGCCACCGCCGAACGCGTACTGCACCGTACGGTGGAGACCCTGCGGCCCTGGATCGAGGCGGGCACCCGCATCGTCGGTCTCGAACCGTCCTGCACGGCCGTCTTCCGTGCCGACGCCCTCGAACTCCTGCCGGACGACGAGGACGTCAAACGGCTCTCCCAGCAGTTCCTGACCTTCTCGGAACTCCTGCTCCACCACGCCCCGGCACAGTGGCGGCCACCCGCGCTGAGCCGGGCCGCGACCGTACAGACCCACTGCCACCAGCACGCCGTCACGAAGTTCGACGCCGACCGTGAGCTGATGCGCCGTGCCGGGATCGACGCGGACGTCCTCGACGAGGGCTGCTGCGGTCTCGCCGGCAACTTCGGCTTCGAGTCAGGTCACCACGGACTGTCCATGGCGGTGGGCGAGCTGGGCGTCCTGCCTGCCGTACGGGGGACCCCGCCCGGCGACCTGGTGCTCGCCGACGGCTTCAGCTGCCGTACCCAGATCGAACAGGGCGGCACCGGCCGGGGAGCGATCCACCTCGCCGAGGCACTCGCCCTCGGCCTGAACGGCCCCGCGCCCGCCGACCACCCGGAGAAGGCCACCGACCGACCTGTCCCGCCCACCCGGGCGGCCGCCCGCACGGTCACCGCCGTCGTGGCCGGTGTGTGCGCCTACGCGCTTCTGCGGCGACGAGGGACCTGAGAGCCGCCGCCCCGCCATTCGTACCGCGAGTACAGCAACGAGAGGAATCCCTGTGTCCACCAAGGTGTCCGACTACGTACTCACGCGACTGCGCGCATGGGACGTCGACCATGTCTTCGGCTATGCCGGCGACGGGATCAACGGCCTGCTCGCCGCGTGGGGACGCGCCGACAACAAGCCGGAGTTCATCCAGGCCAGGCACGAGGAGATGGCCGCCTTCGAAGCGGTCGGCTACGCCAAGTTCTCCGGGCGGGTCGGGGTGTGCGCGGCGACCTCGGGCCCCGGCGCGATCCACCTGCTCAACGGTCTGTACGACGCCAAGCTCGACCACGTACCGGTGGTCGCCATCGTCGGCCAGACCAACCGCAGTGCCATGGGCGGCAGTTACCAGCAGGAGGTCGACCTGCTGTCGCTCTACAAGGACGTCGCCTCGGCCTACTGCGAGATGGTCACCGTCCCCGAGCAACTGCCCAACGTCCTCGACCGCGCCCTGCGCACCGCCTACGCCCAGCGGACCGTCACCGCAGTCATCATCCCCGCCGATGTGCAGGAACTCGACTACTCCCCGCCGACGCACTCGTTCAAGATGGTGCCCTCCAGCCTCGGCCTCGCGAACTACGCGCCCGTGCCCGCCGACGAGGACATCCACCGCGCCGCCGAACTCCTCAACGCGGGCGAGAAGGTGGCCGTTCTGATCGGCCAGGGCGCCCGCGGGGCCCGCCCCGAGGTCGAGCAGCTCGCCGATGTCCTCGCGGCGGGGGTGGCCAAGGCACTGCTCGGCAAGGACGTACTCCCCGACGACCTGCCCTATGTCACCGGCTCCATCGGCCTGCTCGGCACCCGCCCCTCGTACGAGATGATGCGCGACTGCGACACCCTGCTCGTCATCGGATCGAGCTTCCCCTACACCCAGTTCCTGCCGGAGTTCGGTCAGGCCCGCGCGGTGCAGATCGACAACGATCCCTTCATGATCGGGCTGCGCTACCCCTTCGAGATCAACCTCGTGGGCGACGCGGCCGGCACCCTCAAGCGGCTGCTGCCACAGCTCAAGCGGAAGAAGCACGGCTCGTGGCGCAAGGCCGTCGAGAAGAACAACGCCCGCTGGTGGGAGGTGATGGAGCGGCGCGCCGCCGTGGACGCGGACCCGGTCAACCCCGAGTACGTCGTCCACGCCCTCGACGCCCTGCTGCCGGAGAACGTCATGCTCGCCGCCGACTCCGGGTCCGCGGCCAACTGGTACGCCCGGCACCTGCGGATGCGCGGCACGATGCGCGGTTCGCTCTCCGGTTCGCTCGCCACCATGGGCCCTGGCGTGCCGTACGTCATCGGCGCGAAGTTCGCCCACCCGGACCGGCCCGCGGTGGCTGTCGTCGGCGACGGCGCCATGCAGATGAACGGCATGGCCGAGCTGATCACCGCCGCCAAGTACTGGCACACCTGGGAGGATCCGCGGCTGATCGTGGCCGTCCTCAACAACCAGGACCTCAACCAGGTCACCTGGGAGATGCGCGCCATGGAGGGCGCGCCGCAGTTCCTCCCCTCCCAGTCCCTTCCCGACGTGCCCTACGCGGACTTCGCCCGGTCCATCGGCCTCGACGGGCTGCGGGTCGAAACCCCCGAAGGCGTCGTGGGAGCCTGGCAGCGGGCGCTCGCCGCCGACCGTCCGTTCGTCATCGACTTCCGCACCGACCCCGCCGTACCTCCGATCCCGCCCCACGCGAGCCTCGACCAGATCGAAGCCGCGGCCGAGGCGGTGCTGCGCGGCGACAGCGACCGGGGCGGCATGGTCAAGCAGGGCGTGAAGGCGAAGGTGCAGGAGATGCTGCCCGGCAAGCGGCACCGCGCCGACCGGCCGGGAGCCGGGGGCTCGTGAGTCCCGTGGACGGAGCGGACGTGCCGGGCACGGAGGGGGTGGAGGCGGTGGAGGCGGTGGACGCCGCCGTCTACACCGTGCCGACCGATACGCCCGAGGCCGACGGCACCCTGTCCTGGGACTCCACGACCCTGGTCGTCGTCCAGGTACGCGCGGCGGGCGCCACCGGGCTCGGCTGGACCTACGGTTCACCCGCCACCGCCGCAGTGGTCCGTGAACACCTCGCGCAGGTCGTCATCGGACGGTCCGCCTGGGACGTTCCCGCCGCCAACGACGCGATGAGCAGGGCGGTGCGCAACGCCGCCCGCCCCGGCATCGCCGCGCACGCGATCTCCGCGCTCGACATCGCCCTGTGGGACCTCAAGGCCCGCCTCCTCGGCCTGCCCCTGGTCCGCCTCCTCGGCGCCGCCCGCGAGGAGGTGCCCGTCTACGGCAGCGGCGGCTTCACCACCTACGACGCCGAGCGGCAGGACCGCCAACTGCGGTCCTGGACCGAGGAAACGGGCATCCCCCGGGTCAAGATCAAGGTGGGTGAGTCATGGGGCCGGGCCGAGGAGCGCGACCGGGAACGGATCAGCCGTGCCCGGCGCAGCATCGGCGACCGCGTCGAACTCTACGTGGACGCCAACGGCGCCTACACCCGCAAGCAGGCGGTACGGCTGGCCCGGCACCTCGACGCGGAGGGCGTCACCTGGTTCGAGGAGCCCGTGTCCTCCGACGACCTCGCCGGGCTCGCGCACATCCGGGCCGCGATCGGGGCCGACGTCACCGCGGGCGAGTACGGCTACACCCTGCCGTACTTCCACCACATGCTCGCCGCCGAGGCCGTGGACTGTCTGCAGGCCGACGCCACCCGCTGCGGCGGCTTCACCGTGTGGCTGCGCGCCGCCGCCCTCGCCGAGGCCCACGGCCTGCAGATCTCCGGCCACTGCGCGCCCCATCTGCACGCGCACCCGGCCGCCACCGTGCCCAACCTGCGCCATCTGGAGTGGTTCCACGACCACGTCCGCATCGAGAACCTGCTCTTCGACGGCGCCCTCGATCCCTCCGGTGGCACCATTCGCCCCGGCGCGACGGCCGCTCCCGGCCACGGGCTGCGCCTGCGCTCCGGTACGGCTGAGGCGTTCCGGGTGTGATGAGGTGCCTGCCGGCCGGGTCGTCTCATGACGTGAGGTCGGCCTTCGGTGCCTCGGCGGCGTGCGACGGGACGGCGGCGGGGCGGGGCAGCGGGATCTTCCGCGCGAGCTTGTCGCCCTCGACGTCGAGGTCGGGCAGGAGGCGGTCCAGCCGGGCGGGCAGCCACCAGGCCTTCTCCCGGGCGAGGGCCATGGTCGCCGGAATGAGCGTCATGCGGATGACGAAGGCGTCGATGAGGATGCCCGCGGCCAGCGCGAACCCGGCCTGTTTGATCATGGGCTGGGCGTTGAAGACGAACCCGGCGAAGACGCAGACCATGATGGTGGCCGCGGCCACGACGACGGAACTGGCGCGTGCGAAGCCGGTGACGGTGGCGTCCAGCGCGGTGGCGCCGTGGACATGTGCTTCGCGCATGGAGGTGACCAGGAACATCTGGTAGTCCATGGCGAGCCCGTACAGGACGCCGGTGATGATGATGGGCAGCAGGCTCACGACGGGCGCTGTGGCATCCAGTCCGATCAGCTCCTGCAGCCAGCCCCACTGGAAGACGGCCGTGGTGACGCCGAAGGTGGCCGCGATGGTCAGCAGGAATCCGAGCGTCGCGGTCACGGGGACCATGACGGAGCGGAAGACGAGGAGCAGGACGACCAGGGAGAGCCCGAGCACGGTGGCCACGTAGAGGGGCAGGACGTCGGCGAGCCGGTCGGAGACGTCGATGGCGAGGGCGGTGAAGCCGGAGACGCCGATGGTGGTCCCGGTGGACTCACTGATCCGCGCGCTCTCCCCCCGTACGTCGGCGACGAGGTCCTTGGTGGCGTCGTCGTTGGGGCCGCTGTCGGGGACGAGGCCGAGGACGGCCGTGGTGCCGGCGGTGTTCATCCCGGCCAGTGACACGGCGGTCGCGCCCTTGATGTCCCGGAGACCGGCGGTGACCGCGGCGAGGGTCGCCGGGGTGAGCGGGCGCGCCGTGTCGGCGGAGTTGACGGCGATCATGAGCGGCCCGTTGGAGCCGGGCCCGAAGGCGTCACTGACCAGGTCGTAGCTCTGGCGCTGCGCGGTGTCGGTGTTGTAGCCGGCCCCGGAGGGCAGGCCCATCCTCATGTCGGCGGCGGGCACCGCCAGGATCACGGGGATCAGGAACGCGGCCGCGAACGCCGGGTACTTGTGGCGGACCAGACGTGCTCCCCACCGGGCCCCCCGCGTGTGCCGGGCGCTCTCGGCGCCGGCCGGCCGCCGCTGGGCCCTGCGCCGGGCGCGGGCCGGGCAGACACGCTCCTTGACCAGCCCCAGCAGCGCGGGCAGCAGGGTCAGGACCAGCAGGACGGCGACCGCGATCGTGGCGGCGGCGACGACGGCCATGGTGCTGAGCAGGGTGATCCCGACGACCAGCAGTCCCGCCAGGGCGATGACGACCGTACTGCCGGCGAAGAAGACCGCGCTTCCGGCGGTGCCGATCGCCCGGCCGGTCGCCTCGTGCGCGTCCAGGCCGTCGTCGAGGATCAACC
Source organism: Streptomyces sp. NPDC096310 (assembly GCF_044763125.1). Classification (NCBI taxonomy): domain Bacteria; kingdom Bacillati; phylum Actinomycetota; class Actinomycetes; order Kitasatosporales; family Streptomycetaceae; genus Streptomyces; species Streptomyces sp. NPDC096310. Next base: position 82,393 of record NZ_JBIWFO010000011.1, on the reverse strand, counting down.
TGCGTTCCCGGGCGACGATGAACAGGGCGTAGTCGATGCCGACGGCCAGCCCCAGCATCAGGGCCAGGACCGCGGTGAGCGAGTGGATCTCGAACACGGTGGAGAGGGTGAAGGCGCCGCCCACTCCCACGGTGACGCCGACCAGGGCGATGACCAGGGGCAGGCCCGCCGCCACGACCGACCCCAGGGTGACCAGCAGGACGATGGCCGCCACGACGACGCCGACGGCCTCCCCCACGCCGACGACCTCGGGTATCTCCATCATCGACGCCGACGGCAGGACCTTGAGGCCACCGCGGGCGGCCTGCCGCTCGGCGGCCTCGACGGTGCCGTCGATGGTCCCGGAGGGAAGCTCATAGGTCTGCTCGTCGAACTGGAACTGCATCAGGGCCGCGGAGCCGTCGGCGGATACGACGACACCGGGCACCGGCGCTCCGTCCACCCGCAACGGAACGGGCGTCCTGCCGGAGGACGGCTGCCCCGCGGCCTGGGCCACGGCAGCCTGAGCCCGCAGCAGCGGGCTGCTGTCCCCCTTGGCGGCTTCTACCGCGAGAGCCTCGCGGAGGTCGATGACGTGGTCGTGGCGGTAGACGGCGTCCACGGCCGCCATCAGCGCGCTGCGGACCTTCTCGTCGCCGATCCGGGCGCCCTCGGGCGCCTTGAAGACCAGCATGCCCTGGCCCCCGGACGCCTCCGGCAGGGACCTGGCCAGATCGTCGATGACCCGCTGGGACGGGGTGCCGTCGATGCGCACCTCGTTGCTCACCTTGACCGGGGTGGCCACCAGGAGCCCCACGACGGCGGCCACGACAGCCAGCCAGCCCCCGATGACGTACCAGGGTTTGCCATAGGCAAACCTTCCCAGCCGGTACAGCAGAACCGACATGGCTCTCTCCGCTCTCCAGACGTCTTCGTGCGCCCGTTCGGGGACGCACCCATCACGAAACGAGAGGGTACTACTAAAGCGATAGGTAGCTATCGAAGCGATAGGCAGCCATCGGTGAAATGTGAGGGCGGATACCCTTCATGGCAGAGCAGGAAGGACCTCAGATGGCCACCACCAAGGGCGACCGCGCCCCGCGACGCAGAGTCGACGCCCGCTCGACCATCGAGCGCGTCACCGCCGCCGGACGGACCGTCCTCGGCGGCGGCGAAGCCTCCCTGGAGCAGATCGCGGCCGAGGCCGGCGTGGGCATCGCCACGCTGTACCGCCACTTCCCCAACCGCGAGGCCATCGTCCGTGCCGTCCTCGACGACATCCTCGAAACCGATCTGCTCCCCCTCCTCGACGGCGCCGTCGACACCCCCCACCCCCGCCAGACCCTCCAGGCGATCGCCACCCGCCTGCTCGACCTGATCACGGAGGAGAAGGGGCTGGTCACCTTCGCGAGCAACTTCTCCGACGTCGCCGTGGACGCCCTCCAGCGCTTCAGCGAGTCGCTGCACCCGCTGCTGCTGCGCGCGCAGCAGCAGGGCGAGGTCCGCGGTGACCTCACCGAGGAGGACATCCCGCGCTTTCTCGTCATGGCCGTCGCCGGGCTCGCGATCCCGGGCACCGCGCCCTCGATGCGGGCCCGGTTCACCGCCCTGCTGTTCGACTCGCTGAATCCCGCCAGCGCGACGCCCCTGCCACCGCTGCGGCCGGGAGAGGACGACCTGCACACCGCGGTCGGCAACATCGCGTACCCCTGACCCGGCGGGGCGCCGTCCTCAAGGGCGGGGAGGAGGCGCACTTCGGCACCATCTACCTGGTCAACGGGTCTGGCGGCGTGTCGCGTACGTGGGCAGCGGACAGCGCGGTGGCCGGGCCGCCACGCTCACTTTGCGGGGCGCCGACCGCTCCCGCCGAGGTCACCAGCTCCGCCATCGGCGTCCAGATCACCGGAGAAGGCCGCCGCCATGCGCAGCCATGTGGCCGCCTCCTCGGTGCGGCCCTGGCGTTCGAGTGTGCGCCCGAGCATCAGGTGGGCATAGTGCTCGACCGGGTCCCGCTCGACGATCTCGCGCAACTCCTCCTCCGCGCGGCCCAGTTGCGCCGAGTGGTAGTAGGCGCGCGCCAGCAGCAGTCGCGGGGCGGTCTGTTCGGGGGCCTCGTCGACCACGGCGGTGAGCAGTTCGGCGGCCTTGGCGTAGCTCTTGGCCTCGAACAGCAACTGGGCGCGTTCCCAGCGCTCGATCGTCGTCTCCTCGTGAGGTACGCCGGCGCCGTTGTCGAAGAGGTGCAGGGCGCTCGCCCAGCGGTCGGCGGAGGGCTCTCCGTCCGGCCCGTACGTCAGGGAGGTGTCACTCACGGAAGACTCCTTGCGCAGCTGTGCGGACCGGTGCCGACCGCCGAGACCAGGACGTCCCGCCACGAGGCGCCCACGGCGGCGGGGCTGCCCCGGGACGCGGCGCGGATACGGCGGACGGCTTCATCATGACCCCAGCCTACGGAGGGTTCCGTGCGATGCGCACCGGACGGGGGTGCGCGGCGCCGGGGTCCGGCGCGGCGGGGGAATGCCGGGCCCGGGGCGGCCACGCGTGCCGTAACCCTTGACATGCCTTCGCCAACGGTGCATTGATGTGCCCAGGCCCCCGAAGGTGACGCGGACCACTCCGGCCGCGAGTGGGAGCGCTCCCATCATCGCTTCGACGGGCCGCCGTCCTCTTACTCCGCATGCACGGGAAGGGACCTTGGATATGCGGAACAGCACAGCTCCACGGGCGCTCCTGGCCGTTCTCGCACTCACCGTCGCCCTGCTCACCGCGCTGGTCGCGCACCCGGGCACCACCGCCTCGGCGGCGGCCGATCCCGTACGGATCATGCCGCTCGGCGATTCGATCACCGGGTCTCCCGGCTGCTGGCGGTCCGTGCTCTGGAACCGTCTTCAGGATTCCGGTTACTCCTCGATCGACTTCGTCGGCACGCTCGGTCCGCAGGGGTGCGGGCAGCCGCACGACGGGGACAACGAGGGGCACGGCGGCTTCCTCGCGACCAATGTGGCCGCGCAGAACCAGCTTCCCGGCTGGCTCGACGCGACCGACCCGGACATCGTTGTCATGCACTTCGGTACCAACGACGTGTGGAGCGACATCGCGCCCGACCGGATCCTGGCCGCGTTCGACACGCTCGTCGGGCAGATGCGGGCCGCCAACCCCGACATGAAGATCCTCGTCGCGCAGCTCATCCCGATGAATCCGAGTTCCTGCGCCCAGTGCGCCCAGCGCGTGGTCGATCTCAACAGCCGTATCCCCGCCTGGGCCGCCGGGCGGACCACCACGCGTTCGCCGGTGATCGTCGTGGACCAGTGGACCGGTTTCAGCACCGCTGCCGACACCAATGACGGCGTCCACCCCAACAGCTCCGGCGACAACAAGATCGCCGGCCGCTGGTATCCGGCGCTGACCCCGCTGCTGACCCCCGGCACGCCGACGCCGACGCCCACTCCGACCCCGAGCGATCCGGGCGGCGCCGGATGCGGTGCGTCGCTCAAGGTCGTCTCCTCCTGGCAGGGCGGCTATCAGGCCGAGGTGACCGTGGCGAACAACGGCCCCTCCGTGCTGCGCGGTTGGTCCGTCGGGCTGACGCTGCCGGGCGGCGAGACGATCACCCAGATCTGGAACGGCGCGCTGACCGCGGCGTCCGGCGGCGCGACGGTCGGCAACGTGTCCTGGAACGGCGCGCTCGCCTCCGGTGCCTCCACGGCCTTCGGCTTCATCGCCGACCGACCGGGGACCGCCACACCCGCCGCGCAGGTCACCGGCTGCACCGCCGACTGAGGCGCCCCGCCCGCGAGACACCCGTTTCCGCCACGACCGACGCCGCACCGAGCAGACGTGTCAGAGCCGCGCACCCCCGCACCGTCCATGGATCCAGGAGACCCGTATGCGTCCACGCCCCATGCACCCGCGACCACCCACCCGAACCTCCCGGGCCACGCTCCTCGGCCTGCTGCTCTCCGTTCTCTCGCTCCTCGCTCTCGGTACGACCGCCCCGCCCGCCCAGGCGGCCGTCCGCGCCACCGGTCTGCACATCAGCGGCGGTCGGCTGCTGGAGGGCAACGGCAACGACTTCGTGATGCGGGGCGTCAACCACGCCCACACCTGGTACGCGGGCCGGACCACGTCCGCGCTGAGCGACATCAAGCGGCTCGGCGCCAACACCGTCCGGGTGGTGCTCAGCACCGGCGACCAGTGGACCAGGAACGATGCCACCGATGTGGCGAACATCGTCGCGCAGTGCAAGCAGAACAAGCTGATCTGTGTGCTGGAGGCCCATGACACCACCGGTTACGGCGAGCAGAGCGCCGCGGTCTCCCTCTCCCGCGCCGCCGACTACTGGATCAGTGTCCAGAGCGCGCTGACCGGCCAGGAGAACTACGTCATCGTCAACATCGGCAACGAGCCCTATGGGAACACCAATTACGCGGGGTGGACGGCCGACACCAAAGCGGCGATCCAGCGGCTGCGGAGCGCCGGTTTCGATCACACCCTGATGGTCGACGCGCCGAACTGGGGCCAGGACTGGTCCTTCACCATGCGGGACAACGCGGCCTCGGTCTTCGCCGCCGACCCCGACCGCAACACCATGTTCTCGATCCACATGTACGGCGTCTTCGACACGGCGGCCGAGGTCTCCTCGTATCTCAACAGCTTCGTCGGCGCCGGACTGCCCATCCTGGTCGGCGAGTTCGGGCAACTGCACTCCGACGGCGACCCGGACGAGGACGCCATCATGGCCACCACACAGTCGCTCGGCCTCGGCTATCTCGGCTGGTCGTGGAGTGGCAACAGCGGTGGTGTGGAGTATCTCGACATGGCGACCGGCTTCGACCCGAACGCGCTGAGCGCGTGGGGCCAGCGCATCTTCCGGGGTGCCAACGGGATCGCCGCCACCGCCAAGCAGGCGACGGTGTACGGCATTTCGTCCGGCGACACCACGGCGCCGACCACCCCGGGGACCCCGACCGCGGCGAACGTCACCGCCTCCTCGGCCACCCTGTCCTGGGCCGCCTCCACGGACGCGGCGGGGGTGACGGCGTACGACGTGGTGCGCGTCAGCGGGACGGCCGAGACGAGCGCCGCGTCCTCCACCACCCCCTCGGCGACCGTCACCGGGCTGTCGGCCGCCACGGCCTACGACTTCGCCGTCTACGCACGGGACGCGGCGGGCAACCGGTCGGCGCGGTCGTCGACCGTACGGGTGACCACCGCGCCGGGCGGCGGGTCGACGGGCTCCTGCGCGGTCGGTTACACGGTCAGCGGTGAGTGGAGCGGTGGGTTCCAGGGGGAGATCGTGATCCGTAACACCGGCGGTTCCACCGTCGACGGCTGGACGCTCGGTTTCACCTTCCCGGGCGGGCAGCGGATCACCAATCTGTGGGGCGGTACGGCATCCCAGAACGGCTCCGCCGTCAGTGTGACCGCCGCCCCCTACACGGCGGTGATCGCGCCGAACGCCACCATCGCCGTGGGGTTCACGGCCTCATGGACGGGGACCAACGGGAAACCCACCGCGTTCACCCTGAACGGCTCCGCCTGCACGGTGAGTTGACTCTCGCCTCGATGGGGGCTGCCGGCCCGCGGCCTCGACCAGCAGCCAGCCGACGGCCGTCATGGCCACGGCGACCGGAGCGGTGACCGGGACGGCGACGAGCACCGCGGAGTGCCCCTCCAGCAGCCCGGCGAAGCCGACGATCGACAGCCCGAGCACACCGAAGAGGGTGAGTGTGACACCGAGGGCCGCGCCCGGACCGCCCCACCGGACGGTCCGGGCGCGGTCCTCGGTGGTACGGACGGGCTCCGCGGTGTTACGGGCAGGGTCCTCGGTGGTACGGGCGGCGGCCTCGGCCGTACCGGGGGAAGCCGGGCCCGGCGGGCGTTCCGCGGCGCGGAAGACGGCGACCAGCAGTGCGGTGAGTCCGGCCGCCGCCGCCAGCCGGACCGGGGCCTGGGCCCACCAGGTCCCGGTCCCCGGCGCCGGGAAGGGCGCGCCGAGACCGAGGGCGAGCGCGTACACGCCGAGCATCGCCGTGAGGTGCCAGAGGAAGGCGGTCATCGCGACGCCGTTGGCGGCGACGACGCCACGCCACACACCAGGGCGGGCCAGCAACCGGGCGGCGGGGGTACGGAGCAGTTCGACGGCGCCGACCAGCCAGATGCCGTGGCAGAGCAGTGCGAACGTCGGCGGGGCCATGTTGCTGATCTTCTCGCCCGGCATGCCCACCATGGAGAGCGGATACGGTCCGAACGCGACCAGCGCGGAGGCGGCGGCCAGCCCGGTCGCGGCCAGCGCGGCCGGCAGCCGGGGTGTCCGCAGCCGGCCGTCCGCCCGGAGGAAGCCGAGCTGGTGGACGGCGAGCCAGACGAACGCGAAGTTCAGGAAGGGGACATAGGGCACGCCGAGCGCGAAGCGCAGCAGGTCGACGGTGGCGGCGGCGAGGGTGAGCGCGGCGAACGCGGCCCATCCGTAGCGCTCGTGGAGTTTCAGCAGCGGCGGGGTGAGCGCGACCATCGCCAGATAGATCCCGATGAACCAGAGCGGCTGGGCGACCAGCCGGGCCGCGATGTCGGGCAACTGACTTTTCGGAACGAAGAGTTGGAGGGCGAGGGCGGTCGCGCCCCAGACGGCGGTGAACAGCATGACCGGCCGGAGCAGTCGGCGCAGCCGGGCCCGCAGGAAGGCCGCGTACACGTCCTGGCCGTCGAGCCGGCGGTGCAGCGAGCGGTAGGAGAGGGCGTGCGAGAAGCCGCCCACGAAGAAGAACACGGGCATGATCTGGAGCAGCCAGGTCAGGAATTGCAGCGCGGGTTCGACCGCCAGCAGATTGCCGACCCCGGCGCGGCCGTCCTGGCCGACGGTCACGGCCGCCATCAGCCAGTGGCCGAGCACGACCGTGCCCAGTGAGGCCACGCGCAGCAGATCGATGTAGCGGTCCCGCCCGGCGGGTGTCGCGGCGGCGAGGGCACGCGTGGTCAACTCCATGGCGCCAGCCTCCCGGCACGGGAGGCCTGGCGGCACGGGCTCCGTACTCAACTCCGCTGCCAAGGAGTTGAGTACGCGTACTCAGCCGGGGGTCACGGGGCCCGGGTCATCGGGGCGGGAACGGGCCGCGCCCGGGGAACGGTGGACGTTCCCCGGGCGCGGCTCGACGCGTGCTTCCCTTGCGTGCTTTCCCTTGCGTGTTTTCCCTACCTGCGGGCCTACTTGAGGAGGTAGGCCTTCAGGACGGTGGCGTCGTACGTGTTGCCGTTCCTGTCCGTCAGCTTCGCCTTGAAGGAGACCGAGGTGGCCTTCTTCGGGTGGCTCAGCGACAGGCTCTTCCTGCCGTCCTTCGCGGTGGTGACCGGCGCCTTGGTCCACGTGGCGCCGCCGTCGTAGGAGACCTGCACGGAGAGCGACTTGAAGCCCTTCCCGGCGGCGGGGCCCTGGATCGACAGCGGGACGGTGAGCTTCTTACCGGCGGCCGCGGTGCTCGCCAGGTCCAGCTTCGGGGCGAAGCGGACGGTGGAGAGCGGCAGGGTCACGATCGTGTCCGCGGCGGGCTTCTTCGAGGTGAACCCCCAGGCGGCGGTGAGCCGGCTGGTGACGCCCGCGACCTTGGTGGAACGCGAGACGTCCGTGCTGATCACGTAGCGGGAGGACTTCGAGGGCAGCGCGTCGGTGTACTGGCAGAGCGGCCCCTTCACGTCGACGAGCTTCTTGCCGTCGGCGCTGATGACGGTCTGCTGCTTGGTCACCGACGAGGACCCGGAGTGCCCGGCACCGTCGGTGAACACGTCGACGCAGACCTGCATCTCGTTGTTGAGACGCTGGGCGAGGTTGAACTCGTCCACCTTGGGACTGAACACACCGACGTTGTACGTCTTCTCGTACGTCTTCTTCGGCGTGTACGTCCTGGCCGGGTCGGAGCCGAGGTACGCTTCGCCGCCGTCGTCCGTGCGGCCCTCCTGGGTGACGAAGAACTCCCAGGTGACGCCCTTGGGCGCGGTGACATAGGTCTTCGCCGTGCCGGGCAGCGCGATCGGGGCGCCGGCCGTGCCGATGCCGTACGTCGAGGTGGACCAGAAGGGGTTGACGACGCCGTAGCGGCTCTTGGCGGAGGCGCCGATCTTCAGGTTGAGCTGGGCCAGTTCGCTCGTGGCCGCCTTGTGGGTGAAGCCGGTGTACATCGAACCGGTTCGTGCGTAGAGCAGATTGTAGCTGGTGCTGCCCTTCTGCCAGATTCCGCCGATCTGGGCGCCGAACTGCTGCGCGGGCAGTGCCGGGCCGACCTGAGCGGTCCTGATGCCCTTGAAGGAGTCCAGGAAGAAGGTGTAAGCCACGCTGGTGGCAGGGGTGTTCAGGGCGTAGTTGACGGAAGCGCCGCCGATCTTCGCGGACTCCGGGGCGGTGATGGAGACCGGCTTCGCCTCGCGGGCGTCGAAGGTCACCGTCCCGTTCTTGGTGACGGAGTACGTCGGCCGTGTCATCAGCGCCACGTCCGGGTCGCCGCCGCCCGCCTTCGGGGTCTCGACCGGGGCGTCGATCAGGTACGTGCCCTTCGGCAGCCGGACCTTGGTGGGGCCGTTGCCGGGCACGTTCTTCCAGATGACGCCGTCGTGGCCGTAGACGGAAGCCGCCGCCACGGCGGGCTTGCCCTTGGTGTCGATGAACTTCAGGGTGAGGTCGTAGGACTCGACCTCACGGTTCACACCGAAGGAGGTACGGACGCTCTGGCCGCCCTCGGTGGCCTTGGCGACGAGGGCACCGGAGTACATGCCGTCCAGGCTGCCGATCCGGGTGTTCGTGGTGAGACCGACCTTCGCGGTGCCGCCCGCGGGCACGGTGACCCGATCGGCGTCCGCCGTGAAGAAGCCGGCCGGGGCGGGCTTGCCCTTGGGGCCGACGCTCTCCACCGAGAGGGCGAGGGTGACCGGCGCCTTGCCGCTGTTGCGGTAGGTGATCTGCTTGGTCACGGCCTTGTCGTCGGTGTGCGGCCACTGCTGGAGGCCGAAGTTCACCGAGGTCTGCTCGCTGACCACCGTCTGGGTGATCGCCTTGGCCACATCGGCGCGGCCGGTGCCCTGCTGGAACGCGGTCAGGCCGCTGCCGGGCTTCGCGGAGGCGGTCAGCGTCTGCTTGATCCGCTGCCCGCTCCAGTCCGGGTGCTGCTGCGCGAGAAGCGCGGCGGCGCCCGCCACGTGCGGGGTCGCCATCGACGTACCGGACATCGCCACATAGCCGTCGGCGGCGGGGTCGCCGAGCTGGCCCTGGGCGGCCTTCGCGGCGACGATGTCCACGCCGGGGGCGGTGATGTCGGGCTTGAGGGAGCCGTCGGCCGTAGGACCGACGCTGGAGAAGTCCGCGATCGCGTCCTTGCGGTCGACCGCGCCGACGGTGAGCGCGGAGGCCGCGCTGCCGGGCGAGCCGATGGTCTCCGCATCGGGCCCGTCGTTGCCCGCCGCGATGACGAACAGGATGTTCTTCTCGGCGGAGAGCCGGTCGACGGCCGCCTCCAGCGGGTCGACCTCCGCCGTATCGCCGCCGCCGAGGCTGAGGTTGGCCACCTGGGCGCCCTGGTCGGCGGCCCACTGCATGCCGGCGATGATGCCGGAGTCGTCGCCGAAGCCGCTGTCGTCGAGCACCTTGCCGTCGAGGATCCTCGCGCCGGGCGCGACCCCCTTGTACTTCCCGCCGGACTTGGCACCGGACCCGGCGGCGGTCGACGCGACATGCGTGCCATGGCCGACGTGGTCGACGGTGTTGCCCGAACCGGAGAAGTCCTTCTCCGCTATCTCGACGCCCTTGAGGTCCGGGTGCGTCTGGTCGACGCCGGTGTCCAGGACCGCGATCTTCACGCCCTTGCCGTCGTAACCGGCCTTCCAGGCGGTGGGCGCGCCGATCTGCGGGACGCTCTTGTCCAGGCTCGCACGGCGCTTGCCGTCCAGCCACACCCGCTCGATACCGGTCGCCGCCGCACGGTCGGCGCCGCGCCACGTACTGGGGGCCGTGAGCGCGTGCCACACCTCGCCCGAGTCGGTCTTCGGCGCGGTCACCGCCTCGCCCTTGACGGCGGGCAGGTTACGGCGGACCGAGACGTCCGCGGCCGCGATGGCCGACTTCGCCCGCGCCTTGTCCTTCGTGTACGACACGATCAGCGGCAGTGTGGAGCGGTGCGCGTCGTCGTACTTGTTCCTGATGAGCCCCGTGACGTCGAACAGCCGCCGGTCCAGGGTGCCCTGGACGATCAGCGCACTCGCGTCGGACGGTACGACGTAGGTGGCACCGCCGACCCGGTTGACGGTTGTCCGTATGCCCTCGCGCCCCTGCGCGGGCTCGACACGGGTCACCCGGCCCTTGCCGTCCACATGCACCCGGTCCCCGGTGATCAGGGTGACCACGGACGAACCACCCTGCGCCTGCCGGACCTTCGCCTCGAACGTCTGGGTGGCCGCGTCCCCCGCCGTGTTGCCCGCCGTGTCCTGGCCCGCCGCGGCCGCGCCCGTCGTGAGGCCCGCCGTGAGCAGTGCGGCGACCATGGCCGCGCCGGCTCTGCGTGTGCTTCTGTGCAACTCTCCCCCAAAGGTGAAGTAAAGACTCGTCAAACCCCGGTTCGGCCCGGAAGACGGGAGTTGGCACCGCCCGGTTCATTCACCGGGTGCTCGGATCCGAGAATGTTTCCCTCGCGCCGATCCGTACGGGATCACACCGTCCCGGTACCCCCCACGCACCGCCCCGGCCGCTCCCCTGGCTGCTCAGGGCCTATGCCCACCCCGTCATAGGTCTGCACCTGGGCCCTGAACTGGGCCCTCGGACCCTGCCGTTGGGCCCAGGTTCATCTTTAGGCTACCGGCGCTCGGGGGAACGGCGACGGCACGGGTGAGGAGTACGGATGAAGCGCTCCCGAGGGGTGCGCGAGGGGCACACGCGGGGCGGATGTCCGCGACATGCCGCCCGCCGCCCCTATCGCGACAGCGCAGGCCAGACCGGGATCGAGTATCTCGCCCTGCTCGGTGTGGTGGTCCTGCTCATCGGCGGGATATCGGTGGCGGCGGTGTCCCGGGCGGAGAACGAGGGGCTGCGGTACGCCGCGTGCCGCGCCATGAACCCGTGGGGCGGGGCCGAGTCCTGCGCCAGGCCCGATGTCTCCGACGGCAAGGACGACAAGAACGGCGACGGTAAGGACGGGGACGGCGAGGACGACGGCGGCGGGGACGGTAAGGGCGACGATCCGATCGTCCCCGTGGACGATCCCTTCCAGCCCGCCAAGTGCCTGCTCTCCGTGGACCAGACCAAGACCACGGTCGTGGTGCAGATCCTCTTCATCAAGATCAGCAGCTCGGAACAGCTCAAGGTCAGCCAGTGGTCGGACGGCACCGTCACCCTGGAGCGGGTCACCGAGACCGGGGGCGGTGTGACGGCGAGCATCTCGGCGGGGATCCCCGGGCTGAAGGACTGGGGCGGCAGCGCCTCGCTCAGCGGCAGCTACATGAAGAGCAGTGGCGGCGGCGGACAGTGGCTGTTCAACGGGAACAAGAGCGACGATCCGCAGGCCGACCTGGAGGCGAACCTGGAGGACGCCAAGCAGTTCGCCGAATTCCTCAAGGCGGCGGAGAAGTGTCAGAGCCGTCCCGCCGGGGCCCGCTCCGCCGAGCTGGGGATGATATGCAATGCCGGCGCCCAGAAGAAGAGGCCGGACATCGATCCGGAGAAGGCGCCGGATGTCGACATCACCAAGGCCTCCACGGAGGTGTCCGGCGGGGTGAGTTTCGGCAAGTCGTTCGCCAAGGACGACAAGGGGGTCAAGGCCCTCAAGGACACCATCGCCAAGGAGGTCACCAAGAACAACCCGAAGGTCAAGGGGGAGGCGCTGGAGAAACTCATCAAGGAGTCCCAGAGCAAGAGTGTCATCGGTTCGGCCAAGGACACCAAGGAGGTCGGCAATGTCTCCGCCGACGGGCTGGCCGGGGCGATGAGCAACGACGTGGTGGTGATGCGCACCAAGACCGGGCCCGACGCCGGGAAGATCACCTTCATCTACACGTTCTCCCTCAACGGTACGGTCGGTGCGGTCGCGCAGGCCAAGGGCAGCCGGATGCAGCAGATCGCCGTCACGTACGACGCCGCCGCCTACGACCAGGAGGAGGACGACGACCAGCCGCACCACCCGGAGAAGCTGGTCATCACCTCCAGCCAGGAGAGCGGCGACGGTCCCGGCGTCCAGGTCGGCGGCGGTGCCAACGCCGGTCCGGTGACGATCGACGTCGGCGGCGGGGGCGGCACCATCAAGTCGCAGATCCACACCGAGTCGGCCGAGGTCAAGCTCGACAACGACGCCGACAGCCAGGCCGTCGAGGACTGGCTGCGCGGACGCGGTGACGACCCGGCCAGCAAGGCCATCCCCTCCCCCACCTCGGCAGCCGAGCCACTGACGGACGACGCGGGCCCGATCGACCGGCTGCTGCACGACAAGGGAAAGCTGACGCGGCTGGACTACGAGGCCAACACCGACTGGTGGAATGCCTCGCTCGGCATCGGATTCGGCGTCTCCGCCGGGCAGTTCACCCTCGGGTTCAAACTCTTCGGCATCGACATCACGCACGAGGAGCGCAACCAGAAGATCACCGGGAACCCGACGTACGCGACCGGCCCGCAGAGTGGCGGCGGCCGTCCCTGGGTCCCGTTCACCAACTGCACGAAGACCACACCGATCGACTCGTGAGGGTCGGCCGGTGACTTCCCCCCGACCGGGACCGCGCAACGGTTCCGGTCGGGGAGCCGCCGGCGGCTTCCGGTCGGGGAGCCGCCGGCGCGCCTCATGGCAGGACCGCGATGCCGTCCAGTTCCACCAGAGCCTGCTCGTCCCACAGGCGTACGACGCCGATCACCGCCATCGCCGGGTAGTCACGGCCCGCCAGTCCGCGCCAGATCCGGCCGAGTTCGGGCGTGTGTACGCGGTACCGCGCGACATCGGTGGTGTAGACGGTGACCCGGGCCAGATCGCCCGGCGCGCCGCCCGCCGCCGCGAGCGCGGTCAGCAGATTGCCGAGGGCGGTGGCGAACTGCGCGGGCAGGTCCGCGTCGACGATCCTCCCGTCCGGGTCGAGCGCGGTCTGGCCGGCCAGCAGGACGATCCGGCCGCCCGTGGCGACGACGGCGTGCGAGAAGCCGGTGGCGGGCGCGAGGCCCGCGGGGTTGAGGCGTTCCGGGCTCATCCGTACAGCTCCTTGGCGATGATCGTGCGCTGGACCTCGGTGGCGCCCTCGTAGATCCTTGGCGCGCGGACCTCCCGGTAGAGGTGTTCCAGCGGATGGCCGCGCTGGAGGGCGCGGGCGCCGTGGAGCTGGACGGCGGCGTCGACGACGTACTGGGCGGTCTCCGTGGCGTACAGCTTCGCCATGGCCGAGCGCGCGGGCACGTCCGGGGCGCCGGTGTCGTACGCGCAGGCCGCCGCGTACACCAGCAGCCGTGCCGCCTCGGTCCTGGTCGCCATCTCCGCGACCTGGTGCGCGACGCTCTGGAGGTCTTTGAGCGGGCCGCCGAACGCGGTGCGGGTGGCGGTGTGCTCCAGCGTGGCATCCAGGGCCGCCTGCGCCATGCCGACGGCGAACGCGCCGACGCTGGGGCGGAACAGGTTCAGGGTGGTCATCGCGGTACGGAAGCCCCGGCCCACCTCGCCGAGGACGTCCTCGCGGGTCACGGGGACGGCGTCGAAGGCGAGGGCGCCGACGGGGTGCGGGGAGAGCATGTCGATGGGCGATCCGGTCAGCCCCGGGCGGTCGGCGGGGACCAGGAACGCGGTCACGCCCCGGGACCCCCGGCGGGGTCCCGGGGCCCCGTCCGGGCCGCGGCCGGGGGCCGGGTCCGCCGGGGCCGAGCCGTCGGCCGGTGCCGCCGGGCCGGGGGCGGTCCGGGCGAAGACCGTGTAGAAGTCCGCCTCGGGCGCGTTGGAGATCCAGCGCTTCTCCCCGGTCAACCGCCAGCCCCCGCCGTCCGGTTCGGCCCGCAGCGCCAGCGCCGCCGCGTCCGAGCCCGCGCCCGGCTCGCTCAGCGCGAACGCGGCGACCGCGCGCCCCGCGCACACCTCCGGCAGCCAACGGGCGCGCTGTCGCTCCGTACCGGCCAGGACGACGGGGTACGTACCGAGCCCCTGGAGCGCGAGCGCGGTCTCGGCCTCCGTGCATCCCTGGGCGAGGGATTCCCTGAGCAGACAGAGGTCCAGCGCCGAGGAGGTGAACACCTTTTCCAACAGGCCGAGTCGGCCGAGTTCCGCCACAAGGGGCCGGTTCACCCGGCCCGCTTCACCCCGCTCCGCGAGCGGGCGCAACCGGCGCCCGGCCAGGGCGCGCAGCTCCGCGCACCACGCGGTCTGTACCGGATCGAGCGAGAAAACAGGCATCCGGACCCACCTCCAGCACGCCTATGACGCGCCGTTGACTGTCGTCAAGTTCACGATACGCTCGATGGGCGACCCCACACACCGGCAGGGGGCGAACCATGGAGCTGACACCGTCCGCCCACACCGACACCTTTCCCCGCGACCAGCTGCCCCCAGCGGAGCAGTGGCCCCGGCTCCTCCCCCTCCCGCAGGGGGTGCGCGGTCCCGAACGCCTCAACGCGGCGGTCGAGTTGCTGGACCGTACGGCCGAACGGTTCGGCCCGGACCGCCCCGTCTTCCGTACCGCCGCGGGCGAGGTCTGGTCGTACGGCACACTGCGCGGCCATGTCGACCGGATCGCGCGGGTGCTCCAGGAAGACCTGGGAGTGGTGCCCGGCAACCGGGTGCTGCTGCGCGGTCCGACCACCCCCTGGCTGGCGGCCTGCTGGCTCGCGGTGCTCAAGGCGGGCGCGGTGGCCGTGACGGTGCTCGCCCAGCAGCGGGCGCCGGAGCTCGCGGCCATCTGCGAGATCGCCCGGATCCGCCACGCCCTGTGTGACGTACGGTCGTTGGACAGCCTGGCCGGGGCGCGGGTGCCGGGGCTGCGGATCATGGCGTACGGCGGGGCGGCCCCGGACGATCTGCTGTCGCGGGCGCGCGCCAAGCCGGGGCGGTACACGGCGGTGGAGACCGCGGCGGACGATGTGGCGCTGATCGCGTTCACCTCGGGGACGACGGGGCGCCCCAAGGGGTGCACACACTTCCACCGCGATGTTCTGGCGGTGGCGGACACCTTCTCGCGTGAGGTGCTGCGCCCCGAGTCGGGGGATCTCTTCGCGGGCAGCCCGCCGCTCGGTTTCACCTTCGGTCTCGGCGGCCTGGTGATCTTCCCCATGCGGGCGGGCGCGTGCGCTCTGCTGCTCGAACAGGCCCAGCCCAAGGCGCTGTTGGCGGCGATCGGGGAGCACCGGGTGTCGGTCCTGTTCACCGCGCCGACCGCCTACCGGGTGATGCTCGACGCCCTCGACGCGGCCGGGACGGTGCGGGGTGCCGGGGAGCGGCCGTACGACGTGTCCAGTCTGCGGCGGTGTGTCTCGGCCGGGGAGAATCTGCCCGCCACGACCTGGCACGCCTGGCACCGGCGCACCGGGCTGCGGATCATCAACGGCATCGGGGCGACCGAACTGCTCCACATCTTCATCTCGGCGGCGGACGACGCGATCAGACCGGGCACGACGGGGGTGCCGGTGCCCGGGTGGCAGGCGCGTGTGGTGGACCGGGCGGGGACGCCGGTGCCGGACGGGCAGCCGGGGCTGCTGGCCGTACGGGGTCCGGTGGGGTGCCGGTATCTCGCCGATCCGCGCCAGTCGGAGTATGTACGGGACGGCTGGAATCTGACCGGTGACACGTATGTACGCGAGGCCGACGGCTACTTCCGCTATGTCGCCCGCGCCGACGACATGATCATCTCGGCGGGTTACAACATTCCGGGACCACAGGTCGAGGATGCCCTGCTGGCCCATCCCGAGGTGCTGGAGGCGGCGGTCGTCGGCCGCCCGGACGAGCTGCGCGGCGAGATCGTCGCCGCGTATGTCGTACTGCGGGACGGGGCGGCGCGCGACGAGCAAACGACGGCGGCGCTGCGGGAGTTCGTCACGGCGAGGCTGGTGCCGTACAAGTGCCCGCGCGTCTTCGTCTTCCTGGACGCGCTCCCCCGTACCGCCACCGGCAAACTCCAGCGCTACCGGTTGCGCACCCCGGGGCCGGTCGCGCCGCCGGCCCCTGGCCTAAAGTGATCACGTGGCCGACCAGCACACCCCCCGATCCCTGATCATCACCCTGTACGGCGCGTACGGCCGGGCGCCGGACGACGCGCCGCTCCCCGTCGCGGAGCTGATCCGGCTCCTGGACGCCGTCGGGGTGGACGCGCCTTCGGCGCGCTCGGCGGTCTCCCGGCTCAAGCGGCGCGGGCTGCTGGTCCCGGAGCGTACGGCGACGGGCGCGGCCGGCTATGTGCTGTCGGGCGAGGCGCGCCAGCTCCTCGACGACGGGGACCGCAGGATCTACGCCCATCCCGCGCCGCTGCTCGCCGACGGCTGGGTGCTCGCGGTCTTCACCGTCCCCGAGGCGGAGCGCCACAAGCGTCATCTGCTCCGCTCCCGGCTGGGCCGGCTCGGCTTCGGGACGGCCGCGCCGGGCGTCTGGATCGCCCCCGGCCGGCTCCACGAGGAGACGCGCCATACTCTCGAACGGCTCCAACTCAACCCGTATGTCGCCCTGTTCACCGGCCAGCATCAGGGTTTCGAGGCGACGGCGGAGGCCGTGGCGCGCTGGTGGGACCTGACGGCGATCGCCGGACTGCACAGCGAATTCCTCGCGGTGCACGAGCCGGTGCTGCGCCGTTGGGAGGGCCGGGCCGCCGGGGCGGCCGGGGACGCGCCGCGGGCCGCCTACCGGGACTATCTGCTGGCCCTGGACTCCTGGCGGCGGCTGCCGTACGCGGACCCGGGCCTGCCGGCCGAACTGCTGCCGGGGAACTGGCCGGGAGAGCGTTCCGCGGCGGTCTTCGCCGGGCTGCACACGCGGCTGCGGGACGCGGGGCTCGCGTTCGTACGGCCTCCGGTCAGCGCGGGGTGAGACGCGGCCTCGGAGTGTCGGTGCGGCCGGCCGGGGGCGGACGGCTGCCCGCGAGGTACGGAACCGGCCAGGGCGCCCCGGGGCCCGCGTACCCCTGGGCGGCCGCCGCGTGCAGGGTCCACTGCGGGTCGTGGAGATGCGGCCGGCCGAGGGCGCACAGGTCCGTACGGCCCGCCAGCAGAAGTGAGTTGACGTCGTCCCAGGAGGAGATCGCGCCGACCGCAAGCACCGGGACGTTCAGGGTGTTACGGATCAGGTCGGCGTACGGGGTCTGGTACGAGCGGCCGAACTCCGGGCGTTCGTCCGCGACGACCTGACCGGTCGAGACGTCGATCGCGTCGGCGCCGTGCGCGGTGAAGGCGCGGGCGATCTCGACGGCCTCCTCGGCGGTGGTGCCGCCGGGTGCCCAGTCGGTGGCGGAGATACGGACCGTCATGGGGAGTTGATCGGGCCAGTCCGCGCGGATCGCGTCGAAGACTTCGAGAGGGAACCGCAGCCGGCCCTCCAGCGAGCCACCGTAGGCGTCGGTCCGCCGGTTGGTCAGCGGGGAGAGAAAACCGGAGAGCAAGTAGCCGTGGGCGCAGTGGAGTTCGAGCAGGTCGAAGCCGCTGCGCCGGGCCCGCCGGGCGGCCGAGGCGAACTGTTCACGCACCGTGTCGAGTTGGCGGATGCTCAACTCCTTGGGGAGCTGGCTGACACCGGGTCGGTACGGCAGCGCTGAGGCGGCCCACACCTGCCAGTTGCCCGTCGCCAGCGGTTCGTCCATGCCCTCCCACATCCGCCGGGTGGAGCCCTTGCGGCCCGAGTGGCCGAGCTGGATACCGATGGCGGTGCCCGGCGAGGACTCATGGACGAAGTCGGTGACGCGGCGCCAGCAGTCGCCCTGTTCCCTGGTGTAGATCCCGGTGCATCCCGGGGTGATCCGGCCTACGGGGCTGACGCACACCATCTCGGTCATGACGAGGCCCGCGCCGCCGAGCGCCCGGGCGCCGAGATGGACGAGATGGAAGTCACCGGGCATCCCGTCGCGTGCCGCGTACATGTCCATGGGCGAGACGACGATCCGGTTGCGCAGGGTCAGTCCGCGCAGCCGGAAGGGGGTGAACATGGGCGGGGTGCCGGGTGGGCAGCCGAAGTCCCGCTCCACCTCCCGGGTGAAGCCGGGGTCGCGCAGCCGCAGATTGTCATGGGTGACCCGGCGGCTGCGGGTGAGCAGCCCGAAGGCGAACCGGTGGGGCGGCTGGCCGGTGTAGGTGGCCAGCTCCTCGAACCAGCGCAGGCTGGCCGCCGCCGCGCGCTGGGTGGACTCGACGACGGGGCGCCGTTCGCTCTCGTACGCGGCGAGCGCGGCCGGCAGGTCGGGCTGCTCCTCTACCGCGGCGGCGAGCGCGAGAGCGTCCTCGACGGCGAGCTTGGTGCCGGAGCCGATGGAGAAGTGGGCGGTGTGCGCGGCGTCGCCGATCAGCACCGTACGGCCGTTGCTCCAACGGGCGTTGACGACGGTACGGAACGCGGTCCAGGCGGAGGCGTGGGAGCGCAGCGGGCGTCCACCGAGGGCGTCGGCGAAGATCTTGCCGCACCGTTCGGTGGACTGCCGCTCGTCGAGTCCGGCGAAGCCGGCGGCCCGCCAGACCTCTTCGCGCATCTCGACGATGACGGTGCTGCGGTGCGGGGAGTACGGGTATCCGTGGAGCTGCATTACTCCGTGCGGGGTCTCGGCGGTCTCGAAGCGGAACGCGTCGAAGGCGAAGTCGGCGGCGAGCCAGACGTAGCGGCAGCGGTGGGTGGTGACGGTGGGGGCGAAGACATCGGCGTGGGTCTCGCGGGTGCGGCTGTGCACCCCGTCCGCGGCGATCACCAGGTCGTGGGTCGCGGCCAGTTGAGCGGCGGGCGGTGCCTCCGTGCGGAAGAGGAGGCGTACGCCGAGCGACGCGCAGCGTTCGTGCAGGATCTCCAGCAGCCGTCGCCGGCCGAGCGCGGCGAAGCCGTGGCCGTGCGAGGTGAGCGTACGGCCGCGGTGCACGATGTCGATGGCGTCCCAGCGGACGAACTCGGCCTGGAGCGCCCGGTGGACGACGGGGTCGGCGTCCTCGATCCCGCCCAGGGTCTCGTCGGAGAGGACGACGCCGAAGCCGAAGGTGTCGTCGGGGGCGCTCCGTTCCCAGACGGTGATCTCGCGGGTGGGGTCGAGCCGTTTGAGGAGGGCCGCCGCGTAGAGGCCGCCGGGCCCGCCACCTATGACGGCGACACGCGCCACACTCCGGGCGCCGACACGTGTGCCGCCGCTCCATGTGCCGTCGTTCGGTGTGCGATCAGTCGGTGTGCCGCCGCTCTGTGTGTCCCCGCTCTGTGTGTCCCCGCTCTGTGTGCCGTCGCCCTGTGTGCCGTCGCTCGGTGTGCCGTTGTTCCCTCCCGGTGTCGGCCGCGGCCTTCCGGGGTCCGTTCCGTCCTCCATGGCCGGCTCTCCCCTCCCTGGTCAGCGCCCCTGCCACCGCGGGGGCCGCTTCTCGGTGAACGCGGCGTGGAATTCGGCGTAGTCCTCGCCGTGCATCAGTAACGCCTGGGTGGCGGCGTCGAGTTCGACAGCCGCCGCGAGCGGCATGTCCAGTTCGGCGGTGAGTAGCGCCTTGGTCTGCGCGTACGCCAGCGCGGGGCCCGAGGCGAGCCGTCCCGCCAGCGCGGCGGCGCGCGCGTCGGCCTGCCCCTCGTCGGTCAACTCGCTGATCAGACCGATGCGTTCGGCCTCGGGGGCGCGGACGGGTTCGCCAAGCATCAGCAGCCGGGTCGCGTGGCCGAGGCCGACGACGCGGGGCAGCAGATAGGCCGCGCCCATGTCACCGCCGGAGAGGCCGACCCGGGTGAAGAGGAAGGCGAAACGGGCCGTGGGGTCCGCGATCCGGAAGTCGGCGGCGAGCGCGAGGACGGCGCCCGCGCCGGCCGCCACCCCGTGCACGGCGGCGATCACCGGAAAGGGGCACATACGGATCGCCTGGACCACCTGCCCGGTCATCCGGTTGAAGTCGAGAAGCCGGGCGGTGTCCATGTCGAGCGTCGCACCGATGATCTCGTCGACATCGCCGCCCGAGCAGAAGCCGCGTCCCTCGCCGGCCAGCACGAGGGCCCGTACGGAACGTTCCCGGGACAGTTCGGCGAGCAGGTCGCGCAGATCCGCGTAGGCGCCGAAGGTCAGCGCGTTCAGCTTGGCGGGGCGGGCGAGGGTGATGGTGGCGACCCCGTAGTCACCGCGCGTGAGCCGTATGTGGCGCCACTCCTGGGTACGGGGCGCGGAACCGGAGAACGGGCTCATATGGAGCGGCCTCCCTCGGCGGGCGCGGTGGGCGCGCGGTGGCGGGCCACCACCGATGTACGGACCCCGTCACAGCCTCGCCACTGAACGGTATCACTCGTACGTGACTGCCGTCACGAGTGCGCGATAGACCTGTGACGTGACCGCGACATGCCTCACGTAGGCTGCCAAAGGTCCCGGTCGACACAGGACATAGGTCCCCAAGTCCGGCAGGCCGGCGCCCCTTGTTAACCTGCTCACGCTCCGTATGGTTGAACGCGATAGCAAATACCCTCGTCCCCCACCACGGCCGCCACCGTGACCCGATCGGACCGACCCCATGCCAGAAGCCGCCGGCTCCTCTCCCTGGAGAGTCACGCTGCCGCACAGCGTCGAAGCTGTGCCGCTCGCGCGCGCCCTGGTCCGTTCCGCGCTGGCACACCTGGCCGAGCCCACCCACAGCGACACGGCGGAGCTGCTGACGGCGGAACTGGTCGCCAACGCGATCCAGCACACCGACGGCGACGAGCCCATCGAGCTGGTCGTGGAGCTGCTGCCGACCGGCTGTCAGGTCGAGGTGCACGACTGCGACCCGGCCCCGCCGGGCAATCTGACCCGCCCCGGGTCCATGCCGGACCCCTGGCAGGAGGACGGCCGCGGTCTGCTGCTGATCAGTACGCTCAGCGCGGCCTGCGGCCATCGCGCCACGGACCAGGGCAAGGCGGTCTGGTTCACCCTGCCCGCCGTGTGACCGGCGAGCCGGCCGCGCCGCCCGGGCCGCGAACCTGCCCTCGGACCTCGTCCTCGGACCTCGCCCTCAGGCCTCGTCCTCGGCCAGCGTCGCCACCAGTACGGCCTTGATCGTGTGCATCCGGTTCTCCGCCTCGTCGAAGACCACCGAGTGCGGCGACTCGAAGACCTCGTCGGTGACCTCCAGCTCGGTCAGTCCGTGCCGCGCGTGGATCTCGCGGCCGACCGCCGTCCCCAGGTCATGGAAGGCCGGGAGGCAGTGCAGGAACTTCACGTTCGGGTTGCCGGTCGCGCGCAGCACATCCATCGTCACGGCGTACGGACCGAGCGCCGCGATCCGCTCGTCCCAGACCTCCTTGGCCTCGCCCATCGAGACCCAGACGTCCGTGACCACGAAGTCCGCGCCGGCCACGCCCTCCGCGATGTTCTCCGTGAGGGTGAGCCGCGCGCCACTGGCCTCGGCGGCCTCACGGGCCAGGGTCAGGATCTCGTCCGCGGGCCAGTAGGCCCGCGGTGCGACGATCCGTACGTCCATACCGAGGAGCGCGCCGGTGACGAGATACGAGTTGCCCATGTTGAACCGGGCATCGCCCAGATAGGCGAAGGCGATCTCCGGCAGCGGCTTGGCGCTGTGCTCGGTCATCGTGAGCACGTCGGCGAGCATCTGCGTGGGGTGCCAGTCGTCCGTCAGACCGTTGAAGACGGGGACGCCCGCGTACGCGGCCAGCTCCTCGACCGTCGCCTGCTCCGACCCGCGGAACTCGATGCCGTCGAACATGCGGCCGAGGACCCGGGCCGTGTCCTTCGCGGACTCCTTGGAGCCGATGTGCGAGCCCGCCGGGTCGATGTAGGTGGTCGACGCGCCCTGGTCGGCCGCCGCCACCTCGAAGGAGCAGCGCGTACGCGTCGAGGACTTCTCGAAGATCAGCGCGATGTTCCGGCCGCGGAGCCGCCGCACCTCGGTGCCCGCCTTCTTCGCGGCCTTCAGCTCGGCGGCCAGTTCGATCAGGCCGCGGAACTCCTCCGCCGTGAAGTCCAGCTCCTTGAGGAAGTGGCGGCCTTCGAGGTGTATGGCCATGGTGGCTGCTCCTGGGCGCGAGTCGTGGGTGTCGTATGCGGGGTGGACAACGGCAGGGGACGCCGGAACGCCCCTGCCGGACATTCCGGAGACTGGAACTCTATACGATGAGCCGTATTGCTATACAGGTCGCTGTACGGGCCGCGGGCCCTGAACGGGCGGTGGAGACGGTCCCGCTCCACTACACCGCGTCCCGCTCGACGGGGCAGCTCATACAGCGGGGACCGCCCCGGCCCCGGCCCAGCTCGCTGCCGGGGATCTCGATCACCTCGATGCCCTGCTCGCGCAAATGGGTGTTGGTGGTGATGTTGCGTTCGTACGCCACGACGACGCCGGGCTCGACGGCCAGCACGTTGCAGCCGTCGTCCCACTGCTCCCGGGCCGCCGAGTGCACGTCCTGGGTCGCGGCCAGAACCCGGATCTCCGGTAGCCCCAGCGCCGCCGCGATCGCCCGGTGCATGTGCTCCGGCGGATGGTCGGTGACCTTCAGCTCCGTACCGTCACCGCCCGGTTCGATGGTGTACGAGCGGAGCATGCCGAGCCCCGCGTACTGGGTGAAGGTCTCCCCGTCGACCATCGTCATCACGGTGTCGAGGTGCATGAACGCCCGCCGCTTGGGCATGTCGAGCGCCACGATCGTGGTGGCGGAACCGGCCGCGAAGAGCCCACGGGCCAGCATCTCGACCGCCTGCGGGGTGGTGCGCTCACTCATCCCGATCAGCACGGCGCCCGCGCCGATCACCAGCACATCGCCGCCCTCGATGGTGGAGGGGTAGTCGTCCTGCCCCTCCGACCAGTGGTGGAAGGCTCCGGCCGACGGCGCCGCGAAGAGCGGATGGTGCCGGTAGATCGCCTCGAAGTGCACGGTCTCCCGCTGCCGGGCCGGCCAGCGCATCGCGTTGATGGAGACGCCGTCGTAGATCCAGGCCGAGGTGTCGCGTGTGAAGAGGTGGTTGGGCAGCGGGTCGAGCAGGAAGTCGTCCAGCGCCATCACATGGAACCGGACCGAGGTCGGCTCCTCGTGCCGCTCCAGGAACTCCCGCTTCGTCACCCCGCCGACCAGCGCCTCCACCAGGTCGGCCGTCGGCAGCCCGTCGAATATCTCCCGGAGATGGCCGGTGGCGAGCGGACCGTACTCCTTCTCGTCGAAGACCCGGTCCAGCACGAGGCCGCGGGCCTCGGGCAGGTCGAGGCAGTCGCCGAGGAGATCTCCGAAGAGATGGACCTGGACGCCCCGGTCACGCAGGACGGCGGCGAACGCGTCGTGCTCCTCCTGGGCGCGGCGCACCCAGAGCACGTCGTCGAAGAGCAGCGTGTCCTTGTTGCCGGGGGTGAGGCGCTTCAGCTCCAGATCGGGGCGGTGCAGGATGACGCGGCGCAGCCGCCCGGTCTCGGAGTCGACATGGAATCCCATGGCTCCATCGTCGCCCGCTCAGTGGAACAGCGCTATCAGCAGAATCACTACGCCCACGACAAAGAGGACGACCATACCGGCGAAGATGTTCCGGCCGTCCGGCGGTCGCCGCTCCGGCTCGCGCCGCTCCTCGCGCCCGCTCCCGCGCTCGCCATCGGTATCGGCGGTGCGGTCGGCCCCGAAGTAGCGGGCGAAACGGCGGAGGGGAGGGTCGGCCGGACGGCCCGGGGGCCGGTCGGGCCGGGGCGGGAGCGGGGGTGGTGACGGCGGCGGTGGTGAGGGAGGTGGCGATGACGACGGGGGTGGTGGCGGAGGTGGGGGCGCTGTGTACGACGGAGCCGAACGGCCCCGGTCCGGCGCGGCTTCGACGGCGTACCCGTACGGCGGCCGGGGCGCGGATAACGCGGGCGTACCGGGCGCGGCGGGTGCGCCGGGGAGCGGGGGCGGTAAGGGCGCGGCCGGGGCGGAGCCGCTCTCGCGCCATCCGGCCCTGACGATCGCCAGCCAGACGTCCTTGCCCAGCCCCGGGGACTTCTCCCCCTCCAGGATCTGTTCGACGGCGGCCCGGCCGGCTCCGCTCGCGTCGCCGCTCAGCCTGGGCAGCAGTTCGAGCAGCCGGGCCCGGAACGGCCCCACGTCGGCCAGCGGTCGCACGGCCCAGCCGTACAGCGCGGCGGCGTTGGCCGCGCGGGTCTCGCGGGACGGCAGGCCCACGGAGGCCGGCCACGGCCGGTCCCCGACGAACAGCTCCCTCTTGAGCACGGCGTCGCACAGTTCGTGGCGTCGGTTCCTGGGCCACTCGGCGTACCGCGTGGCGATCTCCCCCACCAGCGCCGAGACCGCCGCGTAGTGCAGCCCGTCCTCCCCCATGGCCGCGATCAGGCTTCTGCCGCTGCTGCCGCGCAGCGCGTCCCTGACATTGCGCGAGGAGGCGTTCGGCTCCTGGAAGGTGCGCAGCACGGCCAGGAGATGGTCGAGTTCGACGGTGATCTTGCGGCGGGTCGCGAAGAACCCGGCCGAGTCCGGCACGACCGGCCACTCCGGCGGAACCGGCCGGAACATCCGGCGCCCCTGCCGTCGCGGTTCGGGCGCCTGCTGTACGGGCGTCTCCTGTACGGGCGTCCGCTGTACGGGCGGCGCCGGGGTGTACGACGGCGCGGGCGCCCCGTACCGGTCGTCGGGCCGGTGTCCGTACGGGTCGTGATGCCGGTCGCCTTGGCGGTCGTCGTGGCGGTCACCGTCGCCGTAGGGGTCGCGGCGCGGCCGGTCGTACGCGTCGCCCGTCCCGTACGGGTTCCCTTGCTCCTCCGGGCGGTCGCGGTCGTACGGCACCCGCTGCGGGGACGGCGGACGCTCCTCGTACAGATCCCGCTCCGTGGGGTTCCGCTCCCTGGTGTCCCGTTCCCGCAGCTCCCTTTCCCGTCCGCGCGGCTGCCGCTCGGTCAGCCGTGCGAGCGCGTCTTCCGCCGTGTCCAGGAGGGTGCCGCGGGCGCCGGGCGGCCACGGGCCGGAGAGCGCCGCCAGCGCCTCGGCCACCTCGTACTCGCGGCCCTCTCCCCGTTCGATCCGGCGCAGATAGTGCCCGACCAGCCCGGCCGCCAGCGCCTGGGCCCGGTCGTCGGTCCGTTCCCCGGGGTCCGTCCGCAGCCGCTCGGTGGACTGCGGGGCCGGGCCCGGCCAGCGCCGTACGAAGACGAAGCGGGTCGCCGGGGTCTCGACCGTGTCGTGCGTCGCGAACGTCCAGCCCTCGGGGAACAGCCCGCTGAAGATGCCGTACAGCCCCCACAGCACCCGGTCGGGCGCGTCGCCGCCGTGCCGGTCGAGCACCGTGAACCGCTGGCCCGGGTGGCGCAGCAGCTCCGCGGCCATCGTGGTCAGGGAGTCCGCCAGCCCGGGCAGTCCGGCGAGCAGCGCGCGCTGGCCCTTCTCGGCGGACGCCAGCAGCTCCGCCACGCGCACCTGTTCCAGTACGCCCCTGACCCTGCCCAGCGGCAGCCCGCTGCCCTCCCACTCCCAGTCGTGCAGCCCGAGGCAGGTCTCGGGGTCGAGGGTCTTGGCCGGGCCCAGCAGGGCATGGCACACCGCACCGGAACGTCCGTCCGAATCAAGTACGGGGGCTCGGCGCACGAACAGCACTTGTCCTCGGTTCCCCAGCCTGACCAGGGCCGGGACCGTCTCGGAGGCCGTGGTGCGCAGCAGCGGCGCGGCGCTGTTGAACAGGCTCTCTGCGGTGTCCCGGTCGCAGGACCAGGCCACCGGGCCGAATCCGGTCGTACCGAGGCTGTTCTCGGTGTCCCAGCGGAAGACGATCTGGTCCACCAGCTCTTCCTGACGGGCGATCGGAGCCATCAGGTCCCCACCTCTCTCAGTTCCGCTCCGGGGAGGAGCCCGCACATGGCGAAGATCGACAACAGCGGTGCCAGGACGCGTCGCGGCCTGACGCCGTGGGGGTAGACGTCGCCGCGCTCCTGCGCCCCGGTCGCCGCCACGAAGTGGAGGGTGCAGCGCGCGCAGTCGTCGAACGGCTTCAGCCAGGCGGGGCTCCCGTGGTGGGCGACGAACGCGTAGGCGTCACGGCTCTCCGCGCGCAGGGTCTCCTCGTCCAGTTCCACGGGCAGGGCGCGGCTGAGCCAGCGGTCGGCGGACGGGTCGAAGCGGATCAGGTCGCTCTTGTTGAGGGCGACGGCGGCGGGCGCCTCGATATAGGCGCCGAGCCGCGGGATCCGGTTGAGGACGGTGGTGAACGCCTCGTCGCCCAGGTCGCGCTGCTGGAGCCTGGTGCGCGCGCGGACGGGGTCGAGCGAGGGCAGCCGCAGGGCACGCAGCGGGTCGAGGACGAAGATGAAGGCGCCCACGCCCATGAGGAAGCTGGTCACCTCGCCGTTCTGTGCCAGGTCCTCGCCCGCGAGGTCGAAGAAGACCACGGGCCGGGTGCCGTCGGCTCCCGTGACCAGCAGTCCGTCCGTGAAATGCGCGAAGGAGGCGTGCCCGGTGGATTCGAGCACCTTGCCGCGGTGCAGCCGCTGGACCCGTTCCTGAAGGAACTCGCGGTGGGTGTCAGGGTTGAGGGGCAGGCACTTCAGTCCGTACGGTTCGAGGCCGCCCTGTTCGATCTCGCCGAGCATCGCGGCGAGCAGATGGGTCTTGCCGGCCGCCGAGCTGCCCACGAGGGCGATGGTGAGCGGTTCGCCGCTGTTGAGATAGGGGACGGGCAGGTAGTGCGGCGCCCCCACCGGGGCGTGCGGGCAGGCCTGGTACGCCTGGCGCAGCGCGTCCTGGTAGTGCATGGGGCGCCGTTCCGCGCTGAGGTCCAGCGGTTTGGCGACCTTCTTGGAGTCGAGGGTGACCAGCCGGCTCTGGTCGAAGGAGACCGGGAGCAGGCAGTGCGGGCAGAGTGTGGGGCGGCGCGTCGGCTGCGCAGGGCGCGGGGTGTTCTCGACGGGCCGGGGCGGCGGAGCGGGGGTCGTCCCGGTCAGCCAGGAGCGCAGGGAGCGGCGCGGGGGCGGCGACTCGTAGTACGTCAGGTCCTCGGCCGCCTCCTCCGGTGGGTCGTCCCGCCCGGTCTCCTGGCGCTTCTTCGCCCGCTGGATGTCGAACTCGGCGCGGGCCCGGCTGAGTACGTCCGCGCCGCCGGTCGCGTGCGCGAGCGGGTCGGGGACGTTCAGGAGCCGCATCAGCTCGCGGGCGGACGGGCGCCGGTCGGCGCGCGGTGCGAAGGCACCGCCCTCGTGGAGGGCCGCGAGCCGGCGGAACTCCCCGAGGTCGGCGGGTGGTCCTGTACCGGGTCCCGGTCGGCCTGCCAGCAGGAAGTAGACGAGCTGGGCGACGGACCACAGGTCGTCCCTGGGATCGGCCCTGCCGGCGCCCTCCCGCTGCTCGGGGGAGGCCCAGGGCGCGGCGCCGTAGGCCTCCCGGGGCTCGCCGGCACGCAGCGCCCCGTACGGCTCGGCGAGCCGGACATGGGTCCCGTCCCAGCGGACGGTGTACGGGGTGATCGCCCGATGGACCAGTCCCACCTCTTCCAGCAGCCGTACGGCCAGGACGAGTTGCGCGATCACCTTGCCCTGTTCCTCGACCGTGAGGGTGCCCTGGCGGCGGGCGATCGGCTCGCCCTCGGGGACGCGGTAGAGCACGAAGGGCTCCGGCGCCTCCAGGTGGAAGCCGACCATGCGGGTGAAGACCTCGCCGTACCGCTCGGAGCCGTACCGCCGCTCCATCGCGACCCCGGCGCTGACCTGACGCTCCAGTGCGCTGTACGCGGCGGGGTCGGTCTGCGCGCTGAAGGGCAGCCGGTACTGAAGGACGCGCCATCCCTCGCCGAGGGTGACCGGACGGGCCAGCAGCGGGGCGGGTTCGGGCATCCGGAGGTCGGGGTGCAGCCGGGCGGCGAAGCGGACCGCCTCGCCGCCGTGGGTGAAGAACTCCAGCTCCACGGAGTCGCCGTGCGCCCGTGTACCGGCGGGGCCGCCTCCGCCGGGCCCGTTCCCGTTGTCGCGGGGGGCCCTGCCGGGCTCCCCGGCGGTGGGGTCGTCGCCCTTCCTCGTACCGTCGTTGCCTGTGATCATGGCGCGTCCCTCTGCTCGGCCCGGACGGTCCTGACGATCTCTCCGCGCAGCGGGACCAGCCGCAGCACACCCGCGTGGCGGCCGCCGGGCGTCCACACCACGTCCTCGCCGGCCCCCGCCCCGCTGTCGTGCGCGGGGTCCTGTTCGGTGCCCCGGCGCATCGCCTCGGGGGCGAATCTGACCCTCCGTATCCCCATCGGATCCCTGGACAGCATCCTGCGGTCCTCGGCGGCGCACAACGGCACCACCTCGTCCGTGTCGTCGGCGGTGGAGATCAGCCGTGCCGCGTGGTCGGCCGCCACGCCCAGCAACTCGGCCGCCCCCGGGCGCAGTTCCGGGTCGGCGGCGAAGTGCGGTGCCGAGGTGGCGCCGTCGCGCAGCAGGACGGCGTGCTCCTCGTCGAGCACATCCAGCAGCGGACGGCGCAGGGAGACCCGGCCCGCCTCGGCAGGGTCGCGTTCGACGGCCGCCCACCGTCCGGCGAGGATCCCCCGGACACCGTGGGCGAGATCGGCGAGCAGCGTGTCCACGAGGGCGGGGCCGCCGTCGCCCCACTCGCGCTCCAGCCAGGGCGGATCGGCCGGGGCGGCGGAGGGCCAGGGGTCCTCGGGGAGGTCGTACTCCAGCGGCGCGGCCGGTTCCGTGCCCGCCGCGCCGCCCGACCAGCCGTCGTCGGCGGAGCTGTCGCCCCAACTGTCCCAGTTCCAGGCATCACCGGGCTGCTGAGCCGGGCCGTCCTGGGCGAAGGCGTCCTCGGCGGCGGGGGCCGTGGAGTACGTGGCCCGGCTGGCCGTGTGCGCGGCTCCGCCCCGGTCGCCCCGGTCGGCGGCCGGCGCGGCGGTCATCAGCCGTTCCTCGACCGTCTCGGCGAGGCTTCTCACCATCAGGGAGACCGCGCGCGCCCCGTCCGAGCAGTGGTAGCGGGCGTCGGCGAAGAGCCAGTCGTGCAGGACGGTCTCGATGAGCAGCCCGTCGACGGCGACGAGGGCGTCCGCCGCGAACGCCGTCTCCGTCTCCCGCCACCACAGGTCGACGGCGGCCGTCCAGTCCCGCGCCACGAGCAGCCCGAGAGCGATGAGCGCCAGGCCCAGCCCGGCCGCCCCCGCCCAGAGCGGCAGATCGAGCAACTGCCCGGTCAGCGCGCCGCCGACGCCGCCCGCCACGCCCGCGACCAGCCGGAGGCCGGAGCGGGTGGTGCCGCCTCCGTCGAGACGGCCGTCGTAGGAGCGGCTGGGCCTGCGCCGCACCATGAGCAGGGTCAGGGCCGCCGCCGCGAACCCCGTCAGCGGGCCCAGCACCCAGCCGAGCACCGGCCACAGCCCCGCGACGAACGCCAGCAGGAAGACGGGCGCCGCGTGGACGAAGGGCGAGCCCCGCACCGTGAACGGCGGCGACACGGCCAGCTCCGCCACCCGGCGGGCGGGGCAGATCTCGTCGAGCCTGGCCAGCCGCGCCGCGCTGCCCGCCGGGGCGGACAGGTCCGACAGCGCGCCGAGCCGGGCGGCGACGGAGCGCAGCGGCAACCCGTACGCCAGCAGCCTTTCGGTGTACGTCCGCAGGCCGGGGCCGACATCGGCGCGGGGCGCCGCGGGGAGTTCGGGCAGTTGGATGCCGCGCTTGAGGAGACGGCCGCGCTGCTCCGGCCGCAGCCGGTCGCCGCCTCCGTCGCTGAGGGCGCCCGCGATGGTGTCCCGGTACGCGCCGAGCGCCTCCGAGAGCTCCTCAAGACGCTCGGGCAGGTCCACGGCGCGGGCGCGCGGGATGAAGAGCGAGGTGGGGCGCCGTACCTGTTCGTAGTCGTCCTCGGCGTCCCGCAGCGCCCGGTCGCCGGCCAGCCGCGCCTCCTCGGCCGGTCCGCCGGGCACCAGGCAGGAGCCGTCGGCCAGGGTCCCCGTCGGCACCTCGCCGAGGAAGCGGGCCAGCCCGGCGGGGACGGAGTCGCCCGCGCCGGAGCCGGGCGCCGTCGAGCCGGACCAGGCCCGTGTCTCCGTACGCGCGCCGGGCGAGCCCTCGGTGACCAGGACGGGCGCCGGGATGTCCTGGCCCGCCAGGTTCTCCAGCGTCCGCCGCCAGGCGCGGGTCCTGGCCTCCTCGGTCAGATCGTGCTCCAGGACCTGGGCGGCGGGCACCGCGACGCCGTGCAGGACCTCACCCAGTTCACCGAGGACGGTGTCGAAGAGGGCGGCGTCGGCGAGCAGTTCGACCAGCGGACGCAGCGCCTCGTCGGCCTCCTCGGGGAGCGGTACGTGTTCGCCGTCCCGGCCGCCCGCCCCGGCGAACACGTCGGGGATCCACAGCACTCCGGCGGACGGCGGACTCAGCGCGTGCGGGCGGCGCAGGGCGCGGTCGCCCCCGCCGCTCTGGGCCAGACAGAGCACCTGGGCCGGTCCGTACGCGTAGAGCCGTTCGTAGAGGAGCTGGTGCGCGACGAGTTCGGCGGCGTCGTCGAGGACGAGGAAGCGCCGTACGTCCGACTGCCGCGTCCGCGCCAGGGCGTCGCCCACCTCACCGTGGAGGGCGGCGGGGGCGTCGGCCGGGTCGCCGCGGTGACGCAGGTCGAGGCAGACCACCCCGGCCTGGAGTCGGTCCGTGATCACAGCCTGGTCCCCTCCTGCCCGTCTCCGCGCCGGCGCGGCGCGCCCCGTCCCGCATCGCCCCGTCCTGAGCCGCCCCGTCCCGGGTCGCCCTGGTCGGCGTCGCCGCGTCCCGGGCCGCCCCGGTCGGCCTCGCCGGGTTCGCCGTCGCCCCACTCGTCCTCGTCCCACGGGTCGGCCCCGCCTTCCGGGCCCGCCGTGCCCCCGCGCTCGTCGGGCTTCGGCCCCCGGGACCGGGCCGGCTTCCTGTACGGCGACTCCTCGTACCGGGATTCCTCATGGCGGGACTCCGCGCGCCGGGGGCGCTCCACACGGGGCTCCTCGTCACGCGGTTCCTCGTAGGACGGGTCCTCGTACGGCGGGTCCTCGTACCGCCGTGGCTCGCTCCGCGTGTCCTCGTGGCGAGGTTCGTCGTACCGCAGGTCGTCGTAGCGCGACGGCTCGTGCCGGGTGTCGTCGTACCGAGGGTCCTCGTAGCGCGACGGCTCATGGCGCGCACCGGCGTACCGCGGGTCTTCCTCGTACCCCGGGTCCTCCTCGTACCGGGAGTCCTCGTACCGCCGGTCCTCCTCGTACCGCGACGGCCGCGCCTCTCCACGCGGCCGTTCCTCCTGGCGCGGTGGCTCCTCGTGGCGGGGCCTGACGATCCTCGGCTCCTCCTCGCGGTACTCCGTGGAGGGCGCCGCGCGGCGGTGGCCGTTGGTCCTCGCGGCGGCGGGGGCTCCCCTGCCCGTCCCCGCGCCCTGCGTGTGACGCTGGTCGAGCGCCCGCAGAGTGGGCCGCGTGGGCCGCTGCGCGCCCGGGAAGCGCAGGTCGAGCGCGCCCGCGAAGGTCTGCTCCCAGAAGTGCCGCAGCGGTACGAGCCATTCCTCGTCCTCCGCGGTGAACTGCCCCGACAGCTCGTTCAGCAGCTTCAGTTGGCGGGGCGCCACCTCGTGCACCAGTGTGCGGAAGAGGCGGGAGGGCGGGGCCGGCGTCGTGGACAGGCCGGTGGGCTGGGTCCGCATCAGCCGGTCGCAGAAGTCCTCGATGATCTGCCCCTCGTCCAGCAGGGCCCACTGCTCGTACGCGCGCAGCAGCCCCGCCCAGCTCGACACATTTCCGTCGAACGAGTCCAGCCGCAGCGTCATCGTCGCCGCGTCGCCCTCCTGGAGCCGGATACGGATCAGCCCGGGTGAGGCGGGATCGCCCTCGATGTCGACGCGGTCGTTCCACATCGCGCACAGCAGCCGGTGCAGGATGCGCCGGCGGTCCTCCTCCGTGCTGGCGAGCCAGTCGTCGCGGTGGCCCAGGCGCTGCCTCCAGTGCAGGAAGTCGTCCCCGCCGGAAGCTTCGCGCGCCTCTGCCCACAGCCGCAGCGCGTGCCGGACCTCGGAGACATCGGTGAGGCTCATACCGCTGCGGAAGAGCACGACGGTGATGGCCTCCGCCTCCACGGCCCGGAACTCCGGGGCGATGCCCGGATCCCTGGGCAGGTTCAGCTCCTGCTGAAGGTAGCGGGCGGCCCGCCCGTCGGCCTCGCTCTGCGGGTGCACGATGAGCACCTTCAGCGGGCCGCTGCCGTCCGGGGTGAAGCCCACCGGCAGCAGCCCGGCGAGCTGTGAGCGGAACTGCTCCAGCCAGCGGCTGTCGACCGTGGCCTCCGCGTCCTCGTCACCGGCCGCCGCGCGCAGCAGCACACCGAGGGAGGGCAGCAGAGGACGGTCGTCCAGCACGCTCGCCTCGCCGAACAGCGCCTTGACGCGCCGCTCCACGACCTGCTTGATCTCCTTCACCGCGGCGCGCGGGGAGCGGCGTACCGCGTCCAGGGCGCGCTGCCAGTCCTCGGGGTGGACCAGCCTGCTCAGCAGCCCCGCGGCGTCCGCGTTCTCCGGCAGGCTCTCGTGCTGGGCCAGCCGGTCGAAGACATCGTCGTAGAAGGCCCGGAGGTTGTTCTGCGGGGGCAGCAGATACGACACCCCCGTACGGTCGTCCCGGTACAGCTCCTTGCGGCGCTCGGCGAACAGCTTGCGCTCGTCCTCCTCATGCGCGCGCAGCGCCCGGACCAGCTCCGTGACCTCCTTCATGGAGCGCATCAGCGGCGGGCGCCAGCGGGACTCCTGCTCCTTCCAGCCGCGGTGCCACTGCCGGTTGGCCCGCCAGCGGTACCACGCGTCCTGCTCGTCCACCGCTTCCTGCGCGTCGGGGTCGCCCCAGCGGGCCGGGACCATTCCGCCCACCGAGCCCTTGATCCGGGGGATCGGCGGCGCGGAGGGCTCGACGCCCTCGGGGCGCTCCGGATCGTTCTTCCGGTTGTCCAGCATCCCGGCGAATCCGGCCTCGGCCGGGCGCTGCGGATGGCCCGGCAGCCCGGCGATCACCCGTTCGAGCCGGAACGGGCCGAGCAGGCCGAGCAGTTCGCGGGCGCCGGTGCCCGGCTTGAAGTCCTCCACGAGCCGGGGGATGTCCCGGTCCAGCTCCCGGTCGAGCCGGCCGAGGCCGACCTCCATGTCGCCGATCCGGTCGCGCAACGCCTGGCTGATCGCCCGGCTGCCCTTGGGGAGCGGGTCGGGCGCGGGCACCTCGGGCGCCTCGCGGGTCCACAGCCGTCCGATGCCCGACCGGTCGAAGAGGTCCCTGACGAGCTGGGTGCCGTCCTCGTCGTGGCGCCTGGCGTCCTCGGCCATGCCGCGTACGGCCTGGGCCAGCAGCCGTCCCGCGACAATCTCCGCGAGGTCGTCGACGGGGACGGTGAGGGAGGCGGCCAGGCTCGTGGACATGCCCCGGTAGCCGATTCCGGAGCGGGACGGGGTGGAGCGCTCGACGCTCTTGTTGACGAACCCGGCGGCGAACGACTGGTGGTCACCCTCCGTGCGCCCCTGGGCGGTCTCGTCGCCGAGTTCCGTGCCGATCAGGGAGAGCACCATCGCGGTGATGGACCGGCGCAGGTCCTCGGGCCGGATGCCGGAAGGCCGGCTGAAGAGGAACGCGGTCTGTACGGTCGAGGGGCGCAGCGCGACGTAACCGTCCCCCGGGTAGCGGACGCCGAGCACGCCGCGCTGTTCGACGTCGCCGAAGTCGGCCTGCGCGTCGGGCACGTTCTGGTCGTCGACCAGCCGGGAGAGGTCCACCAGCGCGCGGGCCGAGTTCAGTTCGGCCTCCCGGCCCCCGCCGGCCTCCGGCGGGAACGCCGACGGCATGACCACCAGCGGATAGATCTTCACCCCGGGCACCTTGGACTTGCGGAACTCGTGCCCGATGAGGTGGAGGAAGTCGTAGAAGATACCGGCGCCGGTACCGCCCGCCACGGAGAACGCCACGAACACGTCGCAGCCGCGGATCTGCCGGCCGCCCATCTCACGCAGATCGCCCGCCGAGCCGGAGATGGTGCCGATGGCTGCGCGGAGTTGGCGCAGCACCGGCTCCAGTCCACTGCGCAGGGTCGCGAAGAGCGCGGCACGGCCCACCGTGGGGAGCTGTCCCGCACCGTTGTGCAGCGGCGCCACGCGCGGCTGCCGGTCCTGGGGCGGCAGCCAGTCGTGGGTCTCGTCGTGCAGGGCGACCCGCAGCATGCGGGTCACCTCGGGCGAACTGTCGTAGTTGGCCGGCAGCAGGTCGTGGATCACGCGCGCGGTACGGGCGTACGCCGCGGCCTCGGTGCCCTTGGCGCTGAGGTGCGGCAGCCGGTTCAGCTCGGACTCGCTGAAGTCGGCGTACACGAACTGGAGGCAGTCCGGAAGCTGGAAGGGGGCCCGCCGGCCGTCCGACACCAGTTTCGTACCGTCGGGGCCGCACAGTTCCCGGCGCAGGCCGCGTTCCAGTTCGGCGCCGATTCTGCCTCCGGTGCCGCCCAGACCGACGAACAGCATGGGCTGGTAGATCTTCATGTCGTCTCCCGTAGGGCCGTCGCCGCGTCGCGGTGACGGCCCGTCGTCACTCAGAACTCAGAAATTCGGGTCGAACCGGCTCGCGCCCGCCCGCCGCTCCCCCTCCCCGGTCGGCGCGCCACCGCCGTCGCCGGGCGGTCCGTTCTCTCCCCCGGCTGGCGTACGGGGCGACCTGACCCGGGCACTGTCGCGGTCCCCGCCACGGTCGCGGTTCCTGCCCCGGAGCCCGGTGCGGGCGTGGTCCCCGTCGCCGGTACGCGATGCCCTGCCACCCCGGGTCCGGTCACGGTCGCCGCGTCCCCGGCCGGTGGCCGCGCGCCGGTCGTGGACCACCAGTTCCAGCCCGTCGCCCAGCGCGGCGGGCTCCTCAGGCCGCAGCGCGCGCTCACGGCCCTCCGGTGGCTTGAGCAGGAACTCGCCCGCAGCGGTGCGCCGCAGCCGGTAGGAGGCGGCCGCGCCCGGTCCGCCGCGCTGGAGCGAGGGCGCCGCGCCCCGGGCCCGGTCGATCACGAAGTGGAACACGCCGCCGGGGCTCTGTCCCGTCCTCACGGTCAGTTCGTCGGGCCGGACCCCCTCGCCGCGCAACTCCAGCTTCACGCCGACGAGATCGCGGCGGCGCCGCTTCGCCACGTACCGCACCGCCAGGAACCCGGCGAGGGCCAGCAGTACGCCGGCCGCCAGAGCGACCGCCCACCACAGCCGGTCCCACCAGGTGGGCACGGGGTCGACGTCGGCCTCCAGGAACGCGTTGTCCAGGACGCGCCCCCCGTCGGCGGTGTCGGCGGCCGTGACCCGGGCACCGATCTCGCCGGGCGCGGTGCCGGAGCCGATCCTGACCCGGAAGGGAACGCTCTTGCCGGTGCCCGCGGCGATCTCCACCTCGGCGGGGCTGATCGTCAGCTCCTTGCCGGGCGGCTGGTCGGCGAGGGCGAGCCGTACCGTACGTGTCTCCTCGGCCTTGTTGTCCACCTTCAGGAGGCCCTTGACGCTCCCGCCCGGGTGCACGATGTCCCGCTCGACGGTCAGCGACGCGGTGACCGGCGGAGGCTCCGAGGTGATGCGGGCGTTGAACGGCCGGTGGTCGCCCGTGACTCCGGGCGCGGCCATCTCGGCGGTCAGGGCGAGGTCCCCGTCGGCGGTGGACGGCACGGTCAGCGTCCCGGTGAACCGGACGTCCCCCGCGCGCGCGTCCGGCGCCTTGCCGTCGTCCGCGAGCGGCACGGACACCGGTTCGAAGCCGCTGCCCGTGAGCCGGGCCGCGACCGTGATGCCCTTCAGCTCGTCCGGGTCGTCGAGGACGACGCCGCGCCGGGTCTGCATCCGTACCTCGACGGAGGTCTTCTCGCCGGGGCGGGGGGACGCGGGGTCCAGGATGACGGAGGAGCGCAGCCGGCCCTGCCAGATGGCGCGCACGGCGACGACACGCTCCCGGTGTCCCTCCGGCGCTTCGAGATGGACGCGCCAGCGTCCGGGACGCGGATTTTTCACCCGCAGCGCCTCGACCGGCCCGCTCTGACCGGTGATCTCGAAGGTCGAGCCGTCGAACGACCCGTCGGTGACGACCTTCCGGCCGCGCGGGTCGTAGTAGGTCGCGCTCACCTTCGGATCATGTTTGCTGACCGTGATCGAACCGTCCGTGGCGATCTTGGGGATGGTCACGTACAGATCGGTGGGCGGCTTGCCCTCCGTGCCCTGGACGACCTGGGCGCAGCGGGCGGCGGCGAAGGTCTCCTGGAGCGCCTTGTCGATCCCGGCGGCGCTGCCGACCACCCTCAGCCGCGGGGTGGCCGAGGGCAGTTCGGCGCAGCCGTTGCGGAAGCCGCCCTCGGCCATCTTCTTGAGCGCGTCCCGGTCGATGGCGTCGCCGAATCCGAGCGGCCAGATCTGTACGGACTCCTCGCGGGCCCGGGCGAGCTGTTCGGTGAGCTGGCGGGCAGCGTCGGCCTGGCGGCCGGCCGCGTCGGCGCCGTACTCCGGGCTGTCGCGGACGTCGAGCTTGCCGTCGGTGAGCAGGAAGATCACCTTCGGTGCGTCGGGCGCGCCCTTCTCGGTGAGCCGGGTGAGCGCCTGGCGCAGGGCGGCCGGGAAGTCGGTGCCCGGGCCCATCCTGGCGTCGCGGCGGGAGAGTTCCTTGACGCAGCCGTTCAGGTACGAGCGTCCCGAGGAGTTGACGACGGTCGGGGGGCACACCTCGTCGACCGGGGTCTGGCCGGGCTTCTCGGAGCTGCCGAAGCCGATGACGGTGGCGCGTGAGCGGTCCGAGATCTCACCCTGGGCGATCAGCGCCGCGGCCTCCACCTCACGGTTCAGGTCCTCCTCGGAGAGGCTGTCCGACTGGTCGACGACCACGGCGAAGTCGATGGGGTCGGCCCCTTCGGTCACCGCGCCGGTCCGGCCGGGCGCGCCGGCGGCCTGGCCCGGGGCCGCGCCGGTGACGGCGATCAGCCCGGCCAGGGCGAGCAGGACGCCGGCCAGATGTCTCACCGCGGCCAGATGGGTCGCGCGGGTCGTGTCTCTCATGTGCACCGTCTCTCACCACAGCTCACTCAGTAGGACCAGCACCGCGCCGAGCATCAGGGAGCAGCCCCCCATGCGCAGCCAGCGGTACTTGGCGGCCAGCACCGCGGCGTGCACGGTCGCCTGGCTCAGCAGCCAGCCCACGACGTCCTCGCCTGTCGTGTTCAGCCGGACCAGCAGTTCGTCGGACGGGGTACCGGCGAGGAGGTCGCGCAGGAAGGTGTTCTCCGCCCCTATCCGGGTGCGGGGCAGGACGACCGCTATGAGCATGAGCAGTCCGGCCACGCAGAGGACCCCGCCGGCGGAGAGCAGGGAGATCCGTACCGGGGCGAGGGGCTGGTGCAGTCCGTCCTTGGTGAACGCGACGGCGCAGAAGGCGATGGCCCCGGAGAGCAGGATCGCGGCCTTCGTGTCGGCCCTGCCGATGTCCTCCCGGACCGAGACGACCAGCCGCTCGGCCAGATATCTGACGTCGGCGCTCTCGGATCCGTCCGGCCGCAGGGCCGGGACTCCGCTGCTCATTCGTCCCCCCAGTCGTCGAAGTCGGCGCTCGGCCTGGAGCCGTGCCGCGCGCTGCCGTGTTCGTCGCCCCGGTCGCCCCGGTCGCCCCGGTCGCGGCGGTCGGCGCGCCCGCGGCGCGCGTCGCGGTCGCGTTCCGCGGACGACTCGACCCTGGTCGGCCGGTAGACCCGCGGTTCGTCGTCCCACGGGGGGCGGTCCGGTTCGCCGCGGTCGTCCCCGTAGCCGTTCTCGCGGTCGTCGCGGTGGCCACCGCGCCGGTCGTCGGCGAAGCCGTCCCCGTCGTCCGCCCGTCCGGCA
Organism: Streptomyces sp. NPDC096310; assembly: GCF_044763125.1. Lineage (NCBI taxonomy): Bacteria > Bacillati > Actinomycetota > Actinomycetes > Kitasatosporales > Streptomycetaceae > Streptomyces > Streptomyces sp. NPDC096310. Next base: position 44,528 of record NZ_JBIWFO010000011.1, on the reverse strand, counting down.
CGGTAGGGCTCCTCGCGCCGGCGGCGGACGGGGCCCTCCTCCAGCTCGCGCCTCGGCCGCTGTCCGAGCAGCACCTGGTCCGCGACTCCGCCGATCACCGCGCCTCCGCTCTCCCGGAGCAGCCGCAGAGTTTCGAACATCTGGTCGCCGATGTCGTGGCGTTCGAGGTGTCCGGTGTCGAGCAGCCGGTTGAAGAGGTTGATGAGGTCGGTCTGTCCCTCGCGCTTCTGCTCCCTGATGGCCTCGCGGATCTCCCACTCCTTGGCGGGGTTGCGCGCCATGAGGTGGATGATCTCGGCCTCCTGGCCGCGGCGGAGCACCGCTTCGAGTTCGGCGGCGCGCTCCCTGACGAGCCTGCGCTCCATTGCCTCCTTGCGGCGGTCCGCCTCGGCCTGCGCCTCGTCCCTGGTCATGTCGAAGTCGATGTCGTCGCGCTCGCTCTTGCGCTGGCGGACGACATCGCTCAGATCGATGAACACATGGATGCGCAGCCGCAGTCCGAGATCGCGGCCCAGGTCGATACGGCCCTTGGCCAGTTCCTCCTGGACGGCCTCGTCGGCGCGCTGCGCGTCCGTGAGCCGGAAGCGGCGGGAGAGCTGGCGCAGCGCGAGGAGGAGTTCGCCGTGGAGCAATTCGCGTACGTCCCAGACGCGCTTCACGACGACGGTGTGCGGCTCCTCGACCTCCCAGTGCACCTCGGCCCTGGCCTCGAAGAACTGGGCGTCGCCCGCGGCGGGCAGGGCCAGTTCGAACGAGGTCACGTTCCGCCCGAGCAGCACCTCGAACACGGTGTACGGGGCCCGGAGTCTGGGTCTGTCGACATCGTCACGGCGGTCGGGCCACACCACGCTGTGCCCGCCGTTCTGGTACAGGAGTACGGCGGCGATCTGGCCGCTCTCGCGCCGGTAGGGCGGCCTGCGTTCGCGCACCAGCGGGCCGACGGGGATGTCCCGGTACTGCTCCACCTCGTCCTCGGTCCCCGGCTGCTCCGTCATCCCCGGGCCCCGCCGGTCCGGTGTCGCGTGGTCGGGGCGGCGCTCGGCGTACCGCTGCTCCCCGTACCGTCGTTCCCCCTCGCGGCGGACGGCGGGGCGCTGCTCGCCGGCGCGCTGGTCACCGGCCTGCCGTTCGCCGTCGCGCCGGGGCGGCTCCTCGTGCAGCCACTGCGCGTACTGCTGTTCGCCACCACGGTCACGGTTCCCCTCGGCGGATCGCTCTTCGTACGGTGACGGGCTCATGCCTCGGCCCCCTCTCCCACCGCGTCCCACATCGTGCGGGCGGCGGTCTTGTCCAACGGTTCGTCGGGGTCCTTGACCAGCCGGGCCAGCAGGTGGCGCAGCCGGTCGCGGTCCCTGCGCTCCTCGGCCAGCCGGACCAGGAAGTGGCGGACGAGCTCCAACTGGTGGGTGTCCGCGGCGGCCTGGCGCAGCAGGAGGGCGAGGGCGTCCTGGGTCGCGGCGCCGGCGCGTGGGGTGGCCAGTGTGCGCCGCACCAGGGAGGCCAGCCGTCCGGTCAGTCCGGGATGGGTCTCCAGCAGGGCGGAGAGCAGCATCCGTTTGGCGTGCGCTTCGAGTGCGGGCATGTCCTGGAGGCCCCACAGGAAGGTGGTACGGGTGCGCAGCGCGCGGATCACGGTCAGCAGGGCGAGGGTGGCGGGGCCCCGCCGGGTGTCGCGCAGCCAGGCGTCGAGACGGTGGACGACGGTCTCCGGCTCCGGTCCGGCCAGCAGCCGGGTGACGCTGAACGACGCGTCGGACAGGATGTCCGTGTCGTGGGCCGAGTCGGTCTCGTCGTGCGCGCGGACGGCCACCTTGGCCAGGGCGTCGAGCGACGCGGTGACGGACCCGGCCGCCATCCCGTAGCCGTGCGCCAGGACCGCGGTGGTCAGCAGCTCTTCGTGGCCGCTCTTCGTCCAGTCCTTGAGCAGGGCGGCGACGGCGGGTTGTACGGAGGGTTCACGCGCCGCCTCCGCCAGGGCGGTCGCCGCAGACATCCGCTGTACGGGGCTGTCGGAGGAGGCCATGGGGACGACCAGCTCGCCGGAGACGTAGGGCAGGTCCCAGGAGCACAGCACTCCGGCGGCGATGGACGCCCGTACCCACAGGACGGGCCGCGGATCGTCGCACAGGGTCCGCAGCCAGCGGACGAGGGGGCCGCGCGCGTTGTGGTAGCCGTGCCACACCTCGCGCAGCACCGCGGTCGCCAGGGCCTGGCCCTGGAAGCGGATGACCCGTACCGGTACCTGGGCGTCGCCGAGGTCCAGCTCGCCGTCCTGGAGCACGGATCTCGCGGCGACCGGCCTGACCTCCGCGTGGGTGCCGAAGAGCCTGCGGCCCGTGGGGGTCCCGGGGTCGAGCGTGACCGCCAGCTCCCAGGCGAGCTGTTCGCCCGCCTCCGCGGTGAGGCTGTACGGGGAGCCGTTGAAGACGGCGACGGCGATACGGAACGCGGCGGCGCTCAGCGTGGGCAGGGCCTCGGGCAGGGTGCCGGGCCGGTCCGCGCCCGCGAACCAGCTCCTGGCCTGCGCGTCGACGAAGGTCGCACAGTCGGCGAGGAGCTGGCGGTGGGTCAGTTCCGACTTCTGGCGCCGGGCGAGATGGTCGGCGAGCCGGGCGGCCTCGCCGGGCCGCAGCTCGTCCAGGCCGAGCGCGTCGGTGACGTCCTCCCCCGCGGCGAGGGCCAAGGCCTCGTCCAGGGCGCCCTCGTCCGCGTCCGCCAGGAGGACCCGGAGGTGCTGGAGGAGGACCTTCTCGGAGGGCGGCGAGGCGCAGACCACTCCGTACCGGCCGCGCAGCAGCCGGTCGGCCAGTTCGCCGTTCTCCACGACGAGCACGCCGAAGGCCCCCGCCTTGACGAGCTTGCTCCGCAGGCCGTCGAGGTGCAGCTCGGTGGGGCCGGCCCGCCGGACGCGGGTCCTGGTGCGGCCGCCCACCTGCTCGGTCTCCTGCCATCCGGTGTCCTCGGACTCGATCGCCAGGAGATGGCCGTGACCCGGCTCGATCTCCTCGATCTCGTGGACCTTGACGCCGGGGTCGAGCCGCGTGACCTTGTCCCCCGCCACGCCCGCGAGCAGGGAGAGCGCTGTCGCCGTACGGCCGCTGTTGCGCTCCCCGCAGAGCACCAGCAGTCCGTGCTTGCGCAGCCGCTTCTCCATCTCCTCGTAGTCGGGGGCCTCGCAGTACACACCGATGAGGCGGGTCAGCTCCTCGGCCGGGACGGGGCCCTGGACCATGGCGTGTCCGCCGCCGATGCCGAGCCGTCCGATGAAGGTGTTGCCTTCGTAGTACTGGCCGTCGGCGCCGAAGCCGATGGCGCGTCCCGTCTTGCCGGCCGCGAAGGTCTGGAGGGCCGCGTGCGCCGTACCGGAGCCGCCCGTACCGCCGCCGCCGAGGGGGTTCCGGCCCGCCTGGTCGAAGGGGTTGGGTTCGGGGGGTTCGGGGCCGTCGCCCTGCGTCCGCCGGTCGGCGCCCTTCTCGGGCTTGTCGGCCTTCTTGTCGGACCGCTTGTCGGCCGCGTTCCTCTCGGGCGACCGGTCCTCGGACTCGTCCTGGGGATCCGGTACGTCCGGTGTCTCGTCCTGGTCGCTCATGCGGGCTCACCCGGCTCCGGAGAGGCGGGGCCCCGGCTCTTGCGGATGCCGGTGAATCCGTGCATCACGTTGTTCTCGAAGTACTGGAGGTCACCCTGGGCGGTGATGACCCTCCCCGTGGAAGGTGGCGGTGGGCCGTCCCCCGGTGTCGGCCCACCGCCGGTCTGTTGCCGCGCCGCACCGCCGCCGTCCGGAGGCGCGCCCCCGTCGGGCGCTCCGGCCGCCCCGGCCAGGCCGGAGAGGGTGGACGCGGGTAACCGCGGGATGTGTAACCAGGCGGTCTCGTCCGTCTCCTTGAACCGGACCCGTGTCCTCACATAGTGCTCGGGCTCCACGTGGCGCCCGCCTTCCGCCACCACGTTCACGTACAGCCAGTCGGAGACGACCAGCAGCAGGTCGGAGCCGGGGGCGTCCGTCATGGTCCGCTTGGCCGTCGGGCTGTCGCAGAGCCGGCAGGCGAGGTCCACCGCCCGGCCCACCAGCCCCCTGCCGTCGTCGAGCACGGGGCCCGCGTTCATCCCGATCCGCAGCCGCAGCCGCTGCGCGCTGCCCGCGTTGTGCTCGCGCAGGTACTGGTAGAGCGCTTCGAGCCAGCCCCCGACCATCAGGGACGACGGTGTGCCCGGGTCGAGCGCGGTGAGGATGCCGTCCCCGCGGTCCTCCTGGTGACGGCCGCGCGGATCGATGTCCACGGCGGCGAACGCCTCGTCGAACGCGCCGTACAGGGCGTTCCGCATCCGCTTCTTGGCTTCCATCCCCAGCCTGCCCGAACCACTGACATCGCCGAAGACCACCAGTCTGCTGACCGCTCCCACACTGCTCACTGTTCCCCCTGTGCCGTGGTGACAGATCAAGCCTGGCCGCGAAACGCGGCGGGCGGTGTAGCCGTTTACACAGCCGGAGGAGTTTTCTCCGGCCGTTCCCCGCGAGGCCGCTGCGACTGCCGTCCGTCGGCGAGCAGCCGCAGCACCTGTATGTCCGTGACCATGAGCCGCCGGTTGCCCGTCCGTACGACGTCCTGCTCCCGCAGCAGGCGCAGCGCCTTGGCGACGGCTTCCCGGGTGGCGCCGATGGCCGCCGCCAGGTCGTGCTGGGGCAGCGGCAGTTCGACCACGGTGCCGTCGCCGCCCGTGCGCCCGACCCGCTCCGTCAGCTCCACGAGCCGGGCGGCGAGGCGTTGCAGGACCGAGCCGGAGGCCAGCGAGCGGCGTTCGACGTCGGAGCTGCGCAGCCGGGCGCTGAGCTGGCGCATGATCAGTGAGGTGGCGTGCGGGCGCGCGGCGAGGAAGCTGCGGAACCGCTCGCCGGAGACGGCCGTGGCGTCCACCCGGCCGAGCGCGGTGACGGTCGCGCTGCGCGGCCCCTGGTCGAACGCGGCCAGGTCGCCGACCACTTCACCCGCGCCGCGCAGCGCCAGGATGAGCCGGGCGCCCCGGTCGGTGTCGACGGAGACGACGGACCAGCCCGAGCGCAGGGCCAGGACGAAGGTCGTCGTGTCCCGCTCCCTGAGCATCACCTCGCCCGGGGCGTAGACCCGGCGTGAGCCGAGGGCCAGCAGCGCGGCACGGTCCTGGGGGGTGAGGGCGTCGAGGAAGGAACGATTACGTTCGAAAAGACTCATACTCACCCCCGTGAGAATTACATATTCCGGACAGCCGTCACACCGGTAACAGCCGCCACGCGCGGTGCGCTTGTTATGCGCCAAGTTGCCTTGACCGACAAGCTTTTGACTGGCGGTCAACTGACGGGGACGAAACGTTAGGACCTCGTCACAGCCCCGTCAACTCGACCATGATGCTCCTCAAAACCTCCCGTTACCGCCGGAATGGCAGGATCGATTTCCAGACGGCGGCGAACGTGATACGCGCGTTCGTCCCCGTGCCTGGAGAACACCGTAGGGGGAGGCACTGACAGCGCCCCCCCTACCTGTGGATAACCCGCGCGACCGCAGGTCAGAGCCTTGGGTCCACCGGTTCCGACTCCAGGGCCAGTACCGCGAAGACCGCTTCGTGGATCCGCCACAGCGGTTCGCCGTCGGTCAGCCGGTCCAGCGCCTCAAGACCGAGGGCGTACTCCCTGAGCGCCAGCGAGCGCTTGTGGCCGAGGACCCGGCCGCGCAGCCGCGCCAGATTCTCCGGCCGGGTGTACTCCGGACCGTAGATGATCCGCAGGTACTCGCGGCCCCGGACCTTGATCCCCGGCTGGAGCAGCCGTCCCCTGCCGTCCTTCACCAGCGCCTGGAGCGGCTTGACGACCATGCCCTCGCCGCCGCGCACCGAGTCCGCGTCGCCCGTGTCGACCAGTAGCCGCCGGGTGACCTGGAGCAGCCCCGCCGGGTCGTGCTCGACGAGCCGGTCCAGCCAGGCCGACTGACGGTCGTGCGGCACACCGGCGAGGTTGCGGCCCCGCACCGCCAGAAGCTGGAACGGCGCCAGGCGCACCCCGTCCAGACCGTCCGTGGTCCAGCAGTACCGCTGGTACGCCTCGGTGAACGCGGCGGCGTCGGCCGCCCGTTCACGCTGGGCCGCCAGCAGCCCGGCCGCCGGCACGCCCCGCGCCACCGCGGCTTCGAGGGCGCCGGTGACCGCGGGGAACGCCGCGCCCGCCGCGGCCCCCACCGCCGCGTACTGGGTGCGCAGCAGTCCGGTCGCCTTCAGGGATCAGGGCATCAGTTCGGCGTCCAGCAGCAGCCAGCCCGTGTCCAGTTCTCGCCAGAGACCGGCGGCGGTCACGGCGGTCCGCAGCCGGCCGAGGATCTCCTCGGTGCCCCCGGGGTCGTCGAAGAACGGCCGTCCGGTGCGGGTGTGCAGCGCGCCCGTGACGGGGCGTGCGCGCGGACCCGGCCCGAGGTGCGGCCGTGGTACTTCTCGGGCAGCCCGGCGTGAACACCGTGGCCAGCGCCACCGCGAGCAGCGAGGAGGCCGCGTAGGGGCGGTCGTTGACGTACTGCGCGAGCGCCGCGTCGGGGGCGCCGCCCCGGCCCTTCCCCCTGCCCCGCCGGACCAGAGCAACCGGATCGATCTCCAGCAGCAGCGCCGCCGTGCGGCGCTCGGCGGACGCCTCGGGGTAGAGCACATGGGCGGTGCCATGCGATGTGGAGAACGTCTGCGCCCGGTCGGGATGCTTGTGCAGCAGAAATCCGAGGTCGGTCGCGGGGCGCTCTGGAGTGCCGGTGGTACTGATCGTCAGGAACACCTCATCGAGTATTGCCCGGTCGGCCCACCACCACGAGGGGTTTTCCCCGCCGACACCGACACCGCCGACGACGCCGCCGCCGTCCCGGCCACCACCTTGCGGCGCCCAGGCGTCAGTGGCCTGTGCGGCCGGCGAGTGCGGTGATCTCCGCCGGGCCGACCCGGCAGCACCCGCCCACCAGCCGTGCGCCCGCCGTCTGCCAGGAGCGCACCCGGGACGGGTCGAACGCCGGTTCCCCGTGCCAGGCACGCGCGGCCGCGTCCCACTCCTCGCCGCTGTTCGGGTAGACGACGACGGGCTTCCCCGTCACCTCGGCGGCGATCTCCACGGCACGGTCGGTGTCACCCGGCTCACAGCAGTTGACACCCACCGCGATCACCGACGCGTTCCCCGCCGCCAGGGCGAAGGCGTCGGCGAGCGGCTGACCGGCCCGGGTGCGCTCCCCCGCGATGGAGTACGAGAGCCACACCGGCACCCCGCACCCTTCGACGGCACGCAGCAGCGCCTGCGCCTCGTCGGAGTCCGGCACCGTCTCCAGCGCCAGCACATCGGGGCCGGCCGCGGCGAGGGTTTCGATCCTCGGCCGGTGGAAGCGCTCCAGCTCCGCCACCGTCAGCCCGTAGCGTCCGCGGTACTCGCTGCCGTCCGCGAGCATCGCGCCGTACGGGCCGACCGAGGCGGCCACCCACACCTCGCGCGGCTCCACCTCGGCCGCGCGGCGTGCCAGTTCCACGCTTCGGGCCAGCAGCGCGCTCGCCTCGTCCCGGCCCGCACCGCGCCGCGCGAACCCCTCGTACGTCGCCTGATAGCTGGAGGTGATGAGCACCTGCGCGCCCGCGCGCACGTACGCCGCGTGGGCGGCCTCGATCTGTTCGGGGCTGTCGACGAGGAGCCGCGCCGACCATAGTTCGTCGGACAGGTCGCAGCCCTGCGCCCTGAGCTGGTTGGAGAGACCGCCGTCGAGGACGACGGTCCCCTCGGCGAGGGCGGCGGCGAGGGTACGGGCGGGCTTCACGGCGGCTCCAGAACTCAGGGACGGCGAACGCACAGCGGTGTCGGGCGGGCCGGTCGCACTCCGGCCGGTCGCCCCGGCCGGTCACCAGGGCCGGGGGCGTCAGGACGTACGGGTGGGTCAGCCCAACTGCGACTGGACCTGTGCGGAGATCAGTTCCAGGTGGTCGAGATCGTCCAGATCCATCACCTGGAGGTAGATCCGCGAGGACCCGACCGCGGCGTACCGGCCGATCTTGTCGACCACCTCGGCGGGCGAACCCGCCAGCCCGTTCGCCTTCAGCTCCGCCACCTCCCGTCCGAGGGCGGCGGCCCGGCGGGCCACCTCCGCGTCGTCCTTGCCCACGCACACGACCAGCGCGTTCGAGTACACCAGGTCGTCCGCGGCGCGCCCCTCCTTCTCGGCCGCCGCCCGCACCCGGCCGAACTGCCGCTCGGTGTCCTCGACGGAGGCGAACGGGATGTTGAACTCGTCCGCGTACTGCGCGCTGAGCCGCGGGGTGCGCGTCGCGCCGTGCCCACCGATCAGCACCGGCACCTTGCGCTGCGCGGGTTTGGGCAGCGCGGGCGAGTCGGTGAGCTGGTAATACGTGCCGTCGTACGAGAAGGTCTTGCCGGCCTCGGTGGCCCACAGCCCCGTCACGACGGCGAGCTGCTCCTCCAGCCGGGCGAACTTCTCCTTGGGGAACGGGATCCCGTACGCCTTGTGCTCCTCCTCGAACCAGCCCGCGCCCAGGCCCAGTTCGACCCGGCCGCCGGACATCTGGTCGACCTGGGCGACCTGGATGGCCAGGACGCCCGGGAGCCGGAACGTACCGGCCGTCATCAATGTGCCCAGCCGGATCCGCTTGGTCTCCCGGGCCAGCCCGGCCAGGGTGATCCAGGCGTCCGTCGGTCCGGGCAGACCGTCCACGGAACCCATCCGCAGATAGTGGTCGGACCGGAAGAAGGCGTCGAAGCCCAGATCCTCGGTGGCCTTGGCCACGGTCAGCAGTGTGTCGTAGCTCGCCCCTTGCTGGGGCTCGGTGAAGATGCGCAGATCCATGGCTCCATCCTGCACCTTCGTGCCCGGTGCCCTCTCCGGTGTCCCCCGTCAGAGGGGCCCCACCGGCGAGTCGGCCGCCTCCTCCCTGCCGCGCCCTCTGCTCCGCTCCCGTCCGCGATCCCCGCCGTGGTCCACACCCCGGTCCCCGACGCGGTCCGGAACACGGTCCGGAACGCGGTCCGGGATGTGATCCCCGGCACGTCCCCGGTCACGGCCTCCGGCCGGCATCCCGTCCCACCCGCGCTCGCGGCGCCACTCGCTCGGCCAGACCCGCTCCTCCTCCCTGTTCCGCTCCCGCTCCCTCACCCGTTCCTCCTCACGCTCCTGCGTGAGGAGCCGCCGCAGCATCCCACCCACCCGGTCGTTCGACTCGTCCGCCGCGTCGATCGCTTCGATGCACTGCCAGTACAGAGCCTCCTCCTCCGTCGCACACGCCACCGCGACCAGCGCGATGCCCACCTCGCCCAGCAGGGCGCCGAGTCCGGTCAGCGCCGCCCGTACATCCCGTACCCCCGAGAGCTGAAGCGCCCGTATCGCTCCGACGCCGAGCCCCGGTATCTCCGGCGGGACACAGCCGCCCCCGCCCGCCCCGTACAACTCCCGCAGGTCGCGCAGATCCCGCGCCTCGCCTCGCAGTTCCTTCGGGCCCCTCAACACCAGCTGATGGCCGATCGCCTGGGCGAGGGCCTGTGCCTGCCACGCCTCCGCGATGACGTCCATTTCCTCCGCGCTCGCCGCCAGGGCATGCCGGCTCACGCCGATGAGCCGTTCCGCATCCATCCGCAGTCCCCATTCCCACGAGAATCCTGCCCATGAACTCCACTACCCAGAGTGAGCGCATCGGAGCAGAAAAGCTAGAGCATTGCGGAAATCTGTGGACAGCAGGCTCGTTGTGCATAACTCGGCCACTCCGGAGAGTGACAATCGCCATCAATCATCATGATCGACAGGCCTCTTGGGCGGGAAGCGTGCCTCGTTCCGCTCCACCTTCGCGGCGAGCGCCGCGAGCGGATCGACACCCAGCACTCCGCAGAACTGGAGGAGATACGCGAGGACATCCGCGACCTCGTCCCGCACACGGTGGGCCGTCTCCGGGTCGGTCATCACCCGCGCCGACTCCTCGGGCGTCAGCCACTGGAAGATCTCCAGCAGCTCCGACGCCTCGACGCTCAGCGCCGCCGCCAGGTTCTTGGGAGTGTGGTACGACTCCCAGTCCCGCGCCGCCGCGAACGCGGCCAGCCTCCGTTGCAGTTCCGCCACATCGAGTTCGCTCACGGGTCCAGGTCTACCACCGTCACCCCGGCCGCCCCTCGGGCGGACGACGCGTCGGAGACCGCCCCCACCAGTCCCGTCCGGCCCTCCGCGCAGACCGCCGCCGCATGGGAGAGCAGTTCGCCGGTCTGCCGCTCGCCGACGACACGGAGTTCGCGCTCGGCCTGGACGGCGAGGTCGAGCTGTACGGGGCAGGCCGGGCCGTCGACGCTGCAGCCGATCCGGAAGCCGCGTCTCCCCTGCGCGTCGGCCGCGGCCCGTTCGGGGACGCAGGCCACCGGGTCGGGGAAGACCTCGCCGAGCGTGGCGCCCGCGCCGAGCCTGGCCAGCGACTCGTACGCCGCCGGCGCGGTCGACTTTCCGCTGCCGCTCGCGCCGGTGAAGAGCGTCACGGGACCGAGCGGGAAGGCCGCCCCTCGGTGCGAGGTGTAGGCGGAGAGCCGGAGTTCGGTGACGACGGGGCGGGGCCGAGAGGCCACGGCCCCCTGCCGGAAAGGACCGGTGGCACGGGCGGCGTGGACGGGGCGGATGGCTTCCGTGGCCGGACCGTATCCGGCGGCCCGGGCGGCGAACCGTTCCGCCTGCGGGACCTTCCTACGATCGGGGGATGGTGTCCGCCGCGATCCCCTCGACCTCCGTGCCGATCGGGGCCAGCAGGAAGACGTTCTTGTCGACCCGGTGCATCCCGCTGCCCAGGCCGAAGACCACCCCGCTGCTGAAGTCGAGGATGCGCTTGGCCACATCGGGCTCGGCGCTGGTCAGGTCCAGCAGCACCGGGATCCGGGCGATGAGATGGTCGGCCACCTCCCGCGCGTCCGCGAAGACCTGGACCCGCAGCACGATGAAGCGCCGGTGCTCCTCGACGGGTTCCCGGGGGACGGTCGTGTGGTCCACCCGCGAGGGCCACTCGTTGCGGCCCCGCAACGGGACGACCTGGGCCAGGCCCTCCCACTGTTCGTCGGTGGCGTCATACCCGTCGTAACGGCCGTACCTGCTCACCGGACCACCCTGCCCGCACGCTCTGTCTGCATCAGGTCATCCTCCCGTGTATCACTCGTTCGGCCCATCAGCGACACGGCCGTCCACGTCTGTGTGACGATCGACTCCCCGGACAATCCGAGCGGACACGACCAGGCGGACACGACCGAGGGACATGACCGGGCGGACATGCCCGAGGGACATGACCGGGCGGACATGCCCGAGGACATGGCCGGAGCGGAGATGGCCGCAGGGATGGGCCCCCGCCCCCGTACCCTCCGGGGTCCCATCCTCACATCGCGCGCGCCCTCGTCTCAACGGGAGGGCAGGTGCTCCCTCCTGATCTCCAGTCCGGCGGGCGCGTCGATGTGCGCCGTACCGTCCGCGTCGACCGCGATGTCGAGCCGGCCGCCCGCGATGTCGAACCCCTCGGCCTTCAGCGGCCGGTACGCCTCCGTGAAGGTGGGCGCGACGGTGAGGGTGCCGCCCGGGACATCGGCGGAGAGCCCCAGCGCGGACTGGAGGACGAGTACGGACGAGGCCGCAGCCCACGCCTGCGGACGGCAGGACGCCGGATACGGCGAGGGCACCCGGTCGGTCGCCGCGCCGTGCCCGGCGAAGAGCTCGGGCAGCCGCGCCTCGAACCCCGCCGACGCGGTCAGCAGCCCGGCGGCGAGCGGCGCCGCGGCGTCCGGGAAGCCGGCCCTGGCCAGCCCGTGGACCGCGATCGCGGTGTCGTGCGGCCAGATCGAACCGATGTGGTAGCCGTACGGGTTGTACCCCACGGAGTCGCTGCTCAGCGTGCGCAGCCCGTGCCCGGAGTCCAGGTCGGGCGCGCTGATCCGGGCCGCGAGCAGCGCGCTCTCCTCGTGGTCGAGCAGCCCCGTGCCGAGCAGGTGGCCGAAGCCGGAGGTGACGGAGTCCACCGGCCGGCCGTCCCGGTCCAGCGCGACGGCCGGGTACGCGCCACGCTCGTCCTCCACCCAGAAGCGGCTGCGGAACCGGTCGCGCAGCCGCTCCGCCCACTCCTCCCAGCGGTCGGCGCCGGGCCGGCCGAAGGCGCGCAGCAGGGCGGCGCCGCCGCGGGCCGCCTCGTACGCGTACGCCTGGACCTCGCAGAGCGCGATCGGCGAGGTGGCGAGGCGTCCGTCGCGGTGCCGGATCGCGTCGCCGGAGTCCTTCCAGCCCTGGTTGGCCAGGCCCCGGCCGGTGCTGTCGACGTACTTCAGGAAGCCGTCGCCCTCGCCGTCGCTCCGGTCGCCGATCCAGCCGAGGGCCGCCTCGGCGTGCGGCAGCAGCTCCTCGACCTCCTCGGGGGCGAGCCCCCAGCGCCAGGAGTCGTGCAGCAGCGTGATCCAGAGCGGGGTGGCGTCGACGGTGCCGTAGTAGCTGGGCGGCAGGGCGAAGGTGTCGTGGAACGACTGGGCGGCGCGGCGCACTTCGTGCAGGATCTTGCCGGGCTGCTCCTCGGTCTCCTGGTCGGTGCGTACGCCCTGGCGGCGGGCGAGCGTACGGAGCGTCCCCGCGGCGAGTCCGGTGCCCAGCGGCAGCAGCATACGGGCCGCCCACAGGGAGTCGCGGCCGAAGAGCGTGAGGAACCAGGGGGCTCCGGCGGCCAGGAACTGGTCGGTGGGGCGGTCCGGGGCCGTGAGCGCGGCCGGGTCGGCACCGTCGGGGGCCCCGCCCGGCGCCACCGGGTCGCTGAGCCGCAGCCGGTCGAGGTCCGCCGCCGACTGGTCGATCCACTGGTCGAAGCGGCGGTCGGCGCTGCGCAGCACCGGCGTGCGCCAGGGCACGCTCTCCGCCGTCGGCGCCGGGAACTGGTCGCCGTCCTCGTGGGCCGCGTCGCAGCGCAGTACGGCGGTCCACTCCGTGCCGGGCGCCAGTTCGACGTCGTACGTCAGCCGTCCGGTCGCCGCGTCGAGGGTGGCGGGCTCCGGGGTGCTGGTCAGCCGTACGGAGAAGGTGTCCCTGGCCCAGTCGAGCCCGGCTTCCGTGGCGGTGGGGGCGAGGACGGGCTGGGTGTCGCCCTGCTTGACACGCTCCATGAGGGCGAGGTCGGTGGCGGCCGTGACGATCAGGGTGACGCGGACGTACTGCCGCCCCGCGTTGACGAGTTCGAGGGTCTCCTCCAGCCGGCCCGGGGTGACCCGGCGGCGGCGCAACAGGGTGACGGCGGGGTCCGGGGTGGACTCGCCGAGGCCGCGCAGCACCCCGCGGAAGGAGGCGCGGTCCGCTCCTTCGAGGGCGCCGCGCACCGGCGCGATCCCGATGCCGTCGGCCTCGACGGTCAGCCGGGCGAGGGCTCTGCTGTCGCCGTGGTAGAAGCCGTCGGCACCGCTGTGGAACTGCCCGTCCGCGTGGGATATCGCGAAGCTCGGCGCGTACAGCGTGACGTGGGCGTCGTGCAGGAACGGCTGAAGTCCCTCGGCCGCCGGGATGGCCTGTGCGACGGAGTTCATAGTGTCGTGGGTCTTGACAGTGGTGGACAACAGAGCAGAACCTCTCAGTCATTGGAGCGTTCCAAGAACCCTAACGACGACTTCAGCTCGTTGACAATGGCATTGGAACGCTCCAATAAACTCGTAGAGTCACCAGAAGATCCACCCGCCAGATCCACAGCCGAACAGCCGAACAGATCCCCAGCCCCAGATCCACAGCCCCACAGATCCACCCGCCAGATTCACTCGTCGATGCGTGAGAACGGTTCCGGAGACAGCCATGCCCCGCTCCACCCAGCCCCCTTCGTCCAAGCCGGGTCCCGTGACCCTGGCCATGGTGGCGCGGCGGGCCGGAGTCTCCCCGCAGACCGTCTCGAACGCCCTCAACGCCCCGGGACTGCTCAGGCCCGAGACCCTGGAACGGGTCCGCGCCACCGTCGACGCGATGGGCTACCGCCCGCACCGGGCCGCGCAGACCCTGCGCACCCGCTCCAGCAAGCTCATCGGGTACGGCATCCGCCCCACCGCCCCCGGAATCACCGCCCCGGTGATGGACCGCTTCCTGCACGCCCTGTCGCAGGCCGCGGACGAGGCCGGCTACCGGATCCTGCTGTTCGCCTCACCGCCCGGCAGCCCCGGGCTCGACGGCCACGAGGAACTGCTCGACCTGCACAGCGTCGACGGTTTCGTGCTGAGCGGCACCGACCGCGGCGACCCCCGCCAGGCGTGGCTGGCCAAGCGCGGCGTGCCGTTCGTCGGGTTCGGCCGGATGTGGTCGGGCCGTCAGATCGGTGACTGGGCGGACGTCGACGGCGCATCGGGCACCGACGCCGCGGTCGAGCATCTGGTGGCCCTGGGCCACCGGAAGATCGCGTTCCTCGGCTGGCCGCGCGGCTCGGGCGTCGGTGACGACCGCGCCGAGGGGTGGCACCGCGCGATGCGCCGGCACCGGCTGCCCGTACGCGGCCGGCGGGCGCAGAGCGTCGACGACCTCGACGCCGCGCACACCGCCGTACGACCGCTGCTCGACGCGGGCGCGACGGCGGTGATCGCCGCCAGCGACATGCTCGCGCTCGGCTGCTACCGGGCGCTGCGCGAACGTGACGCCGTACCCGGCCGGGACGTGGCCGTCGTCGGCTTCGACGACTCGCCCACCGCCGCGCTCCTCTCCCCCGGACTCTCCACGATCGCCCAGCCCCTGGAGGCCGTCGGGCGCGAGTGCGTCCGGCTGCTGCTGGCCAGGATGGCGGCCCCGGACGCGCCGCCCGAGCGCGTCCTGCTCGAACCGTCCCTGGTCATTCGGGACAGCACGCCCCCACCGGGCGGCTGAGCCCGGCCCCGAACCCCCGGGGCGGGTCCGCCCCGTTACCGCCCCGGGCCTTTTCCGTACCTGCCTCAACACGCCTGAACACGCCCGTACGCCCCCGGCACCGCCCGCCCCCACCGGGCGCCCGGGTCCGTGTCCGTACGCGTGCCGCACATTTCATCTTTTCTGGAGGAATACATGGTCACCCGCACGGCCGTCGCCGCCCTCGCCACCTGCGCGGCGCTGCTGACCGTCACCGCCTGTTCGTCCGGCTTCGACAAGGAGAAGGAGCCGGCCCAGGCCATCACCGGCAAGCAGAACCTGACCGTACTGATCGCCACGTCGGGGGATGCCGAGACACAGGCCGTCAAGAAGGCCGCCGCGGCGTACGCGAAGAAGTCCGGCAACACGGTCGACGTCCAGGTCGCCAAGGACATGAACCAGCAGCTCGCCCAGGCGTTCGCCGGGCACAAGCCGCCGGACGTCTTCTACGTCAACTCCGACCAGTTCGCCAACTACGCCAAGGGCGGCTCGCTCTACGCGTACGGGGACCGGATATCCGACGCGGACGACTTCTCGCAGCAGCTCCGCACGTCCTTCTCGTACGACGGAAAGCTCGTCTGCCTGCCCAAGGACACCTCCACGCTCGGGCTCGCCATCAACACCGACCTGTGGAAGAAGGCCGGGCTGACGGAGAAGGACTACCCGAAGAGCTGGGCCGACCTGAAGAAGGTCGCGGACAAGCTCACCGGCGGCGGCGTCACCGGCCTGGTCACCAGCGACGAGTTCCAGCGCCTCGGTGTCTTCATGAAGCAGGCGGGCGGGTGGATCACCGATCCCGGCCAGACGAAGATGACGGCGGACACCGCGCAGAACGCCGAAGGACTCTCCTATGTGCGGTCCCTGCTGAAGTCGGGCTCCATGAAGTTCGCCAAGCAGGTCGACACGAGCTGGGGCGGCGAGGCCCTGGGCAAGGGCAAGGCCGCCATGACCATCGAGGGCAACTGGCTCGACGGCGGGATGAAGAACGACTACCCGGACGTGAAGTACGCCGTCGCCCCGCTCCCCGCGGGCCCGGCAGGCCAGGGCACCCTCGCCTTCAGCAACTGCTGGGGGGTCGCCGCCGACAGCGCGCACCGCGCCGCCGGGGTCGACCTGGTGAAGTCCCTCACCTCCGCCGACCAGCAGCTCGCCTTCGCCGACGCGTTCGGCGTCATGCCCTCGCGCACCAGCGCGCTGAAGACGTACGCGGCGCAGGAGCCCCAGGCCAAGGCGTGGGTGGACGGCAGCGCCTACGCGCAGGGCCCGGTGACCATCGCCGGCTTCGACAAGGTGCTCAGCCAGTTCAACACCGACCTCCAGTCGCTGCGCACCGCCGACCCGAAGAAGATCCTCGCCGACCTTCAGCGCAACGGCGAACAGGCGATCGCGAAGGGCAACTGAGCACCATGCCCCTCCGTACCACGCCACGCCGTACGGTGCGCGCGAGCCGCGCACCCCGGACCACCGGCGCGCCGGGCGAACCTGACACGCCCGGCGCGGCCGGTACGGCCGCGAAGGGCCGCGCCTCGCGCGCGGCCCTTCGCGGGGAGAACGCCTGGGGCTGGTTCTTCGTCAGCCCCATGGTGATCGTCCTCAGCCTCTTCCTGGTGCTGCCGATCCTGATGGCGCTGTGGGTGAGCCTGCTGCACTGGGAGGGGCAGTCCAACCCGTTCTCCGCCGACGCCGACTTCGTCGGTCTGGACAACTACCGGACGCTGCTCACCCAGGACGGTCTGGACCGCACGCTCTTCGCGACCGCCCTGCGCAACAACGCCTACTTCGTGGTGCTGACGGTGCCGCTCCAGACCGGCCTGGCGCTGGCCCTGGCGCTGATCGTCAACCAGAAGATGCTGCGGGGGCGCGGCGCGCTGCGCACCACGTTCTTCTTCCCTTCGGTCACCAGCTCCATCGCCGTCTCCACGGTCTTCCTCTTCCTCTTCCAGGGCAGCGGGGCCGTCAACTCCCTGTTGTCGTGGATCGGGGTCAAGGGGCCGAACTGGTTCGCGGACCCGCGCGGTGTGCTCTCCCTGCTCCTCGGCGCCCTCGGCGTCGTCGACCCGGACCATCCGGCCGGGATGCTGGCCGAGCACACCACCATGGGGCTGTCGTGGTTCGAGTGGCTGTCGGGCCCGTCGATCGCGATGTGCACGATCATCCTGCTGTCGGTGTGGACCACCTCGGGCACCTTCATGCTGATCTTCCTCGCGGCGCTCCAGGACATCCCGAGAGAGCTGGAGGAGGCCGCGGCGCTCGAAGGGGTGAACCGCCGCCAGCTCCTGCGGTACGTGACGCTCCCCGCGCTGCGTCCCGTGCTCTTCCTGGTCCTCACCCTGGGACTGATCGCCACATGGCAGGTCTTCGACCAGGTGTACGTGATGGGCCAGGGCGCCCCGGGCAACACGACGCTGACGCCCGCGTTCCTGTCGTACTCCGCGGGCTTCGACAACGCGGACTTCGGCCAGGGCTCGGCGATCGCGTTCATCCTGCTCGCCCTGATCCTCTGCCTCACCGCCTTCCAGCGCTGGGCGCTGCGCGAGCGCGGTGCCCGTACCAGGGGGAACCGACGTACCAGGAGGAACCGATGACCGCCTCGGGCACGCGCGTACGGGACCGGGCCCGCCCCGTACTGCCCCGGTTCCCGCTGCCGCTGCGCGCGGTGGGGTACGCGCTGGTGGTCGGGATGGCGCTGCTCTATCTGCTGCCGTTCGCGCTCCAGTTGGTGACCGGGTTCAAGACCGATCCGGACGCCGCCGCGCATCCGCTGTCGCTCATGCCGACGACGCCGACGACCGCCGCCTACCAGCGGCTGTTCGGGCTGAGCCAGTCCGGGGACGGGGTGCCGTTCCTGCGCTGGCTCTCCAACTCGACGCTGGTGGCGGTCCTGGTGACGGCGGGGCGGGTGCTGTTCAACTCGATGGCGGGGTACGCGCTGGCGCGGCTGCGCTTCCGGGGCCGTTCGCTGCTGTTCGGCTTCGTCCTCGCGGTGATGGCGGTGCCCGGGGTGGCGCTGCTCATCCCGAAGTTCCTGGTACTCAACACCTTCGGGATCTTCGACACGTACACCGGCATGATCCTGCCGCTGATGGTGGACGCGGCGGGCATCTTCATCATGAAGCAGTTCTTCGAGTCGGTGCCGCGCGAGGTGGAGGAGGCGGCGCGGGTCGACGGGGCGGGGGTGTTCCGTATCTTCTGGTCGGTCGTGCTGCCGATGGCGCGGCCCGCGCTGATCACCCTGACGATCCTGTCGTTCCAGGGGTCGTGGAACGAGTTCACGCACTTCCTGGTCGCCACGCAGTCCGCGCAGTACGAGACCCTCACCACCGGCCTGGCGCGCTTCGTCTCGGGCGGGCTCGGCGGCGGTACGCAGTATCCGCTGAAGCTGGCGGCGGCGCTGCTCTCCACCCTGCCGGTGGCCGCGCTGTTCTTCTGCTTCCAGCGGTACTTCGTCAGCGGCGCCAACTCGGGGGCCGTCAAGGAGTAGCGCCGCCCGGGCGGGGCGGGGCGCGTAATCGGCCGATCCGGTGAAACACCACCGTCCCGCCGGTGACGCCCCCGCCCCGCCCGCGCTCCGCTCGCGAAGGTGTCGTGGGGCGCCCGCGTCCGTGCGGGCCCCGACGAGAGGGGGCGTGATGGGAGCGGAGCGCGTGGGCACCCGGCCGCTCGCACCACACACCGGGCGGCCGTGGGATCCGTACAGCGGCACGTCGCGCGGCACGGGCGGGGTGCGGGCGCCGGTCGCGTCCGAGGACGACATCATGGCGCTGCGGACGGCGGCGTCGCTGGAGAACCTGGCGGTCGGCGCCTATCGGGCCTTCGCCCGGCTGCCGTTCGTCAGGAACGGCAACAGGACCGTGGCGGAGTTCGTCGCCAGGACCACCCGCCATCACGAGGAGCACGCCAAGGCGTTCAACGAGGCGGTGACCCGGGCGGGCGGCCGGGCCCAGAACGGCACCGACCCGAAGTACGCGGCCGTGGTCGCCAAGGCGCTGCCGACCCTGCGGACCCCGGGGGACGTGGTCGGGCTGGCGATCT
Source organism: Streptomyces sp. NPDC096310 (assembly GCF_044763125.1). NCBI lineage: Bacteria > Bacillati > Actinomycetota > Actinomycetes > Kitasatosporales > Streptomycetaceae > Streptomyces > Streptomyces sp. NPDC096310. The sequence continues at coordinate 25,617 of NZ_JBIWFO010000011.1, read as the reverse complement.
CGCTGGAGGACGTCACCGCGCAGACGTACACGAAGAACATCGGCCAGGTCGGCAGTGGATCGCTGCGCCGGCTCTTCGGCTCGGTCGCCCCGGTCGAGGCGCAGCACCGCGCGACACTGCTGGTGGTACGGGCGCTGCTCTCGGCCGGTGACGAGAGGCTGATCGCGCGCCCCACCGATGGGGCGAGGCTCCCGGCGGCGGTCGGTTCGGCCGGCTTCCCCGACGCGTTCCAGTCGACGGCCGACGCGTCGCCCGTCTCGGAAGGAGCCCGATGAATACGGGTACGGGTACGGCGCACGGTGGCTGGGAACTGCCCATCGGCGAGGACCTGCTCGACCGTCTCACCCGTGAGCTGGCCGAGGCGCACCGGGAGACCCTGCCCGCACTGCGGGCGTCCGCCGCCGCTCCGGCGCGGCGGCTCCGGGCCGGCCGTACGGAGCGGGAGGGGCCCGCGGACGCCGGGCGCCGCCGGTTCCTGCGGGGCGCCGGGGGCGCGGGAGCCGCGTGGGCGCTGGCCGGCTGCTCGGGCGCCGCGTCCTTCGGTGACGCGGCGTCCCCTGTCGCGGACCCGGCCATGTACACCGGCGATCTGCGGACCGTCGCGCTGGCGGCGGCGCTGGAGAACCAGGTGGCCGACACCTACCGGAAGGCCCTGGCGGCGGGCGAGGCGGGCCGGTTCGGCGCCGTACCACCCGCGGTGTCGGCCTTCCTCACCACGGCGATGGCGCACCACACCGACCACGCGAAGGCGTGGAACGCGGTGCTGGCGGGCGCGGACAGGCCCGCGGTCACGGGGGTGCCGCTCTCCGACCGCGAGGAGGTCGCCGCGGCGCTGGGCAAGGCCCGGAGCGTGGGCGATGTCGCGGCGCTGGCGCTTCAGTTGGAGAACCAGGCGGCGCAGACATATCTGCTCTCGACCTACAGCGTGCGGACCGAGGCGGTGATCGGGACGGCGGCGACGATCGCGCCCGTGGAGGCGATGCACGCGGCCGTCCTGTCCTTCGTGGTGGGGCGTTCCCCGGTGCCGGACGCGTTCCTGCCGGTCCACCGGGCGGCGCGGCCCACCCTTCTGACGGTGTGAGCGGGTCGCGCGGCGCGCCCCGCGCGACCCCTCCGACCGGGGGCGGAGCCGTCCCGGGGCGGATGCGGTGGGACAATGGGCCCGTCACATCGCACCACCCCGCACCCCATCGCACCACACCTCACCGCACCGAGATCGAGGCACCACCTTGCCGTTCGCCCCAGCCGCCCGCGCGTCGGCGGCTCCCCTGCTCGCCCTGTCCCTCGCGCTCACCAGCTGCGGCCCCGCCGAGAACTCCCCCGGCAAGACCGCCGGCACGTCCCCGGCCGCGAGCGCGAGTTCGGCCCCTCAGGTGAAGCAGCCGAAGGCGAACGAGCCCTTCGACTACCAGCTCGGCGGGGCGTACGACCCGCCCGCCGGGGTGCGTACGGTGATCAGGGACCGTACGGCGCGGCCCGCGCCCGGGGCGTACAACATCTGTTACGTCAACGCCTATCAGGCCCAGCCGGACGCCGTGGAGTGGTGGGAGAAGAACCACCCGGACCTGCTGCTGCGGGACACGGACGGCGGCACCGTCATCGACGAGGACTGGGACGAACCGCTGCTGAACGTCTCCACCGCCGACCGGCGCGAACGGCTCGCGGGCATCGTCGGCGGCTGGATAGACGGCTGCGCGCGGGACGGCTTCGACGCCGTCGAGGCGGACAACCTGGACTCGTATCTGCGCTCGGACTCCCTCCTCGACCGCGAGCAGGCGGTCGCCTTCGCCGATCTGCTGGCGGCCCGCGCCCACCGGGCGGGGCTGGCGATCGGCCAGAAGAACGCGGTGGAGATGAGCGGGGCCCGGGACGAGATCGGCTTCGACTTCGCGGTCGCCGAGGAGTGCGGGCGCTACGACGAGTGCGAGGAGTACGCCGACGCGTACGACGACAAGGTGCTGGTGGTCGAGTACCGGCGGGCGGACTTCACCACGGCGTGCGAGAAGTGGGGCGACCGTCTGTCGATCGTGCTCCGCGACCTCGACGTCGTACCGGCGGGCGAACCGGACCACGTCAACGCGCGCTGCTGAGCTTTCCCCCCGTACGCCCGTACGGGTGCGGTGCGGCCGGAGCCGGGTCAGTGACGGCGGAGCCAGCGGGGCCAGCGGGGGGTTCGGCGGGGGCGGTGCGGGGGGAGGGCCGGGGCCGCGCCGGGGGGCCGGGCGGGGGTGTCCGTGTCGACCGGGAGGCGCAGCCCCTCCTTGTCGTAGCGGGTGGCCGCGATCACCTCGACGAGCCGTTCCTCGTCGAAGTCCTCCGAGCCCCGCACATGCGGGACGAAGCCGACGAGCACCCCGTCCTCGACGACCTCGGCCCGCAGTCCCAGCTCCCCGTCGATGTCCCAGACGGCCTCACCGCCGCCGAACAGGACGACCCGTACACCGCACTGGTACACGCCCAGGTGCGCGAGATGGGCCGGTACGCCCCGGGCGCGCAGCGACGACACGAGACGGCCGGCACGTTCCTCGTCCATCCGATGGCCATCTCCCTGTGCGGCGGCTTCTAGGAGGGATTGGTCCTCAGGGGTTCATGGTAGGCCGATTCCACAGGATCTGGGCGGGCACGCGGTCGCCCGCCCAGCCGCGTACCTCCGGCTCGTCCAGTGAGCGCACCCACAGGTCGACCAGTGCCGCGGTGCGGTCGGCGGGCGACGGGCCGACGCCCAGGATGCGCATCCCGGCCCGTTCCGCGGCCTCGATCCCGCAGTGGGAGTCCTCGACCGCGAGGGTGTCGGCCGGGTCCGTGCCGCAGAGCCGGGCCGCGGTGAGATACACGTCCGGGTGCGGCTTGGGTCTGATGCCCAGGCCGTCGTCGGGTACGACGACATGCGCGAAGCGGTCGAGCAGCCCGGCGGTGGCGAGCGAGGACTCCACCACCTCTCTGGGGCAGTTGCTGGCGACGGCCAGCGGCGCGAATCTGGCCGTCTGTTCGACGAGCCGGCGCGCGCCCGGCATGGTCAGGGGCCGGTCGGCGACCAGGGCGCCGAAGTGTGCGAGCAACCGTTCCGTCAGGTCCTCGCCCAACTCGGGGTGGCCCGCCTCCTCGGCCATGAGAACGCCGCACTCCGTGTAGTGCAGTCCTTGGGCGCGCTCGGCGAAGCCCGGCGCCGGGGTGAATCCGAACTCGCGCAGGGCGCGGAGGCGCGCGTCCTGCCAGTGGCATTCGGTGTCCATGAGAGTGCCGTCACAGTCGAAGACGATGGCGGCGGGTGTCCAGGAAAGGATGCGTTGAGCTGTCATCCGATTGTTTCCGTTCAGGAGAGCCCTGACAGCGGTAGCGCCTGCCACCGCATCGATGTGGATACACCGCGGGCGCGGGGGCACCCGCGGAAATGCGGGTGCGGTTCCAGGTGGTCGTCGGATACGACCTCGAAATGGAGGCCGGATCCAGCGACCACCGAAGAACATAACGATCGCTACGCTAGAGAGGGCAACATTGAGCAGTCAAGCGATCGCATTTAGTATCGCTATCTGCTTATTGGTAGCGCAGCACCCCGAAAGCCTTCTGCCGATCGTCCTGGAAAATGCGGAAAACGCAGGTCGCGTGGTGCGGAACGCACAGCACACGGGCAGGCGGCGCGTATTCGATGAAGCGCGCCGTTTTCAGCCGACCGGCGGTAGGGCGCAGCAGTCTGCCCCGGCTCACGAAGGCCGCCGCCTGACGCGCGGCCTCCAGAACGATCATGCCGGGCAGATGGTCGGTCACGTGGTCGAAGAAGTACGGATGCCTCATGTCCGCGGGTTCCACCAGCAGGGTGGCGCCGTCCGTGCCGATCACGACGTCGTGCGCGCCGCTCACCCCGACCCCGGCCGGCTCGGGGCGGATCCGGTCGGCGGGCCCGGCGGGCGCGGTGGCCGTCGTACGGCCCTCCCGTACGGCGGCGTACTGCTCGGGGCGGAAGAACCGGGCGCCGCCCCCGGCCCGCGCGAAACGCACCCCGCCGGCCAGGTAGTCGACGTCCAGCCGGAGTCCGGTGACCGCGCCGTCGGCGTCGTGCCGCACACCGCTCACGGCGACCCGGCAGGTGACGCCGGTGGCACCGGAGACCAGCCGCGGTTCGGCGGCCGGATCGGTCTCGAAGAACAGATCGGTGATGACCAGGTTCGCGGACGGCGGGACCGCGAAGTACCGCAGGGGGATGTAGATACCGAGCTGGCGCAGCGTCTCGACGATCATCAGCGGGCTGTGCAGTTCACCGCCCCCGCGCGGGAAGGTCGGATGGGAGCGCGGCCAGGAGGCCGCGGCCTCGAATCCGCCGCCCCTCGCCCGCCGTACGTCGGTGAGCAGCACCTCGGCGACGGAGGCGCGGTGCACCAGTTCACGGGCGACGGTGCGCGACCAGGAGAGCGGTCTGTCGTACCCGTCGATATCCACCGATGTGTTCATGCGACAAGAACATCGTAATTCTCATGTCTGCGCACCCGCTCCTGTCCCGGGGGAGCGCCGCCGGGGCCCGCCGGTAAAGGCGCTAGATTGCCTATCGTCAGGTGACGGAACGGCAATTCGGGGTACACGTGCAGGTACGGGCGGAGCAGGTGCGGGCGAAAACGACACGGAGGTTTCTGCTGGAGGCGGCGGCACGTTTGTTCGATGAACGGGGTTATGTCGGAACCAGTATCAGTGATATCAGCACACAATCAGGTCGCACCAGTGGGGCAATTTATTTCCATTACGCCAGCAAGGAGAATCTCGCACTCGCCATCGTGCAGGAGCATTTCGCGGCCTGGCCCGAGCTGATCGGCCGCTACCGGGCAGCGGAATTCCCCGCGCTGGAGCGACTGGTCGCACTGAGTTTCGATGTGGCCAGGGCCTTCCGGGACGATGTGGTGATCCGCGCCGGATCCCGGCTCTGGGCGGAGCGCACCGCCATCGACGTCACGCTGCCGCGCCCCTTCGTGGGATGGCTGGAGACGGTCACCCAACTGCTCGAAGAGGCGCGCGAGGAGGCGGCGCTCGCCGAGGGGATCGCCCCGGACATGGCCGCGCACGGACTGGTCTGCGCGTTCTTCGGGCTGCACACCGTCTCGGACGCGCTGGAGGGGCGCCGGCAGATCGAGGAGGGGCTGCACGATCTGTGGCTGCTGCTTCTGACGGCGCTCCAGCCGGAGTGCGACGCGCGGGCGCTGATCGGCCGGGCGCGCGAACAGGGCGAGCGGATGCGGCGGTCCGCGGAAGCGGCCGAGACCGCGACAGCGGCCGGGGAGGAGACCCCGGGGAAGCGCCCGGGGAAGACTCCGCGGAAGAGGAAGACCGCGGCGAAGGGGGACGGGCGGCGCGGCGCCCTGGCCACCGCCCCTCCGGGCCACCGGCGGGACGGCGCCGGATCGTAGGCGTGGAGAGCGACACGGGCCCCGACGGCGTCGCGTCCGTCGGGGCCGGAGGCGCCGACCGACAACAGGGCGTCGTGGCCGAGGCGTTCGTCGCCGCCGGGTGGACGGAGAACCGCATGTTTACAAACTATTGACAGGACATATGGACATCGAGCATCGTACTCGCAACCAGTGTGCGCTAGTGGAGCGTGCCAGGTGCTGGAGGTCCCCACACATGACAGTCCTGGACGTCCTGACCATGGGACGGGTCGGAGTCGACATCTATCCGCTGCAGACGGGCGTCGGCCTGGCGGAGGTCACCTCGTTCGGCAAGTACCTGGGCGGCAGCCCCACCAACGTCGCGGTCGCCGCGGCCCGTTACGGCCGGAACGCGGCGGTGATCACCAAGACCGGCGACGATCCCTTCGGGCAGTACGTGCGGCGCGCGCTCACCGAGTACGGCGTCGACCCCACCCATGTCGGGGTCTCCGGCGTCGCGCCGACCCCGGTGACGTTCTGCGAGATCTTCCCGCCGGACGACTTCCCCCTCCACTTCTACCGGCTGCCCCTCGCCCCCGACCTGGACATCCGCCCCGACGAGTTGGACCTCGGCGCCGTCGCGTCGGCCCGGATCTTCTGGATGTCCGGCACCGGGCTGAGCGCCGAGCCGAGCCGGTCCGCCACGCTCGCGGCGCTCCGCCACCGCGACCGGGCGGGCATCACCGTCTTCGACCTCGACTGGCGGCCGATGTTCTGGCAGGGCGCGTACGCGGGCGGCCGCGACGTCCGGCCGGACCAGGTGACGGCGGAGGCCCGTACGTACTACCGCGAGGCCCTGGCCCACGCCACCGTCGCGGTCGGCAACCGGGAGGAGTGCGAGGTCGCCACCGGTGAGAGCGAGCCGTACGCCGCCGCCCGCGCGCTGCTGGCACTCGGGGTCACGACCGCCGTCGTCAAACAGGGCCCCAAGGGCGTGCTGGCGATGGACCGGTCCGGTATCGCCGTCGAGGTGCCGCCCGCGCCCGTCGAGGTGGTCAACGGCCTCGGCGCGGGCGACGCGTTCGGCGGCGCGCTCTGCCACGGGCTGCTGGCCGGCTGGGACCTGGAGCGGACGATGCGCTTCGCCAATGCCGCGGGCGCGATCGTCGCCGGTGAGCTGGCCTGCTCGGATGCCATGCCCGATGCGGCGGCGGTCGAGGCGAAGCTCGCGGAGAGCGCGAAGCTCGCAGAGAGCGCGAAGGGCGCGGAGTCCACGATCGAGGAGGAGAGCAAGGGTGTCCAGGGAGTCCAGGGTGTCTGACCGGATCCGGCGGATCGTCGAGACACGGGTCAACAACCCCGGCGCCATCGCCGAGGCCGCCGCCCGGCGGGTCAGGGCCGCCTCGCCGCTCGGCGGGAACGGCCGGGCGATGATCATCGCCGCCGACCACCCCGCGCGCGGCGCCAACTCGGTCGGCGCCGACCCCACCGCGATGGCCGACCGCGGCCGGCTCCTGGACCGGATGTGCACCGCGCTGGAGCGACCCGGGGTGACCGGGGTCCTCGCCACCGCCGACATCCTCGAAGACCTGCTGCTGCTCGGGGTGCTCGACGGCAAGAGCGTCTTCGGCTCCATGAACCGCGCGGGGCTGGCCGGTTCGGCCTTCGAGATCGACGACCGGTTCACCGGGTACGACGCCGAGACCATCGCCGCCATGCGGTTCGACGGCGGCAAGACGCTCACCCGGATCTGCCTGGACGACCCGGCCACGCCCTCCGTGCTGGAGCAGACCGCGCGGGCCGTGGACGAACTGAACGACCGCGAACTGATCGCCATGGTCGAGCCGTTCCTCTCCCGCTGGGTGGACGGGAGGATCCGTAACGACCTCTCCCCCGACGCGGTGATCACATCGATCACCATCGCGTCCGGACTCGGCCGGCGCAGCGCCTACACCTGGCTGAAACTGCCGGTCGTGGAGGAGATGGAGCGGGTCCTCGCCTCCTCCACGCTGCCCGTGCTGCTGCTCGGCGGCGAGGTCAAGGACGCCGAGGCGGCGTTCACCGCCTGGCAGAAGGCGCTCTCCCTGCCGACCGTGCAGGGCCTGATCGTCGGCCGGTCGCTGCTCTACCCCGCGGACGGCGATGTCGCCGGCGCCGTGGACCGCGCGGTGAGCCTGCTGTGAAGGACAACGAGGAGTCCATGGTGAGTGACCACACCCTGCATCTGCCCGCCGGTTCCACCGCCGAGGGACCGTTCACCACCGTCGTCACCCCCGAGTCGGCCCGCTGGGGCCACTCCGGGCTGCGCGTCGTCGAACTCGCCGCCGGCGAACAGGTGTCCCTCGCCACCGGCGACAGCGAGTATCTGGTACTGCCGCTCAGCGGGTCCTGTACGGTCGCCGCCGACGGCACGACCCTCCTCCTCGCGGGCCGGGACGGCGTCTTCGACGCGGTCACCGACTTCGCGTACCTCCCCCGCGACACCGACGCCGTGGTCCGCAGCGAGCGCGGCGGCCGGTTCGCCCTCCCGTCGGCACGCTGCGAGCGGCGGCTGACCGTACGGTACGGCCCCGCCAAGGACGTCCCCGCCGAGCTGCGCGGCGCCGGGAACTGCTCGCGCCAGGTCAACAACTACTGTCTGCCCGGCACGTTCGAGGCGGACCAGCTCCTGGTCTGCGAAGTGCTCACCCCCGGCGGCAACTGGTCCTCGTACCCGCCCCACAAGCACGACGAGGCCCGGCGCGACGCGGACGGGAACCCGGTCGAGAGCGAGCTGGAGGAGATCTACTACTTCGAGATCGCGCCCGGCCCCGCCGGACCCGGCCTCGCCTACCAGCGGGTGTACGGGACGGCCGAACGGCCCCTCGACGTCCTCGCCGAGGTGCGCGACGGGGACACCGTACTGATCCCGCACGGCTGGCACGGCCCCTCGATCGCGGCCCCCGGCTACGACCTCTACTACCTGAACGTCATGGCGGGCCCCGGCCAGGACCGCGCCTGGCTGATCTGCGATGACCCGGCCCACGGCTGGGTCCGCGCCACCTGGGAGGACCAGGCCACCGACCCCCGGCTGCCGTTCGGCACCGGCACCCCGAAGGAGCTGTGATGGCGACGGAAACCGTACGGCTCACCACCGCGCAGGCGCTCGTACGGTTCCTGGCGCACCAGTACAGCGAGCGCGACGGCCAGGAACAGCGGCTGATCCCGGGCGTCTGGGGCATCTTCGGACACGGCAACGTGGCGGGCATCGGGCAGGCGCTGCTCCAGGCGGACCGTACCGGCGAGGCGGACCTCCCCTACCACCTGGCCCGCAACGAACAGGGCATGGTGCACGCCGCCGTGGCCTTCGCGAAGATGCGCGACCGGCTCTCCGCGTACGCCTGCACCGCGTCCACCGGCCCCGGATCCACCAACATGATCACGGGCGCGGCGCTGGCCACCACCAACCGGCTGCCGGTGCTGCTGCTGCCCAGCGACATGTTCGCCACCCGCGCCGCCGACCCGGTGCTCCAGCAGTTGGAGGACACCCGGGGCGGCGACGTCACCGTCAACGACGCCTTCCGCCCGGTCTCCAAGTACTTCGACCGGATCAGCAGGCCCGAACAGCTCGTGCCCGCCGCGCTCGCCGCGATGCGGGTGCTCACCGACCCGGTGGAGACCGGCGCGGTGACGCTCTGTCTGCCGCAGGACGTGCAGGCCGAGGCGTACGACTGGCCGGTGGCGTTCTTCCGCCGCCGCGTCTGGCACATCGGGCGTCCCGTACCGGAGCCCGCCGCGCTGGGGCGCGTCGCCGAACTGCTGCGCACCGCGCGCAGGCCGCTGCTGGTCGCGGGCGGCGGGGTCGTGTACTCCGGCGCCGAGGCCGCGCTGCGCCACTTCGCCGAGGCCACCGGCATCCCGGTCGCGGACACCCACGCCGGCAAGGGCGCACTGCCCTGGGACCACCCGAGCGCGGTCGGCGGCCTCGGCTCGACCGGTACGGCGGCGGCCAACGCGCTGGCCGCCGAGGCGGACGTCGTCATCGGCGTCGGCACGCGCTACAGCGACTTCACCACCGCGAGCCACACCGTGTTCAACGACCCGGACGTGCACTTCGTCAATCTCAACGTGGCCCGGCTCGACGCGGTGAAACACTCCGCGGAGCCGCTGGTCGCCGACGCCCGGCTCGGACTCCAGGCGCTGGAGCGGGAGCTGGACGGCTGGAAGACCGACGACGCCTACCGGCAGCGGGCACTGGAGCTGGCGGCCGAGTGGCGGCGTACGGCCGAGGAGTGCTTCTCCGCCGGCCACGGGCCGCTGCCCGCGCAGACCGAGATCCTGGGCGCGCTGCGCCGGTCGCTCGACGACCGGGACGTCGTGATCAACGCGGCGGGCTCGATGCCCGGCGACCTCCAGATGCTGTGGCGCTCACGCGACCCGAAGGCGTACCACGTCGAGTACGCGTACTCCTGCATGGGGTACGAGGTGGCCGCCGGGCTCGGCGCGAAGATGGCCGATCCGAGCCGCGAGGTCGTCGTCCTGGTCGGTGACGGCTCGTATCTGATGATGGCCCAGGAGATCGTCACCATGGTCTCCGAGCGGATCAAGGTCATCATCGTGATCGTCCAGAACCACGGCTTCGCCTCGATCGGCGCGCTGTCGGAGTCGCTGGGCTCGCAGCGCTTCGGTACGCGCTACCGCTACCGGGACGCGGAGAGCGGGCAGCTCGACGGCGAGGTCCTGCCGGTCGACCTGGCCGCCAACGCCGCCTCGCTCGGCGCCGATGTCCTGCCCGCCGCGACGGTCGAGGAGTTCGTCCGGGCGATGGCCAAGGCCCGGGCCTCCGCGCGGACGACGGTCGTCCATGTCGAGACGGATCCGTACGGGCCGAACCCGCCCGGCAGCGCCTGGTGGGACGTCCCGGTCAGCGAGGTCTCCGAACTGGAGTCGACCCGGCGGGCGTACGGGACCTACCGCGACGCCAAGCGCTCCCAGCGCCACTACCTCTGACGCCGCTCGTGGCGCCGCCCCTACCTCCGAGGAACCCGACATGCCCACGATCGACCACTGGATCGACGGAGCGCCCGCCCCCGGCACCTCCTCCTCCTCCTCCTCCTCCTCCTCCGACCAGGTGTCCACCGATGTGGATGTGCACAACTTCCGCCAGCCGCTGGGTGTGTGCGCGGGCATCACCCCGTTCCACTTCCCCGCGATGGTGCCCCTGTGGATGCACCCGGTCGCCATAGCCACCGGCAACACCTTCGTCCTCAAGCCCAGTGAGCGCGACCCGTCGGCCGCGAACTTCGTCGCGCGGCTGTACGCCGGGGCCGGACTGCCCGACGGTGTCTTCAACGTCGTGCACGGTGACAAGGCCGCCGTCGACGCGCTCCTCGACCACCCGGACGTCGCCGCCGTCTCGTTCGTCGGCTCGACGCCCATCGCTCACCGGCCGAGCCGTAGGCGGCGGCGATCAGCTGCCCGGCGGCGAAGTCGAGGTCGGCGTCCGCCATCACCACACCGTGGTTCTTGGCGCCGCCGAGCGCCTGGACGCGCTTGCCGCCCGCGGTGCCGCGCTCGTGCACGTACCGGGCGCGGTTTCCCCACCTCGCAGTGACCGGCTCCACCTGATCGGGGCCGCCTCCCCTCTCCTCTCGGGCCCGCCTCCCCTCCTCTTTTACCGGGGGCCGCCTCCCCCTCTTTTTCGCCGCCGGAAAGAGCCATCTCCCATGACAAAGACGTCAGCCTCCTCCGCACCCGGCTCCTCCACCTCACCCGCCGCGCCGACCGCGGGGGGCGGCGATCCGCCCCCGGCGATCTTCCCGACGCGGATGCGCGGTTTCGGCATGGGCGTCTGCGGCGTGGTGCTCTGGATGGTCAACTTCGCGATCGGGCTGACCTTCCCGGTCCTGGTCGACGCCGTCGGGATATCCGCGGCCTTCTTCGTCTTCGCGGTCCTCGGTGTCGCCGCGATCACCTTCGTCGGGCTCCGTGTTCCCGAGACCCGCGGCCGGTCGCTCGAAGCGCTCCAGGGCGAACTGCGGGCCCGCTACGGCAAGCCGGTCGACCACCCGGCCCCCTCACTTGCCTCCTGAACCTCGTCGGCTTCCCCTGATCCGAAAGGGCAACACCCCCATGACTGTGCGCATCGGTGTCATCGGCACCGGAATGATCGGCCAGGACCATATCCGCAGGCTCACCCAGGTGATCACCGGCACCCGGGTCACGGCGGTGTTCGACATCGACACCGCCCGGGCCGAGGAGGTCGCCGCGTCCGTCGGCGCCCGCGCCCTGGCCACCGGGCGCGCGGTCATCGACGCGCCCGACGTGGACGCCGTCGTCGTCACCTCGTGGGGCCCGACCCACGCGGAGCATGTCCTCGGCGCCGTCGCCGCGGGCAAGCCGGTCTTCTGCGAGAAGCCGCTCGCCACGGAGGCAGAGGACTGTCTGAAGATCATCGACGCGGAGACCGCCCACGGCTCCCGGCTCGTCCAGGTCGGCTTCATGCGCCGGTACGACGCCGGCTACCGCGAGATGAAGAAGGTCATCGAGTCGGGCGCCATCGGCACGCCGCTGATGGTGCACTGCGCCCACCGCAACGCGACCGTCCCGGCCTCCTACACCTCGGAGATGGCCGCGCAGGACACCGCCGTCCACGAGATCGACGTACTGCGCTGGCTGCTGGACGACGAGATCCGCTCCGTACAGGTGGTGACACCGCGCAGGACCGGCAAGCGGCACGCGCACCTCCAGGACCCGCAGATCATGCTCTTCGAGACCGCCGAGGGGGTCAGGATCGATCTGGAGGTCTTCGTCAACTGCCAGTACGGCTACGACATCCAGTGCGAGACCGTGGGCGAGGAGGGCCTGGTGCGCCTTCCCGATCCGGCGGCCGTCTCCGTACGGCGGGCCGGGCACCGCTCCACCGGAATCCTCCAGGACTGGCAGGGCCGCTTCGAGAGCGCCTTCGACACCGAGTTCCGCGAATGGGCCGGATCCGTCGCGGCGGGCGCCGAGCCCACCGGCCCCTCGGCATGGGACGGCTACGCGGCGACCGTGATCACCGGCGCGCTCGTCGAGGCGCTGGAGTCCGGCGCGATCGTACGGGTCGACGCGCTGGAGAAGCGGCCCGCCTTCTACGGAGGGGACACCCGCTGAAGATCGCCCTCGACCCCCGCATGCTCCGCGCCCCGCCGCTGAGGGAGATGGTGCGGGAGATGGTACGCACCGTCGCCGATCTGGGCTACGCGTACATCGAGCTGTCCCCGCGCGACGACTTCAGGAGCTGCTGCCGGTCTTCGAGCGCGAGGGCATCGCCCTCAACCTGGAGGCCCACCCGGACGACTTCTGCGAGAAGAACGACCCCGCCGTCGACCTGGTCCGGGCCATCAACAAGCCGTACGTGAACTACCTGTACTGCGCCCCGCTCACCTTCCATCTCCCCGGCACGGCCCCGGGCGCCGACATCGCGAGGATGCCCCGGTACACGGGCGACAAGCTCCAGCAGCTGCACATCGCGGACACCTTCGGCCACAAGGGCTCGTCCGGGCTGCGGTACATCCTCAACCCGCCGGGCACGGCGGCCCGGATCCACCAGCATCTCGACATCGGGCAGGGAGGGGCGGACTGGAACCCCTTCTTCTCGACCCTGCGCGGGATGAACTTCGACGGGGTCGCGACGGTCTGCGTCTTCGCGTGGGAGGAGCGGGCGAAGGAGTCGTCCGCGTTCATGCTGGAACGCGTCACGAAGAAACCGGCCCGCTGAGCCCCGGGGGCCGCTCCCGTTCCTCCAGCCGCTCCCGCCGCTCCGGTGCGTACCGGAGCAGCAGGGTGGCGGCGTCGTCGTGCAGCGGCCCCGCCACATGGCGTACGAGATCCCTGCGCAGCGCCTCCAGCGCGGTCGCGGGGTCGGGGTGGGCGAGGAGCGGGGCGCGCTCGCCGAGCGGATAGAACGTCCCGCCCGCGTCCCGCGCCTCCGTCACCCCGTCGGTGTAGAGGAGGAGTTGGTCGCCGGGGGCGAACTCCGCCCGGAAGGGCCGGGGGCCCTCGGTGCCGTGCGCCTCCAGGCCGAGGGGCAGCGCGTACTGGTCGGGCTCGGGGAACTCCACCGCACCGTCCGCGCGCACCAGCATGGGCGGCGGATGCCCGTAGTTGAGGAAGACGGCTCCGCCGTCCCCGCCGAACTCCGCGATCAGCGCGGTGACGAACTTCTCGCCGTCCAGCTCCCGGCTCATGGCCCGCTCCACCCGGGCGCCGACCCGGGTCAGTTCGGGCTCGTCGTGCGCCGCCTCGCGGAACGCCCCGAGGACGACCGCGACGGTCTCCACCGCTTCGAGCCCCTTGCCCTGGACGTCACCGACGATCACGCGTACACGGTCCTCCCCGACGGCCACCTCGTACAGATCGCCCCCGATCCGGGCCTCCGCCACGGCCGAGGTGTACGAGACGGCGGCGCGCAGCGGCCCCGCCGTGCCCGGTACGGGGCGCAGCAGCGCGCGCTGGGCCACCTCCGCGATCGAGCGGACGCTGGCGAGTTCGGCCTCGCGGCGCTGGCGCATCACGACCGCGACCAGGCTCGCGGCCGTCGCACCCGCGACCGAGCCGAGCGCCGTGTAGCCGCGGCGGCTCTGCACCAGCCCGTCGTACAGCCCGAGTGTGAGACAGCACACGAGGGCGAGGACGCCGATGAAGGCGGTACGCCGCCAGCCGCCGACGAGTCCCGCGAAGGCGGGGCCGAGCGAGAAGAGCGGCAGGAAGCCGACCTTGGGCCCGGCGACCAGCTCCACCAGGGCGACGACGGCGAGCGCGGCGAACGGCAGAACGCCCAGCACAACGGGGGTGGAGAGGTCGCCGCCCGCGGTGGCGTGCCCGGTCGGCGGGCCGGGACGCGGGCCGGTTCGCGGGTCCGTCCGCATGCCGCGCTTCCTTCCCGGGCCGGTGGGCCGGCCGCTTCCTGGGCCCGCGCCGGTGCCGGGGTCCGGACGCGCGCCGGACCCTGCGCCGGACCGGCCTCCCGATCGGCCCTCCCGCAGCATGTCCGCTCCCGCCTCGCCCATGTTTAGACTATGCAAAGGTTCTGTTGTCAAAGCATCGTGAAAGCTCCATGAACGTCCCGTCGTTATCGAATCGACGCCGTCATCCGGCCTCTCCGGTGCCAGGAGGTGCAGGGCTGTGAACCAGCCGTACCCACCGCCGCGCGCGCGTCCCCCCACCAGATGGCGGCGGAAGCTGGCCGGGCTGCCGATCCTCCTCTACCGCGCGGGCCTCGGACCGCTGTTCGGCCGGCGCATGCTGCTGCTCATCCACACCGGACGGGTCTCGGGACTGTCCCGGCAGGACGTGATCGAGGTCGTGGAGCAGGACACGGCGCCCCGGAGCTGGACCGTCGCCTCCGGCTCGGCCGCGTCGGCGCACTGGTACCGGAATCTGCGGCACACCCCCCAGGTCACCATCCAGACCGGCCGCCGCTACCACGCCGTCACGGCCCACTTCGTCCCCCCGGAGGAGTGCGGCCTGATCATGGAGCGGTACGCGCGGACCCGCCCCCGCGCGGCGCGGACGCTCTGCTCGTCGCTGGGTCTGGCCGCGGAGGCCGACGGCGACCGGGGATACCGGGGGGCGGGCGAGCGGATCGCCTTCGTACGGCTGGAGGAGTCCCGGCCGTCGTTCCCGCGCCCGGCGTCCTCCCCGGCGCCGGAGCCTCCGGCCTGAACCGCGCGGGAGCCTCCGGCCTGAACCCGGGCGGTACCCCCGGCCCGAACCGGGGCGGGGCCGCCGGCTTGAACCGGGGCGGGCTCCACCACGTACTACCTCCTCAAGACAGGTTGTCGCCGGACTCCGTACTTCCCGGGCCCCGTGCGCACACCGTTCGACGCACTTGAGGGACCGGAGGAACGATCCATGCGCTCCAGGCACCGCCCGGCGATGCTCATGGCCTGCATGTTCGCCTTACTGGCGATCAGCGCCACCGCCTGCTCCACGCCCGCCGGGAGCGCGGGTTCCGGGTCCACCGTGGGGGTCGGCCCCGCCGGGGCCGCCGGCTCCGACGCACCGGAGGGCTGGCGCGAGGGCGGCTGGCGCGACTGGGACGCGGCGGACTGGGCGCGGGAGGCCGCCGCCTTCTTCAACCCGGTCATCGAGGGGCTGTGGATCCCGGGCCGGATGCGCCAGGGCGCCAGCACGGACCGGCCGGTGGACGGGGAGTTCGAGGACGCGGGCGTCTCCGACCCGGAGCCGGAGCCCGTCCCGGCGCAGCCGGCGCCCGTCTCGTACCGCGACAACGCCCCGATGGTCGGCAAGCTCTTCTTCGACACCCCCGAGGGTCCTTCGGTCTGTTCCGCGACGGTGGTGACGGACCCGGCGAACCCCGGTGCCTCGAACCTGGTGTGGACGGCCGGGCACTGTGTGCACGCGGGGGCGAAGGGCGGCTGGTTCCGCAACATCGTCTTCGTCCCGTCCTACAACGACGAGGGGCTGGACGGCGCGGCCCTGGCGGGCGTGCGCAAGAGCCGGCTCGCGCCGTTCGGGATCTGGTGGGCGGACTGGGCGCAGACCTCGCCGCAGTGGATCTCCGAGGGGACCCCGTCGGGCGGCAGCGGTTCGCCGTTCGACTTCGCCGTGCTCCATGTGAAGAAGCCGGCGGGGAGCGATTTCGCGTCGCTGGAGGAGACGGCCGGCGGCGCGTCCCGGGTCATGTTCGACGCGCCGTCGGCGACGAAGATCGCGGGGATGGGCGTCTGGGGGTATCCGGCGGCGGAGCCCTTCGACGGCGAGCGGATGTTCACCTGCCGGGGCCGCCCGGGCCGGCTCTCGGTCAGGGACGACCAGCCGCCGCTGTACCGGATCGGCTGCACCATGACGGGGGGCTCCTCCGGCGGCGGCTGGTTCATCGAGGACGCGAAGGGGCTGCCCGCGCTGGTGAGCAACACGTCGATCGGCCCGACGGCACAGACCTGGCTGGCGGGACCGCACCTCGGCGCCGGGGCGAAGGCGGTGTACGAGGCGGTCAGCGACAAGTTCGCCTGAGCGGTGAGGGCCGAGGGACACCAAGGGGCAACAGGGGGCGGTACGCGGCCGGTACGGGCGACGGGCAGACTCAACGGATGTCGCCGGGGCTCCGGCGTCTCCCGTACGGATGACGAAAGCGAGATCCGAAGGTGCCGCACATCATCGTCGAGTACACCCCGAACCTGGCCGAGGATCTGGACGTCGACACCCTCCTCGACGCCCTGCACGAGACCGCCCGCGCGCTGGGCGTCTTCCCCCGCTGGGGCACCCGGACCCTCGCCATGCCGGCGACCGCCGCGCGGGTCGGGGACCGTCCGGAGGCCGGGCCCGAGAACGGCCATGTGCAGATCAGGCTGACGATCGCGCCCGGCCGCCCCGAGGAGGTCAAGAGCCGGATAGCGGACGAGTTGTTCGCGGCGGCTCAGAAGCATCTGGAGCCGGTCGCCGCCCGCCGTCCGGTCGGGTTCCAGCTCACCCTCACCGAGTTCGACCCCACGGTCACCAGGACCGGCGGCAGCATCGCCGGCTCCCCGACCCACCGGCCGCCGCTGGACGCGTAACCCTCGCCGCGTAGCCCGTGCCCGTCTCGCGCCCGCCTCGGCCGCCGCCGGATCCGGTGGCGGCCGAGGCGGGCGCGAGACGTCGCACGGTGCCCGGCATCGCATCCGGAGGAAACGTTTTGCCTGGACCGGGGCCGTCCGGGGAGACTGCCAGGGCCGCATCTCCCCGTCCTCACCAGCCCCGAAAGCAGTCTGAACCCACCCCATGCACGACCGCACCCCCCACCACCCCGCCCCCGGGCTTGCCTCGGACTCCGGCGAACCACTGGCCGGCGGGCTCAAGCAGCGCCACCTCACCATGCTCGGGCTCGGCGGTGTCATCGGCGCCGGGCTCTTCGTCGGCTCCGGCGCCGGGATCGCACTGGCCGGGCCCGGCATCGTCGTCTCGTATCTGATCGCGGGCGCGCTCGCCATGTGCGTGATGCGGATGCTGGGCGAGATGTCGACGGCGATGCCCGCGTCGGGCTCGTTCTCCGTGCACGCCGAGCGCGCGCTCGGCCGGTGGGCGGGGTTCAGCGTCGGCTGGCTCTACTGGTTCCTGCTGGTCGTCGTCCTCGCCGTGGAGGCGACAGGCGCGGCGCAGATCGCGAACGGCTGGCTGCCCTCCGTGCCGCAGTGGGCCTGGGTGCTGGTCTTCATGGTCGTCTTCACAGGCGCGAACCTCGCCGCCGTGAAGAACTTCGGCGAGTTCGAGTTCTACTTCGCTGCCCTGAAGGTCTTCGCGATCGTCGCGTTCCTGGTGCTCGGACTGCTCGCGGTCTTCGGTGTGCTGCCCGACACCAGCCCGGCCGGTCTCGACAACCTGACCGGAGAGGGCGGCTTCCTCCCGAACGGCTGGCAGGGCGTCACGTCCGGGGTGCTCGCCGTGATCTTCGCCTTCGGCGGTCTGGAGGTCGTCACGATCGCGGCGGCCGAGTCCGACGACCCGGTGCGCTCGGTGGCCCGCGCGGTGCGCAGCGCGGTCGTCCGGATCCTGTTTTTCTACGTCGGCTCGATGGCGGTCATCGTGGCCGTGCTGCCCTGGACGGCGCAGAAGGCGGGGCTCAGCCCGTACGTCACCGTCCTCGACGCGATCGGCATCCCGTCGGCCGGGCAGATCATGAACATCGTGGTGTTCGTGGCGCTGCTCTCGGCGCTCAACGCCAACCTCTACGGATCGTCCCGGATGGTCTTCTCGCTGGCCGAACGGGGCGAGGCGCCGAAGGCCCTGCTGAAGGTGGGCGGCGCGGGGGTGCCCCGGCGGGCGGTGCTGGCGTCGGTGGCGTTCGGGTTCGTCTCCGTCCTGCTCAATCTGAAGTGGCCCGACTCGGTCTTCCTGTACATGCTCAACGCGGTCGGCGCGGTGCTGCTCTTCGTCTGGGCGATGATCGCGGTGTCACAGCTCCGGCTGCGCCCGCGGATCGAGCGGGAGACACCGGAGCGCCTGGTGCTGCGGATGTGGCTCTTCCCCGGCCTGACCTGGGTGACGCTCGCCGCGATGGGGACGGTGTTCGTCCTGATGCTCGCCGACGACACGGCCCGCCCGCAGCTCCTGTGGTCCCTGGGCGCGACGGCGCTGGTGCTGGTGGTGGCGGGGGTACGGGAGCTGCGCGCGCGGCGTGGGTGACGCGCGGGGCGATGGAACGGGCCCCGGCCCCGCCGTCGCTGGACGGCGGGGCCGGGGCCCGGTGCGTTCGTCGCCCGTGGGGCGGCGCGGGTCGGGTCAGTAGGGACCGTTCACGTTGTCGATCGAGCCGTACCGGGCGGCGGCGTAGTTGCACGCGGCCGTGATGTTGGCGACCGGGTCGTAGCTGTCCGTCGACGTGCCGGGCACGTGGTACGCCTGGAACGTCGGGGCGATGACCTGGAGCAGACCCTTGGACGGGACGCCGTTCTGGGCGTTGATGTCCCAGTTGTTGATGGCGTTCGGGTTGCCCGAGGACTCCCGCATGATGTTGCGGTGGATGCCCTCGTAGCTGCCGGGGATCCCGTGGCGGGCCATGATGTCCAGCGACTCGCGGATCCAGCCGTCCAGGTTGTCGCTGTACGTCTTCACCGCGGCCTGGGTGACGGTGCCGGTCGTGGCGGTCTTCGCGCTCGCCTTGGCGGCGGTGGCCGGCTTGGCGGCGGTGGCCGGCTTGGCGGCGGTGGCCGCCGCCTTCCCCTTGAGGGCCAGCTTCAGGCCGGGGTGGATGTGCGACGGGTCGGCGCCGATGGCGCTCCGGTTGTCCGCGTAGAGCTTCTGCCAGCCGCCGCTGACGGAGTGCTTGTGCGCGATCTTGGACAGCGAGTCGCCGTAGACCACGACGTAGCTGGTGGCCTTCGTCGCGGCGGCGGGGGCCTGCGCGGCCTTGGCGGCGCTGACGTGCTGCGTCGCCGGGGTCGCGGCCTGCGCGGTGGCCGCGGAGACCAGCGGAATCGCGAGGGCGGCGCCCCCGGTGCCCACCGCGACGAGGCGTCGGGCGATCGAGCCGGTTCTGGGGCGGCGGTGCTTGGCGTTTCTGGGCACGACGAATTCCTCTCCGTCGCCTGCGAGGTGAGCTGTCGGGTTCGGGCTGGAGATGCCCGGCCGTACGGCGGTGCGTACGGCTTCACCCCGAGCCGTTCCGGAAAATCCGGACCGGCGACTTACCTGGGTCCCCCGCTCCTGCCTTCTGACGGATAGGTGTGTGGGTTTCCGGACAGCGGCAGGATTTGGCGTTCCATCCGGATGGACGAGAACGTAAGCGAGATATCAGGACGGCACAAGTTCCGAATTTTCGGGGCAATCGCCCTTTCGGAGCCGTCCCGGGAACTCAACTTTCGTCTCTCATGAGAGAAAGCGGCCGCCTCGCTCCGCCCGCCGGCCCACGCCCACGTGACGCACGTCACGAACGTAACGGAATAATCGGACAGGCAAAAGCCTTTCAATGCTTCAAGAGCCCGCAATGCCACCTAAATTCACTTAACAGAAATGGTGGACAAAACGCCCTTATGGGTCAGGTGCGGGGCTCTCCGCCCCGCGCCCTCCCGCCCGACGCCCCGACAACTGGGAACAGTCCGCGGGAATTGACCGGGAACGCCACCGGATTCGCCGCCGGATTCATTCTTCTGACGGCCTGTCGTATCAGCGGACGCCTTTTCACCGCACCAGGCTGGGCCGCTTGCCGTCGAACTCCCAGTCCGGTACGAGAAAGCGCATCGCCGCGGCGTCGTCCCGGCCGGAGAGGCTCTTCTCCCGATACAGCTCATGGGCCGAAAGGAGCCGGTCCATGTCGAGTTGGACGCCGAGACCCGGGGTGTCGTCGACGGCGACCTCGCCGCCTGCGATCCGCGGGGGCGTCACGGTCAGCCGCTCCAGGCCCTCCTGCCAGATCCAGTGGGTGTCCAGGGCGTTGTACTCCCCCGGGGCGGCGGCCCCGCAGTGGGCCATCATGGCCAGCGAGATGTCGAAGTGGTTGTTGGAGTGGCAGCCCCACGTCAGCCCCGTCGCCTGGCAGAGTTCGGCCACCCGCACCGATCCCCGCATGGTCCAGAAGTGCGGGTCGGCGAGCGGGATGGAGACCGACTGGAGCGCCATCGCATGGGTGAGCTGACGCCAGTCCGTCGCCACCATGTTGGTCGCGGTGGGCAGTCCGGTGGCCCGGCGGAACTCCGCCAGGATCTCCCGGCCCGAGAACCCGTCCTCGGCCCCGCAGGGGTCCTCGGCGTACGCGAGCGTGCCGGCCAGGGGCCGGCACAGTTCGACCGCTTCCCGCAGCGACCAGGCGCCGTTGGGGTCGAGGGTGATCCGGGCCCCGGGGAAGCGTTCCTTCAGCGCGCGTACGGCCTTGACCTCCTCCGCTCCCGGCAGGACACCGCCCTTGAGCTTGAAGTCCCGGAAGCCGTAGCGCTCGTACGTCGCCTCGGCCTGCCGGACGATCGCCTCCGGGGTCAGCGCCTCCTCGCGGCGGAGGCGGTACCACTCCACGTCGGCGCCGGGTTCCCTGACGTACTCCAGATCGGTCCTGCCGGGGTCGCCGACGTAGAAGAGGTAGCCGAGGACACGGACCGCGTCGCGCTGCTTGCCCTCCCCGAGCAGCGCGGCCACCGGCACCTCCAGGTGCTGGCCCAACAGGTCGAGCAGTGCGGACTCGACGGCCGTCACGGCGTGCACCGCGGTGCGCAGGTCGAAGGTCTGCTCCCCGCGCCCCGCCGCGTCCCGGCCGGCGAACCGCTCCCCCAGGACGCGCAGCACCCGCTTGTGGTCGCCCAACGAGGCCCCGACGACCAGGGGTTGCGCCTCGCGCAGGGTACGGGTGATGCGCTCACCGCCCGGCACCTCGCCCACGCCGGTCCGGCCCTCGGAGTCCTGGACGACCAGGACGTTGCGGGTGAAGTACGGGGCGTGCGCGCCGGAGAGATTGAGTGCCATGGAGTCACGGCCTGCCACCGGGTACACGGAGAAGCCGGTGACGACGGGCTGGCTCATGGGGCGGGTCCTTCCAGAGTGCGGGGAGACGCGGGGGTACGCGAAGTGCGGGACCGGGTCAGAGATCGAGGATGTCCAGGACGCGTTCCATCAGGAGCACGCCGCCGAGTCCGAGGACGGAGAGCACGGTGGTGTAGGTGGTACGTGCCTTGATCGCGTCGATGACCGACAGGTTGAAGTACTCCTTGAACATCCAGAAGCCCGGGTCGTTGACGTGCGAGAGGGCGATCGAGCCGCAGGAGACGGCGAGCACCATGATCTCGGGCGGCACCCCGCTGTCCGCGAGCAGCGGCAGCACCACGCCGGACGCCGTGACGACGGCGACCGTCGCCGAGCCGAGGGCGACCCGGAGGATCACCGCCACGAGCCAGGCGAGGATGATCGGTGAGACGGACCAGCCGTCGGTGACGTCCTTGATGTAGTCCGATATCCCGCCGTCGACCAGGACCTGCTTGAAGGCGCCGCCGGCTCCGATGACCAGCAGGATCATCGCCATCGCCTGTGCCGCTCCCCGGCACGAGGCGCTGACCTCCGCCAGGCTCCGGCCGATCCGTGGCCCGAACGCCCAGATCGCCACAACCAGCGTCAGCAGCAGGGCGATCGGGGCCGAGCCGATGAAGGCGACGAAGTGGGTGAGCGGGGTCTGCGCCGAGGTCGCCATGTCGGTGACGGCGGCGCCCGCGATCAGCACGACGGGCAGCAGCGCGACCGCCAGCGACCAGGCGAGACCCGGCATCTCCTCGTCCTCGAAGACCCGTTCGCTCACCAGGCCCTCGGGTACGGAGGGGTTCATGGCCCGGATGAACGCGAGCCGCGGCCACACCAGGGCGATGAGCGCGCCGATCGGCACGGCGATGAACAGACCGTAGAACAGGGTCAGTCCGACGGAGGCGTGGAAGGTCGAGGCGACCGCCGTCGGGCCCGGGTGCGGAGGCAGGAAGCTGTGCATGGTGGACAGGGCGATGGACATCGGCAGCCCGACCCACAGCAGGTTCGACCGGGTGACCCGTACCAGGGTGAAGACGACGGGCACGATGATGACGAAGGCGACCTCGTAGAACATCGTGACACCGATGAGCATGGCCGTCGCCACCATGGCCACCTGCACCCCGCGGGTGCCGCAGACGGCGAGGAGTCTGGTGGCGATGCGCTGGGCGGCGCCGGAGTCCCCCATCACCCGCCCGACCATGGCGCCGAGCCCGATGGTGAGCATCGTGTCGCCGATCTGGCCGCCGATGCCGTCGGAGAGGATGTCCGGGATCTTCGTGAGGGGAATTCCCTGGACGAGGGCGACTCCGACGGCGACGAGCAGGAGGGCCGCGAAACCGTTCAGCTTGAGCCGTGTCATGAGGAAGAGCAGGACCAGCACGCTGATCCCGACGACGACGAGTGGCATGGGTCAGTTCCCCTTTGGACTGTGCACCGGACAAGCGGACGGACTGTGCGGTGGAGCAAGGGGTGCGCACGCGGGCGGAGCGCGCCTCACGGTGGAGCGGGGTCAGCGGTCGTTTCCATGTATAAGGACGTTGTCCATGTACAAGAACGGAGGCTAGAGAGGTGAGCCCTACGGGGTCAATGGGTCTGCGGTGACGGATCAGGCTCTCGGTTGCTCCTGCGCGGGGCGCGGCCCATGGTGGAAGGACCGAGGCGAGGGCGGTCGGACACGATGACGCGATCGGACACCGCCGGTGACGACCGGGCGCCGGGGCAGGGGGTTCCCACCGCCGGCAGCGCTGCGGACAGCGCCACGGCCAGGGCCACGCTGGATCCGCGCGGCATCGTCACCGGCTGGAGCGAGGGGGCGCGACGGCTGCTCGGATACCGCTCCTCCGAGGTCGTCGGCCGGTCCGCGGCCGCTCTGCTCGCCGTGGAACCACCGGCCGGGGCGGTACGGGCCCTGGCGAAGCTGCCGAGGTGGGACGGGACGGTGCGGCTGCGCCACCGGGACGGCCGCACGCTCCCGGTCAGCCTGCTGGCCCACCGCCGGAAGCCGTGGAGCGAGGACGGCGGCGGGGATGACGACGGCGGCGGGAGCCGTACCGGCGGATGGCTCCTGGTCTCCGCCCTGCCCCGGCCGCCCTCGCCGCTCCCCGCCGGGGCGCTGGTGATGTGGGCGTTCACCCAGTCCCCGGCCACGATGGCGCTCTACGACAGCGACCTGCGGCTGTGGCTGGCGAACAAGGACATGGAGCGCGTGCTCGGACTGTCCGAGAAGGCGATGCGGGGCCTGCGCGTCTCGGAGATCGTGGCGGATCCGCAGGGCGACCGGACGGAACGGCTCATCCGCCGGGCGCTGGAGACCGGCACCCGGCAGCAGGGGCAGGTCGCCCTGCGGCTGCCGGGCCACGAGCGGGAGAGCGTCTGGGCGCTCTCCCTCGTCCCGGTGCGGGACACCGGGGGGACGGTACGGGGAGTGCTCCTCTCCGCGCGCGACATGACCGAGGAACACCTGGCCAGGGAGCGGCTGGTGCTGCTCAACGACGCCAGCGTCCGTATCGGCAGCACCCTGGACCTCACCCGTACCGCGGAGGAGCTGGCCGATGTGGCGGTCCCGCAGCTCGCCGACTTCGTCACCGTCGACCTGCTCCCCTCCATCGAGGGCGGCGAGGACCCGCGCGCGGGTGTCCCGAGCAGCCCCGTCGAACTGCGCCGGGTCGCCGCCCGGTCCGTACTGGAGGGCTGCCCCGAGGCCGTGGTCCCGCGCGGCGCGGTGGCCGCCTATCCGGACGCCTCGCCCGCCGCGGAGTGCCTGGCCACGGGCCGGCCGCTGATCAGGGAGGTGACCAGCCCCGCGATGGCCGTATGGGAGCACGAGGCCCCGGAGCGGGCCGAGCGGGTGCGGCGGTACGGCATCCACTCGGTGCTGGCCGTGCCGATGCGCGCCCGTGGCATCACCCTCGGCGTGGCCGTCTTCGCCCGCCACCGGCGCCCGGAGCCGTTCGCCCGGGACGATCTGCTCCTGGGCGAGGAGATCACCGCCAGGGCCGCGGTGTGCGTCGACAACGCCCGCCGCTACGGGCGCGAGCGGCGGACCTCCCTCACCCTCCAGAGCAGTCTCCTGCCGGAACGGCCGCCCCGGCAGGCCGCCGTCGAGGTCGCCTCCCGCTATCTGCCCGCGAGCACCCAGGCCGGGGTGGGCGGCGACTGGTTCGACGTGATCCCCCTCTCCGGCGCCCGGGTCGCCCTCGTCGTCGGCGACGTGGTCGGCCACGGCATCCAGGCGTCGGCCGCGATGGGGCGGCTGCGTACCGCCGTCCGTACCCTGGCCGACGTCGATCTGCCGCCCGACGAACTCCTGACCCACCTTGACGATCTCGTCATCCATCTGTCCGCCGACTCCGACGGTGCGGACAGCACCGGCGACACCGGCGCCACCTGCCTGTACGCGGTCTACGACCCGGTGTCCCGGCGCTGCTCGGTGGCGCGCGCCGGCCATCCGGAACCCGCGCTGATGACCCCGGACGGCGCCGTGGAGTTCCTGGACGTCCCCGCGGGCCCGCCGCTGGGCCTCGGCGGGCTGCCCTTCGAGACCGCCGAGCTGGAGCTGCCCGAGGGATCCGTCCTGGTGCTGTACACCGACGGTCTCGTCGAGTCCCGTGAGCGCGACATCGACGAGAGCCTCGGCACGCTGCGCGAGGTGCTGGCCCGTTCCGCCCCGTCCCTGGAGGCCGCCTGCGACGCCGTGCTCCAGGCGCTCCTCCCGGACCGGCCGCAGGACGACGTGGCCCTGCTGATGGCCCGTACCCGCGCCCTGGACGCCGCCCATGTCGCCACCTGGGACGTGCCGTGCGACGCCGCCGCCGTCGCCGAGACCCGTAAGAACGCCTGCCGGCAACTGGCCGTCTGGGGCCTGGACGACGCGGCGTTCGTGACCGAACTGGTGGTCAGTGAACTGGTCACCAACGCCATCCGGTACGGCAACGCCCCCGTCAAGCTCCGGCTGATCCGCGACAGCGACCTGGTCATCGAGGTCTCCGACGGCAGCAGCACCTCCCCCCACCTGCGCAGGGCCCGCACCTCCGACGAGGGCGGCCGCGGACTGCTCCTGGTCGCCCAGCTCACCCAGGGCTGGGGCACCCGCCAGACGTACACCGGCAAGACGATCTGGGCGGAGCAGAGCCTGTCCGCGATCTGACGGCGGACAGGCCCACGCGTTCCTGGAACCGTGCCGGTCGGCCCGCGCCGACCACATCTGGCAGCTACTAGTACTCCAGTGCGGTTTCGTGATCTATCCAGCGGGTTCGTCGGCGGACCGCCGTTTGTAGTGGCTGCGTCGGGCTGTTGCCTGGTGGCGTCT